>DATFHH010000105.1:0-60474 GCA_035248565.1 Pyrinomonadaceae bacterium | reverse complement strand
TTGTGAATCGCGGCGGCCCGCCCGGCTTTTGGGAGGTCATGGACAGATCTCCCATTTTTGGAGCGGTGTTGCAAGTGCTGTCAGAAGATTTGGACAACGGCCAGGTTATCGATCGTTCCTGGACCCGAACCAGCGATAGGTTCTCCGTCAAAGTCAGCAGAAATAATCTCTACTGGCGCGCCTCGACGTTTGTCATGAAAAAGCTCAGGGAGCTTTACGAAAATGGCAGAGTCTGCAGCGAACCCAATGTGTTTCGACCTTACTACAATCGCTTACACAAAATGCCGACCAATACGCAGCTCTTGCCGAGGCTGTGTAAATTGTCGTTGGCCTATGCGGCCGCTAAAGTCAGGTACGCACTCTTTTTCGACCAATGGTCGCTCGCCTACAGATTCAAAACAAGTGTCGACGATCCGAACAACAGCTTCTATCGGTTTAACTATTTAATTCCGCCAAAGGACAAGTTTTGGGCCGATCCTTTTGCCGTAAAGCACGACGGCAAATACTTCGTCTTCTTCGAAGAGTTTGTTTACAAGGACGACAAAGCACATATCTCAGTGGTCGAGCTGAGCAAGTCGGGTGCAAGTGAACCTATGCCGGTGCTGAAGCGAGACTATCACCTCTCGTATCCATTTATGTTCCAATGGCAGGATCGTCATTTCATGATCCCGGAGACTGCTGCAAACCGGACAGTCGAAGTCTACCGGTGTGAAGCTTTTCCGCACGAATGGAAGCTGGAGACGGTGCTTTTTGAAGGAGTCCCAGCCCGGGATGCAACGCTTTTTGAACTGGATGGAATGTGGTGGATGTTTGTGGCTATCGCCGACACTGAGTTCTCGGACGAGCTTCACATCTACTACAGCGAGACTCCATTTGGTCCATGGAAGCCTCATCGAAAGAACCCAGTAAAATCGGATGTGAGAAATTCGCGCCCTGCCGGACCTCTGTTTTACTGGAACGGCGACTTATATCGTCCGGCCCAGGACTCCTCCAGACGTTACGGCTACGGGATGCGGATCAATAAAATCTTGCGTTTGACTCCGGCTGAATTTGTGGAGGAGGAAGTCTCTCGGGTCCTTCCGCAATGGCGCAAAGATCTACGCGGCACGCACACCCTTAATATCTGCGAAGATCTCACGGTAATCGATTGCCTACTGCACCGTCGCAAATAGTCGGACAAAGCTTGCTTAGATGTTAGTACCAATCCGCGTTTATCTCTTATCCGCTTTATCCGCGTCATCCGCGTCTCTCAAATTGACCGCCTTACCCATTCTTTTTGAAGCAATTAAATCTTGACAAAACTGTTTTACTGCCGCAATATCCTGTGCAGGTAGATGCTCTTTTCACTTCGATTGCAACGATAAAGGCAAACCTGTTGTGAAGCAGGGACGCAAAGCCGTGAGTCTCCCCGATCAGTCAATGTGACCGATGAGACAGTCTGGCTGCCGAAGGCATCGGGATGTGCGGAATCCCATTGCGGATTTCGTCGATCTTTGTTCTACGGACCTTTACCCTCTTGCATTCGCCGTAGACATCACCATTCCGAAATCTTCCCGTCCGTTAACCAATAAACAGTTTGTCGACCATCGCTACGCGTCGAAACTCGTGCGTCGCGAACTTCTGATCGCGTCAGTTCACAGTAGAGAGTAGTCAGCTGCCCCGCTAGTTCTTCATCAAGTTAGTTCTTACGCAAAACATATCAGTGTAAAGAGACGGCAGCTCTTTACACGTCACCGAAATGGCACCCCCGCAGTGATGCGGGTCCGCAAACTCGGGAGTCTCGCCGGGCGAGATGGTCCTGATACCGAAGTGAGAGGGGCTTATGGGAGAGGGTGGCAGTAAGGAACGGCGGCTTTCATTCTTTTCAATTCATAAATGGGTCGCAATTACTCTGGTACTGATTGCGGCCACGTTAACGGCAAAAGCTTCCACAATCACCGTACCGGTCGGCGGAAACGTTCAGTCGGCCATCAACGCGGCACAATACGGCGACACGATCATCGTACAGGCTGGGTCCGTTTACCCAGTTAACCTTGTTTTGCCCGTGAAGAGTGGCACGGGCGAGATCGTCATTCAGAGCTCACGCTTAAGCGAGTTGCCGGAAGGTGTGCGCGTCAGTCCCGCGCAGTCGGCTCTGTTTGCGAAATTCCAATCGGTGGTCCCTGCTGAGCCGATCGTTAAGACGGTTGCCGGATCTCATCATTATCGTTTTCAGGGAATTGAGTTCTCTACTGCTGACGCGAGTGTGATCATTTACGATCTGATCCGCTTTGGCGGGGGTCGAGACACGCAAACATCACTGGACCAGGTGCCCCATCACCTCGTAGTCGATCGTTGTTACATTCATGGCTTTAATACACAGAACACGCAGCGTGGCGTGACTATGAATAGTAGTGAGACCACCGTCAGCAACTCCTACATTTCGGAGATTCATACCGAAGGCATCGAGGCGCAGGCTGTCGGGGCCTGGAATGGTCCAGGACCTCTTCACATTATTAACAATTATCTGGAAGCAGCCGGCGAGAACATCATGATGGGTGGTTCTGATTCAGCGTCGGCAGACTTGATACCTTCGAATATCGAAATTCTCCGCAATTACCTTTTTAAGCCGTTAAGCTGGAAAGTCAGTGACCCGTCCTATGCAGGAAGGCATTGGACGGTGAAGAACCTGCTGGAGCTAAAATCAGCGCGCAACGTGGTGATCGATGGCAATGTGCTGGAAAATATTTGGACCGATGCACAGGACGGGAAAGCGGTGCTGTTCACGGTACGCAATCAGGAGTGCACGGCGCCATGGTCCACAGTGCAAAATGTCAGGTTCACTAATAACACTCTGAGAAATGCTGAAGGTGCGTTGAACCTGCTCGGCATGGACAACGAAGTCACGGCATCGTTTGGTAAGTGCAATCCTGCCTCAACCTCAGTACGCGGCACTGATGTCTACGTCAGCAACAATCTCTTTTACAACATCAACGGTCCGTTCATGCAGCTTAATGGTTTCTACAATGTGACTCTGGACCACAACACCAGTTTCCAAAAATACAATACGTACACGCTCTACGGTGAACAATCGCTAGGCTACGTAAGCACGAACAATCTGACGATCGAGAATCCGTATGGAATTTTTGGAGACGGTGGTTACGAGGGCACGGCGGCACTCACGCAGTACACGCCTGGATTTATGTTCAACAAAAACCTAATGGTGAGTGCATCGGCAACCGCCAATCCTGCCGGTAACTTTTATCCCTCAGCAGTTTCTGCTGTCGGCTTCGTGGATTTTGCTGGTGGTAATTATGCTCTTTCTCCTTCGAGTCCTTATCACAATGCGGCGAGTGATGGTAAAGACGTCGGCGTCGATTTTGTACAACTGAATGCTGTTCAGACTGGCGTTATGCCTAGTCCGACGCCAACTCCATCGCCGACGCCGAGTTCCACACCGACGCCGACGCCAACACCCACTCCGACTCCGACGCCAACTCCAACGCCAACACCGGTTCCAACCCCCACGCCAACGCCGGTTCCGACGCCTGCGCCTTCGCCTGTAGCGAGTGCCAGCTTCGTCCGGGTGGACACCACCACAAAAGGTAACTGGAAAAATACCTACGGTGGTGATGGCTACAACACAGTTAACGACGTCACTAAATACCCTGCTTACGCGCAAGTAAGCGTCTCGGGCAATTCGTCGCCAACGTGGAGTGCGTCGACCACAGACGTGAGGGCGTTGCAGAAAACGAATAGCAGTGACCGCGTTGCCGCCAGATGGGAATCGAATTCGTTTTTCACCATCGACGTGAATCTTACTGATGGGTTCACTCATCGCGTGGCCATCTATGGACTTGATTGGGACGGCAGCAATCGATCGCAGCGCGTGGATCTGCTGGATTGGACCACTGACACGTTGCTCGATAGCCGTACAATCTCTTCGTTCAATGGCGGGCAATACTTAATTTGGGACATTCGCGGCCGCGTCAAGATCGTGGTTAATAAGATTGGCGCCAAGACCGCCGTCGTCAGCGGTATTTACTTCGGCGGTAGTGCTCCGTCTCCGACACCAACGCCTACACCGACGCCGAGTCCGACACCGACACCAGCGCCAGGCGCGCCGCAAGTGACGCTGACGGTTCCCACCAATGGTGCTTCGTTCGTGGCCGGCACGAACATAACGCTCACTGCCACTGCTAGCGATTCCAACGGTTCGATTTCCAAAGTCGAGTTCTTCCGCAACGGTACGTTGATCGATACCGATACGAGCAACCCGTACAGCGTAGTGTGGAGCAACCCGCAAAAGGGAACTTACAATTTGACAGCGAAAGCCACTGACAACAGTGGGCTGAGCACTGCTTCAGCAGTTGTGACGATTACCGTCACCAACTCTCCCAACAGTGTCAACCGGGCCAAAGGAAAGGCGAACAACCTCGTCCAACAGACGCAGGAATTTGCAGGCGCGGCTGATGGCGGTACTCAGGAGAACGTAGCGTTAGCGTCTGATATCGTTGCGCTCACGGCTGATATCACTCAAGCCTATGGTGAGTTTCAGGGTGAAAGCGCATCGTTCGGCGCAACGGCGCCGGCCATCGACGTGCAGATCAGGGCTGCTATGTTGTTCAGCAAAGCGAGCGCTGGTCTGGCAATGAGAACGGCGTCGAGTCCGAATATTAAAAATGATTTATTGAGAGTTATCTCGCACCTCGCGATCGCGGAAGACCTGATGCGTTACGGCGTCATTACACAATCAACCGCTACACAAGCGAGTGCGACCAAGACCAGAACAGATATTACAGTTGGTGAGGCAGATACCGGTTATTCGTTATCTTCGGTTTCATCTGTTGCTCCAGCCAGTCTGGCTTCGATTGCCGGCAGTGGAAATCCGCAACCGATGACTTCGCAAACCCTCTACGCGTCATTGCCGAGCAATGGATCTGCACCCTACGAAGTGGGTGGGTTGAGCGTCACGATAAATGGCGTTGCCGTGCCGGTGGTTTACGCGTCGCCCTGGGCCGTCAAGTTCTTCATGCCCTCCGACGTCTCATTGGGAATGGCGGAAGTAATTGTGTCTTCGCAGGACGGTTACATCTGCCAGGGACTAGTCAGCATCGAGCAGAACGGTTCGATGATCATGACGACGAGCGAGGATGAGAATGGTGCGGCAGCCGCAGCTAATGGTCAAAATCTGTTGACTTCAAATTTCGACGTCGAGAGTCCCGGGTACTTTGGCTCAGACAAGCGAACGCGGCTGACTTTCTTCGCGACTGGCATTAGCGGTAGTGCTTTCAATAGCGACAGCAGTAACGACGTCAATGTTGGTGGACAGATCAGAGCCAATTTTGCCGAGGCGATTTCAGTGGAAGCGCGGTTGGGCAACGGACAAGTATTCACGCTGCCCGTGGAATTCGCCGGTGCTCAGGGAATAGTGCCAGGCCTCGATCAAGTGACAGTGATTTTGACGCAGCAACTGAAGAGCGCTGGAACAGTTCAGTTGACGTTGATTGTCGGAGGCCGGCGAAGCAACGCCCCGACTGTATTCATCAATTAGCTCAGTCTTCTTTAACGACTTCGAAGACCTTCACTGTGGCGTAGTAAGCCAGTGACGGAAACATCTGTAGCAGATAAGCGTCGGGATAAGCGCAGAGTCTCACCGCGCCCTGACTCCAAAAAGGTAAGACGTGGGCCACCCTTGAAAGCGGAAGCTGAAAGGTCCTGCCTCGAAATCTGTATGGCTGTGCGAATTCTTCGATTTGCTCGTCAGTGAACGGCCCTTCGAAAGGTGAGACATTAGCGCGCTTGGGAAAGAACTGCCTGAGCCATGCGTATACCTTTGAGTTCCGCAACGGTTCTTTAAATATGGCTCTACCGCCTTTCCGCAATACGCGCCGAAGCTCTCTGGATGCGATCTCGAGATCGAGATGATGAAGGATCGCCATCCCAAAGATGACGTCGATTGACTCGTCTTGGAATGGTAGAGAGTGTGCCGAGCCAAGCAGCAGTTCCACTCCTTCGGATTGATTCACTTCAAGGCGCTTCTTCGCCAGAGTCAGCAGTTCGGGTGAGATATCGAACGCAAACACCTTTGCGCCGCGATCTGCAAGTGCAACTGTATACAAGCCACCGCCACATCCGTATTCCAGGACGTCTTTCCCATTCACGTCACCGAGTAAATGAAACGCATACTCCAATGGGAAGATGGTTTTTTCCGGCGGGTTTCGGAAACGAGCAAGCGTCTCTGACGGCACTAACAGGGGTGAAGTGAATTGCGAAGCTTCGCAAGCACTACGTACTATTTCTGCGCGTTCACGGTCTTCAAGAGAGATCATCATAGCGAGGGCGCCGGTTGTTGGGTTTAAGGCCAGTGGGCCTTATAAGCATTACACCACAGGAGAGCGAAGTGCGCCAAGATTTCATACGCGGATTGGTCTTCGGACTTTGGGCTTAGATTGACCCAAGGCCTAAGTCCCAAGACCAAAGACCAATCTGCGTAATCTGTGGATAAGAACCGGCCCACTCAGGAACTTACCTCCCTTTAAACCTTTCCTTGATCCGGGCGAAAACCTGCCTGGGTGATTGTCACTCGAGGGCCATTTGAGATAAGCTTCTCCCCGCGTTACTTAAACCCGGGTAAGATTCTTTAGGTCAGTTACGGTTTTCGCGAGAAAAATTGCCCTTTTCCTGCGAATTACCATCAGGGATTTAGAATGAGTGTCCCGGCCGCAAAGAAACTGTGGCAAGGTCTTGCCATCGGTTTCGCTATCGCATTCGCCTACGCCACTGTGCTGGCGAAGTTGGTCCATGACTGGTGGACCGACGAGAACTATTCCCACGGCCTCTTAATCCCCTTCATTATCGGTTACATCCTTTGGGCCCACAGAGACAAGCTTGCACGTGTGCAGGCGCGACCATCTGGGCTCATCGGCGGCGCCGCGATCGTTTTTTCCCTGTTCGCGCTTTGGGCCGGCGTAGCCGGCGCTGAACTCTACACACAGCGACTCTCCCTCGTCCTGTTACTCGCCGGATTGACGGTCTATTTCTGGGGTTGGAGCTTGCTGCGACTCTTGCTCGTGCCGTTGAGTCTGCTGTTTCTGGCGTTACCCATCCCGGCAATTATCTTCAACAAGATCGCGTTTCCCTTGCAGTTGTTTGCTTCGCGATGCGCCGTGTGGTCCATGAGTCTGCTGGGGATCCCAGTACTGCGCGAGGGGAATATCATCGAACTCAAACCGCTGAACTCTTTTGATACTAAGAAACTCGAAGTAGTCGAGGCTTGCAGCGGCATCCGCTCATTGATGACTCTGGTAACTCTGGCGGTAGTCTTCGCCTACTTCAGCCACACTCCATCAAACAATTCTCCGACTTCCGGAAAACGTTTTGGCTGGTTGAAGGACTACTGGTTCTGGCGAGCGCTCATCCTTATCGTCTCGGCTGTGCCTATTGCCATTTTGACTAATGCATTCAGAGTGAGCGGTACCGGCGTGCTGGCGCATCATTATGGAACAGCCGTCGCCGACGGTTTCTTCCACTCTTTTTCAGGATGGGCCATATATATCGTCGCTTTTATACTTTTGTTCGGTATTGGCATGATTCTTGATCGCTTTAAGCCGGCTCCGGCTGATGGCGAGAAATCAGGTCATCATTCAATTGAAGGGAAATTGCCCGAACCTGACACTGCTGTTGCAATCAGTCCAGTGATCTCTGCCGAAGGCTCAGAGCTATGAAATCTTCATTGCGTTTCGGCGTCGTGCTGATCCTGATCCTCGTGATCGGGATTCTTGTCAATGCCTGGTCCTATTTAGGCGAGGCCCATGTCGAACGGAAAGCTCTAAAGGACTTTCCACAAAGTATCGGCGCCTGGCAACAAACCGGAGCTGATAAAACAATAGACGACGAAACGATGAAGGTTTTGCGCGCCAGCGATTATCTGCAGCGCGACTTCCGCAATCCTGACGGCCAGGTTGCCAATCTTTACGTAGGTTATTACGCAACACAACGCAACGGTGCGACTTACCACAGTCCTTTGAACTGTCTCCCCGGATCGGGTTGGACGTTGAGTGAGCCAGGCAAAGCAACGATAGCATTACCCGATGGGACCAGCTTTGTAGCCAACAAATACGTGATTCAAACCGGCAGCTACAGAAGCATGATGATCTACTGGTATCAGGGAAGAGGTCGAAACGTCGCCAGCGAATATTGGGGCAAAATCTACACTGTGTTTGACAGCGTTCGCTTGCGACGATCCGATGGCGCGTTGGTGCGGGTGACGGTGCCGATTGGGAATTCCGAGGCAAAGGCTGAGCGAACGGCTATCGAATTCGCGTCGGTTGCTTCAGCGGCATTACCGCAGTTCGTACCTTAGAGTACAGCTTTTTTGTTTGAGAGAACGTATAGTTTCGGAAACCGTGCGTAATTAGACTTTTTTGAGAGTTGTCTTGGATTTACGGGACTCCCGGCAATTGCCCGTCGGCGACCCCTGACGATCCAAAACAGAATTAACGCTGCCCAGTTTCTTCAGGCAGCGATAACGGGAGCTAATTAAATGAAACGCGAGTGCCGCGCACACATCTATCGAACAACCATTTTCTGCCTTTTTCTCGCAGCATTAATTTCTCTGGCCGGCTGCACCAATCCTGACAAGACCAAAGCCGAACATCTGACGAAAGGTGAAGCTTACCTGAAAGATTCAAAGTTTCAGGAAGCCTCACTCGAGTTTCGTGGTGCGTTGCAAATCGACGACAAACTCGCCGCAGCGCACTGGGGTTTAGCGCGTGCCTTTGAAGGACTCGAGCGTTATCCCGAAATGCTCGACGAACTGCGCAAGACCGTCTCGTTCGACAAAGAGAATCTCGACGCACGGATCAAGCTCGGTAATTACTATCTCGAGGGCAGTCATGGCCGGGCCGAGGTCATTGGCGAATCGGAACGGCTCGCAAAAGAGGTTCTCGCTAAGGATCCCAATAACATTGAAGGCCACATTTTGATGGGCAGCGTTTTGTTCGCGCAGAGCGAAAAGGACAAAGCGTTTGCCGAGCTGAACCATGCCATCGAATTGGATCCGAAGAGAGTTGAATCGTATCTGAGCATGGCGAAGTTCTACGTCGTCACCAATGACCGCGACAAAGCTGAAGAACTCTACAAGAGGGCAATCTCAGTAAACGATCAATCACCACTGGTCCACGTCGAATACGGCAAGTTCCTGACACAATCGAATCGACTGACAGAGGCGGAAGCCGAGTTGCGCAAGGCTGTCGAAGTTGGACCAAAGGATCGCAATGCTCGCTTTGTGCTTGCCAGCTATTACCTCGTCAGCAGACGCTTTGATAAAGCAGAAGAAGCGTACAAAGCACTGGCCGAGCTCGAACCAGACAAGCCCGAAAGCCAGGCAGTGCTGGCCGATTTCTATTCGGCGATCAATCGCGGTGACGATGCCGTCCGGATATACAAGGACATTCTTTCCAAGTCGCCGGATTATCTCCAGGGCCGTTATCGCCTCGCGGAGATTCTAATCACACGCGGTGACACACAAGGCGCCAACGCTCAGCTCGACGAGGCGTTCAAAAAAGACTCGCACGACCGGCAAGCACTCTTGCTGCGTGCTCGTATGAACGCGCAAAACAACCAGCTTGCGGGATTGAAGAGTGCGGTTGAAGATCTGAAAGAAGTGCTGCGCCAGGAGCCAAACTCGCGTATGGGTCTTTATTTGATGGCCCAGGTAAATTTCAGTCTTGGCCAGATAGACCAGGCTCGCGCATTCGCCGGCGACTTCGAGAAGAATTATCCCGACTATCTGCCGGCCAAGTTGATGCAGCTTCAAATTACCGTGGCCAGCGGTGACTACAAAGGCGCCATACCACTGGCCAACGATCTGCTGGCGCGTTTAGACAAAACTGCACCCGATCGTGAGAACTCATCACAGTTACTCGCACAGATCCGTGAGCGGACTTACCTTTCACGCGGTGGCGCACAGCTTCAGTTAAAAAACTTCGACGCAGCGCGCCAGGATTTTGAGACGGCCAAGCAGATTGGTCCTTACGATCCGGTGGTCTACAACAGTCTTGCGCTCGTCTCGCTGGCTGAAAACAAGCCTGAGGATGCAATCGCTTCTTTTGAAGGAGCGCTAAAAGTCGATGCAACCAACTTCGACGCGCTCAACGGCCTGATCACGCTCTACGCGAAACAGGATCTCGGTAAGGCCCACGCCATTATCGATCAGGCCCTGAATGCCTATCCTAATCTCGCTTCTTTGCATTACTTGAAAGCCCAGGTCTATGGCTACGAGCGCAATGCTCAGAGTATTGAAGCGGAGTTAAGCCGAGCGCTCCAGTTGGATCCGAATTACCTGCTGGCCTATTCAGCACTCGCTACGTTGTACCTCAACTCAAACCAGCAAGATCGCGCGATCGCGCAGTATCAGAAGATCATTGCTTTGCGTCCTGAAAATTCTGTGCCTTACACGTTGATCGGAATACTCGAATATCAACGCAAGAATTACGACGGAGCCATTGAGAACTATCGCAAAGCTCTGGAAAAGGACCCGAACGCGGTCATTGCGGCAAACAATCTGGCGTGGTTGTATGCCGAGACTGGCAAGGGCAATCTGGACGAAGCTGTAAGGTTGGCGCAGAGCGCGGTGCAGCAGACCCCGACTGTCGCCGGCTTTCTGGATACGCTCGGTTGGGTCTATTACAAGAAGAACCTTTATGCCGCGGCGGTCGATCAACTTCGTAAAGCGGTCACGCTAAATGAAGCTCAGGCGCGTGCAGCAAACGTGTCTCCGAGCTCCACCTATCACTACCATCTCGGAATGGCGTTAAAAGAAAAAGGCGATAAGGAAGAGTCGCGTCGCGAACTCGAAACCGCGATCCGGCTCGCTGAAAAATCTCCCCTTCCGGATCTCGAAGACGCGAAGAAAGCGTTGGCTTCGTTGTGAGCCGTGGATCACTTAAACAAACTAGGAGTGCGTTATGAGCGTTGATTTTAGACAAAGAAAACCCAGTGAATACTTAAAGATTTTGCAGCGGCGTAAATGGCTCATCATCCTGCCGGCAGTCGCCATCTTCACTGCCGTTGCTTGGGTTGTCTACAGGCTTCCCGACGTCTATGAGTCGACGACACTCATTGTTGTCAAACCCTCGACGTTGCCGACTTCGGTGGTGCCGACGATGAGTGAAGACATCATCACGCGCCAGTTGACCGGCATCGCGCAGGTCGTGACCAGTCGCAGCTCGCTCGAGCCGCTCGTAGAGAAGTATGACCTCTATAGATCAGAGCGATTTCGAGGCGAGCCGATGGAACGTGTCATTGACCTGATGCGGAAAGATATCCGCGTGGATGTAAACACCAGCCGCAACGACATTACCAATGGCTTCAACATCAGTTACAGATATCGCGATCCGAAACTTGCGCAGTCGATCACGACTGAACTGGCGTCTAAATACACTTACGTGCAAACCAACAACACCGTGGCCTCAACCACCGCCGCCCGTACGTTCATGGACAATCAAGTGAGCCAGGCAAGAGCTGAGTTGTCAGATCTTGATAAGCGGCTACTGGACTTCAAGTCGCAACACGTCGGCAATCTGCCCTCAGAAGCGGAGGGTTTGTTCAATCAATTGTCGGGTTTGCGCGAAGAGCAAAAAGCGCTGATCTCGGAAGTTGGCCGTTTACAGGATCGCCGGGCTGCGACTGCGAGTCAGTTGGCCTTACTTCAAAATCAGAACGTGCAAGTAATCGAAGATGCAGCCGAGAACTTGACCGATCCAAAGACCACCATGGCCTGGTCTAATTTGATCACGCGTAAGGCCGCGCTGGAAGGAGAATTGAGCACGCTGCAACAGCAGTACACGCCGAAACATCCGGATGTCGTCGCAAAACAGCAAGAGGTGAAGCAGATCCAGGATCAGATGGACCAGATGATTGCCGAATGGAAAGAAAAGATCAAAGCGAAGCAGGAAAGACTGCAAAAGCTTCCGAATCTGACAATCGGCGCTGCCCAAAGTGATCTCAAGCAGATCGACGGCGAAATCAAACGCCAGCAACAACTACTTGCGGACAACGAGAAGCAGATCGGCTCGATCGTCGAACGCATCAACAAGGTTCCCGGCGTTGAAGTCGAACTGGGCGCAATCGAGCGCGACTATCAAATGAAGAAGACCGCCCTGGATGATCTGCTGGCCCAACAACAGAAGGTAGCGTTGGGTGCTGACGCAGTCAGAGAACAACAAGGCGAGGGAATCGAGGTAATTGACCCTGCCAACTTGCCGTCCGCGCCAGTTGCTCCGAAACGTTTGATGTTATCCACGCTCGGACTCGGAGCCGGACTCGGGTTGGGATTCTTGCTGGTCGGTCTGTTTGAAGGACCGCGCCTGCTGACCATTCAAAACTCGGAAGACGCCCGACACTACACCGGTTTGCCGGTGCTGCTGGCTGTGCCTGAGTTGTTGTCGCCGCAGGAAGCGCGTTTGGTGCCGCGCCGTCGCAAGTTGTTACTGGCTGCTGGTGTGGTCGCAACCGTCATCAGCATTCCGGCGCTCGCGCTGGCGCTGAAGCTCACGCACGTTTTCGAGTTCCTGATGCAATCGTCAGGTCGCGGGTAAGAAACTGGTAGTCAAGACTGGAGGTCCAAAAGAGTGTACGCAGAGTTTTACGGTCTGAAAGAGTTGCCATTCGCGCTGACTCCCGACCCGCGTTTTATCTACTTCACTCCGTCGCATACGGAAGTGATGGCCAATCTTCACTACGGCATTGAGAGCGGCAAGGGACTGGTGGTGGTGACGGGCGAAGTGGGTACTGGCAAGACCACGATCCTGCGCTGGATGATGCAGCGCCTCGATCGAACAGTGCTCGTCGCTTACATCTTTAATCCGCGTCTTTCAGTGCCGGAGTTTTATCAGCATGTCGCAACTTTGCTCGACGTGCAGAAGTGGGAAACCAAATCGGAGTTACTGCTCGAACTGGGCCGTGCTTTGGAGTCGCGTCACTCGCGTGGACTGCGCACAGTGCTAATCGTCGACGAAGCGCAGGGCTTGTCTCCGCACGTGCTCGAAGAGATTCGTCTGCTTTCGAATTTTGAGTCTGACACGGCGAAGCAGTTGCAAATCGTGCTGACTGGGCAGCCGGAATTGCGAGAGGTTTTGAACAATCCGGATCTGCGTCAATTGAAACAACGCATTGCGTTGCGCTGCGTCATCAAGCCATTGCCAAACGTCGAAGAAACTGACCGTTACATCACATCGCGTTTGCTGGTGGCGGGCGCGGAGCGCACCGACATCTTCTCGCCGGAATCCGTCGATTACATCTTCCGTTGTTCCGACGGAATTCCGCGAAACATTAACAACCTCTGCGATAACGCCCTACTTGCAGGTTATGCGGCCGGTGATTCAACGATCGGCCGGGCCATTATCGAAGAAGTGGCAGACACGTTTGACATGTTGCCTCGCTCGGATCGCGGACGAGGACAGACCGGAGAAGAGCGCGAGGCTCCAGCGAGAATCTTTTCATCTGCGGGACGAGCGGAGTTATGGAACGCAGGTAAGACTGAGACGGAATAGCACCATTTTCTTCTCTGTGTCTCCGTGTCTCTGTGGTTGATTCCACAATGACCACAGAGAAGCAGAGACACAGAGAGATCAGTGAGGTGATACTAGATGGGAAGAGTTTTTGATGCCATGAGAAAGCACAGCGCCACCGACAACGGTAGCGCTGAAAAGGCGACCAAGAAATCAGAGCACCGTGAAGAAAGCCCGAAAGTTTCGGCGCTGCCTTCCGCGCAACAGATCGAGGAAGAGTTGTTGGCCCATTCCTCAATCATGTCTGTTCCCGCAAATACGGTGCGAAGTTCAGCGTCCACTGCGCACACTGCGGATGTACCCGACGGGTCGGCACTCCCCGGCGGAATAGCTTCGCGTGATGCTGGGGCAACCTTGGACGCTGCCGGTGCGGCGCGCGCAGGAGGATTCGTCACTTACGACGTTTCTCCCGCGCGCGTCGAGCCTCATCTGGTTGCCATCAGCCAGCCTCGCTCGGCTTACACCGAGCAGTTTCGCAATCTGCGAACAAAAGTTCTCGAGGCCGGCGAACGCATGAAGATGCGCGCGATTGTCATCACCAGCGCAGGTATCGCCGAAGGCAAAACGCTCACGGCGCTCAATCTCGCATGGCTCCTGGCCCAAACTGAAGGCGTGCGCGCGCTCGTTATCGACAGCGATTTGCGCCGTCCTTGCGCCACCGACTATCTCGGCATCGATGCTCAGAATGGATTGTCGGAAGTGCTCGGCGGTCAAGTGAGTCTCGAAGATGCAATCGTGCGGCTCGAACCTTCCGGATTGCACTTGCTGCCCGGCGGGCAGCCGCGAGATGACGTTGCCGAGTTGCTGTCTGGTCCAACCTACGCGCGACTGCTGACTGACGTGCGTCGTATGTTTGACTACATCATCATTGATGCGCCACCACTGGGAATTTTCACCGACGCGAATGTTTTGATGTCGCGCGCCGATGGAGGTCTGCTCGTGGTGCGCGCCGGCAAGACTCGCTATTCAACGGTCGACAAGCTGCTCGATCAGATGCCTCGCGAGCGGTTGCTCGGTGTGGTATTGAATCGCACTGAAGAACAGCCCGATGCAACTTCTTATTACTATCAGCACCGCTACTACAACCGCGAAAGAAAAGTCACTGAAATGAGCGCCGTTACCGATAAGGAGGTTGCAACCGTCAATTGAGAGTTCTACGGCTCAACGGGCGCACGATCCTGCTGATTCTCGCCGAGGCAGCTTTGGTTTACGGCGCGATCATCTCTGCCGTCTATCTGCGCGTGGGCGTGGTAGACGCACCGGAAGAGCTGATTGCCAAGCATGGATACATGAAAGCCGCAGTCGCAACGTTCTTCTGTCTCGCGGCCTTCTACTTGTTCGACTTGTACGACTTTCTGGTGATGCACGATCGGCGCGAGCTGGTGCTCCGGTTGGTCCAGGCGCTTGGACTCGCATGGATCGCGCTGGCCTTGTCCTTCTACGCATATCGGGGATTGATGTTTGGTCGCGGTATTTCGCTGATCGCATTGCCACTCGCGCTCGCGTTGATGGTTTCGTGGCGCGTGTCGATTCACTGGTTTCTGGGCCACCCGGATTTTGGCGAACGCATTTTGATCGTCGGCTCCGGTGACAGCGCAGTCGAACTGGCGCGTCAAGTCTTGGACCGTCCGGATGCCGGCTATCGCATCGTCGGTTTTGT
This sequence comes from Pyrinomonadaceae bacterium, assembly GCA_035248565.1. Taxonomy (GTDB): domain Bacteria; phylum Acidobacteriota; class Blastocatellia; order Pyrinomonadales; family Pyrinomonadaceae; genus PSRF01. The sequence continues at coordinate 45,261 of DATFHH010000105.1, read as the reverse complement.
CGGCACTGATGCGCATCTGCTCGGCAAGAGCCTGATCAATCCGCGCGTGATCGGCATGACTGAGGAACTCGACAATATCGTCAAACGTGAAAACATCGATCGGATCGTGGTTGCGATGGGTGAGCGTCGCGGCCAGTTTCCGACAGACAAGTTACTGCAACTGAGTTTGGCTGGTCAGGTGACGATCGAAGAAGGTGCTTCGTTTTATGAACGGGTCACAGGTCAGGTTTCGTTGGGGATGTTGCGGCCATCGTGGCTGATCTTCACCGGTCGAGGACGGCAGGCGAAGGTCGCCGAACTGTTGCGCAGCGTGGTGCATTGGATGGTGGCGCTCATTGGCGCGATTTTTTCGCTTCCCATCGTCGTCATTACGGCCATTCTGATCAAGCTCGATTCGCGTGGCCCCGTTTTTTACAAACAGGAACGCGTGGGTAAAAACGGTCGCCCTTTCACGTTGACAAAGTTTCGCTCGATGAAAGTTGACGCCGAACAGGATGGACCCGTGTGGGCCAGCAAGAAAGACAGTCGCACGACCCGCGTTGGCCGCATCATACGCAAGGTTCGAATCGACGAGATTCCACAGTTCTGGAATATTTTGAAAGGCGAGATGAGCTTTGTTGGCCCACGGCCGGAACGCCCGCATTTCGTGGCCAAACTGGCTGAAGAGATTCCGTATTACGAACAGCGACATCTGATTGCGCCAGGTCTGACAGGCTGGGCGCAGATCAAGTATCCATACGGCGCCTCGATGGAAGACGCGCGGCAGAAGCTTCAATACGATCTCTTCTACATCAAGAACCAGGGTTTGATCCTGGATGCCGTCATTATCTTTGAGACGATCAAGATCATTTTGTTTGGGCGCGGAGCCCAGTGATAGTCAGGGTTGGAGGTTGACATGAGAAACAATAAACGAATGGCGCTTGTAATCGTGATGCTGTTAGCGCTGAGCATCGGGGGTGCCGCACAATCGAAGCCGGACTCGCAGACGGATCCGCAGAAGGCCCGACCTCGGACCACGACCAGCGGCGATAATAAAGACAAAAAGCCGGTTGTGGGTGACAGGCTCGAACCAGACGACACCTCGCGTACGCCTTCGGATGTATCCGATGACATGCAGGCCAACCGCCAGGAACAGCTTTCTGAACAAGCGGCCATCACTCCGTACTACAACAACTTCTTCAATACTTACCGGCTTGGCCCGGAAGACGTGATTTCAGTGGACGTTTTCAATCAGCCTCGATATTCGCGTTCAGGGATCACCATACCACCAAGCGGTCGCGTTTCGCTTTCACTGATCCCTGGCGGAGTTTTCGTCAACGGCAAGACTGTCGAACAAGTAGCCGAGATCATCACGAAGAAGTACAACGAGTACATCATCGAGCCGCAGGTTACTGTCTCGCTCGATAAGGCAGCGTCCTATCGTTACAGCGTTATCGGCGACGTAGGCCAACCCGGAATTCGTTTGATGAACCACCGCATGACTGTCACCGAAGCTATCGCCGAAGCGGGCGGCGTGTTGACCACCGGCGACAAAGGCAAGGTGGTCGTGTTGCGGCGCCAGTCAGACGGCATGCTTGCCCAGATTCCCGTGAATCTGTCAGCGATTTATAAAGGTAAAACTCCGGACACGACGTTTCTTGTGCCGGGCGATCAGATCGTGGTGCCGGGAAATAAACTAAAGCGCGTGAGAGAACTTCTTAGTTTCACGTCAGTACTCAGTTTCGGGCGGATCTTTGGTTTGCCTACCCCGTATTGATCAATCCGCAGATTACGCAGATTACACAGAAAATCTGCGTAATCTGTGGATGGTTTTAGGATGACCACTACCTCCAAAACTGCTTCATTATTGCTTCTCCTGCTGCTTACCACGCCGGTCTTCGCGCAAACTGCCGGTTGGGCCAAGCAGCGAAGTGGAACAATGGCGTGGCTACATTCAGCCTTCTTTCTCGATCACAATCGAGGTTGGGCCGCCGGCAGTAAAGGCACTCTCCTGCGCACGCTGGATGGTGGAAACACCTGGCAACAGCGTCTTGCCTCGACCCAGGACGTGGTGCGCGATGTCTTTTTTGTTGACGAACAAAACGGTTGGCTCGTCTGCGAAGTGAATGCTTATGAACTCAAGACGAAAGAGCAACCCCGAGCCTACTTGATGAAGACCACTGACGGTGGTGAACACTGGAAACGCATCGAGATCAAGGATATTGATGTTGACGTTGCTCTCGTTCGTGCCCTCTTCACTCGCAATGGTCGCGGCTGGACGTTCGGTGAAGCAGGCTTGATCTATAGCACGCAAGACTCCGGTGAGACGTGGACCAAGTTACAGTCGCCGGCGCGCCGTTTACTGCTCGGCGGAACTTTTGTCGACGACGATCGCGGTTGGCTGGTCGGTGCAGGCGCCACGATCATACAAACATCGGACGGCGGAGAGACATGGTATCAATCGGCGTTACCGCAAGTCGAAAAATCAGTTCGCTTCACGGCAACATCGTTCATCGATAATCGAAATGGATGGGCCGCCGGAAGTGGCGGCAGCGTCTATCAGACAATCAACGGTGGCCGAACATGGCAACGACAAGACTCGACAGTTAATGTCGATCTATTTGACGTAAAGTTTTTGGACGCTCGCGAAGGCTGGGCTGTTGGCGCCGAAGGGACAGTCATTCACACAACCGACGGCGGCGAACATTGGACCACTGAACGCAGTAACACCGAGCATCCATTGGAACGCGTCTTCTTCACCGACAAGAATCACGGTTGGGCTGTCGGCTTCGGCGGCACGATCGTGGCTTATCTGCGTAACGACAGTTCAGCGTAAATCCGCGGCTAAAAAAAGTTATGAAGAAAGTATTTCTCCTCTTGCTTCTCTCGTTAAGCGTTTCCGCGCAAACGCAAACTCCAGATCCAATTGCGAGTTTGCGCGAGCAAATCCAAGGCGCCTCCACCGCACCGGAACGGAATCGTCTAAGACTTAAACTCGCGGATCTGCTGTTGACGGAAGGTCAGAAATCCGAGGCAGTTGCCGAGCTGCAAGAGATTGCCGGCTCCAGCGATTTCGACCCGATCGGTTTTTATAATCTCGGAAACTTCTTCGCGCGGCTCGGCGACTCGGACGCTGCTATTACCGCTTATCGCAGCGCGATCGATCAGCGCAAGGGTCAATATTCTCGTGCGTACAACAACCTGGGGGTCGTACTGCTCCGCGCCGGTCGATGGGACGAAGCTCAAGACGCACTTTTGTCCGCATTGAAGCTCGAGACTTTCCGCTACGCCGAAGCAAGCTATAACCTCGGCCGCGTTTACGCTGCTCGTGGTCAGAAGGATCTCGCTATACGCGAGTGGCGTAGAGCGTTGGCTGTCGATCCGCGACATGACGCGGCGGCGCAGGCGCTGGCGGGCGTTGGAAACGAAGATCGAATAGTTGTTAAGGCGCCATCTGCAAAAGCTCCTCGCAACGCAGAACCGAAGAAGTCAGTGCCTGCTGCGGTTCCGCCTTCCGCTGAGATGCCTTTTAGTCTCGATGAAACGAGCTTTGATCTGCTGCAACATGCGCGCAATGCTTCGGAGCGCGGAAAGGTACTCGAAGCCGTCGAAAACTATCGTCGCGTGTTGAAGCGCGAGGGCGGTTACTTTGCGCCTGCGAATCTTGAGCTGAGCTTTGCATTGATCAGTCTCAAGCGGAATGATGAAGCACTGACGAATCTACTCCAGGTTTCACAACGCGATGGCGCTCGTTATCCGATCAGTTATTTCCACTTAGGCCGACTTTATGAGTCGAAGGGTGAGTTAAAACTTGCTGAAGCTGCGTTTTCACAAGCGGCGAACACCTATCAGCCCACCAATCCGCAGTTTCTGCTGGACCTGAGTCGCGTGCGTGAGAAGCTCGGCGATTTCAAAGGCGCGCTCGACGCGATGGAACAGTATCTCAAACTGATGCAGGCACAGGGACAGAAGCCCGTCTGGTGCGACGAGCGAATTGCCGAACTGCGCACCAAAGCTGCACAAAAGTGAGTTGTACACAAAGCCATCCACAGATTACGCAGATTATCTGTGCCTCTTTGTGGCTATTTTTCAGGGCGCATGTGTGGAAACAGAATTACGTCGCGGATTGAGGAACGGTTCGTCAGTAGCATCACGAGGCGATCTATGCCGATGCCGATTCCCGCGGCGGGTGGCATGCCATACGAGAGCGCGCGAATGTAATCTTCATCCATCAACATCGCCTCTTCGTCGCCGCTTTCGCGTTGCTTCACCTGTTCGCGAAAGCGTTCGTATTGCTCGGCGGGATCGTTCAACTCAGAGAAGCCATTCGCGATCTCCATACCGACGATATACAGCTCGAAACGTTCCGCCACGCTCGCATCCGTTGGCGAAGCCTTCGAGAGCGGCGAGATTGGTTTCGGAAAATTCGTGATGAACGTCGGTTGGATCAGTCCCTGCTCGACGTGCTGCTCGAAAAGCTCAATCACTTTGTCGTTTGTGATCTCATCAGGTTGGACCAACCCCGACAAACTCTCCCTCATGCCCACGCGCCTGAATGGTTCACCAAAATCGAGGCTGTAATCGCCAAACTTCACGTGCGTATGGCCCAACACCGTGAACACAACTGCGCGCAACATCTGTTCGCAAAAGTCCATCATCGCGTTCACATCCGCGTAAGCCCAGTAAAACTCCAGCATGGTGAACTCGGGATTGTGACGGCTGGATAGACCTTCGTTGCGAAAGTTCCGGTTAAGCTCGTAGATCTTCTCGAAACCGCCGACCAGCAGCCGTTTCAAATACAGCTCCGGTGCGATGCGCGCGTAAAGGTCGATGTCGAGTGCGTTGTGATGTGTCTTGAACGGACGTGCAGCAGCGCCCGTTGCCAGCGGCGTCAGCATCGGTGTCTCGACTTCGATGTAGCCGTGGTCTTCGAGAATGCGCCGCATCTCTCGCACGGCCGCGGCACGTCGCTCGAAGACCTCGCGAGGCGTGAGCGCGTCGCCCTGCTCGAGTTTTAGACTGCCCGCGATCAGATCAGCGTAGCGTTGCCGCTGACGAATCTCCGGATCGTGAATGCCATGCATTTTGTCGGGCAACGGCAGCAGGGCTTTCGAGAGAAACTGAAGCTTCTGTACGTGCACCGAAAGTTCGCCGGTTCGGGTGACGAAGAGATAGCCCTCGACGCCGATGAAGTCGCCGTGGTCCAACAATTGAAAAATGGCCCAACCATCGACCTCTCCACCGCCCGCATCATTGTGAATTCCGACAACGTCGCCGCGGCGAATGTAGATTTGCAGTCGAGAAACGCCGTCAGACAGATGCACGAACGCGGCTTTGCCCATCACTCGCGGAGGTGAAGCGATGCGTCCAGCAATACGCGCGATGAATGAATTCAACTGCTCGTTGGCGAGATCGAGTTCCTCCGTTGATGGACGTCCGTCTGTGACCGGCTTTGGCTCAAAGCCGCGAAATTTTTCGACCACGGACGTGATCGTGTCCTCTTTATCTCGCTCGACAAGCCGGCTGCGTTCGAACTTGTTTGGGTAGACGTTACCGACGAGCTGGCGCAGCGCTTCGAGATGTTCGCGCCGCGCGATTGTTTGATCGTTTTCTTCGATGAATGGTATCGACATAAAAAGACTGATTATACAGGATGATTTCTTGTTGATCCTGTGAATCCTGTAATCTTGGATCAATGATTGAGAAGATTCTGAGCGTGGAACAGATGCTCGGAGAGCGCGAGCGTCTGCGTTCCGCAAGCACACGACTGGTGTTTACAAACGGAGTTTTCGATCTCTTACACGTCGGACACGTGCGTTATCTGGCTCAGGCGCGGTCGCTTGGCGACGCTCTCGTCGTAGCGATAAATAGCGATCGAACTGTGCGTGAATTGAAGGGTCCGGATCGCCCGATCTTCGATCAAGCGGAGCGGGCGGAGATAGTTGCGGCCCTGCGCAGCGTCGATTACGTGACGATCTTCGACGACGTTTCGCCGCGTAATTTGATCGCGAAACTGTTGCCGGATGTGCTGGTCAAAGGTGGCGACTATCAGCTCGACCAAATCCACGGACGCGAAGAGGTCGAAGCCGCGGGCGGCAAAGTGATCTCGTTACCATTCGTCGATGGCGCCTCAACGACTGCGCTAATCAGTCAAATCCGTGTAATCCGCGGCCAAAAATGATTCAACTGGAACAGATTACTGAGACGCGAGAGTATCAAAAGCTCCTCGCCGAGTTGCGGGCCAATGCTCGTGTGATCTCGATCAGTGGTCTGGTTGCCGGCGCCGCGCGTGCGCTCGCTGTAGCGGCTTTGCAGCGCGACAGCGGCAGAACATTCGCCGTCGTCTCGCAAACCACGCGCGACCTCGAACCATGGGAACGCGACCTGCAATTCTGGTCTTCCGCGCTATCGGGCCAACAGACCTCCGACGAAGACGTTCTCGTTCTGCCAGCCTCCGAAACCGATCCGTATGCGGGCGTCTCTCCTCACGCGCAAACACTCGAACGCCGCGCTCTCGCGCTCTGGCACCTACAGCAACGATCGCCGAGCTTCGTTTTACTAACCGCACGCGCACTGGCGCGCAAAACCATCACACCGGCCGCGATCGCAAAAGCCGGCTCGGTACTGCGCCGCGATGAAGATCACTCTCCCGCAGATCTGGTCGAAAAACTGATGGCCACCGGTTACGTCCGCGAAGATCCTGTCGGCGCAGTCGGCGAGTTTTCCATGCGCGGAGGCATTCTTGATATTTGGCCGCCCGGGAGAGAAGCGCCCGTGCGGCTCGAATTCTTCGGCGACACCATCGATTCGCTACGCGAATTCGATCCGGAAAATCAACTCTCAACGCGCCAACTACAAGCAGTGGAAGTGCCGCCGATGCGCGAGTTCATCGCCACGCCGATTGATTTTCAAATATGGAGCGAGGCTGCGCGCGAGCGTTGGTCTGACGATCGTTACGCGCGCTCGCTGCGCGATCGAACCGCCTTTGCGGATGAAGGCGAGGCATTTGCCGGTTGGGAGTGGCTGATTCCGATCTCGATGGACTGCGCGGCGACTGTTTTCGATCACCTTCGTGACGCCGTGTTGGTTATCGACGAGCCAGCGGGCATTGAGTCGTATCTGAGCGAGTTCTACGAACGTTTGTCAGAGCGTTATCGTGAGATCGATCAGGCTGACGACATCGCGCTTACACCGGACGAACTGTTTCTCACTGCCGAAGAGTTGCGACAATTTATTCCCGCGCGCCAGCGCATCGAGCTGCGCACTCTCGGTCGTGTCGCCGCGGAAACTGATCTGAACCTGGCTTTGGAAGCTGAAGCACCAAAGGTCCAACTTGGTCGCGAGCGAGTTACGCGCCAGCCTGTGTTTCTTTTTCCAGCCGTGGAATCAGCGCTGGAGATCGAATGGCAATCGCAGTCGACGTTGCGTTATCACGGACGCATTGCAGATCTCGCAGCCGAAGTAACTCGTGCAAACGAAGAAGCGAGGACCACTCTCTTCGTGATGCCGAGTCTCGGCGTGGCTGAGCGAATCGTCGAGATCCTCAACGAATACAAGATCGAAACGCGCCTGGCGTTTACCACTGAAACCTCCGAAGCAGCCAGCTTTCGTCCGGTGGTGGTGACAGTCGGTCATCTGAGCGGTGGTTTTGAGCTGCCGCAAGCACGATTGGTCGTACACGTCGAGACAGATATCTTTGACGAAGCTATTGACGCAGCCGAGCGTCGGCCCACCGGCGCTGAAATCACACAACGCGGCGAAAAGCGACGACGCAAATCGAAAGCGGCCGCTTTCCTTTCTGACTTTCGCGATCTCAAGCCCGACGATTACGTCGTCCATATCGATCACGGCATTGCACGTTTCGGCGGTTTGCAGACACTCGACCTTGGACCACGTACGGGCGAGTTCATGCTGCTTTATTACGCCGATGAAGCGAAGCTCTACGTGCCTGTCGAACGTCTCGACCTCGTGCAGCGCTATTCGAGCGCTGAAGGTCATGCGCCGCAACTGGATCGACTCGGCGGTCTCGGCTGGCAGAAGACCAAGGCCAAAGCAAAACGCGCGATGCGCGACATGGCTGACGAGCTATTGCGTCTTTACGCTGAGCGAAAACTCGTTGGCGGTTTCGCCTTTGCCGCTGACACACCCTGGCAACAGGAGTTTGAAGATGGGTTTCCATTTGTGCTCACGCCCGATCAGGAAACAGCAATTGAAGACGTGAAGGAGGATATGGAAGAGCCCGTGCCGATGGACCGTCTGTTGTGCGGTGACGTGGGCTACGGAAAAACGGAAGTCGCGATGCGCGCCGCATTTAAAGCTGTGATGGAAGGAAAGCAGGCGGCGATCCTCACGCCGACTACAGTGTTGGCTTATCAACACTACGACACGTTCCGCAGTCGTTTCGCTCCTTTTCCGGTAAAGGTCGAGCTGTTGTCGCGCTTTCGCTCCACGAAAGAACAGAAAGAGGTAGTGAAGAAGATCGAGTCGGGTGAGATCGACGTGATCATCGGCACGCACCGGATCCTTTCGAAAGACGTAACCTTCAAAGATCTCGGATTGGTAGTCGTCGACGAAGAGCAACGTTTCGGCGTCGCGCACAAAGAACGATTAAAACACTTGAAGAAGCGCGTAGATGTGTTGACGCTATCGGCGACGCCGATTCCACGCACGCTCAACATGTCGCTCAGCGGCATGCGCGACATGTCGTTAATTGAGACTCCGCCGCGCGATCGACTCGCGATCCAGACTCAAGTCGTGCAGTTTTCGGAGAGTGTGATCAAGTCGGCGATAGATCTCGAACTCTCTCGCGGCGGTCAGGTGTTCTTCATTCACAATCGCGTGGAAACGATCGAAACGATCGCCGCGCTGGTAAAACGGCTGGTGCCGCAGGCGCGTTTGGCTGTCGGGCACGGCCAAATGAACGAGAAAGAGATGGAGCGAGTGATGCTCGACTTCATCGATTACAAATATGATGTTCTGGTTGCGACCACCATTATCGAGAACGGCATAGACATCCCCCGCGCAAACACCATCATCATAAATCGCGCCGATCACTACGGTCTTTCTCAGCTTTATCAATTACGCGGGCGTGTCGGGCGCTCGAGCCGCAGGGCTTACGCCTACCTGCTGATACCGAGCGAACAGGAGCTTTCGCCGATTGCCCGCCGACGTTTAGCAGCCATTCGTGAGTTTTCTGATTTGGGAGCCGGCTTTCGCATTGCGGCCCTCGATCTTGAGCTGCGTGGCGCGGGTAACCTGCTTGGCGGCGAGCAATCAGGCCACATGGAAGCACTCGGATTCGATCTTTACACACAGATGCTCGAACGGACAGTTGCTGAGCTGCGTGGCGAACAGGTCGAAGATGAGACCAGTGTCACTCTGAATCTCGGCGTCGACGTCGCCATTCCGGACGATTACGTTTCCGACATGGGACAGCGGCTGAGAACTTACAAGCGAGTTTCCTCAGCGCGTGACGAGACCACGTTGTCAAGCATTCGCACGGAGACTGAGGACCGTTACGGGCGCATTCCACCGTCAGTTGATCGGCTGTTTGCGTATGCACGTTTGCGCCGGCTGGCGGAAGAGTTGGGCATCGTCTCAATCGACAAAACACCGGATGGAATAGCGTTCAAATTTAGTGAAAAAGCGCGAATTTCGCCTGAAAAACTGGGCGATTTTGTGAGGAGACACGAAGGAGCCGTGTTCACGCCCGCAGGCGTTTTGCGGCTCGTTTTGACTGAGGAGGAGCAGGACAACGTCCTCGATGTAGCTCGTGACGTGTTGCTCCAGCTTCGCGCTAGCGATTAAAATCCGCAAAGCCATCCGCAGATTACGCAGATTCTAATAGTCAATCTGCGTAATCTGGATAAAAACCATAGGAGTCTTATTGTGAAGTTCAAATATTTAGCTGCTTTTGTAGCACTCGTAATTTTTATGCTCGGTGCCGGCAGTGCCTTCGCCCAGGAAGGTGAGATGCAGGTCGTCGACGAAGTCATCGCACAAGTCAACGACGACGTCATCACCCTCTCAATGTTGAAGCGCGAGACGAAAGAACGTATCGAGGCGTTGAAACAGAGTGGAATGACCGAGCAGCAGGCGACCGACGAAGTCAATAAACGTCAGGCGGAACTGATCGCCACGCTGATCAATGAAAAGTTGTTGCTGCAAAAGGGCAAAGAACTCGATCTGGCGAACGACATCGAAGCCGAAGTGAACCGGCGCATGTTGCAGATCGCGCAGGAGCAGGGCATCAATTCGATTGAGAAACTCAATCAGGCAATGTTACAGAACGGCCTCAAGCCCGAAGAGGTGCGTAGCACGATGCGCACGGAGATGATGAAGCAGGCAGTCCTTCAACAGGAAGTCGACCGGCGCGTCTATCTCGGTTTCTCGACTGACGAAGTCAAAAAATACTATGACACGCATCTCGACAAGTTTCGTAAACCTGAGAGCATCAAGCTATCAGAGATCTATCTGTCGTCCACGGGTAAAGACGACGCGAGTGTGAAGGCCAGGGCTGTGGAGTTGGTTAATCAGATTCGAGCCGGCGCCGATTTCGGCGCGCTGGCCGCAGCCAATTCCGAGCGTGAAAAGAACAATCAACGGACTGCGCCGCAGGACAAGGGTTATGTCGGTGAGTTTGAGGTTCCGAGTCTGCGTGAAGATTTGGTTGCTTCGTTGAAAGACGTAAAGACCGGCGGCGTGACTGAGCCTATTAAGGTCAGCGATGGTTACCAGATTTTGCGTGTTGATGAACGAACACCGGCGGGCACGACGCCAACATTCAATGACAATCGAGTTCGTGAGGCAATGCTGATGGAACAGCAGCCGAAAGAACGCGAGACGTATCTACAGAGTTTGCGAAACGAAGCGTTCATTAAAGTGACTGATGCTTATCGCGCGGGCGTTGATCCACTGTTGAAGATCGCTTCACCCGTCGCCGCCAAGACCGAAGAGAAAAAGGACAACAAGAAACCCAAGAAGCCTTAATCCGTCTTCATCCGTGTAATCCGCGGCTAAAATGATCCCGTTGTTCAAGATCCGCAACATTGAGATCAACCCGCCATTGGTCCTCTCACCAATGGCAGGCGTGACCGACGTCTCGTTTCGACGTTTGCTGAAGCGGCGCGGTGGCGTTGGTCTATCCGTCTCAGAGTTCATCTCGGTCGAAGGCCTGACACGAAACAACCCGAAGTCAAAACGCCAAATGCGTTTCTACGAAGACGAACGACCTTTCGCAGTTCAGATCTTCGGCGGCCAGCCGGAACGCATGTGCATGGCGGCGGAAATGGCCCAGGAAGTGGGCGCCGATATTCTCGACATTAATTGCGGCTGCCCAGCGCCGAAAGTCGTGAAACATGGCGGTGGATCGGGCCTACTGAAGGACCACAACCGGCTCTCCGATATTCTCAAGGCCATCAAAAAAACGATCACGATTCCGCTGACGATTAAGATCCGCGCGGGTTTTTACGATCACACCATCAACGCAGTGGAGACGGCGAAACTGGCGGAAGACTGCGGTGTCGAACACATCGCGTTGCATGGCCGCACGAAAGAACAAGGCTATCGTGGTCTGGCAAACTGGGATCTTGTGCGGCAGATCAAGGAAGTGGTGAGTGTGCCTGTGTCGGGCAGTGGTGATGTCACGACGATCGAAGGCGCGTTTGCGAAGTTTCGCGAAACTGGTTGTGATGGAGTTTTGATTGGTCGTGGCGCGATGGCGAATCCGTGGATCTTTCGTCAGATCGAAGATGCGATGCACGGCCGTCCGGTCTTTGAGCCGACACTGGCTGACAAACGCGCCATCCTGCACGAATATTTCGATATGCTGCGCGAAGACATGCCTGAGACGCCGGCAATCAATCGCATGAAGCAGTTGGCGGGGCAATTTACTCGAGGTCTCCAGGGCGGCGCGTTGTTTCGAACCTCAATCTACCACTCTCACACAGTCGAGGAAGTGCTCGATCGCATCGAGGAATACTTTGAAGCGATCCTATCGGGTCGACCGTACTACGGCGAAGGCGGGCCGCCGATTGAACAGTTTAATACGGATATAACAGATTGTAGCGCCTTCACAACGTAATCCGTTTTCATCCGCGTCATCTACTGCGGCCTTCATCCAAATCCACTGGCGCCGGGTAGCCCTTTTTATTCAGATTGCTGATATCGACCACGGTCTCAGTCTGTGGCTTCGCGGGTTTCTTCTTCGCTTTTTTGCTGGGCGAAGCTTCCGGTGATACCGATGGCGAAGGAGTGGCCTGCGGATGGGCCGACATCGCATTCAGCGCATTCAACGCCTCAGTCCGTTGTTGCTCTGAAAGGTCTTCGAACCTGATTCCCTGCGCCTCCAGCACGCGCCGCAGGTTCTCTTCCGTATTCGTATCCTGCGCGTAGACGTCTTTGTAGATGTGCAGCTTTCCGTCCTCAAGCACGATCGTTTCGTAGCGCAATTCAACCGGCACTGGCTGTTTCAGCTTTACGCTCTTCGTTTGCTCCTTGTCCTGTAGATAGGAGGCGATCGCTGAATCGGTAAGTTCCGTGCCCGAAGCTTTGCTCAGTAGCACGGCGAAGTCTTTCACCTGAGGAGTCGTCAAACCAACACAGCCATGTGAAGCAAACTTTCCGATCTTCGCGGGCGACTTGCCACCGTGGATGAGCGAAGGCAAACCAATTGGTATCTTTATTGGACCAAGCGGATTGTCTTTGTCGCCCGGCAAAATCGTCTGACCGGGAACCGCATTTTTCATTTTGGCCACCCACGGTGAATCAGGTGGAGTCCATGCCGGATTGAAGATAATCGTTTGCGCTTTGCGCAGACCGAACGGCAGCGGGAATTCAGGATAGCCAATGCCGATCTTGTACGACTTGGTCAATGTGCCGTCCTGAAAGAGGTCCATACGAAATGCGGGAATATTTACTACAACTCGCGTGTCGGTCGGTACTGCGTTTGGTCCACGCAGCATCTGAGCGCCGGCTTCACCAGGTTCGCCGCCTCTGGACCAATAATCATTTGCGAGCGAGGTCAGTTCTCGTGCTTTCTCCTCGCCGACGACTGACCGGATCTGTTCTTCAGCGCGCGCGCGGGGATTTCCTGACTCGCCATCAGTCTCTTCTTCTGCGTTGGTCTCTCGCAGCCGCGCGATTTCAGCCGACGAGACGCGCTTGAGTGCATCGATCTTGTCGTCGGACAGTTTCAGTTTCGTCTTCAACTGATCGACGAACTTTTCATCGCTCAACAAGGCATCGAGCAACGGCAACGTTATCTGCAACGAAGCCGTATCAGTTTTAGCCAGCGCAGGCGTTGCTGATGGCGAACCAGACGGTGACGCGGCCGGCGGCACGCTGGCAGTGTTTGAGTTAACGGGCGTACTAGTGCAACCGCTGAACAAACACGCGAGAAAGGCAATAGGCAAGAGATGGCGACGCAAAAACATTGTTTCCCCCTGGAAATTTCTTCACGCAAAGGCGGAAAAGCTTTGAGCCTTTGCATGAAACAAGCATTTAACGTTCCAAACCAAGGGGAAGAAGAGGACGGGGTGCGGTGCCACCGAAAAACCAGCTCGCGCCGACGCGAAGCCGATGATGCCAGGTAGGTAATCGAGACGTGTACAAAGCAAAACGCGCCTGACGCGCCAAGGCTCCGCCAAAGGCTTTGCCGCCAGTCAAGACCGCCGCACGTTCAGTTCCGAGGCTCATTGCTTCGCCGAGTTCTTCGAAGTGCTTCGTGTGAAGTTCTTTTCCTTCATTGAACGCCTTGATGTTGCGAGCAGCGAGACTTGCCTGCTGAAACGCCAGTTGAGCGGTTCCTGCGAGTGTGGGCGTCGCGTCGGGATAGAAAGCGATATCGCCGAGCGCAAAAATGTTGAGGTGCTGCGATAGTTGCAAGGTGGGTTTGACCATCAGCAGGCCGCGCCGGTTCTTTTCCACGTCGAGATGCTCGATCAGTGGACTCATTTTCACGCCACCGGTCCACACGATCCCCGCAGTTTTCAGATTCTCCTGCCGGCCTTGATGCTCAAACGTGATTTCGTCGCTGCTAACCTTAACGACGCGCGTTTGCGTATGCACTTGAACACGCGATTTGTGCAACGCGTCTTCGACAAATTCACGGATCTGGTCGCCCATTCCCGGCACGACTTTGTCGCCCATTTCGATGACCAATATTCGCGGTTCGCCGCGAAGTGCGCGGCGCTTGAACGCGTCGTAGAGCAGGTCAGCCATCTTGGTCGAGAGTTCACAGCCACTGGCGCCGGCCCCGACGACCGCAAACGTCAGTTCGCGTCGCATGTCCTGCGGAGCTAAATCAGGCGCGATTCGATCGAGCGCCGCGACCATTCGCTGCCGCAGATTGTCCGCGTCGGCGAGCTTACGGAACGGCAACGAATGCTCTTCCGCGCCCTCAACGCCAACGTAATTGCTCACGCCGCCGAGCGCGAGGACCAAAACGTCGTAATTCAGTGTTTCTTTGGAACTCTCGAGCGAAACCGACTGCGCGGCCAAGTCGATTCCAGCGATCCGGCCGCGAACGAATCGCACGTTTTCCTCGAGCAATTCGTTGTATTTGGGCGCGATGTGCCATGCTTCGACCTCGCCGCTCAGGTACTCGTAAAGCATGGGCGTAAACAGGAAATGGTCTTCGTCGCTGACGAGCGTTACTTCGCCGGAGCCGGCGAGGTCAAGGGCCGTAAACAGCCCGCCAAAGCCACCTCCGAGGATCACAATTCTGGGTTGATGCATCGGCCGCGATAGTACACCCAATTTCCCACAAAGAAGCACAAATATATGTGCCTTTTTGTGGCTGAATGTTTTGCCATATTTGTGCAATTTCGTGGCGCATGTTAAATTGAGCATGCTTTTTAAGTTTAGCGGTTACCGCTTTTAGCGGAGTTACTGCGGTCGAGGAGGACCATTCACGCAAGTGGCGTTAGCGAAAAATACGAAGGAACAGATAGTCACTGACTTCCGGACCCACGAAACAGACACAGGTTCACCCCAGGTTCAGGTTGCACTGTTGAGCAAGCGAATTAACGACCTCACAGAGCATTTCAAGACCCACAAGAAAGACAATCACTCGCGGCGCGGCCTGCTGAAAATGGTCTCGCAGCGTAGGAGTTTGTTGGATTATTTGAAGCGCACAGATATCGAACGCTACCATGAGGTAGTTAATCGTCTGGGTCTGCGGCGGTAATTGACGTCAAAACGTAAGTTTATAGAGAGAACTTCGATCTCTGATTAATTAAAGCCCACGTCTATCGAAGAGCTTGTGGCAGTGCCGAACGTGACGGCGATTGACTGGAAACAAGCAGACGTGTACGGCCCAAGCTTCGAGCGAGCAATAAGGCGGCATGAGCTTCACGGTAAGAGGCTCGTGCCGCCTTTTCATGTTGCACCCTTGGTCTTTCGCCCGCATCACGTTGGCGGTCTCAGAATTCGTTCATCCACAGATTACACAGATTATGTGAAGCATCTGCGTAATCTGTGGATGGATTTAGGAGAACAGAAAATGGCAGAAAAGAAATACCTCAAAGAATCAATCAGGCTCGGCGAGCGCGACTTGACCGTCGAAACGGGACGCCTTGCGAAACAGGCCGATGGATCGGTCGTCATCCGCTACGGCGATACTATGTTGCTCGTGGCGGCAGTGAGTGCTCCAACCGCTCGAGAAGGTGCTGATTTCTTCCCCCTCACGGTTGAATACCGTGAATCAAACTACGCCGCGGGACGTATCCCCGGCAATTATTTCCGGCGCGAAGGCCGTCCCAATGAAAAAGAGATTTTGACCAGCCGTCTGATCGATCGTCCTTGTCGCCCGCTCTTTGCCGAAGGTTTTAAGAACGAGACTCAAGTAATCGCCAGCGTCATCTCAGCCGATCCCGACAACAATCCAGATGTCATTGCAATAACCGGCGCTTCCTGCGCCCTTTATTTATCAGACATTCCTTTTCTGAATCCGATTGCCGGCGTGCGTATCGGATTGATCGAAGGACGTTACATCGTTAATCCGACTTACGACGAAGTGCGCGAGTCGCGTTTGAACTTGATTGTGGCGGGAACTGAAGAAGCGATCGTGATGGTCGAAGCCGGCGCGAACGAAGTTTCGGAAGAGATCATGCTTGAGGCGCTGATGTTGGCGCACAAAGAGATCAACCGGCTCTGTCGCTGGCAAAAGGAACTCTACAAAGCGCTCGAGATTCAAAAACGAGAAGTCGCAGTTGAGTCTTTGAACGAGGAGATGAAGACGCAGATCGCCGACACATATTCCGAACGGCTCCGTGCGGCGCTCGACACGACGACGCAGGAGAAACGTTCCAGCTATGCCGCGGTTGATGCATTGAAGAAGGAAGTTGCTGAGTCGTATCCAGAAGATCAGCCCGAACAACGTAGTATGGCGAAGCTGATTTTCGATCACCTCAAAGAGACTATCTTTCGCGACGACATTCTGAACAAACGCCGGCGCCCGGATGGTCGTCGTTTTTCAGAGATCCGGGCAATCACGGCCGAAGTTGGTTGGCTGCCGCGCGTTCACGGTTCAGCGCTGTTCACGCGTGGTGAAACGCAGGCGCTTGTGTCCACAACGCTCGGCACCAAGGAAGACGAGCAGTTCATCGACGATCTGGAAAAAGGTGAAGTCAAGCGGCGTTTCCTGCTGCATTACAACTTCCCACAGTATTCGGTCGGCGAAGTCGGACGTTTCGGATCTTCGAGCCGGCGCGAGATTGGACACGGCGCGCTGGCGCGACGTGCACTTGAAACAGTATTGCCGGAAGATAGTGATTTTCCCTACACCATTCGCATTGTTTCAGACATCACTGAGTCAAACGGTTCTTCGTCGATGGCGACTGTTTGTGGTGGAACGCTCTCGATGATGGACGCTGGTGTGCCGTTGAAAGCACCGGTTGCCGGAGTCGCGATGGGTCTGGTGATGGAAGGAAACAAGTATGCGATTTTGACTGACATCGCCGGCGCCGAAGATCACTACGGCGACATGGACTTCAAAGTCGCGGGTACGCGCAACGGCATCACCGCGTTGCAAATGGACATCAAGATCGCAGGCATCAACGCGCAGATCATGGCCGAAGCACTCGAGCAGGCGAAGAAAGGCCGGTTCTATATTCTCGGCGTGATGGAAAAGACACTCGCTACGCCGCGCGAACAGATCTCGCCACTCGCACCACGAATCATTCAAATCAGAATCAACCCGGATAAGATCCGCGACGTCATTGGACCAGGCGGTAAAGTGATTCGCTCGTTGGTGGAGGAAACCGGAGCGAAGATCGATGTCTCCGACGATGGCACGATTTCGATTGCAACCGCGGATGGTCAAGCAGCAGACGCGGCAGTCAATCGTATTCGCGGTCTGACGGCCGAAGCCGAAGTGGGTCAGACGTATCTCGGCACGGTTAGTCGAATAGTCGACTTCGGCGCGTTTGTGGAAATCTTTCCGGGAACGGACGGGTTGTTGCACATCTCCGAGATAGCCGATCGTCGCGTGAAAGACGTGCGCGATGAGTTGAAGGAAGGACAGCAGATTCTCGTCAAGTGCATTGGCCGCGAAGGCAACAAGATCAAGCTTTCGCGCAAAGCGGTGTTGCGCGACGAGAACCGCAAAGCCGAAGCCGCCAGCCAGAGCGACGGCGAGTAAAGCTTTTCGCCACAAAGAGGCACATGACCATCTGTGCCTTTTTGTGGCCCAATTTATCCGTCCAATTCTCAGACTGCTTTCCAAGACTTGGACAAAATCCCGCCGCAAAACCCTCAATTCTTGCATTTTCGGTACATTTTCAGGCGGCCCTGAAATTGCACAACACGTAGCATTCTCGATGTGTCTGGCTTTACCGTGAGGACACTCGCTTCAGTCCGGCAAACTTCCAGCGACTATAAAAACGATTCGTGCGGCTGGAGTTTTTGGACTATTAAGAGTGTCTTTGTAGTGGATAAAGATTAAATAAACGACCCGACTGGACGATCAGAACGTAAAGTCCAGATCGTTCAAAGTGTATGAACCTAACCCCCGCTCAGTTCTTCGGCATGAATTCCCGACGCAATGGCCCGCACATCGGTCGCGCGCTATGCGCCCTGCTTTGCATTCTTCTTCTGACAGCAGCGCCCGTTCTGGCTGAACCAATAACAAGCAATCAGGTGGTCCAAACGCTTACGACTTCTCAGGGCATTGCTGATCTTAGAATCAACACACTCGTGTCACAGGATCCCGTTTCGTCGGGAACTAAAGTCGGCACGCAACAGGGTGGACCACGTAGCGAATCCGCTGCTGGACCACAGGGCGGAGCAAAGGGAGAGTCGCTTCTCTCGGATGCGACTGTTAGCTCAGACCCGCAAAAACTCGGCGTGGAAGTTATTGAAGAAGGCGAAGTTGAAGGCACGATCTGTGACTGTGGCGAATTACTGGTTGCCGCCGCTGGTTTTCCAAAGTGGTCATTCCTGTTTCTCGCGGCTGTTCCGCTCGCTTTCATAAACGAGTGTGAGGATTGCAACGAAACTCCGATTTCAACGCCAACGCCGACGCCACCGGATAACGATTCATCCCCCACTCCCGAACCAGCATCACTGCTGCTATTTGGAACGGGATTGTTGGCCGCAGGTGCAGGCTTGAGACGTCGTTACACAAAGGCAAAACTCGCGCAGACTAAAGCGGAGGAAGAGTAAGATGTTGTGGCTACGCAGATTCATCCGCAGCAATTTCAAATTCTTCGTTGTGGCGCTGCTTGCGATGCTGGTCTTCGCTGTTAGTCCGAGTGCGAATGTCTCCGCGAAAGATAAGAGAGCGAAATACGGCACCGTCAAACTTCTAACTACGCCAGGCGGTCTTTTCCTTACAATCGACGGAAAACCTCGCGGCGAAACAACCACCGAATATCGTGCTTTTGATCTCGAGCCCGGGCTGCACAATATCGCGATCACTCTCCCCAACGGTAAATCCTGGACTCGCGAAATCGAAGTGCCTGCTGGACGCGTCAAGTGCGTCGTCGTGAACTATCGCCCGCTGCCGCCATTGCCGAAATCTCCATGTCCGTTTCCCGTGAATGTCTCTGCGCCCAAGCAAGTCACCGATGGCGAAATCATCACTTACAACGCAGACGTCGCGTACAGGGGAAACAGTGCTTTGAAATACAACTGGAAGATCAGTCCATCGAGTGCGCGCATACTCAGCGGCGCGGGTTCAACAACCATTACAGTTGACTCAACCGGACTTGGCAGTCAGCGCGTTATCGTCACTTTGACGGTTGACGACGGGTCATCCGATCCGACATGCGCGCAAACAGCACAAGCGGTTTCGATGATCGCGCCACTCGAGAAGCGAGCGATCGTCGCACAGGAATTCGACGAATGTAGCAATTGCGCCTTCGACGATCAGAAAGCACGCCTCGACAATCTAGCGGTCGAATTGCAGAACGATCCAACAACGCGCGCTTACATCATCGCTTACGGCGGACGCACAAGTCCCTTGGCCCAGGTCGAACGCCTGATGACTCGCGCGCGCGATTATCTGACTGCGCAAAGAGGTATCGACGCTTCGCGCCTTGTAGTCGTCAATGGAGGATTCCGCGAAAAAGACAGCGTTGAGCTTTGGATAGTCCCCAGTGGCGCTACACCGCCACGACCCACGCCGACAGTGCAAGCAGGTGAAGTTCGTCCGCGGTAGGACAGATTTTTAGCCACGGATTGAAATCCGGATTTTATCCGTGCAATCCGTGGCTAAATTCGTTTACAGTTAAGGACCCCTTCCCCTCTAATTAGCCCCTCCGGTTTAGTTCTCATTTCAATAGGGAGAATTCTTATGGCCGACGACAATGGAGGCGGAGGCAGCGGCAGTGTAGGAGTTGTCGCCGTGCTGGTGATTTTTGTGATCATCGTGCTGGTGGCATTGTTCGTTTTTAGAGGACGACTGTTTGGTAATCGAGGAACTCAAAAGATAGACGTCAATATTCAAACGCCCAGCAAGTAGCGACAAGATTTACATGATTGCAGGATTAACAAGTTTCTGTTAATCCTGTATTCGTGCCTGCACCAAACATCGACACTATCGTTTCTCTCGCCAAGCGGCGAGGCTTCGTCTTTCCGTCTTCCGAAATCTACGGCGGCCTAGGCAGCGCATGGGACTATGGTCCACTCGGCGTAGAACTCTGCAATAACGTCAAACAGTCCTGGTGGCGTTGGCTCGTTTATGAGCGCGACGACATCGAAGGAATTGATTCGTCGATTATTCTCAATCGTCTTGTCTGGCAGTATTCTGGTCATGAGGCGACGTTTCACGATCCACTCGTTGACTGCCGCGACTGCAAAAGCCGCATGCGCGCCGACAAGCTCGAAGGATATTTTCCTGAGGGCGGTGGCCCACTGGTCGCGTTCGACGCCAATTCTCGACTTCGCGCAGGTCTGGTGAAGTGTGCTGAATGCGGTTCAACCAACCTCACCGAAGAGCGTTATTTCAACATGATGTTTCGGACGACGATTGGCGCCGCCGCCGATGAGACTGATCCGAGCACCCTCGCCTATCTGCGTCCGGAAACTGCGCAGGGAATCTTTGTCAACTTCCTCAACGTGCTGACCACCATGCGACGGAAGATTCCATTTGGAATCGCGCAAGTTGGTAAGTCGTTTCGTAATGAGATCACGCCGGGTAATTTCATTCTCCGCACGCGCGAGTTTGAGCAGATGGAGATGGAGTACTTCGTCAGACCTGATGCGGACCATTTCAAGCTTGTAGATGAGTGGGTTGAGCTTTACATGGAATGGTTCAAAGGCCTGGGCATCGATGCCGCCAACCTGCAACTTCATGAGGTGCCGAAGGAAGAACTCGCGCACTATTCGAAGCGCACAGTTGACATCATGTATCGCTACTTCCCGGAACGCACTGAGGAAGAGCGGCAGTGGGAAGAGTTGATGGGCATCGCTTATCGCACCGACTTCGATCTGCGTTCGCATTCGAGCAAGCCTACCGACGAAGAAGGCAATCGTATCAATCCCGACTCGACCACAGATCTATCGTACTTCGATGAAGCGACGAAGCAGCGGTTTTATCCGCACGTGATCGAACCGGCGGCGGGCGTTAATCGCACCGTGCTCGCCGTTTTGATGGATGCTTATTCGGAGCGAACAAACGATAAAGGTGAGACGCGCGTTATCTTGAAATTGAGCCCGCAGCTCGCGCCGATCAAAGCTGCGATTCTGCCGCTGGCGAAGAACAAGCCGGAGATTGTCGGCATGGCAAAGGCGATCAAACGATCGCTGCAACCAGTGCTGCGCGCTGTTTACGACGACACCGGCGGTATCGGTAAACTTTACGCGCGGCAGGATGAGATTGGTACGCCGATGTGCATCACCGTCGATCATCAGTCGCTTGAAGATGAAGCAGTCACGGTCCGCGATCGCGACACGTGGGAGCAGGAACGAGTGAAGGTTTCGGATCTTGCCGAACATTTACAGAAGCGTTTGAAACCGTGTCCGAATCCGGAGCCTGTTTGAGTTATGCCGGTCGTTAAGAAGCGCAATCAGCAAACTGAGACTCGGCTCTTGCTCGAGTCGGACGAACCGGTTGAACTGCCGCCGGCGGAGATCGACGATGGCGCCGTGTTGGCCCAGTTCGACAAATTCAAGCCGTTCATTCCGGAGTTGCTCGAAGTGCTCCGGGCGGGAACGGTTGCAGAGCCGGTGCCGGTGATGATGGATGGATCGACTTTCGCGGTTCACGGTGCGACGCGAACATTTTGGATCAAGCTCTGGCACGCGGCGGGAAGTGACATGACGCGAATCGATCGCGCGCAGGTGATCAGTTGCTTGCCTTCGACTCGCGGTGTGCAGGTGCTGGTCGAGTCGCCTGAAGAGAAAGAATAGTTTCACGCAAAGGCGCAAAGACGCAAAGAGAGTGCGCAAAGCTCGACTTAACTTTGCGTCTTTGCGCCTTTGCGTGAATTTCTCGCCATGATTGAGCTACCGCAAAAGGTTCTCTCACTCGCGCGGGCCATTCACGATGCTGGTGGCCGCGCGCTGCTCGTCGGCGGTTGTGTGCGCGACATGCTGATGGGCCACCAGCCGAAAGATTGGGACCTGGAAGTTTATCAGCTGGATCCTCAACGCTTGCGAGAAATATTGGACCAGTTTGGTCCTGTGAACGTCGTCGGTGAGGCGTTCACAGTTTACAAGTTGGGCCAACACCTGGATGTTTCAATCCCGCGCCGCGAACGTAAATCAGGACGCGGTCACAAGGCTTTTGTGATCGAAGGCGATCCGTCGATGAGCATTGCCGAGGCCTCGCGCCGGCGCGATTTCACGATCAACGCGATACTTCAAGATCCGCTGACGGGTGAAATCCACGATCCGTTCGACGGCCGGCACGACATTGAACGGGGACTCCTTCGTGCTGTTTCCGCGGAGACGTTTGCAGAAGACAGTTTACGAGTGTTGCGTGCAGCGCAGTTTGCATCGCGGTTTCAGTTTGAGATCGATGCGGAGACAATCGAGCTCTGTCGCACGATCGATCTCAGCGATCTACCGGCCGAACGTGTCTGGGGCGAGTTGGAAAAACTTTTGCTCCGTTCGCCGCGACCGTCTATCGGACTCGAGTGGTTACGCAAACTCGGCGCGATCGAAAAGTTGTTTCCGGAGATTCAGAGCTTGATCGATGTGCCGCAGGATCCTGAATGGCATCCCGAGGGAGATGTTTACGTGCATACGCTGCTCGCAGTGAATCGTGCACGAGAGTTGATTGACGATCTTTCTTATCCGCGACAAGTCACGGTAATGCTGGCGACGTTGGCACACGATTTTGGCAAGCCGGCGACTACGCAGTTCATCGAAGGCAGATGGCGCTCGCGTGGACACGAGGAGGCAGGTGTTGCGCCGACGGAGAGTTTTCTCGACCGCGTCAACGTGCACACGATCGACGGCTATAACGTGCGTGGACAGGTGATCGCGTTGGTGCGAGAACATTTGAAGCCGGGTGAGTTTTTCAAGAAGCGGGATGAAGTCGGCGAGGGTGCGTTTCGTCGTTTGGCGCGCAGGTGTGAACCGGACCTTTTATATCGCGTGGCGAAGGCCGACTCGCTTGGCCGCAATGCGGAGTGGGTGCCGCGCGAGCAGTGGTACGGGGCTGAAGCGCAGGAGTGGTTTCTCCAGCGCACTAAAGAATTGGAAGTACAGCAGCGTCCGCCCGAGCCTTTGCTTTTGGGCCGCCATTTGATTGAGCTTGGTGTTGAGCCTGGTCCAGTGATGGGCGAGATCACGCGCGCGGTTTACGAGATGCAGTTGGATGGGCGCGTTCGTAGTCTTGATGAGGCGATCGTGGAGGCCAAGAGAATTCTTAGCCCCGGATGAACGTGGATTTAGACGGATGGTTGTTGCTGAGTCACGCAATGAATGGTGCCCATGCCCCAGACGAGGGGCTCGCAGTTGATTGGGACGACACGGCGATTGGGGAAGAGTCGTTGGAGTGTTTTAACAGCGCGACTGTCGTTACCGTGTCCAAACACGGGAAAGAGAAGGACGTTGTTGGCGATGTAGAAATTTGCGTAACTGGCAGGCAGCCGATCAAGTACTCGAGTTGTGGTACTCGTGCCGCCTACGACGCCAGGCATCGGCAATGTAACGATCTCAAACGGACGCCCGGTTGTGTCAGTCATCAATTTCAGGCGCGCGAGATTGTCACGCAGTATTTCGTAGTTGGCGTCGTCAGGATCTTCTTCGGCGGCGCACACGATCACATTTGGCGCGACGAAACGAGCGATGTCGTCGATATGCCCGTCGGTGTCGTCGCCGACAATGCCTTCGCCGAGCCACAACACCTTCGTCACTCCGAGATAATCCTTCAAGATCTGTTCGATCTCACTTCGACTTAGCTCGGGATTGCGATTTGGATTGAGCAAACACTGCTCGGTTGTGAGTACGCAGCCTGCGCCATTGACCTCGATAGATCCGCCTTCGAGAACGATACCCGGTGAGAAGCGTTGCAGCTGGAGAATCGGTTCCAACTCGCGCGGGACGTTGTCATCTTTCTTCAATGCTTCATACTTGTTTCCCCAGGCATTGAAAATCCAATCGTTAAACGCAAGAGGCCCTTTCGGTCCGATGAGAAAGTTTGGACCATAGTCTCGTATCCAGGCATCGACAGTAGGAATACGATGGAAATGAATTCTCGCGGCGCTCGGGAAGGTGCAAAGTTGTCGCACCTTTAGTTCTGTCTGTTCATCGTCAACGAGTAGATCGACGATCTCGTATGGTGTGAGCGCGGAAATCATCTCCAGGTAGATCTTCTCGACCTGTGTGAGCCTGTCAGGCCATGTCTCCGGATCTTTGGGCCAGCTCAACCAGGTTGAGTGGTGGAGATGCCATTCCGCCGGCATGTGGAAACCAAGCGCAGCCGGAGTGTTCGTCCGAATTTCAGCCATCGAGCGTTTGCGATCTGACGTCCTTGAGACGGAAGTATCTGTAGATTCCAATGAGGCTGATCAGCACCCAGAATACTTCCATCAGCAAAGCAGAGAGATTGAAGTCGAAGAGGAGTGATACGATGATGAGACTCGCGCCGATCGCGTTGAGCAGCGAATAGGCCAGGCCGTCGCTGCTGAGTTTGTTCAACTGCAACATGAGATATGTGATCATCAGCACGACCACTCCGACATTTCCGATCAGATCCAAAGGGCCGTAGCTCATAGTGGTTCACCAAAACGGAAGCGCAGGCCTTCATAAGCATCGATGCGACGGTCGCGCAGAAACGGCCAGTTCTGGCGCGTCTCTTCGATCTTCGAGAGATCACAATCGACAACCAGCACCTCTTCTTTGTCGGCTGAAGCCTTGGCCACGACACGTCCGAATGGATCGGCGACAAACGACTGGCCCCAGAAGGTAAGTTTTCCTTCCCGACCGACGCGATTGACCACCACGACGTAAACTCCATTGGCAATCGCGTGGCCACGCTGAATAGTTTCCCAGGCTGAGTGCTGTGCTTCATTCATTTCAGGATCTTCATCCGGCAGCCAGCCGATGGCGGTTGGGTAAAACAAAAACTGCGCGCCACCGAGTGCGGTCAATCGAGCGGCTTCAGGAAACCATTGGTCCCAGCATACGAGCGTGCCGATCTTGCCGTAAGTTGTGTCGTGAGTCTGAAAGCCGAGATCGCCCGGAGTGAAATAGAATTTTTCGTAGTAGAGAGGATCGTCAGGGATGTGCATCTTGCGATACTTACCGGCAATTTTGCCGGAAGCATCAATCATGACCGCGGTGTTGTGATAAACGCCAGCCGTTCTCTTTTCGAAGAGCGACGCGACTATCACGACCTTACGCTGGCGTGCGACCTTGCTCAGAGCTTCAGTCGATGGGCCAGGAATAGTTTCTGCCAGTTTGAAGAGTTGGATGTCTTCTGTTTGGCAAAAGTATTGCGAGCGGAACAGCTCCTGTAAGCAAACGATCTGCGCGCCACGTTTGGCGGCATCATTGATGCCCGCAATTGCTTTCTTGAGATTGGCGTTGGGGTCGGGCACACAACTCATCTGCACCAGACCAACAGTGGTCACATCGCCTGCGCGATTTTTCTTCGGCATGACGTGAAGTATAGCCACAAAAAGGCTAAGATGTCCGGTCTTTTTAACCTTATTCGAAAGAGTAACGAAATGATCGATTTTGAATTGACGGAAGATCACAAGGCGCTGGTGCAGACAGTGCGCGAGTTTGCGCAAAAGGAAGTCGCACCCTATATCAAAGAATGGGACGAGAAGCAGTATTTTGAGCCTTCGGTGTTGAAGAAGATGGCCGCCTTAAATCTGCTGGGTGTGTGCATCCCTGAAGAGTATGGCGGCGCCGGATTCGATTACATCTCATTGGGTTTGGTATGTGAAGAACTCGAAGCGGTCGACACCTTTATGCGCGTCATCATGTCGGTACATACCGGTTTGAATTCACTAACGCTTTACACGTGGGGCACTGAAGAGCAGAAGCAGAAGTATCTAGCGCCACAAGCTCGTGGCGAGAAGATCGCGACCTATGGTCTGACCGAACCCGGAGCCGGATCCGACGTTGTTGGCTCACGTTCCAGCGCACGAAGAGAAGGAAACGAGTGGGTGCTGAACGGCGAGAAGATGTGGATCAGTTTGGCTGATCTGGCTGACAACTTTCTTTTCTTTTGCTGGACCAATGAAGAGAAGCGGCGTCAACGCGATCACAGTGGCATGTCGTGTTTCATTGTGGAGCGCAGCATGAAGGGATTCTCTTCCGGAACGATTCACGGCAAACTCGGCATTCGCGCCGGTAACACCGGATATTTTTCGCTACAAGACGTGCGCGTGCCACAGGAGAACATGATTGGCGAAGAAGGTGAAGGTTTTAAGATCGCGATGTTTGCGCTCGAGCAGGGTCGCTACACAGTTGCTTCGGGAGCAACGGGGGTAATTCGCGCAGCGCGCGATGCTTCAGTTGCTTACGCCAACACACGCGAGACCTTTGGCACGCGCATCGCGAACCATCAATTGGTGAAGCAGAAGATTGCCGAGATGGAAGCCGACTATCAGCTGAGCCACTTGTTGTGGCTCTACGCGGGTTATTTAAAGAACGAGGGCAAGGCAAACGCCAAAGCAACCAGCTTGGCGAAATGGCAAGCCACCACGCGAAGCGAGAAGGCTGCGTCGATGGCTATCGAGGTACACGGCGCTAATGGCTATTCCAACGATTATCCAGTGGAGCGTTATCTGCGGAATTGTAAGGCGGCAATCATCTACGAAGGCACGCGCGACATTCACACGTTGATGCAAGCTGATTGGGCTTTAGGATTGAAAAAGGAAAAATCCGCGCGAAGGACATTGCCGCCCTGGAGAAAGTAGTGAAGAAGTTATCCACAGATTACACAGAAGAAATCTGCGTAATCTGTGGATGGTTTTAATGGGCCAGGAACACGTCCCAGGCGAGACGTCCCACGTTGCCGTCTACCTTCGCCCAATACCTGAACTCATTTCCATAACGGTCCACGCGCCGCGACTCTTTGAATTGCAACTGAAACGCAGTGACATTCAGCGATTCTAACGTGTGAAGTTCCTCTACTTCTGAAACGCCATTGTGGTTCGTGTCCTGCCATAAGCGCAGACGATTGAAGACTGAGTCACGACTATCGACAATCCCGTCACCATTACCACCATTTTCAGTCTTGTCAAACTCGGCCAGCGCCAGAAATCCGTTTTTATTATCCGAAGCCGGTTGCGACGTGAAATCGCCAAACAGCTCCGCTCCGTTGTCGATCATTCCGTTGCCATTGCGATCGAGTGCAAGCCATGCGTCGTCTGAGTCGGACTGAGTCCAGCCCAGGCGATCGCGCGTCCCGTTTCCATTAAGATCGAAGTCTACGCCTCCCTTTGCATCAGTGAGCGCGATCCCATTGCCCGCGATGTCAATGAGAATTGGAGAGCCGCCGCAATAGTCGCAGCCCAAACACGTGCAAGTAAGAAAGTCATAATCCCCTCCATACATCATGCATTTGTTTGCGAAAGTGGTACTGCAGGTGCCGCCACTGTTGCTACTGAAACAACACAAGCCCGATCCATTCGGCGTGCTGCCGATCGGACAGGTACCATTGAAGCTTGGAGTAGTGCAGGTTCCACTGGTACCGCTCATGTTGCATTTGAATTGCTCAGCATGTGCGTCGCGCCACATATTGCCGCCCGTTACACTCACCGACGTCGAGGCAACAACAAGACTCAACGATACGCTCGCACTTCCACCGCAGTTGGTTCCGATCAGACAGGACGAGAATGCAACGCCTGTGGCCGAAGCGCACGATACGCTGGTCCCGAGCGGACCGGTGCCATCCTCTGTTTTCTGGTCTTTTGTACCCACGTGAGAAAAAAACGGCGTGATCGTACTTAAGGTGCCACTGTCGAACGCGGCAAAGTTATTGATTTCGACAGAACACCGCTGCAAATTGCCTGGAAGTTTCGAGCATATTCCAGCGAATTCCGCAGTGCCCGCATGCCAGCCGGATGCATGCTCTGTGATATCGCCATTGAGCCACAGAGGCAGAATCGTGGAGGTTTGGGTTGTGGAATAAGTGCCCGTTCCTGAGGTGGTCGCATTAATCGTCAGGTCACCTCCCGAGATACTCGGGTCACCCACTAAGGCAAGCGTCGCGTCACCTCCATCAACAGTCAGAGCACTCTTCGCCTTGTAAGTGGGGCGCTTCTCCTGCCAGACGTTGTCCATACCGTTGACGATTGCATCCCAAAACTCAGGTCCAGCGCCGGGCGCTTCATGAAAGAGCGCCACGGCCCGGTAAGTGCGAGATCGCTCTTCCAGTTTTACAGTTACCTGATAAGAAATATACGACTTGATGTCGTAATACCGCGCCGCCTCGAAGTGGAAAACATCCGAGACGGTCCACATCGGATCAAACACCGCCGCATACTGGCCGGGTTCCCAGGCTGCCGCAAACGTGGCTTCCTCCGCACCACCATTCAGAGAATGGCTGCCGTGAGTTAAAGACACGACCTCCCCGGTGGGCAGCGTTACCAACTCAGCGTATCGTTTGCCAAGAATCTCCTGAATATCACCTGCGCGAAAATCGCTGAGCTCGATAGTGAGATTCGCCTCCGCACGAACCGGTCTTCTCGTGTGTTCACTTTGAAAAACTTGTGCGGCGGCGTTGTAGGTTTCCAGTTTCCTGTAAGTTTCGCGAACCAGCTTCTCCTGCGAAGTAGTGTTCGATCGCTCGTAAGCCATGCCTGCATTCACAAAAAATGCAAACAACAGAAATGGGGTGAGGACTAAACAAACTATTGATTTCATCAGATCTCCTAATTGGTTGAGGATTGTTTATTCGTGGCGCGTTGGCCCAACTCGCGCTCAATGATTTTTTGAAAGTCGCCAAAGCTGAGCGCGCCTTTGGTTACCTGTCCATTGATGATGAAACTCGGAGTGCTCTCGATCTGAAACAAGCGCGCTGTTTCGATGTCCTTGATGATCGCAGTCCGCGACTGCTCAGAACTTATACAGGCTCGAAACTTCTCCATACCAAGACGGAGTTCCCTAGCAATCTCCTCGAAGCGGCTTGACGACAGGTTGCGCGAAGCAAACAGCGCATCGTGAAACGGCCAAAACCGATCCTGTTCGGCGGCGCAATACGCTGCACGCGCTGCGGGCAACGAGTTGCGATGACCTTCCAACGGCATGTGCTTGAAGACCAGCCTTACATCCGAGCCGTAACTCTCCATGATCTGCTTCAACGTCGCTTGGACTTGATTGCAATAAGGACACTCGAAGTCAGAAAACTCGACAATCGTTACCGCAGGTCTGGTCGATCCTTTCGCAGGCGACACTCCATCATCCAACTCTGAAACAAATGGCGGCGGCGGAAAGCTGAGCTTAACAGCCCACTTCTTTCGCAGGACATCAAGACCGGCACGGTAATGTTTCATACGCGACTGATTCTCGAGATCGAGACGCAATCTCTCGCGTGCCTCGTCAGGACTCATCGAGGCAAAGAACGACGCGTTTTGCGTGTAAGCCTCTTCAACCTGTGCCCGCGTGACATTGATCTCTCCGACCGTGAGTTGGCGTCGAAGCTCTTCTACTGAAATGCCTCGGGCGACGGCTTCGCGTTCGAGAATTCGGGAAGTGATCAGATTATCGAGTGCCGCTTTTCTGATCGCATAGAGCTGTTGCTGCAACGGATAGATCCGCGCCGCAACTGAATCGTCGAGCTGCTTCTGCGTGATGTCGCTGCCATTTACTGACGCAACTACTGTCTCGGGCGTCTGCGCAAAAACGGACCAGGCAGTCAGTAGCATTAAGCTGGACCACACCAGCGATGTCACAAGTATTCCGCGTGAGGACTGGAAGAACATTTTTCAAAGCTCCATTTTATTTATGAGTAATTTGGTGGGGCGAAGGCAATCTAAACTCAACGCGCGTCGTGGTCAATGACTATTTATTATCGAAAACGGCTAAATTTTGACGAAACTGGCTAAGATTTCTTTTTGCGCGATTTCTTTGCTTTGGCAGCGCGCCAAAACACGCGCCGATACGCCGTCGGAGTCATGCCAAACATCTTTCGAAAATCGTGGACGAAGTGTGCGTTCGAACCCAAGCCGACCTGTTTGAGGATCTGCTTGACTGATAGGAAGCTCGTGCGCAACATGACCTCTGCCTTACGCAGACGAAAATCTTTGACGTATTGAGCCGGACTCGTTCCTGTTTCCTGTTTAAATAGATGGCGAAAGCGCGACTGAGAGAGATTAACGAGAGCAGCGAGCGATGCCGTGTCCCACGAACCCGCGGGTTCGGCTTCGATTTTTGTGATGATGAGCTCTATTCTTCGATCCATAGTGATGAGGACGTTGAAACGAAGAGTGCGTGAGAGTACCACGAAAGCCAGCTTCGCCACAAAAAGGCACATATCTGCTTTTTGTGCTTCTTTGCGGCTCTGCTAGTATGAACGTGCACTTTAGTTCATTACTTCCTGACCAGGAGATCTGAAAGAAAATGGGTGAAGACCTGAGAACAGAGCGCGAGCTGTCTCTCGATTTCTTGCGCGTTTGTGAAGCCGCAGCTATCGCCGCGGCGCGGACAATGGGCCAGGGCGATCGAAAGTTTTCCGATCAGGTGGCTGTCGAGGCGATGCGCGAAGTTATGGACACAGTGCCGATGCGCGGGCGTGTGGTGATTGGTGAAGGCGAGCGCGACGAGGCGCCAATGCTCTATATCGGCGAGGAAGTAGGCGGCGGCTTCGGCGTGAGCGAGGAGATCGCTGACTCGTGTCCTGAGGTTGATATTGCAGTCGACCCGCTCGAGGGCACGAACCTTTGCGCCCTGGGTGCAAACAATGCGATTGCCGTGTTAGCTGCGGCCGAGCGTGGCGGTTTACTCAATGCTCCCGATATTTACATGGACAAGATCGTGGTTGGACCATCGTCGCGTGGTGTAGTCGATATTGACGCACCAGTGAAAGAGAATTTGAAAAATATCGCTCGCCGGTTAGGACGCGATATCGAAGACCTGACGGTAATCGTGCTCGATCGTTCTCGTCACAAGAAACTCATAGGCGATGTGCGATCGGCAGGCGCGCGCATTCGTTTGATCTCTGACGGCGATCTTTCCGCGGGCATTTCAGCGGCGGTGGCTGGAACCAATATCCATGCACTGATGGGCATCGGCGGCGCGCCGGAGGGAGTCATTACAGCAGCGGCGATGAAGTGTTTAAATGGCGAGATTCAGGCGCGGCTGGTGTTCGATCCTGACAGACTTGGCGTTGATAAAGACAAAGTGCCGCCGAAAGAAGAAGTGTTGGATCGGTTGGCGACGATGGGGATCAAAGATCCGAACAAAGTTTACGACACGGACGATCTCGCGCCAGGCAAGAAGATCATTTTCGCGGCGACTGGCGTGACTGACGGCGCGTTACTGAAGGGCGTGCGCTTCTTCGGTTCGGGCAAACGAACGCACTCGGTGGTGATGACTACTGAGTCGCGGCATATACGTTTTGTGGATACGTTGCACATTGAAGGTGGACCAGACACGGTCATCCGGTTTTAGCCACAACGAAGCACAAGAAGTACAAAGAGAATGCCGAATAGCAGGACAGTTGTTTTTTGGTTGATAAGCACGGCTTTCGTCTGTTTTCTTGTGTCGCTAATCATCGTGGCGCCGTTGGCGGCGGCGAATGGACATAAGGAACTGGCTGCCGGGATCTATCACGCGTTCAGTCCACTCTGTCATCAGCTTCCCGAACGCTCGTACTTCATAGCCGGTTATCAGTTTGCAGTCTGTTCCCGTTGCACCGGACTGTACACCGGTTTTGCTTTCACGCTGCTCCTGTATCCGCTAATTCGTTCGTTAAAAACCACGGCCATGCCGCCACGGATCGTTTTGCTGCTTGCCGCTCTGCCGATGGCGATTGATTTCAGCGTGACCTTCTTCGGTTTCTGGGAAAACACGCACACGTCACGTCTGCTGACTGGATTGTTGTTGGGCAGCGTGACAGTGTTCTACGTAATGCCGGGAATAATTGAGTTGAGTTTGCGGCCGAGAGCACTGTCCGCGGCTTCTCAACCCTTCTCGCAATAGGTTAGAATCTGGCGCCTTTAGATGTAGTGAATTCATGATTTTGCAGTCGCCAGCAGCAACTCCGTGGCCCAGTCCGAAAGGACCTCCGCCACAAGCCCTCTTCGAGCGCTACTTTCACGATCTCGTCAACAAAACCTGGGGAAATATCAGCCCGCTTTATAAGCTCGATACCTTCGATTGGGTCGTTCTGATCATCTATTTTGCGATCCTCGGCGCGCTTGCGGTCTACGGCGCGTATCGCATCAAACAGGTTATCGACTTCTGGCGTTACCGCGGTTTTGTGCCGCACCCGGGGGCGAGATTTGCCGAGGCCGACTTGCCAAGGATTACTGTTCAGCTCCCGCTTTTCAATGAACTCTACGTCGTCGATCGTTTGCTCAAAGCAGTAACTGCAATCGACTACCCACACGACAAGCTCGAGATTCAAGTGCTTGACGACTCGACCGACGAAACCACGAAGGTCGCTGAAGCTGTCGTCGCGAAATACGCCGCACAGGGTTTCTATATTCACTACATCCATCGCTCCGATCGCACCGGCTTCAAAGCCGGCGCTCTCGAGAACGGCAACAAGACGGCGAAAGGCGAACTGCTCGCAATCTTTGACGCCGACTTCGTTCCCAAGCCTGATTGTTTACGCAAACTTGTCGACTTCTTTACCGATCCGGCGGTCGGCTGCGCGCAAATGCGCTGGTCACATATCAATGGCCAGTACAACCTGCTCACTCGTTTACAGACGATCATGCTCGACGGACACTTCGTCGTCGAACAGACCACACGCAATCGCACCGGTGGCTTTTTCAATTTCAACGGCACTGCCGGCATTTGGCGACGCCAGGCGATCGAGATGAGTGGTGGTTGGCAACACGATACGTTGACCGAAGACACTGACTTGAGTTTCCGCGCGCAGTTGATGGGGTGGAAGTTCGTTTACCTGCTCGACGAAGAAGCGCCGGCCGAAATTCCCGTTGAGATCAATGCCTTCAAGGCGCAACAGCGACGTTGGGCCAAAGGCGTGATGCAGGTCGGGCTGAAGCTCTATCCGCGTATCTGGCTCGCGCCACTTCCGTTTCGCGTAAAGCTCGAGATGTTTTTTCGCCTGACGGGTAACGTCAGTTATCCGCTGATGATCGTCGCGAGCTTTTTGCAGTTTCCGCTGTTGCTCGTGCGTTACAACCAACCGTTTTATCACTTGATGATTCTGGATCTTCCGTTGTTGTTCTTCTCTTCGATCTCGGTGATCCTGTTTTATGGTACGGCGGTTTGGTATCTCGACGAGAAGCGTGCGCCGCGACTGTTGCACTTGCCGCTGGTGATGGGTCTCGGCATTGGCCTGGCGTTTTCAAACGCGCGCGCCGTCTTGGAAGCCTTGCTCGGAGTGAAATCGGAATTTGTGCGCACGCCGAAGTATCGTGTGGAACAGACGAGCGATGCTACGTGGAAACGGAAGAAATACCGGCGCAAGCGCGGACTGTTGCCACTGCTCGAGTTGAGTTTTGCAGTCTACTTCTTACTGGCGATTCTCTACTCGGCACGTCTTCACATGTGGGGGACTATTCCATTCCTGCTGCTGTTCTTCTTTGGGTTTGGTTATATGGGAATGATGAGTCTGCTGCAGACTGCGAGTGGGAAGAAGCTGGCCGCCCTGTGGCGTCCAGTAAAAACGTAGAACCATCCACAGATTACGCAGATTTCTTAGAAGATCTTTCCAAAGAAGCTCGATCCCATTTGGCGAGGTTCGCGCCAGCTTCATAAGTGCTCTGCAAGAACTCCATCAGCGTTCCATCCGCGTCATCCGCGTTACGCATATCGTCATACAGCAATAGAAACTCTCCCATCTCATTGCTATAGAACGCTTGAACGGGATGCACCTTGGCTTCACCCAAACCTTCCGGCGCGGGCGCGGCGTAAGAGTAAAACGCAGCCTTGCCAAGTGGTCCCTGACCCGGCCACCAACCATGACTGATCACTTCATGCGAATATGCCTCACGCGTGATCACATCGGCGTCAGGTCGTGGCGGCGCCGGCCGTCCCGAGAACCTCGTCACCGCAAGGTCGAAGCTGCCCCAAAAGAAATGCACGGGACTAGACTTACCAATGAAACGCGAACGAAACTCCTGCATCACACGTTCTGACGAGCGAAGAACCCGCCAGCACCTCTCGACATATTCGCGGTCGTACGACGCATGCTGCTCGTCCTGATCGAAAGGAATCGGATCCGGAATCTCAACCGGCATTTTCCAGATGTGAACTTCAACGCCGACATCCCGAAGCGCTGCCATCGTCTCCTGGTAGAACCTCGCCACTGATTTTGGTTCGAGCGCGACGGTGGCTGTTGCTCCATGACTGCACTCGATCAAGAGACGGTGATCGATAAAGTCAAACTCCATCTCGAAAAAGATCTCTTTGTAAGGCATTGCGGTCGTGGTCAGACCGCGCGCAGAAATGTAAAGCGGCACATTCCACCAGTGATTCACGAGCGGTGTTTGGGCCAGCCGGATTTTGCCGACGATCTGCGTCCACATGTGCAGTGTCGCGCAGGTGTCTTTCCATTCTTCGAGCGGCAGTGCTGGCCAGGCGTCGGACATGAGCCACAGATTAACGCGGATAACGCGGATAAGCCAGCTTGACAGACTACTAGTCCGCGCCTATAGTTTTTCAGTCATGTTGAAGGCTTGCGCGTGTTGTACCTACTGGCAGTGCTGCTATCGCAGCGCGACCGAAGGGCCGTGCGCAGGCAGGATGAGCGGATAGCTCGCAACTGACCAGCAGATTCACGGCGTCATCGGTCGCACTTTTCAGAGTGGCGACCGATTTTGTTTTTGGGCGACTTATGCATCTCGACGTTTTCGAGGAACCCTTCGTTGGCGTTGCCCCGGGCACGGTTGAAGCGAACATTGGGCACACGCCCTTAGTGCGATTGCGATTTCCCGGGCGTGAATTGGACCAGGGCGTTCAGATTCTGGCAAAAGCGGAGCATCTGAATCCCGGCGGTTCGGTTAAAGATCGCGCGGCGCTCTCGATGATTCTCGAGGGCGAGAGAAGCGGCAAACTCAAACCCGGCATGACGATTCTCGATGCGACCAGCGGAAATACCGGAATCGCGTATGCAATGATCGGAGCTTCGCGCGGTTATCCGGTCAAGGTCTGTTTGCCAAAAAACGCCGGCAATCAACGAAAACAGATCCTGCGCATGTATGGTGTTGAGATCGTCGAGACCGATCCGATGCTGACGACTGACGGCGCGCAACTAATCGCGCGCGAGATATTTGCCGGCGATCCAGAAAAGTATTTTTATCCCGATCAGTACAACAACGAGGCTAACTGGCTGGCCCACTATGAAACGACTGCCAACGAGATCTGGGAACAGACCGGCGGCACGGTCACACATTTCGTAACGGGCCTGGGAACCTCAGGCACGTTTGTCGGAGTCGTGCGCCGTTTGCGTGAGCTCAATCCTTTATTGAAAGGCATCGCGGTGCAGCCGGAATCGCCTTTGCACGGTCTCGAAGGACTGAAACATATGGCCACGGCCATCACGCCGGGTATCTTCGACGGAACGCTGGTCACGGAGACGCTGGAAGTTGCGACCGAAGATGCGTTATTAATGACACGCAGATTAGCCCGTGAAGAAGGATTGCTGGTTGGCCCGAGCTCTGGCGCCAACGTTTTTGCCGCGTGGCGAGTGGCGGCTTCGCTGCGCGAGCGTGCCGTTGTCGTCACTGTGCTTTGCGACGGTGGTGAGCGGTATCTGAACGAATGAACGAATGTTTCACGCAAAGGCGCAAAGACGCGAAGGCTTAACTCGACGGCTTAGTGTTCCTTTGCGTCTTTGCGCCTTTGCGTGAGACAAACCTTAATGAAAGAGCGCGACATCGCAACCAAACTCGTGCACGCAGGTGAACGCAAAGCGCTGCCTGACGTCAAGCCTGTCGCGACGCCGATCTACGCGACTGCGACCTTTACCTACGACTCTATGCAGGAGATCGATCAGGTCTTCGGCGGTGAGAAGCAGGGATTCATCTACACGCGCTACGGCAACCCAACAATCGCTGCACTCGAAGAGGCCGTGCGCGAAGTTGAAGAAGGCGCGACGGCCTGCGCTTACGCCACCGGCATGGCCGCCATTCACGCCGCGCTCATCGCCTGCGATCTGCGAACTGGCTCGACTGTGCTCGCATCGCAGGATCTTTACGGCGCGACGACAAGTCTGCTGAACGGAGTTTTCATTAACTTCGGTGTGAAGACTGTGACTGTAGACTTCGCCGACTTATCAGCAGTGCGCGACAAAGCGCGCGAGGTTCGTCCGCAAGTGATGATCGCAGAAACGATCTCAAACCCACTGTTGAAGCTCTGCGACATCAAAGCCTGTGTTGAGATCGCACGCGAGAATGGCGCGCGATTGATAGTCGACAACACGTTTGCGTCGCCTTACCTGTGCCAGCCTTTGAAACTCGGCGCTGACATGGTGGTCCACAGCGCCACTAAGTATTTAGGCGGGCATGCTGATGCGATGGGCGGGCTAGTGGTGTCACGCGATGAAATGGACAGTGCCGCGTTGGTCAGCGTGATGAAACTCGTTGGCGGTGTGCTCGGCGTTTGGGAAGCACACGAACTCCTGCGCGGGCTGAAGACGTTGGCCGTGCGCATGGACCGCCAGTGTGAGAATGCGCGAAAACTTGCGAACCATCTCAGCGAGCACACGCGCATCGGGCGCGTTCATTACCCAGGGCTCGGCGCGCTGGTTTCGATCGAGCTGCGCGACAACACTCGCGAAGCGGCGTTTCGATTCATGGATGCGTTGCATTTGTGCATACGATCGACGAGTCTCGGAGACGTGTTTAGCAGTGTGTTGCATCCAGCGACGGCTTCGCATCGCGATCTGCTGCCGGCGAGACGAAACGAGTTGGGTATCGTCGATGGGTTAGTGCGTATCTCGCTGGGTATCGAGAACATCGACGACATTATCGCTGATATCGAGCAGGCGTTAGCCACGGATTAGACGGATTGATTCGGATTAATCGAAAGCAGTTGGAAGAGATTCGGGAGCACGGCGTGCGGGATTATCCGTATGAGTGTTGTGGCTTGCTGCTTGGGCGTTACGGCGCGGACGGCAAGGTCGTCAAAGAGACTTATCCGATTTCGAACGCGCGCGAGGAGAGTGCGAAGCGAAACCGGTTTCTGATCACGCCGGAAGAATTGATGCGTGGTGAACGATATGCGCGGGATAAAGACCTCGAGATAGTCGGTTTTTACCACTCGCATCCCGACTCGCCGGCAGTGCCGTCGCAGTACGACCTCGAACATGCGTGGCCGACTTATTCATACATTATCGTTTCGACTAGTTCAGATGAGGCGAAGGATCTGTTTTCTTGGGAGCAGGAGCCGGATCGTTCGCGCTTTAACCAGGAGAAAATTCAATGCCTGTGACAATCACAATACCGGCGCCGTTACGGCAGTTTGCCGGAGGACAATCGAAGTTTGTCGTCGAAGCACAAACAGCTCGTGAGGCGCTCGATCAACTTACTGCCACGCACTCCGGTCTGCGACGCCATCTCTTCAACGATCAAAATGCGTTGCGCAACTTCGTCAATATCTATCTCAACGACGAAGACATTCGCCACGCTTCCGGCACCGACACCCCGGTAAAAGATGGCGACACGCTCATGATCGTTCCTTCGATCGCGGGTGGAGCGGTGCTCGAGACGGAAGTCGCACAATCGCTGCCGGAATTATCGAACGAAGAGATTCTGCGTTATAGCCGTCATTTGATCATGCCGGAAGTCGGCATGCAGGGTCAGCGACGTCTGAAAGCCGCGAGTGTGTTGATGATCGGAACGGGCGGACTCGGCGCGCCTGTGGGAATGTATCTGGCCGCAGCAGGCGTCGGACGAATCGGCATAGTCGATTTTGACGTCATCGAGGAGTCAAACCTTCAGCGACAGATAATTCACGGCACCAAAGATCTCGGCCGGCGAAAGATCGAATCGGCGCGAGATCGCCTGCGCGATATCAATCCGCACATTGAGATCGAGACTCATGAGACGCGACTCACGAGTCAAAACGCGATGCGTCTCTTCCGCAACTACGACATCGTCGTCGATGGTACTGACAACTTTCCCACACGCTACCTCGTCAACGATGCGTGCGTGTTGAGTGGAAAGCCAAACGTCTACGGATCGATCTTCAGGTTTGAAGGACAGGCGAGTGTCTTTTGGGCAGAGAAGGGCGCGTGTTATCGCTGCTTGTATCCCGAGCCTCCACCGCCGGGACTTGTGCCGTCGTGCGCAGAAGGCGGCGTGCTCGGCGTGTTGCCCGGCATTGTCGGCGCGATCCAGGCGAATGAAACGATCAAAATAATTCTCGGCGC
Source organism: Pyrinomonadaceae bacterium (assembly GCA_035248565.1). Lineage (GTDB taxonomy): Bacteria > Acidobacteriota > Blastocatellia > Pyrinomonadales > Pyrinomonadaceae > PSRF01. Next base: position 6,863 of record DATFHH010000105.1, on the reverse strand, counting down.
GCAAGATTTGCTGATCAATCGTTTGCTGCTTTTCGATGCCTGGACCATGAAGTTTCGTGAGTTCAAGTTGAGAAAGGATCCGAAGTGTCCGGTTTGCGGTGAACAGCCGACGATAAAAGAGCTGATCGACTATGAAGAGTTTTGCGGCATGGCTGCGCATCAAGCGCCTCAGCCTGAATCGAAGCTCGAAGAGATCACTGCGACGGAGTTGAACGCGCGTCGTTTGCGTGGCGATCGGATTCAGATCGTCGACGTGCGCGAGCCGCATGAGTTTGAGATCGCGCGCATTCCGGGAACGAAGCTGATTCCGTTGGGTCACGTGGTGGGCCGGATGAACGAGATCGATCCGGAAGTCGAGACGATCGTTCATTGCAAGGGTGGCGTGCGCAGTGCGAAGGCGATCGAGGCGCTCAAGCGCGCGGGGTTTCAGGGTAAGTTGATCAACCTCAAAGGCGGGATCACGGCATGGTCTGAGGACGTCGATCCGCGAGTTCCGAAATACTGATCCGCGTCATCGGCGGCTACAATTCATCACCTTAAAGTGGCGGTTTATACCTCTGTTTAGCCAGCCTGGGACAAATCAGATCCTCACCGGACCAGTCCGCACTAAACTCCGCCCAACCCCGCTATTCAATTGGAGGTAAAGATGAAAAGAAGACAATTCATGACCCAAACCGCCAGTAGCGGTGCGCGTGGTCGATAGATATTTTGGTCGCGACGTCGCGCAATCCACTGCGAATTACATGGAATACCAAGGCAAAGGGTGGGTAGTATGAAGCTTTGCCACAAAAAAGGCACCTAGCTGATGTCATCCTCTAGAACAAAGTGGTTCGCTATCGTTGCCATCTGGGCGATGCTCGGCGTGATCTACGCCGGCCCTATCTATTTTGAGGTGCGGTCCGAAGGGATGAACCATGCGGCCTGGCGTGTGTTTTCATGGGGCATCCTCACGTGGTTAGCTTGGGCGCCGCTGACTCCGGCCATGATTTGGCTCGCGCGGAAGTATTCACTCGTCGGCGAGACGTGGAAGCGAAGTCTTCTGGTCCATCTGCCTGCGTTTCTATTCATCTCCGCGGTCCATAGTGCGGTGGCGACAGTGATTACGTTAAGCATCAAGCCCTTTGATAACATGGGTTCCAGTCCGTTGGCATTTTGGCCTCGCTTTCTGTCGCGTATGAAAGGCTCCTTCGGTCCCGATCAGTTGATCTATGCCGGCGTGATCGGGATCGTTTATGCCCTCGACTACTATCGCAAGTATCGCGAGCGCGAGGTCCTTGCCACTCGGCTTGAAGCACAGCTCGCGCAAGCACAACTGGATTCACTGCGAATGCAGTTGCATCCACATTTTCTATTCAACACTCTGAACAGCATTGTTGGTCTGGTTCGAGACAATAAGAATCATACCGCCGTCAGAATGCTTGTCGGACTGAGCGATCTTTTGCGTCACACGCTCGACTATTCCGCCCGGCAGGAAGTTGAATTGAGGGAAGAGATCAACTTCATTAAGCTGTATCTAAGTATTCAGGAAATGCGGTTTTCCGATCGTCTCGAGATCGAATTCGACATCGATCCACTAACAACCAAGGCGATGGTTCCAAACCTGATCCTTCAGCCGCTCACGGAAAACGCGCTGCGGCACGGGATCAGTCGCAGTGCCGACTCGGGCATGGTCGGTATCAGTTCGGCTGTTGAAGATGGTCATTTGCGGTTGACTGTCTACGACAACGGCGCGGGTCTCCCCGATGACTGGCAAATGAAAGGCAGCACCGGGATCGGTCTGGCAAATACCTCAGCGCGTCTGCAACAACTCTACGACGACGATCATCAATTCGACATTCGGAATCGCGACGGTGGAGGCGTTGAGGTAGTGATCCTGATGCCGTTCAGAGCCGGAAGTTGATTGCCGATTGCCAATTTGTTTGACTCTTCCAACTTCTAAAATCGGCAATCGGCAATAACGATAATGTCCACAAAGATCAGAACTTTGATTGTTGATGACGAGCCACTGGCGCGTCGCAACCTTCGTCTGCTGCTGGAGAAAGATCCGCAGATCGAGATCGTCGACGAATGCCGCAATGGCCGCGAAGCGGTCAAAGTGATCAACAGCTTGTCACCGGATTTGATCTTTCTTGACATCCAGATGCCCGAGATGGATGGCTTCGACGTGCTCGAACGCGTCGGTCCGGATCAAATTCAAGCGATCATCTTCGTTACCGCCTTCGACCAGTATGCTCTGAAAGCTTTCGACGTGCATGCACTCGACTACTTGTTGAAACCTTTCGACGACGAACGATTTGGGAACGCACTCGCGCGCGCAAAGTCGCAGATCGAAACGCGAGAGATAAACAGGTTGAGTAAGCGGCTGCTTGCCTTGCTCGAAGAACGCGAAAGCGAGCGCAAAGAATCAAAAGAGCAGCAGAATTATCTGACAAGGCTGATGATCAAGGTCTCAGGTCGGATGACGTTGTTGAAAGTTCATGATATCGATTTCATTGAAGCAGACGGGAATTACGCGAAGTTGCACGTCGGACGCAAGGCGCATCTGCTGCGCGAAAAGATGCACGACTTGGAAGGGCGGCTCGATCCGGAGAAGTTCGTTCGGATACATCGATCTGTGATCGTGAATCTCGATCGGATTAAAGAGATGCATCCACACTTCAACGGCGATTACATCGTAGTGCTGGAAGATGGGAGACAACTGCGGCTCAGTCGTAGCCGCCGTGAGCAACTCGAAAGATTAATTAGCCGCGGATGACGCGGATGACACGGATGACACGGATTTTTTGTCTCGTTGTAAGTACGGAATGCCTTTCTCCATCCACTCCGGTGCGGGTGCGCCCTTGAGGAAGTGATCGAAAAACTCCTGCAAGCGTCGCGTGTAGTCTTTCTGATTGATTCGCTTTCGCAATCCATGCTTCTCGCCGTTGTAGCTAAACATGTAGGCTTCCTTGCCTAGTCTGCGAAGCGCGAGGAAGTATTCGATGCCCTGGTACCACGGCACCGCATCGTCCTCATCGTTGTGAATCATCAACAGCGGTGTCTCAACTCGATCCGCGCGGAAGATCGGCGAGTTATCGAGAAAGCGCAACGGGTACTCCCACAAGCTGCCACCGATGCGTGACTGCGAACGCTCGTACTGGAATTGTCGCGGCAAACCCGTGCCCCAACGAATCCCGCTGTAAGCGCTGGTCATATTTGCGACCACCGCGCCCGGAGCGGCGGCTTTGAAACGGTTAGTCTGCGTCACCATGTAAGCGATCTGATAACCGCCCCAACTGTGTCCTTGAATTCCGATCGCCTTTTCGTTCACATAGCCGCGATCGGCCACCGCCTGAATTCCCGGCAACACGCATTTCAGCGCGCTCTGGCCTGGATAACCGATCGTGTAAACGATGTCGGGCATGAAGACCAGATAACCGTTGCTCACGTAGTAAGTGGGATTGATCGATGTGCCTGGCGCGGGATTGCGAAACGTATGCAGGCTCTGCGACAGCCGCTCGTAAATGTAGACGAGCATCGGATACTTCTTCTTCGGATCGAAACTATCAGGCTTGAGAAGCACACCTTTCAAGGGTACACCGTCAGCGTTTTTGAAACTCACCAACTCCGCTGTGCCCCAGTTGAACGCTGCTCGCTGGGCGTCGCCATTACTGACGCGTTTCAACTCGCGAAACGTGCTGTTAGTTACCCAGATATCCGGAAACTGGTCGAAGCGCGACGCAGTCATGATCAGCACATCGGCGTCACGTGCCTTGGTCGGATTGTTGAAGTTTTTCGCGGCCATCAGGAGTTTCTGCGGAGGAGCGTCGCTGTTGACTTTGTCGCGGTAAAAACCTGAATCGCGCGTCTCCTGGTTTTCAGCGCTCAGCAGCATCGGTTTATCGGGATCGATCCAGCGTTCTTTTGGATCCAGTCGAACGTAGCGAAGCGCCGTCATCTCTTTACGTCCGGCGCCGTCGGTGAGATTTTTCGCGCGACTGCCGTCCGGCGAGATTTGCCAGATGTCGAAACGGTCGTAGATCAAAACGTCGGCGTCGTCTTTGGTCCAACCAGCAATGCCGTATGAGCCCGGCGTTGACGGTGTGTCGTTCTCTTCGTTGTAAAAATGAACAGTAAGATCCTTGGTGAGATTTTTGGTTGAGCCGTCGGCGACGGAGTAAGAGTACCAATCTTTGCCGTCGAAATAGATTGCGTACTTTGCGTTTGGTGAAAGCGAAACGTTGCTGCGCTGTTTGGTTAACAGTAGCTTGCGCGATCCGTCAGATGTGTTGACCAGGTAATAGTCAGTGAAGCCGGGCTCGTAATCGGCCATGACGCGATACTTGCGGTTATCGGAACCGATCGCATAGCTGCCGTCGTTTGATGGCGTGATGCTTTCCATAGTTTCGTCGGCGAGTTGGACAAACTTCTTCGCTCCGAGATCGTACACCGCACGATACGAACGATTGCGATCCTGCTCGGCGCGCACTTTTTGCATCGGCTGAATGTAATCGTCTTTCCAGTGCCACAGATCGACGAGCACTTTCTCATCAGCCGGAATCTCCTCATCGGGATTCTTCTCCGGCTCGGGCGGCGGCGCGGTTCCGAGAAAGAGACGACTGCCGTCGAGCGAGAAGTTGAGATTCGCGTGTTCGCTGACGACAAAGTCTTTGCGGAAACCTGGCGAAGCGACAGAAACGATCTCCGCTGCTTGCGGATCTTTGCGATTCCAATAGTAAACGCGAAACTTCGGCTGTTTGGCGTCAGAATCTTCTTTGTCGCTGACGAACGCCAGCTGATTGTTGTCCTCGTCCCATGTGAGATGCTGGTACTTTCCTTTACCGGTGAGCAGGACGGCCGGTGGGCCATCGCTGTCAGTAGCGACTGCGTAGGCGCCGTTTGTTTCTTCCTTGCGAGATGATGTTGTAAAAACGAGCGTCTTCGCGTCTTTGCTGATTGTGAAATCGAGCACGTCATCGAACTTCCGTTCAGCAGCAGTTGCGAGATTGCGCAAGACCAGTTCAGTTCCGTATTCCTTTTTCTTGCCGGATCTGGAAGCGCGAGGTGATGGCGACGGAGTTGCTTCGCTCGATGGAGTTGTTTGGGGAGCCGGTTTCTCTTCCGGTTTTGCCTCCATCAGGTAAGCGACAAAGCCTGACCCATCTTCGGGCACGCGGAATGTCTTTACTCTTTCAACTCGTATGACCGTGCCGTTTGAGAGGTCCATAATACTGAGACCATTCTTCGGCATGTCTTCCGGTTTCTTTTTCTCTTTTTTCGCTTTAGTGACTTCGGCTTTGGTTGGTTCTACGCCGAAGATGAGGAAGTGACTGTCGGCAGTGAAAACCGGTCGCAACAGACGGGCCTGCTCGGCCAACAACTCGGCAGAATTTGGGAGTGAATCGTCCGGCGGCGGCGCAGGCGGGCGATAACCACGCGGCGCTTTCCACTCGACGCCGCTGACAACGTTGCGCACGACGATTTCCCCATCGCCGTCCTCTGGCACAAACGCGTAGGCCACGAATTTGCCGTCGCGCGAGATCTGTTGAGCTGTTATCGATCGCCATGAATCGTAATCCTGATGCGTGAGCGCGCGTTTAGCCGGAGCTGCCTGTTGCGCCAGAGCCATCGTCGCAAGCAGTGCAAACGTGCAAACCAATGCAACACTTCGTTGGAGTTTCATGGGTACCTCGCAAGTTGTCAGGAATTCAGATGAAAACGCGGATGACGCAGATCAGAACAGATCCGCGTCATCCGCGTCAATCAGCGGCAAAAGCCAATCAGAAGAACAGCGAATACAGCAGCCGGTTTGGTGAACCAGTGCCAACGCCGCTAAGAACGTTGGTTGTCGCGTTGTTGACGATCGCGTTGCGAACGGTTGACGATGAAGCTCCGGGGCTGAACTGTTTGTACAGTGCTGCCACGCCGGCCACGTGTGGTGATGCCATCGAAGTGCCACTCAACGTTGCCGTTGCCGTGTCAGAGCTGAACCATGACGACAAAATTCCCGACCCTGGCGCAAAGAGATCCAGACATGGTCCAAAGTTGGAGAACGATGCCCGCGCGTCACTCGTGGTCGTTGCACCAACTGTGATGGCGTTGGCTGCACGAGCCGGAGACGTGCCACAAGCATCGACATTGCTGTTACCCGCAGCAACGGCGATCGGAACTCCTGAATTAGACAAATTGTTCACGGCCGTGTCGAGGGAGCTCGAAGCTCCGCCGCCGAGACTCATGTTAGCGACGGCTGGGTTGATGTGGTTATTCGTTACCCAATCAACGCCGGCAATGACGCCTGAGGTTGAACCGGAACCATTGCAGTCAAGCACGCGCACGCCACGCAGCAGCGCACTCTTAGCGACCCCATATGTTGAGCCGCCGATGGTGCCGGATACGTGAGTGCCGTGACCGTTGCAGTCAGCGCCGCTGCCGCCAAACGCGTCGAACACGTTTGAAGCACGTCCGCCAAACTGAGTGTGAGTGGTGCGAATGCCGGTGTCGATCACATACGCGCGAACGCCCGAGCCTGTCCAGTTATAAGTGTAGGTGCCACTCAGCGGGCGATTACGCTGATCGATGCGATCCAGTCCCCAAGGGGGATTGGTCTGCGTCGTGTCGAGGGTGACGACGCCGTCCTCTTCCACATACTTGACTCTGAAGTCCTGGCTCAGAGCTTCGGCTTCCTGTTCCGTCATTTCGAGTGCAAAGCCGTTAATCGCATGCTGGTAAACGTGTGTGAGTTTGCCTTGATGCGTAGCGGCCATTTCAGAGGCGACATACGGCGCGATCGAGAAGCGTCCTCTCTCGCCGATGACGGAATCATCGAGCACCACAATGTAATTGTTTTCAATCTTATTCGGGTTTCTGCGAAGCTTTTCTTTTTT
>DATFHH010000104.1:0-2517 GCA_035248565.1 Pyrinomonadaceae bacterium | reverse complement strand
ATCGCCGTGTCCGGCGGATTCACCGAACGCGCGTCGGGCACGATTCAAATTCTGCACACTGAGCCTTTGATGTGCCCAGAGCCGGGTGAGGAAGATTTGGCCAAGCCTCTCGACAGCACGAAGCTCCCACTCAACATCGTCAAGATCTCAGAACTGCGAGCTGGAAAAGTTGAAGCGAATCCTGTCATTCGCCCGGGCGACTATGTGCTCGTCACCGAAGCGGAACCGGTTTACGTCACCGGCGCCGTAAATTCGCCGAACGGAGTTTACCTGCGCGACGGGCTCACGCTGTCCCGTGCTCTCGCGATGGTCGGGGGAACGAGGAAAGAAGCGAAGCTGAACGAGGTCTACATCTACCGGCAGGCTCCCGGCGCGACCCAACAGGAGAGAATGCGGTTTGACTTGTCGGCCATCAAGAAAAACCAGGCGCAGGATCCAGTGTTGCAGGCTTACGACGTTATCGAAGTGACTGAAGCCGGACTCCTCTCGAAAGGACGCATCGGCGATACGTTGATCAACGCACTCACCGGCGGCTTCTCGAGTGCGGTTTCTTCGACAGGCATGTATTTGCCGAACCGGGTGATCTACTAAAGCCCGTAGCAGACTTACGATTAAATGAAAGTTGATAGCGAATGAATCGAAAAACAGTTGCCGGCGATCGCCGTCGTAGAAAACTGATTACATTTTTGTGGGCTCTTGCTCTTGGTGCAGTGGTGATCACGCTGATCCTTTTGGAGAAGACCGCGATCCTTTACATTCTTTGCACGCTCGGTGTTACTGCATTGCTTGTGGTCGTGGCTTACTCGGATCTCACTCAGAGCGGAGAACGATCGGGCGAAGTGGACCACTCAAAAGATGCAGCAGGTGTTGCAAACCGGATAAGTTGAATGCCGACAATCAGCGATCTTGTTCGCTGTTCAAAGTGCTTGCAACTGAATTGAAGTTGCTTATGTGGTCTATAAATTTTGTTTCGCCAAACACTCGTTACGATGACGTGTTGTGTGCCGGACAAAAACAATAAGCAGGTTGAAAGTTTAGGCGGACTATTGCATAATCCCGATGCGTTCACCTCCCCGGTGGACGAAGTGGTCGCGTGGGGTGAGGACACGTGGCCTTAGGGTGGGGGCTGTGGGAGGCCCCCGCCCGCTTTTTTTGTGCGCCCCTTTTTTCATCGTGAGCGCTGAGTGTGAATGCATGAACCGCGACGTTGACTGAACAATCAAGATGGGGCTGCTCCAAAGAACGCGGCGCAGGTTCAAGCTCTGGCTGTTAGAGGGCAAACGACCGAGCGGAACCGCTCACGAATCATCGACACCTCATAAGCAACACCCGTGGTGGCAGGTGATGTGTCTCACCGGTGTCGATTATTTTTCGACACTCGGTTATCAACCTGGCATTGCTTTCCTTGCAGCCGGTGCTTTATCACCGCTCGCCACACTCGTACTGATCTTTCTCACGTTGTTTGGCGCATTGCCGATGTATCGCCGCGTCGCTGCCGAGAGTCCTTATGGTGACGGCTCGATCTCAATGCTAGAGAACCTGCTGTCGCGCTGGAAAGGAAAACTCTTTGTTCTCGCTTTACTCGGTTTTGCCGCCACCAGCTTCATCATCACGATTACACTCTCTGCCGCAGACGCGACGGCGCACGTCGTCGAGAATCCGTTCGTCATCGACCACACCAATTTCGAGCACCATCGCATCATCGTGACGCTGGTTTTGATCGCGGCGTTAGGCGGTATTTTCCTGCGTGGGTTCAAGGAAGCGATTGGTATCGCGGTGGTGCTCGTGGCCATCTATCTCGCGCTGAATCTTGCAGTTGTGGGTGTTGGGTTTTACGAGATCGTCACGCATCCGCACGTGTTTTCGAATTGGCGTAACGCGCTGTTTCAGACGGCTCCAAATCCCCTCATGATGATCGGAATGGCATTGCTCGTCTTTCCCAAACTGGCTCTTGGTCTGTCCGGATTCGAGACTGGTGTTGTCGTTATGCCGTTGGTCAGGGGCACTCTGATCGAAGAGCGAATCGACAACACGCGCAAGCTACTCACCGTCGCTGCCTTGATCATGAGCTTCTTGTTGCTCGCGAGCAGCATCGTGACAACGTTCCTCATTCCCGCCGAGGAGTTTCGTGCGGAAACATTAACGCAGGAAGCGGGAAGCGCGAATGGACGCGCGCTCGCATACATAGCGCACGAATATTTAGGTAACGTATTCGGCACCGCATACGACCTCAGCACGATTTCGATTCTCTGGTTTGCGGGCTCTTCGGCGCTCGCCGGACTGCTCAACATCGTGCCGCGGTATTTGCCGCGGTACGGCATGGCGCCGGAATGGGCCAGGGCAACGCGTCCACTCGTCGTGGTGTTCACCGGGATCTGTTTTATCGTGACGATTCTTTTCAGAGCGGACGTTGACGCGCAGGGCGGCGCTTACGCAACAGGTGTTCTGGCGTTGATGACTTCCGCGGCGATTGCGGTGACGCTGTCTGCGCGGCGAAAGAACCAACGCAAGCAGTGG
>DATFHH010000103.1:0-90317 GCA_035248565.1 Pyrinomonadaceae bacterium | reverse complement strand
GCGAAAACCCTGGGTAACATAACCCCAAGCGATGAAACTCTGAAAGAGTTCGCCAATTGCCGAACGCTTTCAGCGTTTGACTAATTTTCGATTCTATCCCCAGGATTGTCGCTGCGCTCCAATCCCTGGGCTGGAATTAGCAAACGCCTTCGGCGTAGTTGTCCTGTCAAACGTACCACTACTATCTTTCGATATTGCTTTGTGTCTTGCGGAGTTTGTGGTAAACACTTTTGCGAACAACCCAAACTAAGTACCGAGGAACACAATGCGACCAAAACACACTCGACTGATCTGCGCCGTTGTTTGCACGCTATTCACCCTGATCCTGATCGGCTGTCAGCCTTCGCCATCCGGCGTAAACGGCGGCGCCGGTAAAAAGCACAGACTCGCTTTTGTCACAAACAATGCCTCTGATTTCTGGACCATCGCACGCAAAGGAACTGAAAAAGCCGCCACCGATATTCCCGGCATTGATGTCGAATTTAGAATTCCATCAGACGGAACCGCCGCCGAACAGCAGCGCGTAGTGGACGATCTGCTCGCCAAGAGCATTGAGGGAATTGCCATCAGCCCAGTCGATCCAGCCAACCAAACGCCGATGCTCAATCGCGCTGCAAGTCAAACGCTTGTTGTGACTCAGGACAGCGATGCACCAAACAGTAATCGCACGTGTTACATCGGAACCGACAACGTCGAAGCTGGACGTCAGGCAGGACAACTCGTCAAGGAAGCTCTGCCGCAAGGCGGTAAAATCATGGTCTTTGTCGGCGTCCTCGACGCCGCCAATGCTCAGCAGCGTTACCAGGGTTTGAAGGAAGCACTTGCCGGTTCGAATGTGCAAATCATCGACGTGCGCACAGACAACACAGATCGTGTCCGCGCGAAATCAAACGCTTCAGACACGCTCGTGAACATTCCCGACATCGCCGGCATGGTTGGACTCTGGTCCTATAATGGACCAGCAATTCTCTCGGCGGTAAAAGAAGCTAATAAAGTAGGCAAGGTGCAGATCGTCGCTTTCGACGAAGAGGACGAGACGCTAAAGGGAATCAAAGATGGCGCGATATACGCCACGGTCGTGCAGCAACCATTCGAGTTTGGTTACCGGTCAATGGAAATAATGTCGAAGATACTGAATGGCGACCGATCGATGATTCCGGCCAGCAAACAGATCTTCGTGCCAACGAAGATGATCAAGAAAGCGGACGTCGAAGAGTTTACCAGGACCATTAATCAACTGCGCGGTCGCAGCTAAGTTCTTCACGGACTGACCACCGATGAGCATCGGATGACAGCGACAGCCCCAATCCTCGAAATGGAAGGAATCAGCAAGCGATTCCCAGGGGTTGTCGCGCTCGATCGGGTAAACCTCACAGTCGGCACAGGCGAGATTGTCGCGTTAATCGGCGAAAACGGCGCGGGCAAGTCGACCTTGATGAAGATCCTGGGCGGCGCTATTGCGCGCGACGCCGGCTCGATCAAAATCAATGGCAAACCCGTTGAAATACGCTCGCCACGGGAAGCCAGCGCGCTCGGCATTGAGTTCATTCACCAGGAGCTCAGCGTCCTCGACAATCTTGACGTTGCAGCAAACATCTTTCTCTATCGCGAACCAACCAGGGCCGGTTGGCTGAAGTTGATCGATCGCAAAAAGCTCTATCACCAGGCTGACGAACTGCTGCGCAAGCTTGGCCTCCATCTATCGAGCCGCACTCCCTTGGGCCAACTCTCTTTGGCCCAACAACAACTGGTGGAGATTGCCCGTGCACTCGGGGCCGGCGCACGCATCATTATCATGGACGAGCCCACCTCGAGTTTGACACTCACCGAAACGCGACGCCTGCTTGAAATCATAAAAGATCTAAAAGCTCAGAACGTCAGCGTCATTTACATCTCTCATCGTATGCACGAGGTTGAAGAGATCGCCGATCGCGCCGTCGTGCTTCGCGATGGAAAGAACGCAGGTGAGCTCCCGCGTAGCGAGATCACGCATGAACGCATGGTAAGAATGATGGTCGGACGTGATCTAAAAGACTTTTTCAAGACGGCTGGCGGGAACGGCGCACGCACTAACGGCGATGGCGGTTTCGAAGTGCGGCGGTTGCGCACTCTTCGCTATCCAGACCACAGGATCGCGTTCAAGGTCGCGAAGGGTGAGGTGCTTGGGTTTGCAGGACTGGTGGGCGCCGGCCGCTCCGAAGTCGCAAGGGCGATCTTTGGCGTCGACGAAGCAGTCGAAGTTGAGGTCGCGCTAAATGGTCAAGGACTTCGCATTGACGATCCGCAAGATGCGATCACTCACGGTATTTATCTCGTGCCCGAGGATCGACGGCTGAATGGTCTGATTGTCGATTTCAACGTGCGAGAAAATATCTCGTTGCCGAATCTCGACAGTTATTCATCGGCAAAGATCATCAATCGTACCAAAGAGATGAATGCGGCACTCGAAGCGTGTAAAGCAATCAATATCAAAACGCCGACGCCGGAGATGCGAGCGGCAAATCTAAGTGGCGGCAACCAGCAGAAAGTCGTACTGGCGAAGTGGCTGACGTTTTCCCCGCGGGTGATAATTTTTGACGAACCAACACGCGGGATCGACGTTGGTGCAAAGTCTGAGATCTATCAACTCATCCGCAAACTCGCCGCGGAAGGCGTGGCAGTAATCGTGATCAGCAGTGAGATGGAGGAAGTGCTCGGGATTAGCGATCGCATCGCGGTGATGCATGAAGGACAGTTGACGGGCATTCTCGACCGTTCGGAATTTAGCGAGGAGGCCGTCATGCGACTCGCCACGGGCACTCAAAAATAGCCACAAAAAGGCACAAATGCACAAAAGTTGAAAAGAGTCAGACGTCTTTGTTCTCAATATATATTTTGTGAATTTTGTGCCTTTTTGTGGCAAATAAAGGATAGTGGCTTATGAAAAAAGAGCTCGGCATCTTCGTCTTGCTAGTCGTTCTGTGCGTCATCGTTTCTATCTTCAATCCAAACTTTCTGCTCGCCATCAATTTGCAAAATCTCGCGCGGCAGGTTGGCGCATTTGGCATCTTCAGTATCGGTCTCGGTCTCGTCATCATCACTGGCGGCATAGAACTCTCCGTCGGCTCGATGATGGCGTTGCTCGGCGTGCTGCTGTCGATGATGTTGACTGAATGGCACTTCGGCGTGGTTATCTCAGTGCTAGCCGGTATAGCAATCGCGATGGCGCTGTCGCTGGGTCATGGTCTGCTAATCACGCGTCTAAACATGCAGCCGTTTATTGTGACTCTTTGCGGACTGCTTTTTTATCGCGGCGTCGCGCGCTTCATCACTAAAGATGAGACCAAGGGCTTTGGCACCGTCGGTGGTCTCGATTTTCTCCGCTACCTCGCCAACGGAAACTTATTTGGCATACCGATGCCGTTTGTGCTGCTGATAATCATCAGTGTGATTACCTGGGTGGCGTTGCACCGTTCAGTTTATGGACGTTATCTATTCGCCACCGGACGCAACGCCGAAGCCGCGCGTTACGCAGGCATTAACACCAAACAGATCATTACCTTGACGTACGTGATCTCCGGCGCGCTCACCGCCATCTCGGGAATCATCTTCGCTTTCTATACAAACTCGGTCTCGCCGGCGAATCACGGAAACGCGTACGAGCTCTACGGGATTGCAGCGGCGGTGCTTGGCGGTTGTTCGTTACGTGGCGGTGAGGGTTCGGTTGTTGGTGTAGTGATCGGCACGGCCCTCATTCAAGTGTTACGCAATCTCGTGAACCTGCTCAACATTCCGAGTTCACTTGATTTCGCGGTGATGGGCGCAGTGATTCTGCTGGGCGTGATGGCCGATCAGATTTTCACTGAACGTCGCAATCGGCGACAGGTGGCAATCATGCGCGAGACCGCCGCGCGTTAACTTTGCGCCTTTGCGCCTTTGCGCGAGAAAATTACGGAGAACCTAATGAACCCACGAAAACTTTTGCGCTTCATTTTACTTCTGCTCTTGTTGTCGTTCAGTGCCGTCGCTCACGCCCAGACAGTCACGAAGACGAGCTTCGGCAAGACGTCAGACGGCGAGAATGTCGATCTCTACACGCTGCGGAACGCGCATGGCGTTGAAGCCAGGATCATGAACTACGGCGGCATCCTCGTTTCACTCAAAGTGCCGGATCGCAACGGCAAGTTCGACGACGTCGTTCTCGGCTTAAACGATCTCGACAGCTATTTAAAAGGCCATCCTTACTTCGGCGCGCTCATCGGTCGCTACGGCAACCGGATTGCTAAGGGACGCTTCACCTTGAACGGCGTCGAGTACAAGCTCGCGGTCAATAATGGTGAGAACCACCTACACGGCGGTATCAAGGGTTTCGACAAAGTCGTCTGGACCGGCCGCGAAATGAAAACGATCGCCGGACCTGCAGTTGTTCTAACTTATCTGAGTAAAGACGGCGAAGAAGGTTACCCGGGCAATCTCCAAGTCAGAGTTGTCTACACACTGACGAATAACGACGAGCTTAAAATCGATTACTCAGCGACAACAGACAAAGACACGGTCCTCAACCTTACGCATCACTCCTATTTCAATCTCGCAGGCGAAGGTAATGGCGACATCCTGAATCATGTTGTCACGATTAATGGGAATCGCTTTCTGCCCACCGACGCGGGTTCGATACCGACCGGTGAGTTGAGACGAGTCGCGGGCACACCGTTCGACTTTCTCAAGGCGACGGCAATCGGCGCCCGCATCAATCAGGATGACGAGCAACTGAAGTTTGGTAACGGATACGATCACACGTGGGTCATCAATGGCCGTGCGGGCACGATGCGACTCGCCGCAACAGCATATGAACCGACATCCGGACGCGTCATGCAGGTTTGGACCACCGAACCGGGGATGCAGTTTTATACGGGAAACTTTTTGGACGGAACGCTAACGGGTAAGTCGGGGAAGATTTACCAGAGGCGATTTGGTTTTTGTTTCGAGACGCAACATTTTCCTGATTCGCCGAATCATCCGTCGTTTCCCACGACGACTCTGAAGAAGGGTGCGACGTACAAATCCACAACAATCTATCGCTTCAAGCATTCACCACAAAAAAGCTCATAACTTACAAAATGTCTCAAGTTTTTTGTAGTTTTTGTGCCTTTTTGTGGCTATAACGGTAACCTCAGGCGGGCCTCGCAACCGCGAACGTGTTGTCGATTCTCGAGACTCAGTGTCCCGCCGTGCGCCTCGGCGATTTGTCGCGATAACACCAACCCAATTCCTGATCCCTGCGACTTCGTCGTGAAAAACGGAACAAAGAGGTTCGCAGTACTCGCCAACCCCGGTCCTTCATCGCGCACCCACACCTCTACTTGCCCGTTTTTCTGATTCCACCCAACCTCGACGTGTCCATGCGTCTCCATCGACGCATCAACCGCATTCCGCACGAGGTTGATGAGTAACTGCTCGAGCTGCACGTCGTCGCCCTGGACCACCAGATCGGGACCAGAGACGACATTCACTGGCAGCCGTGTTTCCAATCTCGCCACGCGCGACACCAATGCACCTATTTTCAAAGGCTCCAGTCGTGGTGGCGGCAGACGCGCCAGCTTCGAATACGACTCAACAAAGCGCGCCAATGAATCAGCACGGGAAGAGATAACTGCCAATCCACGCTGCATATCGTCTCGCCAATCAGCCGGCTCCGGTTCCCTGCCCATCAAATCGGCGAGACTTCCCGCCACCGATTTGATTGGCGCTAACGAGTTGTTGAGCTCATGGCCCAACACGCGCAGGAGTCTCTGCCACGCGGTGCGTTCCTCTTCACGAAGCGTTTGACTCAAGTCAGTCAACACCAGCAACTGATGTTGCGCGCCGCCTTCGCGAAAGGTGCTGCGCCGGATGTCCCAACGGCCAACACCACCGGGAAAAACCATCTGCATCGTTTGTGGTCCAGCGCCGGCGGGGCGGTTTAGACAAGCGGAGAGTCCAAGCTCGTCACTGGTCCTGCCCAGCAAACGCGCAGACGGTTGGGCCAACAATTTCTCACCCGCACGATTTACCAGTTGCAAGCGCTGATCGCCGTCGAAGGCAAACACAGCGACGTCGATTTCGGCCATGACGGTGCGCAGCAAGGCGGTTGCTTCCATCGCGCCAAGTCGTTGTTCGCGTAACGTTTGACCGAGATCGTTGACCTCCAACATAACTTCGCCGAGCGCGTCGCCTGTAAGCGCGCGGCGTCCGCGAATCGAATAGTCACCTTCACGAATTGCGGCGAGAATGTTTGAAAGAGTTTGTAGTGGCCGGACGATGCGGGTCTTGAGGTTAAAGGAGATTCCCAGCCACAAGAGAGCGAGTAGCAGATCGACGGTCCACTGCGTTTGCGCGGAATAGCCGTCGTACCAAAGCAGCAGCGCACAGATACCGACGGCCGGGAATCCCGCCGCCAGCGCAAGCAGCGTAATGCTTCTTTCGAATTTCAGACGATGACCGCGGCGAAGTTCGGGATCGAGCGATGAAAGAGCTGGTACTTGCTTTGGAGACTTACTAGGCGT
The DNA here is from genome assembly GCA_035248565.1 of Pyrinomonadaceae bacterium. Classification (GTDB taxonomy): domain Bacteria; phylum Acidobacteriota; class Blastocatellia; order Pyrinomonadales; family Pyrinomonadaceae; genus PSRF01. The sequence continues at coordinate 83,796 of DATFHH010000103.1, read as the reverse complement.
ACTCACGTTTCTTCTATCGTTTGTGCTTTTTGTGCATTTTTGTGGCTATCATCTTTTGTGCATTTTTGTGGCTAAGATCCGAGGCCATACTTTTGCAGGCGCCGGTACAACGCGCTGCGACTGAGGCCGAGCGCTTCTGCGGCGCGATTGGCATTTCCTTCAAATCGCGCCAACGCCTTCTTGATCAACAACCGCTCCGCATCTTCGAGGCTCATCTCCTCGAGGCGCGCCGAGAGTCGCGCGTCAGGTGTCGCTTCGAGCGCGAGATCGAAAGCCGTGACGATCTGCCCAGTACTCATCAACACCGCTCGCTCGATCACGTGGTCCAACTCGCGCACATTTCCCGGCCACAAATGTTGCCGCAGCGCATCCAGTGCCTCAGGCGTAAATCCCATGATCGGCCGGCGATAACGTTCACGATGCACTTTCAAAAAGTGTTCGGCAAGCACTGGAATATCTTCAATGCGATCGCGCAGCGGCGGCAGACGAATCTCGACAGTGTTGAGACGGAAAAGCAGGTCCTGGCGAAACCGGCCCTGCGCCACCTCAGCCGCGAGATCCGCATTCGTCGCTGACAACAAACGAACGTTTACTTTTTGTGTCTTCGACGATCCAACGCGCTCAAATTCACCAGTCTCCAAGACGCGCAGTAACTTCGCTTGCAGATTCAGTGGCACATTTCCAATCTCGTCGAGAAACAACGTGCCGCCATCGGCGAGCTCGAATCGTCCGACACGATCGCTCTTGGCGTCAGTAAACGCGCCGCGTACGTGCCCAAACAACTCGCTCTCGAAAACTCCTTCCGCCAGCGCTCCGGCGTTCAGAGAGATCAATGGCTTCGAGCGGCGCGACGAAATCGAGTGCAGCACGCGCGTGATCACTTCCTTGCCGGTGCCGTTCTCGCCTGTGATCAGCACGTTTGCATCGGCCGGACCGATCCGCTCGACCAGATTCAACACCGACTTCATTGCCGGCGACTCCGCAACAACTTGCGGGATGTCGTTCGACGACTCTGAGACACTGTCGCGCAGCGCGATGTTCTCGGCTTCCAAACGACGACCGCGACGCAACGCTTCGGCGAGCTCAACCTGCGTCCGCAACACAGCCAGCAAGCGCGCGTTGTCCCAAGGCTTTTGGATGAAATCGCGTGCGCCGCGACGCATTGCTTCGACGGCGAGATCGACGCTTCCCCAGGCAGTCATCACGACCACGGGAAGAGTCTGATCGGCGGCGCGAATGCGGGTGAGCAGATCCAGTCCTTCGCTGCCGGAAGTGGTATCACGCGCGTAGTTGAGATCAATTAAGACGACGTCGAAGTCGCGGCTGTCGATGGCTTTGAGCACACCTTCAGGCGAGGACGCACTCTCGATCTGAAAGCGTTCGCCCTTGAGCAGAAGGCTCAACGCCGCAAGCACATCAGCCTGGTCGTCAGCGATTAAAATGCGAGGCATAAGATCCGCGTAATCCGTGTCATCCGTGGCCTATTCATACCGCAGCGCCACGAGCGGATCAACTCTGGTCGCGCGGCGGGCAGGAACCCAGCAAGCCAGCAGGGCGGCGCCGAGCGCGACAAACAGTACCACCGAATACGTCAGCGGATCCGTCGCCGAGACGCCAAACAATAGACTCGACATCCAGCGCGTCAGCGCTAGTGCGCCGGCCAGTCCGAGCGCCGCGCCGATCAACGTGAGCACCATGCCGCTTCTGAGCACCATCAACAGGATCGCGGGCCGTCGCGCGCCGAGCGCCATGCGAATGCCAATCTCCTGCGTGCGCAAAGTGATCGAATATGAGATCACGCTGTAGATACCGAGCGTTGCCAGCACCAACGCGACCGCTGCAAACACGCCGAGCAGCAGCGCATTGAACCGGCGCGGCGCAGTGGTGGCGCCGATCACTTCAGTCATCTTCCTGACGCTTGTTAGCGGTTGATGAGGATCAATCTGCGCGACTTCAAGCCGAATTGCATTTGTCAACGACGAGGCAGACAACGTGCTGCGCACAAACAGATAACGATGCCGCTGTGGCGCGAGCAGTCGCGAAACATACCAGTCAGGCTCAGGCTTGGAATCGATTCCACGATGCGGCACGTCTCTGGCGATTCCGACAATCGTGACCCACGGATTGTCAGGACGCGGCAGACCGAGCGTGATGCGACGTCCAATCGGATCTTCATTCGGCCAATAACGCGCCGCCATCCTTTCATTAATGACTGCCGCTGGAGGCGCGCCCGGCTCCATGTCTCCTGAAGTTAAATCGCGTCCGCGTACCAGTGGAATACCGAGCGTCCTCAGATAATTTGGACCTACGACTTGCCAACCCGCGGCAGTCAGATTTGTGGGATCGAGTTGGTGGCCCTCAATCGCGAATGGATCGCTGCCTGCGTTGCCGCCTGCGTTGCCGCTCAGGGGCTGCACCGTGCCAAAACTCGCATCATGAACGCCCGGCAACGATTGGACCTGTTGGACCAATCGACGATAGAAGTCAGATGCACGCTCAGCTTCCCGATATGTCGTAGCAGACAGATCGATCTCCACGCTCATCAACTCGTCAGCCACAATACCCGGATTGGTTTGTTGCAGACGCAGCAGACTCTTCACCAACAATCCCGAACCAACTAACAACAACACCGCCAATAAAACTTCGGCAACCACCAAAACATTGCTCCACCTACGCGGACCTTCGCCAACAGTCTGTCGCGGGCTCTTCAACGACTCATTCAGATCCAGTTTGGAAACCGATCGTGCGCCTACCAAGCCAAACCCAATCACGATCAGCGAAATTGCAAGCACTATAAACGCAAACACGCGAGCGTCAATACTGACTTCCTGCGCTCTCGGTACGATCGAAGGACCAAGGACAACCAGCAGATCAATTCCCCAATGCACAAACACAAGCCCCAATGCCGCAGCCAACACTGCCAGCACCAAGCCTTCAACCGACAATTGCCTCACGATCTTCCAGCGACTGGCGCCGAGTGCAGCGCGAATCGCCAGTTCCCTGTTTCGTTTGGCTGAACGCATCAACAAAAGATTGGCGACATTCGCACACGCGATCAGCAGCAACAGGCCGACCGCAAACAGCAGCACCAGCAACGCACGACGGCTGCCGCCGACTATCTCCTCCTGCAGAGGCGTGACGGTTATGTGCCAGCCACCGTCTTCACCATTTGGCCCACGATAACCGCGCAGCTCGCGCTGAAATCGCTCGCCCAGCGCGTTCATGTGTGAACGTGCCTGCTCCAGTGTGACGCCGGGCGCGAGCCGCGCTAATACGTTGAGAAAATATGGACCACTGCGATTTAAGACCTGGTCTTGCGTGTACGTCAACGGCAACCAAACATCCGCCGGCTCGCTGGATCTAAAACTCGGATGAGGAAATTGAAACGCGGGCGGCATCACACCAATCACCGTGTAGTTTTCGTTGTCGAGCGTGATGCTTTGATTGATAATGCCGCGATCGCCGGCAAAGTGTCGCCGCCAGAAACCGTCGCTCAACACAATCACCCGATTGCGACCTTCCTGTTGTTCTTCGGCAGTAAATACTCTCCCGGCGGCAGCCTGCGCTTCCAACATCGGAAAGAGGTTGGCTGAGACGTAAGCTCCGCGAATACGCTCAGGCTCTGAACCACTCGTCAAGTTGAAACTGTGATTTGAGTAAGCGGCAACCGCATCGAACACCTGCGACTGCTTCGCATAGTCTTCGAACTCGGCAGCCTTCGCCGGCAGATGCTCGATATTTAGCGCACGATAGTTTCCCCAAACTACCTGCAACCGTTCTGAATTTGGAAACGGCAGTGGTCTCAGGAGGACAGCATTGACGACACTAAAGATCGCAGTGCTCGCGCCGATACCGAGGGCAAGCGTGATCACAACCACAGCCGCAAATCCCGGCTGTTTGAAAAGACTCCTCAGTGCATAACGAAAATCCGTCAAATCCGCGTCATCCGTGGCTAGTCATTCATATCTTAACGAAATCGTCGGCTCCACTTTCGTCGCCCGCCGTCCCGGAAGATAACACGCCAACAGCGCAACTGCGATCACCAACAACGAGATGCCGGCAAACGTCGTCGCATCAGTCGGCGCAACGCCAAACAGCATCGTCGCCATAAATCGCGTCAATACAAACGCCCCAAACAATCCAACAGCGATTCCGATGAACGCCAGTTTCATTCCGTGGCCCAGAATCATCTTGAACACGTCGCCTGGACGCGCGCCGATCGCCATACGAATGCCGATCTCGTGTGTGCGTTGCGTCACCGAGTAGGACATCACACCATAAATTCCGACGATCGCCAGCACCAAGGCGATACCCGCAAAGATACTCAGCAACGTCAGGTTCAAACGCTCGCCCGCAACCGATTCTGCGCGAATCTCGTTCATCGTGCGGGGACTGTAAATCGGTTGATCCGGATCGATCTGCTTCACCGCACCGCGCACGGCCGAGATCAACTGGTTCGGATCAGATGCTCCTTTGATTATCACCGTCATGCCTGACTGCGGTGATTGCGCGTATGCAAAATAACCCTGCACTCGATCGCTGTTCTGATTGAGACTTTCCATCTTGACTCGACCGACGACTCCGAGCACCTCAATCAGCGGTCCATCGTTGTCGCCGCCCAATCTAATGTGTTTGCCAATCGGATCCTCGTTGGGCCAATAACGACGCGCAAACTCTTCGTCGACAACAATCGAGTTCACACCTGCCATTTCCCTTTGATTTTCATCGAGTTTACTCAAGTCCTTTCCGGCCAGATGTGAACGATCATCGCGATCGGTAAACACACGCCCGCGCAGCACTGGGATATTCATCGCACGGAAGTAATCCGGCGTCACCAGGCAGGCTTCCATCAGCGGCACTTGATCGCGCGGCGGCGGAGGTTGTCCGTCGATGGTGAATGATGTTTGCCAGCCATTGTTGCCGAGCGGCAGACCCGATGCAGCAGCGGTCGATTCAACTCCGGGCAGCGCGCGTATGTTCTCCAACAGTTGATTGTAAAAAGTGGCTTGAGCAGCGTCAGTCGAATACTTCTTCTCCGGCAGCGAAATGCTGAAACTCGTCAAGTGTTCGTGTGAAAAGCCGGGATTGACTTTTTGCAGCAGATAAAAACTGCGAATCATGAGACCAGCGCCAATCAGTAAAACGAGCGTGGTCGCTACTTCGACTACCACAAGTGAACTGCGCAGCCACTGTCGCCCACTCGTGCCGCGACCGGTCTCCTTCAGAGTTTCATGTACGTCAACTTCGCCGGCTTGAATCGCTGGAATCAGGCCGAAGAGAATTCCAGTCAGAAACGAAACACCGATCGTGAAAGCAAGCACCATCCAGTCAAGACCAATCTCACGCGATCGCGGAATCGCGTTCGGACTGACATACAGGATCAGCTTGATTCCCCAATGCGCTAAAAGTAATCCAATCGTGCCGCCGACGAGTGACAACAAAACACTCTCGGTCAGTAACTGGCGCGCGATACGCCAGCGACTCGCGCCCACGGCCGTGCGAATTGCCATCTCTTTTTTGCGAGCCGTAGCACGCGCAAGCAACAGGTTGGCGATGTTGGCGCAAGCGATCAGCAACACGAAACCCACTGCGGCGAAGATCACCCACAGTGCGCGACGCACATCGACGACAAAGATCTCGAGCAGCGGGCGCAGTCTGACGCGATTGCCGGCATTTGAATCCGGGTATTGCTTCTCCAGATTAGCGGCGATGGTGTTCATGTCAGCGTCAGCCTGCTCCATCGTCACGCCGGGTTTCAGGCGCGCGACACCGTAAAGTCCCGGATGATTACCACGAATCTTCCAACTCGCCTGGTCGGACAGTTGGCCCACCGGCACCCACATCTCGGCGCGGCTCGGATAAGCAAACGACTGCGGCATGATTCCGATCACGGTGTAACTCTTACCGTTGAGCGTAATAGGCTGATTGAGAATGCTTGTTTGTCCGCCGAAACGACGCTGCCACAAACCGTAACTCAGCACGACGACCGGTGTGCCTCCGGGTTTGTCCTCTTCGTTTGTGAACACGCGGCCGTGAAGTGCGTTTACACGCAAGACTGAGAAAAGGTCCGCCGACATCTGTGCGGTGATGATGCGTTCAGCTTCGCCGATGCCGGTCAGATTGTAGCTGCCGCGATTGTAGACCCCCATCTTCTCGAACGAATGATTCTGCTCGCGCCAGTCGGTGAAGTTTGGATAAGAGATCGACATCTCGTCGAGCACTGGGCTTTTTTCGTTGAGAAAAATAAGCCGCTCTGCGTCGTCGTAAGGCAGCGGGCGAATGAGCACTGCATTTACGACGCTGAAGATCGCAGTATTCGCGCCGATACCGAGTGCCAGTGCGATGATCACGATGATCGTGACGCCCGGATTCTTCAGCAACATCCTCACGCCATAACGCGCATCCTGCCAGAGAGTCGAAGCCATGATCTTTTCCTCTATCTGCGTAATCTGTGGTTGGTTTCATTCGTAACGCAGCGCTACTATCGGATCAACCTTCGCCGCTCTTCGCGCCGGAATGTAACAAGCGACTAGCGCCACGAGAGCCAACAACATCGTGACGCTCACGAACGTCAACGAATCGGTTGCGCTAACCGGAAACGGAAGATCCAATTCGACCAGAGAGCTTGTTAGCAGGCGCGTCAGCAAGATCGCCAGCAACAATCCGATCGCCAATCCTGCAATCACGAGCACCATGCCTTGCTTGATCATCAACCCTAGAATGTCTTTCTGCAACGCACCAAGCGCCATGCGAATTCCGACCTCGCGCGTACGCTGCGCCACTGAATAAGACACGAGTCCATAGATGCCGAGCGTCGCCAACAATAATGCCATCGCTCCACACGCGCCCATAACGACCGCCAACATTCGAAAGGGATAGAGCCCGACACTTAAATATTGATCGAGAGTTTGTATGTCGCCCACCGGCATGTTTGGATCAAGCTCGTGAATAGTGTTTCGCACAGCCGCCAGCAAATTCCCCGGCTCGCCCGCCGTGTTGACCATTAGCGTCACGTGCCTTTGATCAGACTGCTGGAGAGCGAGGAAATAGAAAGGTCGCACCTGTTTTTCCAGCGATTGCCAGGCATTGTCGCGCACCACCGCCACGATCTCACACGAGACTTTCGACTGCGCGCTTTGCCTGCTGCTGTCCTTGGCAAGATGCTTGCCGAGTGGCGAACCGGCATTTGAGAAATATCGTTGCGCAAAAGCCTCGTTGATAGCGGCAACACACGGCGCGCCTTCGCGGTCACGTTCGTCAAAATCGCGCCCCTGCACGAGCGGCACTTTCATCTGCGTGAAGTAATGCGGCCCAACAAGCAGCGCATCAATCTGTAAACTCTCACCCGGACGACTCTGATAACCTTCAATCTCGATGCCGCGCAGCGTGCGACCCATGAAGTTGCCGGGTACTCTGTCCGCCGAAATCACAGATTGCACTCCGGGAAGCGCTGCAATCCGTTCTGAAACTTGCTGGTAAAACTCCTGTCGCTTGAGACGATCGTATTTCTCGTCTTCCAAAACAACTGGCGCAACGAGGATCTTATCCGTAGTGAAACCCATGCGCGTGGGTCTGAACTTTTCCAGACTGCGCAACACAAGACCGGCTCCGATCAATAACAGCAGTGAGAATGCAACCTGAACCACCACCAGCGACATTCGCACGCGCGATTTGCGATACAAACCGGTGAACGAGCTGGAGTCGTCTTTCAGGACCATCGAAACATCGGCTTTAGAACTATGTAATGCGGGCGCTAAACCGAACAGAAGTCCGATGATGGTTGAGAACGTGATTGTGTAGAGCACTACTCGCCAGTCGAGTCGCAGATCCACTGCGACGCGAATGCCTTCGGGCAAGGGAGGCATAAACGCAAGCAACAGATTGAGCAGCCAGATTGCGACGACAATTCCGGCTACGCCGGCAATCGACGACAACAGCACACTCTCAGTCAGCAATTGTCGAATGATTCGAAGACGACTGGCGCCCAAGGCAAGTCTCACAGCGATCTCTCTGCGTCGCGCGACTGCGCGCGCGAGCAGCATGCCTGCCAGATTGACGCAGGCGATCAGCAACACCAGGTTCACGATCACAAAGACCAATCCAATAATCGCGTAGACATCAGACTGTGCGCCGGGATGAATGCGGGTCTCACTCTCGGGCAGGACCGTGATCGACAACTCGCGTATCGCACCCGTCGATTCACTTTTTTGCATCCACTCCTCTGGGTGCGCCGCGCGCATATCGCTCGTGAGCAAGTCGAAACGCGCGCGCGCCTGGGCCAACGTCATGCCGGGTTTGAGACGCCCGACAAGCGTGAGCCAGCGGCTTTCGCGGGTGAGCAAAACTTCGGCGCTCTGCCGTTCAAGTAAGGGTATGGTCATCATCGGGACCCAAACCTCACTCGCGAGACCACCGACCATTCCAGTATATTGCGGTGGAGCGATCCCAACGACAGTCAGTGGCTGTTGGTTGACGGTGATCGTTTTGCCAATAATGTCGGCGTCGGAATTGAATCGTCTTTGCCACAAACTGAATCCGATCACCGCCACTGGATTTTTCCCGGGCACTAGATCTTCTTCGAGGAGAAATGTGCGGCCCTTGAAAGGCGTAACACCTAAGACATCGAAATAATTTCCGGAAACTGCTTCGCCCAAAATCTGCTCGACATCGTTAGCGCCACCGAGTTTGAATTGTCGCATGCCGTACGCCGCAAGGCCCGAAAGCACGTCGTTATGATCGCGCAGTTCGACATAACTGGGGTATGAACTGGTGTCGTAGGGACGGGTGTTGTCGCCGACGTACAACTCGACGAGTTGTTCCGGCTGCGACACAGGTCGAGGCCGCAGCAGGATCGAGTTCACGACGCTGAAGATGGCTGAGTTCGCACCGATACCAACGGCCAGCGACACCACGGCGATCAGCGTGACGGCCTTACTCTTCCAGAGCACCTTCGCGCCGTAGCGGAGATCCTGCGAGAGGATATTATTCATCTGCGTAATCTGTGGATGGTTTTACTCGTAACGCAGCGCCACCAGGGGATCAACTTTCGTCGCCCGACGCGCCGGCAGATAACATGCCAGCAACGCAACAATCGCCAACACACCCGCGACTACCACAAACGTCGTCGCATCATTCGGCGTCACACCGAAAAGCAACCCACGAATCATTCGGGTTAGCGCCAGCGCAGCAATCAAACCAATCGCCTCACCTGCGAGCGCGAGCATCATCCCTTGCCGCAGCACGAGCTTCAATACGTCGCTGATCTGCGCGCCGAGCGCCATGCGAATTCCCATCTCCTGTGTGCGCTGTGTCACTGCGTACGACAATAACCCGTATATACCGACCGCTGAGAGCAACAACGCCAACCCACCAAACAAGCCCATCAGCAACATGTTCAGTCGCCGTTGCGCGATGCTCTCATCAACGATCTTCGCCAATGTCTTGACGTCCGAAATCGGTTGATTCGGATCGATCGACAAAACAGCTTGACGCACTGCACCCACAACTGAAAGCGGATCGGTCGTGGTACGCACCAGAATCATCATGTCCTGTAGCGGCGCCTGCGACGCCGGCAGGTAATACGCAGGTTCGGACGGCGCTTCAAGTCCGGCGAATTTCACATCGTGCACCACGCCGACGATTTCAAAAGATGTCAGCCGTTGATTTTTCCAGATCCGGCCCGGCGGCGAAGGCCGCATTCGCTGGCCCAGCGGATTTTCGTTTGGAAAGTAATGCTTAACAAACGTTTCGTTTACGATCGCTGCGCCAGGATGATCGGGATCATCCTGTGGCGTGAACAGTCGACCCGCAACCAGGCGCACGCCGACAGTGTCGAAATAGTCTGGTCCAACAGGCATGAAGCTCGAGGACAGCGATTTATCGTCGGCCGGTGCTGGTCTTCCTTCGATCTCAAACGAGTCGATCCAATTCGATTGCAACGGATGATCGTATGCGATAGTCGCACTCTTCACTCCCGGCAAAGCCGAAACGCGTTCGAGTAACTGGTCGTGAAAGTTGTTGATTTGAACCGGTTCTGCATACTTCGACGCCGGCAATGTGATTGAGGCTGTCAATACTCCTGCTGAATTGAATCCGGAATCGACTCGCTGCAACATCCAGAAACTCTTGATCAGAAGTCCCGCGCCGATCACCAGCATGACCGCGATGCTGACCTGAAACACAACGAGCAATTGTCGAAAACGCAAACGGCTCGCGCCCGGTCCAGACGTTCGACCGCTCTGCTCGAGCGCAGTGTGCAGATCGGGTTTCGAAGCGTGCCACGCTGGTACCAAGCCAAAGATCAAACACGTGCCGAGCGAAAGCAACATCGTGAATCCGAGCACGCGCCAATCGAGACTCACTTGCGCCAGCCGTGGAATGCCTCGCGGCACAAACTGAAGTAATACCTTTGTTCCTAACGCAGCGATGCCGAGCCCGATGGCAGTTCCAAAAAACGAAAGCAGCAAGCCTTCAACAAAGAACTGTCGCACGAGTCGCGTGCGACCGGCGCCGAGCGCAGCGCGTATCGCGATCTCTTTACTGCGTCCTGCGTGCTGAGCCAACAACAGACCGGCGACGTTCGCGCACGCAATCAAGAGCACCAAGGCAACAGCGCCCAGCAACGTGAACAGTGCAGGCCGCACGTTTCCAACCACTTCGTTTATGAACGGGTTGACAATGATGCCTTCGCCGCGGTTCTCGGAATGCTCCTGTTCAAGGCGCACAGCAATCGTGTTCATCTCCGCGGACGCTTGTTCGAGCGAGATACCGGCCTTCAATCGCGCGACTACGCCAAATACATGCGCCGATCGTACCGCGGCCCATTGCGGCGTGAACGACATGGGAGTCCAGAACTGTTGTTGTTCGTCGAAGGTGAGGTGGCCCGAAGTTGTGGGCCATGCGGGGTAAATTCCCGGCGGCAGCACTCCGACAACCGTGTAAGGAGCACCGTTAAGCGTGATGTTGCGATTGATGATGTTTTTATCGCCTGCATAACGGCGTTGCCAGAATGCATGGCCCAGGATGACTACCTGTCCTTTTCCGGTTTCGTATTCTTCGGGCAGAAAAGCACGACCGAGAATCGGATCCACACCGACAACGGCGAAGTATCCCGAACTCACTATCGCGCCGGTGAGTTGCTCGGGTTCGCCGTCACCGGTGAGCGTCATTGAATACGCGCCAAATGTCGCAACGTCTTCGAAGACGGTGTTCTGTTTCTTCCAGTCGAAGAAGTTTGCCGGCGAAACACGCCAACGTCCGTGAGTCGGCACGTTCTCCCAAAGCGAGACGAGCCGATCCGGTTGTTTGTAAGGCAACGGATTGAGCAAGACCGCGTTGACCACGCTGAAGATCGCAGTGTTCGCACCGATGCCCAACGCGAGCGTGATCACAGCGACCGCAGTCACGCCCGGATGTTTGAGCAACATCCGAAAGCCATAATTGAGATCTTGCCAGAGTGCGTTCATCATCATCTCCGGGCGCCTCCTTGGAGTGCGGCGACTTGACGCCGCTTTGGAATTCGATCAGGCGCCATCGATAACAAAGCGGCGTCAAGCCCCGCACTCCAAGGAGGTGCCTACCTCATTCGTAGCGCAGGGCCACGAGTGGATCGACCTTCGTCGCGCGGCGCGCGGGCAGATAACACGCCAGCAACGCGACGGAAGCAAGCAGCAACGGTACCGCCGTAAACGTCAACGGATCAGCAGCGTTGACTCCGAAAAGCAACGAGCTCATCAATCGCGTCGCGGCAAATGCAACGACGACACCGATCGCCACGCCGAGCAGCGTCAGTCCCATTCCCTTTTTCAAAACCAGAAACAGAATGTTGCCTCTGGTTGCACCAAGCGCCATACGCAAACCGATCTCGTTCGTGTGCTGCGTTACGAAGTAGGCCAGCACACCGTAAATACCGATCGACGCGAGCAACAACGCAAGCGCCGCAAACGCCACGAGCATGATCATTCCCATGCGTCGCTGCGAAGCCTCTGTGCCAAGCAACTCCGCCATCGTCGCGACGTTCGATATCGGCTGATCCGGATCGACTTCACGAATGACCTGCCGCACTGATCCAACCAGACTGGACATATCACCACTCGTGCGAATCACGAGATCGCGCGGCGTATACCATGGCTGGTCTTTAACCTGCTGGTAGGGCAGATACATTTCGGCCTTCACCGGCTCGTCGAGGCCCATCTGGCGGATGTCCGCAACGATGCCTACGATCTGCCTCCACGGAATTTCTTCATCAGGATCACCGAGCTTAAAACGGCGTCCAATCGCGTTCTCGCCCGGCCAATACTGCCGCGCCATCGTCTCGTTGATGATCGCCACGGGCACCGACTGCTCGTTATCGCGCTGATCGAAATAGCGTCCCTGGCGCAGCGGTATGTTCATCGTCTGCAAATAATTTGCACTCACTTGTCGATGATTTGCGTCGTAAGCCATGCCGGGAATCGGCGACTTGGTCCCTTCGGGGTAAAAACCACTGGTACCACCTTTCCACGACAGCGGTACCGACGTAGTGTAACCAGCAGACATTATTCCGGGCAGATGCTCGACGCGATCGAGCACCTGTTCAAAAAACTGATTGCGTTGTTGTGGTTCCTTGTATTTCTCCTTCGGCAGCTCGGTCCGCATCGTCAGGATCTTTTCCGGTTCCAAAAACGAATACTGCTGAAAGATCTGAAACAGCGTTTGAATCAACAAGCCGGCGCCGATCAGCAGCACGAGCGAAAGCGCAACTTCGAGAACGATCAGCGCGCTCCGCAAACGTCCGGTCGAAGTCGTTCGCGTGCTGCTTTGTTTCAACGCTTCATTTAGATCAACTCGCGCGGCCTGAAGCGCGGGCACGAGACCAAAGATGACACCGGTTACGATCGACACGAGGATCGTGAAGATCAGAATGCGCGTATCGAGATTAAGCGTCGTCGAGATGGCCATCTCCGGCGGAACAAGTCCCTCAAGAAACGTGAAGCTCCAGTAAGCCAGTAACGTTCCGAGTACGCCTGCAACCAACGAAAGCAACAAACTCTCGGTCAATAATTGTTTGATAACGCGAGCACGACCTGCGCCGAGCGCCATGCGCAGCGCGACTTCGCGCCTGCGACCAACCGCACGCGCTAAGAGCAAGCCGGCGACATTCGCACAAGCAATCAACAATACAAAGGCAACTGCAACCAACAGCACGACGAGCGAGCCGCGCGCCTCGCCAACCAACTGATCACGCATCGGTAAAACTATCGCAGTCAGTTTTCCGTCGAATGTTTCGTTCGGATGGTCCGTTGCAATCCGGCGCATGATTCCGTTCATATCGGCCTGCGCCTGCGACAACACGACACCCGGCTTCAAACGCGCGACAACGGTGAGGTAATGCCCACCACGATTGGCAAGCTGTTTAGGCGTGAGCGCCAGCGGCACCCACAAACGCACGTCCTTTTCGAGAAATTGAAATCCGGCAGGCGTCACGCCGACGACCGAATACTTCTCGCCGTTCAGCAGAATCTCGCGATTAATGATCTGTCGATCTCCGCCATAACGCGTTTGCCACAGACTGTAACTGAGCACCGCGACTTTGTTGCCGCCCGGTCGATCTTCTTCTGGAAGAAAGCCGCGACCGAGCAGTGGTTGAACACCAAAGAGCGGAAAGAAGTTTGCTGTTACTGCATCGGCAGGGACGCGTTCGGGCTCGCCGTCGCCAGTGAGATTAAAACTGCTCTCGCTGGTCGCAGCCATGTCAGTAAAGGATTGGTTCTGAGTTTTCCAGTCGACATAATTTGCCGGCGCGGGTGTATTTCGCGGGAAGCCCGCGAAGGTCGCGTCTTCCCACACGATGACCAACTGCTCTGGATCTTTGAACGGCAGCGGCCGCAGCAGCACTGCGTTAACGACACTGAAGATTGCGGTGTTTGCGCCGATACCCAGCGCCAGCGTCACCAGAGCGACGATCGTAAACCCGGGCCGCTTCACCAACCCGCGCACACCATAGCGAATATCCTTAAGTAAGTTTTCCACAATGACTGCCCAATCCATCCGCAGATTACACAGAATGTATTTCTGCGTAATCTGCGGATTGCCTTTCATTCATATCTAAGTGCCACTAGCGGATCGACTTTTGTCGCGCGTCGCGCGGGTAAGTAACACGCCAGCAGCGCCACTGCGATCAGCACGAGGACAACGACCGTGTAAGTCAGAGGATCCGTCGCGCTGATACCAAACAAAAGACTCTTCAACACGCGCGTCGCTGCCACTGCGAGCGCCAGCCCGAGTGCGGCGCCGATCGCAACCAGCACCATCCCTTGTCCAACGATCAGTTTGAGTATGTCTGCGCGCTCGGCGCCGAGAGCGATGCGAATTCCGATCTCGTGCGTGCGTTGCGCGACGGAGTATCCCATCACGCCATAAATACCAATCGCAGCCAGCAACAGCGCGCTCCCACCGAAAACGCTCAATAACACGGCGATCATTCGATCTGCCGCGAGCTGGCCACCTATGCGTTCAGTCATCGTCTGAACTAAAAACACCGGCACGTCTTTGTTCAATGCGCGCATCTCATTGCGTAGTGGTCCAACCACCGCCGTTGGATCGCCGGCTGTGCGCACCATCAACGTCATGCCTGGTTGATACTCCTGGCCCAACGGAATGTAGATGAATGGCAACGGCTGCTCGCGGAGGTTTCGATAGCTCGCAGTGCGCGCGACGCCGACGATCTCGCGAAACGGAGCCTCGGCACCTCCGAAGCGCAAACGTTTGCCAACTGCGTCTCCGCCGTAGTAACGCCGCGCCAGCTCTTCATTCACGATTACGACTAGAGCGCTACCTTCGCGGTCCTGCGCATTGAAATCGCGTCCCGCCAGCAGCGGAATCTGCATGGTCTTGAAGTAATTAAGCCCGATGACGTTGGTGTTTAGTTCTGTGTCTTCGTTTGGTTTTGGCTGGTAACCTTCCAATACGATGCCGCGGCGTTGGCCACCACCGCCGAGAGGAGCGATCCGCGTCAACGTCACTGATTGCACACCCGGAAGACTGCCGATGCGTTCGACTGTCTGCTCGTAAAACACCTGGCCTTGTTGTTTATTCAAACTCGCGCCACGCGTCTCCATCGAAGCGACGAGCAGATTCTGCGCCGCAAAACCGGGATCGAAACTAAGCGCGTGCTGCAAACTACGCACAAACAAAGCCGCGCCGATTAACAGCACCAGCGACAACGCTAACTGCGAGATTACCAGCACGTCGCGCAAACCAAGACGACGCAGTCGCTGGCCATGACCGCTGTCATCTTTCAATGACGAAACGAGATTCGGCCGGCTCGCTTGCAGCGCCGGCGCAAGACCAAACAACATTCCCGTGATCAGCGTCACGCCGACTGTAAACGCGAGCACACGCCAGTCGAGGCTGAGGTCGAGACCATTAGCGTCGTTGTCCGGAAAGAACCCCGGCCACATACTCGCGGTCCATTGCGTCGCGATTAGACCAGCGGCTCCGCCAATAAGCGCAAGCAAGAAACTCTCGGTCAACAACTGTCGCACCAACCGGCGGCGGCTCGCGCCTACCGCCAGACGAATCGCAATCTCGCGCCGGCGCCCAGACGCACGCGCCAACAAAAGATTTGCAACGTTCGCGCACGCGATCAGCAACACCAATCCAACCGCGGCAAACAACAACACAGACACACGCCAAATTCCGACCTGCGCTGACGGCTCGACGCGCGACTCACGCAAGACCGTGACTGGTCGCGGCTCGTTTGGTCGATCGAGTGTCCCTAAATTGGTTTCAGGATACGCCTGGGCCAGTCGCGCCGCGATCGCGGTTAATTGAGTTTGCGCTTGCTCGACAGTGATGCCTGGTTTGAGTCGTCCAACTAATTCAATTCCACGATCGCCTCGTCCGCCCTGTGCGATATCGGAAGTTGGAGTTATCGGCAACCAAAACTCAGGTGGCAATCCGAGCCGCAGCCCGCGAAAACTTTTATCCGCCACGCCCACGATCGTATAAGGCTTCGCGTTGAGTCTGAGAGTTTGTCCCACGACTGACGCGTCGCCGTTAAATCGTCGTTGCCAAAGACCGTCGCTGATCACTACTGCTTGATCGTCAGACGCTTGCAGCGTGCGACCAAGCTGCGCCTTGACGCCAAGCACGTCGAAATAATTGGGCGTGATTACAGCGCCGCGCAGTCGTTCAGCTTCGGATTCTCCGGTTGCGTTTTGTAGGATTTGGTCGGACGCCGCGAGGCCTTCAAACACATTGGCCTGATCGCGGAAATCGACATAATCAGGATAAGACGAGCCGCCATACAAACCACTGCTGTAATCGCTTGTGTAGACCGCGACGAGTCGTTCCGGATCTTGAACGCCTGTCAGTGGACGCAAGACCAGACCGTTGATGAAACCGAAGATCGTCGTGTTGGCACAAATACCGAGAGCCAACGCAAGAATGGCCAGCACAGTAAAGCCCGGCGCTCTTGCGATCATTCGGAGACCGTATCGGAGATCCTGAAGAATGGACATGGGTTCCTCCTGAATAACACCGCAATAGCTTCAAATGTGCTGCTTTTGTGCCTCTTTGTGGCTAACGCAACGCTTCCAACGGATCGATCTTCGCTGCCCGGCGCGCGGGAATGAGACACGCAACAAAAACTACCGCCGCCAGCACCAGCGCAACACCAACAAACGTGATCGCGTCCACGGGTTTCACACCAAACAACAACCTCGTCAGGTAACGCGTTACGGCCACTGCGCCAACGATCCCGATACCGATTCCGACCACAGCCAGCAACATCGCACGCTTCAAAACGAGTCTGAGCACATCGGCGATCTGCGCGCCGAGCGCCATACGCACGCCGATCTCGTGCCTTCGCTGCGTGACGTAGTAAGACGTGACTCCATAAATTCCGAGCATTGCGAGCAACATCGCGACACCCGCAAAAGCACTCATCAACAACATCGGAATTCGCCGCGGCGCAGCCGAAATCGAAACAACCTCATTCATCGTCCTCAAGTTGTAATTCGGCACACCTTTCTCTACTGCATGAATCGCTGCGCGCACCGAACCGGCGAGCGCTGTCGGTTCGCCTGACGTGCGCACAACCAACGAGAGGCTGCCCCACGTCGGATCCTGCGCGTAAGGCACATACATCTGATTCCCGGCATCTTTGTCGAGTGCCTGTTTCGTGTCGCCGACCACACCAACCACTTCACGCGCAAACTTTTCGTCGCGCCACACGGTGAAGCGGCGACCAATCGGGTTTTCATCCGGCCACAACTGTCGCGCCATCGTCTCATTCACGATCACGACTCTTGTGGTTTGTAAGTTGTCTTGATCGGTGAAGGTTCGCCCTGCTTTCAGCGGAATCTGAAGTGTTTGAAAGTAGTCAGGCGTCACCGGAAGCACCTGCGCATCCGTCTGTTCTTCGATCGATTGAGGACGGCCTTCGCGGATCACTCCGCGCCAGACGTTGAAGGTGTCACCTCCCAATGGAAGACTGAGTATCGCGGCTGCCGATTGTACGCCGGTCGTGGCTTTCACTTGATCGACAAGTTGCTTGAAGATCTGTGCGCTTGGCTCGCCTTGAGCGTATTTGCCTGGAGGCAAGATCAGCCGCATCGTGAGCACGTTGTCAGGATTGAAACCGGGACTAATCTCTCTGAGATGCAGGAAGCTCTTGATCAAGAGACCAGCGCCGGCAAGCAACATGAACGAGAGTGCGATCTCTGACACGATCAGCAAACTCCCAACGCGGTTGCGCGTACCAATCTCCGATCCACGCTGGCCGGTGTCTTTGAGTGTTTCGTTGAGGTTTGGCCGTGACGTTTGTAGGGCCGGAAACAGTCCAAACAAAATTCCCGCGAGGAGGATCACGGCGAGAGTGAACCCAAACACCCGCATATCGATCGCAATTTCATCGATGCGTGGACTGTGTGCCGGGGTAATGGCGATCAGTAACTTGATCAACCACAGACTCAACCCCAGTCCCAACACACCACTCACTACCGAAAGTAAAACACTTTCAGTTAACAGTTGACGCACAATGCGCAAACGACTCGCACCTAATGCAGTACGCACTGCAATCTCTTTTTGACGATACACAGCGCGGGCCAACAGAAGATTCGCGACGTTCGCGCAAGCGATCAGCAGCACAAACGCAACCGCGCCTAACAAGATGAGTAACGAGGTTCTGAGCTCTCCAACCAAACTCTCCTGCAATTCGCTGAGACGAACGCCCCAACCACTATTTGTCTGAACATAATTCTGGGCCAGGCGCTGGTTGATCGTGTCAAGCTCGGCTTGTGCCTGCGACAGCGACACACCAGGTTTCAAACGACCCACTACCGAAAGATAGCGGTTGTCGCGTGGTTCGTTCGCGAGATCGAATGGAAACGGATCCCATGCTTCTGAATCATAAGGGTAGGTGAACCCCGCAGGCATGATTCCCACGATCGTACCGGGCTTGCCGTTCACCATCACCTTGCTGTTCACCACGTTATTGTCGCCACCGAATCGTCGCTGCCAGAGTGCATAGCTGATCACGATCACCGGTTCGCTACCGGGCTGCATGTCCTCGGGCTTGAAAACGCGCCCGCGGAGCGGATTCGTTTTTAATAGGGAGAAAAAACTGGTAGAGACACCCGTGTCGCGCACGCGCTCAGTCTCGTCGCCGACACCCAAAAGAAGGCCACCAGTGAAAAACCCAGCGATCTGTTCGAACGATTGACTCTGCTGTTGCCAATCGACGATGTCAGGAACCGACATATTGCTCTGCGTAATACCTAATCGCGGATTCAGGGCTTCAAAGAGGACGAGTTGTTCCGGCTCAGGAAATTGCAATGGCCGCAACAACACTGAGTTGACGACAGTGAACATCGCGGTCGTAGCGCCGATACCCAGCGCCAGAGTCGAAACCGCAATCAACACAAACCCCGGTCGCTTACGAAAACTCCGAATTCCGTAGCGAAGATCTTTGATTAAGTTTTCCATGAGATTATTTTGCTTCCGTTGCCTTAAGCGTCTCCTTGGAGTGCGGCGGCTCGACGCCGCTTTGACCTCGATCAAGCTTCATCGATAACAAAGCGGCGTCAAGCCGCCGCACTCCAAGGAGACGCCCTTCTCATTCGTTTCTGAGAGCAATCAGCGGCTCGACCTTTGTCGCGCGCCGCGCCGGAACGTAGCAAGCAACGAGTGCGACGCCCACGAGCAATAACGACACGCCGCCGAACGTCAACGGATCCGTCGCACTCACTCCATAAAGCACACTCGTGATTGCACGCGTCGCGACATACGCGCCTAACAGTCCAATTACCGCGCCGATAATCGTCAGCTTCAACCCGTGGCGCAGCACCAACCGCAAAACGTCACTCAACTGCGCGCCCAATGCCAGTCGCACTCCGATCTCATGCGTCCGCTGCGCAACTGCATACGACGTGATCCCGTAAACCCCGATCGCCGACAGCATCAGCGCAACCAGACCAAACACACCAAGCACCGTCGCGGCCACCTTCGCCGGAAACAACGCGAGCTTCATGTGCTCGTTCAACGTCTTCACGTCAAACAACGGCAGGTTCGGATCGAGCGCTTGCACTTCCCCACGCACTGAAGCAAAGAGCGAATCCGGATTGCCTTTGCTGCGAACGATCAAAATGCCTTGTGCTGAGTAGTCCTGACTGATCGGCGTCCAGACAAACGGTCGCGGATCTTCAGCGATGTTGAAATACTTGCCGTCTTTCACTATGCCGACGATGCGAACGAATGGACCACCCGCACTTTGAAAACTGAATCGCCTGCCGAGCGCTTCACCAGTGGTTTGCAACTCAGGCATCAAACGCCGCACAAACGTCTCGTTGACCAGCGCCACACGTTCCGACTTAGCCTGGTCCTCTTCGGTAAACTCACGCCCCTGCAAAACCCGCGTGCGCATCGTTTTGAAAAAACCTGGCCCAGCTTCGCCGTTCATCGCCACAGGCACGTTCTCACCACGCTCGGCGGGTTTTCCTTCGATGTAGGCATTGCGACCGTTGTAGTTGAGGCTTAACGGGATGTAACTCGAGACTGCCGCCGACTCCACGCCTGGCAGCGATTGCACGCGTTCCGCGAGTTGGCGATAGAACTGCTGACCACGCGCTTCATCGTATCCCTGCAACCCGAGATCGAACGACATCGTCAGCGCGTTTTGCGTATCGAAACCGGGGTTCATCGTCTGGAGTTGTTGCAGTGTGCGAACCACGAGTCCGGCAGCGATCAAAACCACCATCGAGATCGCTATCTGCGTCACAACCAGGGCGCTTCTTAATCGCGTTCGACCCGCGCCGCCTTGAGCGGCAGTGTCTTTCAACGTGCCTAAAATATTTGGCCTCGTGGCTTGCAGTGCAGGCGCAAGACCGAAGATCGCGCCGGCTCCGATTGAAACCGAAAGCGAGAACAACAAGACCCGCCAATCGACTGTGACGTCGAGCGCCAACGGAAAATCGATCGGTGGTTTCATCGCCAGCAACACCCTGATGATCCAAAGCGCCAACAGTAAACCAACACCACCGCCGACAAATGAAAGCAAGACACTTTCGGTGAGGAGTTGTCGAATCAGACGCAGACGGTTCGCGCCCATCGCCAAACGAATTGCTATCTCTTTGCGTCGATCGGTAGCCCGCGCAAGCAACAAGCCGGCAAGATTGGTGCAGGTGACGAACAACACGAGACCGACGGCAGCCATCATCACCCAACTAAAGTTCACCACTGCGCCGCGCAGATCGGGAAGGATGAAACCCGGCGGCGTAAGACGGATCGATTGGCCTTCGTTTGTGTCGGGATATTCTTTCGCGAGTTGTCGGCTTAGCAAGTTCAGCGAGGCCTCGGCTTGTCGCGCGCTGACGCCGCTCTTCAGCCGTCCCACCCCGAACAGGTTTTTGGAGTCGCGATCGTCGAGCCAGGTTGCGCCGGGCTCAGCCCACTCCATCATCGAGACCGGCATCCAGATCTCGGGTGAGTAAACAAACTCTGTCCCCTTGAAACCTTGAGGCGCGATGCCGATGACGCGAAACTGATGATTGTTTAAGACGATGTCTTTGCCGACGAGGTTCGGATCTCCGTTAAAGCGTCGCTTCCAGGAGTCGTAGCTGATCACAACAACTGGATGCGAGAGTTTCGTTTGGTCCTCTTCGGGAAGGAACGTGCGGCCTTGAAACGGCTTCACGTCCAGCACATCGAAGTAGTTTCCTGAAACTTCATAGCCCCAGACTCTTTCGTTCGTATCGCCGCGACTCAGACTCAACGGGACAAACCTATAGACGAGTAGACCGGAGAGGACGTCGTTACGATCGCGAAAGTCTTTGTAGTTGGGGTAAGAGAAGGCCGACATTGAGTCGTCTTTGCCACGCACGGCAACGGAGACGATCTCGTTCGGGCGATCGACGGGCAACGAGCGCAACAGCACCGTGTTAACCAGGCTGAAGATCGCGGTGTTCGCGCCAATTCCCAGCGCGAGCGTGATCACTGCGATCGCGACAAACCCCGGCCGCTTCACCAACCCTCTGACTGCATAGCGAACGTCTTTAAGTAATGAGTTCATATTTCGATCCATCCACAGATTTCACAGATTTTTCTGCGCAATCTGCGGATGGCCTTTCATTCATACCTCAGCGCCACCAGTGGATCGACTTTGGTCGCACGCCGCGCCGGCAAGTAACATGCGAACGACCCATAACGGGTTTGACTTGCAGCACATCGAAGTAGTTGGCGGAAACTACCTGTCCCCAAATGACGTCGTTCTGATTGTCGGCGTCGATGGCCGCCTGAATCATGTCTTCAGCGCTCAAGCCGGTGAACGACGTCGCCTGATTTCGATAGTCGAGGAAGTCGGGATACGACAGCTCATCGGCGAGGCCGCGGTCGTCCGCCATCTCGAATGGACGGATCAATTCACCTGCCGCGGGCACTGGAAGCGGTCGCATGAGAAACGCGCTCACGCCACTGAAGATCGCGGTGTTGGCGCCGATGCCCAGCGCAAGCGTCATCACCGCAACCAGCGTAACGCCCGGATTCTTCGTCAGCATGCGAACGCCATAACGAATGTCTTTGATTATGCTTTCCATGATTCATTGCCAATTGCCAATTGCCAATTGCCGATTGCGGATTTGCTGGACCGCGCAAGCCAACGAAAATTGGCAATCGGCAATCGGCATTCGGCAATCTCACGTGTTGCTGGCTTGCAAGTTGATCAGCACTTTCATACGGCGCCCAACAATTCCGGGCGAGTTGTTGATACCAAACGCAAAGCGATCCAGCTCGCAAGTAGCACTGTAATAAACAAACTCTTCACCGTTTGGTGAACGGCTGCGGTCCATCTCGTTGACAGCAAGCGATACAGGCACGCACTTCCCTTTAACAGTCAGGTTTCCATCGACATCCAACGAGTCACGATCTCTTCCGCGCTTGATGTGCGTGCTGTTGAATGCAATATCGGGATACTTGTCCGCATCAAAAAAATCTGCTGACTGCAAATGCGCGTCGCGCTGTTTGTTGCCGGTATCTATGCTGCGCGTCTTGATCGTCGCCGTCACCGACGAGCGGCGAATGTCATCCTCATCGAGAACGATGACGCCTTCGAGTTCAGTGAAGCGGCCCTTCACGTTGTACCAAAGGTTCCTGATCACAAACTCGACAGTCGTATACGCTGGATCGAAATGCCAAACGTTACTCATTGCCAATTGTCTAATCCGCGTTTATCCGCGTAAATCCGCGGCTAAAACGCTTTACTCGTATCGCAACGCCTTCAATGGATCGACCTTTGTCGCGCGACGCGCAGGCACGTAACACGCGATCAACGTCACCACAAACAACACAACTGAGACCGCCACAAACGTCGCGGCATCAGTCGCAGTAACTTCAAAGAGCAACGTAGAGATAACTCGTGTCAACGCAAACGACGCAGCGAGTCCTGCCACAACTCCGATAACGCCGAGCAGCACTCCCTTTTTCACAATCAACTTCAGCACATCCACTTGCTGCGCACCGAGCGCCATGCGCACACCGATTTCGTGCGTGCGCTGCAACACCGAATACGACATCACGCCATAGATCCCGACCGCCGCCATCACCAGCGCAACAATCGAAAAGACAGTCAACAGCGAAGCACTGAATCGCGATCTCGCCACCGAGGTCGACAATAAAGTTTCCATCGTGCTGACTTCGCCAACAGGCTGCTGCGGATCGAGAGTATGAATGACATTGCGCGCCGCGGCACCAAACGCGTTCGCGTCGCTATTCGTGCGCAGCATCAACGTCATACCTGAATAGACCAGCTCAGGATGTGGCCAGTACGCCATCGGCTCGACGGCAGTATCGAGTCCGAGATGCTTGTTATCGGCTACAACGCCGATGATCTCCGTCGGCGCATTGTCTTCTTTCATGTAGATGGTGAGTTTTCTGCCAATCGGATCCGCGCCGCCGAGGTTCTTGCGCACAAACGACTCGTTGACGAGCACGACGTGCCGCATCTCAGTCGCTTCCTCCTCAGTGAACAGACGGCCGCGCTTCAACGGAATGTGCATCATCTGAAAATAGTTGGCATCGGTGACACAGATTCCTGTTTTTAGTTGCTGGTCCGGCGGTAACTTCTGGCCGTCGACTTCGACAGTCGTACCCGAATAGAGTCCAGTGAACGGCGGCGTGTTGATTGCTCCCACCGCTTCCACACCGGGAATCGCTTTCATCTGCTCGATCGCCTGCTTGAAGAACCCAACGATCTTCGGATCGCTGTCGTACTTTCTGAGCAGACTGACGCGCACGGTCAAAAGATTTTTCGCGTTGAAGCCGGGATCGACGGCCTGCAAGCGATTGAGACTCTTAACCAGCAGACCTGCGCCCACTAACAACACAAGCGCCAGCGCAACTTGGGTCACAACAAAAAGATTGCGCAGGTGATGACTGCCGGCAGTTCCGCCGACGTTCTTTCCGCCCTCTTTAAGTGAGCCATGGAGATCGAAACGCGTCGCTTCCAATGCAGGTACAAGTCCGAAGACGATGCCGGTAATCAGTGACAAACCCAACGTGAAGCCGAGCACAGGCAGACTCACGTTCACGAGATTGAGATCGATGAGTGCCGGCGGACTCAGCGCCGCGAGTGCCTTTGTTCCCCACCATGCGACAAGCACACCGAGCATTCCACCAAGGAGAGACAGCATCACGCTTTCAGTCAACAACTGTCGCGCGATGCGCCAACGGCTCGCGCCTAGTCCCGCGCGCACCGCGATCTCTTTTCTTCTCGAGCTCGCACGGGCCAACAACAAGTTCGCGACATTCGCGCACGCAATCAGAAGCACAAAACCGACCGCGCCCAGCAGGATCAAAAGCGGTCGGCGGATCTCGCCGGTGACTTGCGTGCGTAACGGCACGACGTTGACGCCCCAGTTCGTGTTGAACTCCGGATATTGCTGCGAGATACGCGCGGCAATCGTATCCATTTCGTTCTTTGCCTGGTCCATCGTGACGCCGGGTTTCAAACGCGCCACGGCGGATGCGAAGCGGCCGCGACGTCGTCGCAGATCGTTAGTGATCTGAAACGGCAGCCACATGTCCGCCGGTTTGCTTGCTTCATTTCCTTTTTGAATGTGCCAGCCAAAGCTTGCGGGCATGACGCCGATGATCGTAGTTGGCTGTTCGTTGAGAATGATCTGACGTCCGACAATCTGTTGGTCGCCGCCATATCGCCGCTGCCAGAGTGGATAACTGATCACAACGACGCGAGGTTGCCCTTCGCGACCATCATCGTTGACAAAAGTGCGACCCAGCGCGGCGCTCGAGCCGAGTACTGAAAACAGGTTTGTCGTGCCGTACTGCACCGGCACTTCCTCGGGTTCGCCGTCGCTGGTGAGGTTTGCACTGCGATCGAAGAAGACGGCCATGTCTGAGAACACCTGGTTCTGTTCTTTCCAGTCAGAGAAATTGCCGAGGTTGATGACGTTTTGATCGGTGCGTCCGCCTTGTCTCTTTTCCCAAACCAGCGCCAATCGATCGGCGTCTGCATAAGGAAATGTGCGCAGCAGCACGGCATTAACGACACTGAAGATAGCGGTGTTTGCGCCGATGCCCAACGTGAGCGCCACCAGCGCCACCAGCGTCATCGTCGGGCTCTTGCCGAGCATGCGCACACCAAAGCGAATATCTTGAAGCAATGTATTCATAGTGCTTTCAATCCGTATAAATCCGCGTCATCCGCGTTACTCATACCTAAGTGCCTCGATGGGATCGACTTTTGTAGCGCGTAAAGCAGGGATGTAACACGCTAACAGCGCCACTAAAGCAAGTAACACCGCCACCGCGGCAAAAGTGAACGGATCTTTCGCGGTCACTCCAAACAGCAAGCTCGCGATCAAGCGCGTCACCCCAAACGCCGCCACCAATCCAATCGCCAGACCCACTACAATCAACACCGAACCCTGCTTGACGATCATCAATAACACGTCACGACCCTGCGCGCCGAGCGCCAGCCGGATTCCAATCTCATTGGTCCTTTGGGCGACCGAATAACTCATCACACCATACAAACCCACGATCGTCAGCACCAACGCGACACCCGCAAAGATTGAGAGCAACGTCGTGTTGAAGCGCGGCGCAGCCACCGAGCTCGACAAGTATTCTTCCATCGACTTCATCCCAAACACGGGCACGTCCGTGTCCATCGCAGCGACGCTCTTCGTCACTGCTGGAATCAGAGTGTGAGGCTCGCCTGCCGTCTTGACGACCATCTCCATCTGATCGAACGGCACCTGCGTTTGCGGCACGTAATAGGCCGGCTTTGGCGGGGTATCGAGACTGCGATTTCTCACGTCGGCGACAACGCCGATGATCTCGCGCCATGGCGAATCTTCGTTGTCAATGGTAGAGATACCAGGACGAATACGTTTGCCAATGGGATCTTCGTTCGGGAAAAATTGTCGCGCCAATGTTTCGGTGATGATGACTACCGGAGTTGAACCATGCTTATCGCGGTCGTCAAAAGCGCGGCCTTTGATCATCGGAATTCCCATGGCGCGGAAGTAGCCGACACCCGTCGCGAAGAAATCAGCTACAGGATGGTCCTTCGGCGCCAGCGGCCGCCCCTCGATCTCGAACGAGATACCGAAACGATCACCAGTCAACGGCAATGGAAGTATCGCGCTGGCCGACTGCACACCCGGTGTCGCCTCGAGACGGTTCTTCAAATCGATGAAAAACTGGCTCTGCTTTTTATAGTCGTACTTGATCTCCGGCAGGCTGACCGAAAAGGTGAGAACATTCTCAGTCCGCAAGCCGCTATTCACGCTCCGCAAACGCCAGAGACTCTGAATTAAAAGCCCCGCGACGGCGAGTAGTACGACGGCGACGGCGAGCTCGGCAATCACCAGGAGATTGCGAATTTTGACGAGTCTCATGCCCTCAGTTGAGCCGCGTCCACCTTCCTTCAACGACTCAACCAACTCGCTCCTGGAAGAATGAAGCGCAGGCGCCAAGCCGAATATCAATCCCGTCAGCAACGAGACTCCGGCCGTAAAACTTAACACCCGCCAATCAATACGAACCTGCACCGCGCGTGGAATATCCTCCTTGCCTAGCGCGACCAAAAGATCTGACCACCACACAGCCAATATCAAACCGACTGCGCCACCCACCAACGACAACAACACGCTCTCGGTCAGCAACTGCCGGATGACGCGCACACGAGTAGCGCCGAGCGCCGTTCGAATTGCCATCTCTTTATGACGACTGGTAGCACGTGCGAGCAGCAGGTTTGCGACGTTTGCGCAGGCGATCAACAGCACACACGCGACTGCCCCAAGCATGATGAGGAGCGCTGGACGAATGTCTCCCACCAACGCAGAAAGCGCAGATTCCACGTGCAAACCTTTGTGCGTGTTTGTATCGGGATACTGCTGTTCCAGACGAGAAGCGATCGTAGTGATATCAGCTTGCGCCTGATCTATCTTCACACCGGGTTTGAGTCGCCCGATCACCTGGAGGAAGTGCGCGCCACGTTGAACTGTTATAGGCGTCTCGCCCGAAGCATCACCGGCGATGGTGGTCCATAAATCAACCGGATCGTTCTGAATCGGAAATTCGAAACCCGCAGGCATGACACCGACGACAGTAAAGATCACGCCGTTCAACGTGATCGCTTGGTTCAGTATTGATGGATCGGAATTGAAACGCTTTTGGAAGAGAGGCTGACTGAGAATCACCACGCGACCATTTTCTGAAGGTTTGTCTTCATCAGGTCGAAAGGTACGGCCCAACATCGGTTGCACGCCGAGTAGTGGAAGAAGATCGGCAGTCGCCACACAAGCTTCCAGCCGCGTCGGTTCGCCGTGGCCGGTCAAAACGTAGTCGCTGCTGTGATACGAGGCCACGCGTTCGAAGACGGTGTTCTGGGCGCGTATGTCCATGAAGTTCGGATACGAATGCGAGCCGCGCTGCTGTCCACGCTGGGCATCAGTTTCAAACAACGAGACGATTGAATCAGGATGCGGAAATGGCAGTGGACGCAGCAGCACTGCGTTGACGACACTGAAGATCGCGGTGTTAGCACCGATACCCAACGCGAGTGCGATAGTTGCGACAATGCTGACACTCGGCGATTTGAGCAGCATGCGCAGTCCGAAGCGAATGTCTTGAATGAGTGTGTTCATGGTTTTTCCAGTCCCGTATGAATTGGTCGTCTCCTTGGAGTGCGGCGGCCTGACGCCGCTTTGGTCTCGATCAGGCATCATCGATAACAAAGCGGCGTCAAGCCGCCGCACTCCAAGGAGGCGCTCATTCGTCCCTTAACGCCACCATCGGATCCACGCGTGCGGCGCGGCGCGCGGGCAAATAGCCAGCCATCGTCGCAACAATCACGAGCAGCAACGCAGCAAACGTAATCGTCAGCGGATCGTTAGGCTTCAACTCGTAAAGCAGTGTCGCAGCAGTCCTGGTGACAGCGAGCGACGCCAACACACCGACGACCAGTCCGATCACCACCAGCGTCAACGCCTCACGCAGAACGAGCCAAAGGACACGGCGACGTTGCGCGCCGAGCGCCATGCGGATGCCAATTTCATTCGTGCGACGGGCAACGCCGTAAGACATCACTCCGTAAAGTCCGATACAGGCGAGCAGCAACGCGAGCAGCCCGAAGAACGACGCAATCCGCGCCACCAGTTTCTGTTGGACCAGCGAGCGGCCAATCTGTTCCGATAGACTCACCACATCGTCAATCGGCAGATTCCGATCGACCTGTTTAATCGTTTGACGAATCTGCGGCA
This sequence comes from Pyrinomonadaceae bacterium, assembly GCA_035248565.1. Taxonomy (GTDB): domain Bacteria; phylum Acidobacteriota; class Blastocatellia; order Pyrinomonadales; family Pyrinomonadaceae; genus PSRF01. Next base: position 55,537 of record DATFHH010000103.1, on the reverse strand, counting down.
CGACCGAACTTGCCGGCCCCGAAAAGCGCACGACGAGATTGCTCAGGACATCGGGTCGCTGTGAATGCGGATAGAAGGCCATCGGCGTGATGTCCTCTTTCAGGTTTCCAAACCTGGCGTCTTTTACTACGCCATCCTTGCCTTTGCCGAAAAGGACCAGGCGTTGAGGTTGCTGCACGGGAAGCGATCTCAGCAGCACCGCATCGAGCAAACTGAAGATGGCGGTATTCGCCCCGATTCCCAGTGCGAGCGACAGCACGGCGATGAACGTAAAGCCCGGCTTCTTAAGCAATATGCGCAGCCCATAGCGAATGTCATGGAATAGTGTGCTCATAGTTTTCACCTATAGCTCCAATAGGACCTATTCACATCTGAGTGCCACGATCGGATCGACCTTTGTCGCGCGTCGCGCGGGCAGATAACACGCCAACAACGCAACCGCGATCAATCCCGCCGAAACGCCCACCAACGTCCCAACACTATTCGGCGTCACGCCAAACAGCAGCGCACTAATCAGCCGTGAAAGCGCAAACGACGTCACCAAACCAATCACCACGCCCACGCCGACGAGCACCACACCGCGAATCATGATCAGCCGAAACACATCTCGCCTCTGCGCGCCCAGCGCGACGCGAATACCGATCTCGCGCGTGCGTCGTGCAACTGAAAACGTCAACACACCATAAAGTCCGAGCGCCGTCAGCAGTGTCGCCAGTAATCCGAACGCAATCGAAAGCCACGTCACGAGCCGTTCCTGAATCAACGATTCGTCGATCTCGGTTGCAAGATTTTTGACGTTGTAAAGCGGCAGGTGTGGATCGAGCGTCTTCAGTTGCGCGCGCAGCTCTTCGGCGACAACGGCTGTGTCCGTCGTCGTCTTTACGTGCAGCGTCAGATTGTTGAGCGTCTCCTCCTGCGTCGTCGGAATGTAGAAGTGTCGCCGCCGGTCCTCGCGCAGGTTGACGTACTGCGCATCTTTCACGACGCCGACAATCGCTCGATCGGCGACATCTTCGAGTCCGATATGTTTTCCGATGACGTCGACAGTGCCAAAGAAGTGCGTCGCCATCTTCTCGTTAATGACGACCACCTTCGGCGCGCCGATGCGATCGTGTTCGTCAAAATCTCGGCCCATAACAAACGGTATTTCGAGTGTCTTGAAGTAGTCGCTCGAGACCCAAGTCGCGTCACATGACATCCTTTCGCCTTCGCGCGGCTTGTAACCTTCGACAACGACGCCGATTTGATCCCAACCGCCGGAGATCGGCGAATCAGAAGCAAGACTCGCACTCTTCACGCCCGGCAGCGCGCGAGTCTTCGCCAACAACTCATCGAAAAAACTTGCAGTGCGTTCTTTTGAGTAACCGTTAAGCGCGGGATTGACGCTCGCGAGCAACACGTTCTCTTTGCCGAAACCCATGTCGAGCGCGCGAAGATTCTGAAGTGTTCTGAGTAAGAGTGCGGCAGAAACCAACAGCGGCAGTGAAAGCGCAACCTGGACCAGGATCAACCCGCTGCGCAAGCTCAACAACTTTCCTGCTGAGGTGAAACTGCGAGATTCAAACCGCAAACCGGGTGCGAAGACTTGTCGCGCAGCCTGGATTGCGGGCGCCAAACTAAACGCGAGACCAAGAACAATCGCGACAACGAGAATGAACAGATACAAGCGCCAGTCAACGCCCGCGCTAAGATTCACGCGATAGTCCCGCGGAATGAAAGCAATCAGTCCGGCTTTGATCCACAGCGCGACGAAGACTCCGACGACGCCACCGATCGCAGACAGGACCACGCCTTCAGTCAACCATTGTCGCAACAAACGCAAGCGTCCGGCACCGAGCGCGAGACGAACGGCTGTTTCCTGCGCGCGAACAGTCGCCCGCGCCATCATCAAGTTTGCGAGATTCGCGCAAAGGATCAGCAATACCGCGCAAGTCGCTCCGAAGAGCAACCAGAGCGAGGTGCGCAATTCTTTTTGCAGGTGACGAAAACCTTGATCGCCCGGCAGCAAGGCGATGCGTTGCGCGAGAAATCGTTCTCGACCAGCTGCTGTCACCGTTGAGGGCAACTGTTGCGCTTCAGTTTCGCGAATCTGTTGATAAAGAAGACTCAGCGATACTTGTGCTTGCTCCGGTGTGACATCGGCCTTGCGACGCGCCATAACACTCAGCCACTGATGCCGGCGGCTTTGCATTCGCGTCGGCGGTAGCGGATTGAAGACCGGCGTCATCATCAACGGCACGCGAACGTCCGGATTGTTTGATAGATCGACGCCGAAGAAGTTAGGCGGCGTGACGCCGAGAACCGTCATTGGCTGCTCGTTGACGAGAATTGTCTTGCCGATGAGGTTTGGATCTTTCGCAAAACGACGTTCCCAGAATGCGTAACTGATCACCGCGACTGGATGCGCGCCGGGCGTGCGATCGTCGTCCTGAGTAAATAGTCTTCCGGCCCACGGGCGAACACCAAGCACGTCGAAGAAGTTTCCACTGACGAGTTCACCACCAACGCGCTCGGTCTGATCGCCATAGCTGACGTTCATCTGCGTGCCGCCACGTGCGATCACGCCGGAGAAGACAGAGTTTCGATCGCGCAGATCCTGATACATCGGGTACGAGAAGGAACCCTCGATGTCTGGTGCATTCCTCGGATCGTAGGTGGAGAGCACGACGAGCTGATCGGGACTTGCGACCGGCAGCCTTTGCAGCAGCACTTGATCGAGCAACGAAAAGATCGCAGCGTTTGCGCCGATGCCGAGAGCGAGCGTCAGCACCACGACGCAGGCAAACGCCGGGTTCTTCGCTAACATTCGCAGCGCGTATCGAATATCGTTAATCATATTTATTTTGCGCCTCCTTGGAGTGCGGCGCCTTGGCACCGCTTTGGCCGAAGCGGCGGCAAGCCGCCGCAGTCCAAGGAGGCGCGTACATCATTCGTATCTGAGGGCCACCAGTGGATCGACTTTCGTTGCGCGCCGTGCCGGGATGTAACAAGCCAACAGCGCAACTACAAACAAGATCCCTGCAACACTGCCAAAAATAACCGCGTCCGTCGGACTCACTTCGAACAGCAACTTGTTCATCAAACGCGTCAACACAAGAGCGCCAGCCAACCCGAGCACGATACCCATCAGCGCGAGCGACATTCCGCTGCGCAAGACCATCTTCAACACGTCTCGCAACTGCGCGCCCAGCGCCATGCGAACGCCAATCTCCTGCGTTCGTTGCACAACCGAGTGGGCCATTACTCCGTAAATGCCTGCCGCCGCAAGCATCAGCGCGACGAATGCAAACGTCGCCAGCAACACAACGTTCAACCGTTGCGGCGCGATCGACAGGGCAAGACGTCGATCCATCGTGACAACGTCTTCGATCAGGATCTCTTTTTCTGCGTTCCTGAGCTCACGTTGGACAGGTGCGGCAAGGCTGATCGGATCTCCAGCAGTACGCACCAGCACAGTCATTTCACTCCACGGCCGTTTAGCGTGAGGTTCGTAGGTCGCAAAGTCCGGTTCAGTATCGAGTCCAGCGTGGTTGACGTTTCCCACCACGCCGACAATCGTCAGCCAGGGTTCACGTTCCGGTGGGCCAATCTTGATTCGCTTGCCAACTGCATCGCCGTCAGGCCAGCAACGTTGGGCCATCTTTTGATTGATGATCACGACATCAGGCTTACCGCCAGTGTCGCGGTCATCAAACTCGCGGCCCTGAAGCAACGGTATGCTCATCGTTCGAAAGTAATTTGGCAAAATCCGGCGGAAGCTGACTTCAGGCCCCTCGCCCGCGGCGAACGTTCGGCCTTCGACCGTCAAATCACCATGCGGATCTCCACCGCTGATTGGCAGTCGGTTGACAGCGCTGACTGCTTTCACGCCGGGCAGAGACGAAAGACGCTCCGGCAGGCTTCCGTAGAAGTCGATCACTTTCGACTCGTCGGAATACTTTCTTTCGGGCAAAGAAACGTGAAGTGTTAACAGATGATCCGATTGAAAACCGGGATTGACGTTAGTAAGCAGCCAGAAACTCTTCATCAACAGGCCGGCGCCAATAAACAACATCAACGACAGCGCGACTTCCGCCACGACCAGAACACGACGCAGACGCCGGCCGGAACTCATGCTTCCCTTTCCTCCTGTTTTTAGCGCCTCGTTCACGTGCACCCGAGTGGCATGCACCGCCGGCGCCAAACCAAAGACAATGCCTGTTAGCATCGACACGGCCAAAGTGAAACCAAATACAGTCGCGTTGATGCCGATCTCGGATGCGCGTGGAAATCCTTCCGGCAACTGCAACAGCAGCCAGGTGATGGTCCACATTGCCAAAAGAAAGCCAAGTGCGCCACCGATTAAAGATAGCAGCAGGCTTTCGACTAACGACTGGCGGACCACACGCCAGCGACTCGCACCGAGTGCAACGCGAATCGCTATCTCTCTTCCGCGTGAAGCCGTGCGGGCTATTTGCAGGTTGGCTACGTTCGCGCAGCCAATCAGCAACAGAAACGACGCGGCGCCGAGTAACACATACAATGCTGGCTTTATGTTGCCGGTGAGCCGCTCGTGTAATGATGTCAGGCTTACTGAATGACCGGAATCTTCGTTCGCGTGTTGTTGTTGAATACCGCTGAAGATTGTCGTCAACTCATTCGTGGCCTGTGATTGTGAGATGCCCCGTTTGAGTCGCCCGAGACCGAAGATGAAATGGACCGCGCGATTCTGAAAGAAACGTTCGCCGGAATCAGGACCGAAAGGCACCCACACCTCTGTCTTGTCATCCGGAAATTGAAAGTCGGCCGGCATTACTCCGACGACTGCATAACCGCGGTCATCGAGGTTGATGCCCTGGCCGCTTAGCGATTGATTCGGAAAATAGCGCTGCCAGAACTTGTGACTGACAACTGCGACTCGATCAGCGCCCGGTTTGTCGTCCTCCGGCAGGAACGTGCGCCCTTGCGTTGCCTGCGCGTGTAACAAAGGAAATAGATTTGCGGAAACGCCCGCTGCGACGGTGCGCGACGACTCACCACCGATCTCGAGTACCGAGGGCAAAAAAGTGACGCCGGCGATCTCTTCGAACGACTTGCTCTGCTGCCGCAAGTCGAGCCAGTTCAAATAAGAGAGCTCAAACGGTTCTGGTCCTTGCCGTGGATTGACTTCATTGATCACTACCAGCCGTTCTGGTTCAGGAAAACTCAGCGGTCGCAACAGCACACCGTAAACGACACTGAAGATCGCCGTCGTAGCAGCGATGGCGAGGGCCAAAATGATGACGGCCATCCCGGTAAAACCGGGATGCTTCGCTAACATTCGCAAGGCGAAACGGATGTCGTTAATCATATTTATTTTGCGCCTCCTTGGAGTGCGGTGCCTTGGCACCCCTTTGGCCAAAGCGGCGGCAAGCCGCCGCACTCCAAGGAGGCGCCTACATCACTCGTACCTTAGTGCCACGAGCGGATCGACCCTGGTTGCGCGCCGCGCCGGCAGATAACAAGCGACCAAACCCACCAACGCCAACCCAATCGCAACCACCACAAACGTCGTCTTATCCGTCGTCGAAACTCCAAACAACAAAGTCGACAGCAAACGCGTCAACGCAAACGCGCCACCGATTCCAATCGCCAGGCCCAACAGCACGAGTCTCATTCCCTGGCCCATGAACAAGCGCAGCACATCGCGACTGCCGGCGCCGAGCGCCATGCGAATGCCGACTTCATGCGTCCGCTGCGAGACCGAGTAAGAGAGCACGCCATAAACACCGGTCACCGCCAGCACCAACGCGAGCGCCGCAAACACCGAAAACAACAGAGCGTTGAAGCGTCGCGTCGAAGCCTCGCGCGCCAGAATGTCGTCAAGCGTCGCCACCTCCGCAATCGGCAGGTCCTTGTCAATTGACTGCACCGCGCGCGTTACCGCGGCAGACAAACCTTGCGCATCAGTGTTGTAGCGAATCGACAGAATCGGGTTACGTTGCGGCGATCTTCCAAACGGAGTGTAGATCCTGATTAGCGGTGTGGTTTCTGATGCGAAATTCCTGACTTGCGGGACCACTCCAACCACTTCATGCCACGTTGGGCTGTCGTATGCGATGTGTTTGCCAACAGCGTCTCCATTGGGCCAAAAGCGCCGCGCCAGGTTTTCGTCAATCAACAGCACCGGTTTGCCTTGTTCCTCTTCGTCGCGCGTAAATGTGCGACCGCGAAGAATCGGAATCTTCATCGTCTGGAAGTAATCGGCGCTTATGATCGACTGATCGACGTTGATCAGCTCGCCTCGTTTCAGCGGTCGATAACCCTCAACCGCAATATCGTTGTCCCATCCCTCTCCCAGACCAGGAAGTGCGGCGGAAAGCGTGGCGTGCTCAACACCAGGCAGCGACTGCACGTTTTGCAGCACTTGATAAAACAATCGACTGAGCTCAGGACGGTCGATATAACGGTTGCGCGAGACCTTGATTTCCATTGTCAGCACGCCGCTCGGATTGAAGCCGAAGTCGGATCGCAACAGGCGCACTAAGCTTTTAACCAACAGCCCTGCGCCAACGAGCAGCGCAACCGACAGGGCGACTTCCGCAACGACTAAAGCACCTCGCAGCCGCTTGCCCTGCGCGTCAGTGGTCGTCGAACTGCTGTCTTTGAGCGTTTCCTGGAGATCTGTTTTTGAGGAACGCAAAGCCGGTATCAGACCAAAGAGAATTCCCGTAAACAGTGAGACAGCAAGATTGAAGCCGAGGACTTTGCCGTTGAGCCCGAGACCACTCATGCGCGGCACAGTCTCGTGCGTTACACGCGAAAGCAGCGACATGGTCCAGCTCGCAAACACCAGTCCGAGCACGCCACCAGCCATCGCCAGTAGCAGACTCTCGACTAGCATCTGCCTCACGATTCTCAATCGCGACGCGCCCAGCGCAGCACGAACTGCAAACTCTTTTCTTCGGACAGCCGCACGGGCCAGCAACAGATTGGCGACGTTAGCGCACGCGATCAACAAGACCAAAGCAACAGCACCGAAGAGGATCTTCAAAGCAGTACTTACATTTTTAGTGATGCTGTCTTGAAGCGAAACAATCGTGACAACGTTCGCTCCTGCATTCGCGATTGGATACTCCTGCAACAACTGTTGCGAGATGCGGTTCATCTCCGCGCGCGCCTGGTCGATTGTCACTCCGGGTTTGAGTCGAGCGATCACGTGTCCGGCGTTTCGTATGTACCGCACTTTCCAGTCATGTTGGCCGGCAAGCACCCAGAGAGGTGGTGGACCATGATGGACGAAGTTTTCCGGCAGCACGCCAATGATCGTATGTGGCTTGTCGTCGAGGAGGATTTCTTTGCCGACGATGTTTGGATCGCCGGCGAAGTGTTGTTGCCAGAATCCATAGCTGATCAGTGTCACTAACCGCGCACTGGGTTTGTCGTCTTCAGCGGTGAAATCGCGACCGAGCATCGGCGTGAAGCGCATCACTTTGAAGTAGTCTGCGGTAACGATTCGCGCGTCAAGGTTTTCTGGTTTGTCGGAACCGGTAATGTTCACCGACCAACCGCTAAACGTCGACATCGCTTCGAAACTCTGACTACGCGCGCGCCAATCGACAAAGTTCGGATAAGAGATTGGGCGATTCGTGATTTCCGGGCCTGACTCAGCCATCCACACGATGCGATCGGCTTCGGGATACGGCAGTGGCTGCAACAGCACGGTATTGATCACGCTGAACATCGCCGTGTTAACACCAATGCCAACCGCGAGCATCAACACCGCGAGCAGAGTGAAGCCCGGGTTTTTGCGCAACCACCTCAAACCAAAGACGAGATCCTGGATCATTGGGATTCTCCAATACATCCGCAGATTACACAGATTTTTTTCTGCGTAATCTGTGGATGGTTCTTACTCATACCTGAGTGCCACGAGTGGATCGACCTTAGTCGCGCGGCGCGCCGGAATGTAACAAGCGATGAGCGCCACCACCGTCAACAACACCGCGATCACGACATAGGTCAGCGGATCCGAAACCTTCACCCCAAACAACATATCCGAGAGCTTGATCCAACTCTCGAGGTACTTCGTCAGCACATAAGATCCCGCCAGTCCGAGAATCACCCCCAGCACCACGAGCGTCATTCCCTGCCACACGATCATCTTCAACACGTTCGCGCGATCGGCGCCGAGCGCCATACGAATGCCAATTTCGTGCGTGCGCTGCGAGACCGTGTACGCAAGCACGCCAAACAGTCCGATCGCCGCGAGCTGTTGGGCCAACAGCGCAAACAGCGTCAGTAACTTGGCAAACAAACGGTCCATGCGAAGTGTTTCGTCTGCTTGTTCGACTTGGGTCTTGATGTCGATCAGCGGCAGGTTTGGATCGACTTGTCCCACTGCGTTACGCACGCTGGCGACGATCGAGTTCGGATCGCCGGCGGTACGCACTTCAAAAGTCGCATTTGTCAGCGGGCGTTCCTGTCGAAACGACGAGTAGACAGTGGGTGGTATCTCATCGCGCTGGCTTGTGTATTTGGCGTCTCGGCAGATGCCGACGATCTCGATCTCATCAGGCTTCTTCGGATCATATGTAAAGCGTTTTTCGATCGCGTTCTGGTTCGGGAAGAATTTGTTGACGAAGGCTTGATTGACCACTGCCACTTTCGGCGCCGAGGTATCGTCCTGCGACCGTAACGTGCGGCCGTAAAGCAGTGGAATTCCCATCGTCTCGAGAAAATTCTCACGCACGATGAGCCGATGGGCTTCACCACTCGGCGTGATGTGTCCCTCGGAATCCGGCGTGGCGGACAACGCCTCGCGCAGGAACACGCTGCTCGTATGCGAACTCTGCGAGAGCAACGTCATACGCGAGAACGTGACCGATTGCACACCAGGCACAGCTTGGAGACGCTCGGAGATCTGTGGGTAAAGCTGCCGCAGCTTCTCGTCTTTATACCCGATTAGCCCGGGTTGAATTTCAAACAGCAGCACGTTCTGGGTGTTGAAACCAAGATCGACGTGTTGCAGGTTTAGCAAAGTGCGAACGAACAATCCTGCGCCCACCAGCAATATCAAGGACAACGCCACCTGGACCACGACCAACCCACGACTCAACAACGATCGATGGACCGCGGTCGAGCTGCGTCCGCTCTCTTTGAGAGTCGGAGTTAGATCGACTCTCGTCGTTCGCCATGCGGGTGCAAGTCCGAAAATGATTCCGGTGAGCAACGAAAGCGCGAGGGTGAAACCGAGTACGCGCCAATCGAGTTGAGGTTCGAGCGCGCGCATGCCCGTGCCGCCCCAATCGTTGACGGCCAGCAGTCCGTTCTTGATCCAAACGGCGAAGATGATTCCTAATAATCCGCCGAGCAGTGAAAGCAGCACGCTTTCGGTCAGCAGTTGGCGGATGAGTCGCGGGCGGCTTGCGCCCAACGCCAAACGCAAACCGATCTCCTTTTGCCGTCCGGCTGCACGCGACAACAGCAAGTTCGCGACGTTGGCGCACGCAATCAAAAGCACGAGTCCAACCACACCGAGCAGCAGATAGAGTGAGGGCTTAAAATACTTGCGCCTGAACATCTCACCCTGACCGCCGGGATCGGCAACGAGTCGCGGATAGTATTTCGGATCTAAGTTGTTGATGGTATTTCCGCCGCTGGCCTGCGCGGCAGCCTGCCGCGCCGCCCGATGCTCGAGGACTGCCTGCCGAAACGCATTCTCCAACTGCGCCTGGGCCTGCTCGGCAGTCGCGCCCGGTTTCAAACGGCCCATGATGCGCAGCCACCAAACACCCGCGCCAGTCAGATTGGAGCGTTGCTTGTCGACATAGAGTTGCGGCTCCATCGCGATCGGAATAGTCACGTCCTCGGTCGTGCCGACGCCCATCGTGCCGTCAAAACCTCTCGCGCTGACACCGACAACCGTGAACGCGACGTTGTTGAGATTGATCTGCTTGCCGACGACGGCTGGATCACCACCGAACCGTTTCTGCCAGTAACGATGACTGAGAACCGCGACTGGCGTGACGCCCGCTTTGTCGTCTTCATCGGTGAGTAAGCGACCGGCAGCAGGTTGCACGCCGAGACCGGTGTAGTAATTGCCGGAGACTGCCTGGCCGTTGGCGACATCGGCTTGTCCATCAGCACTGACGTTCAGTCCGACATTACCAAACGCAAAGACGTCGGAAAGCGGACCTTGGTGTTCGCGCATGCGCTGAAAACATTGATAGGCGAACGAAGTCATCGTGCGCTGGCCGGTTACCGGATCGCTGTTTGAGCTTCCGTTGTAACTGCCGACGCTGAATTCGCGCGGGGCGATCGATTTAAACAGGACCAGACGTTCGGGTTCTTTGACCGGCAGCATCTTCAGCAACATCGCATCGACGATGCTGAACAACGCCGTATTTGCACCGATGCCGAGCGCGAGTGAGAGCAGGGCGACGGCAGTCACTCCCTTTTGCTTGAGCAACATGCGGAATCCGTAACGCAGATCTTGTAGAAGAGTGTTCATTTTTTAATGGTCGTCTCCTTGGAGTGCGGCGACCTGGCGCCGCTTTGGCCTCGATCACGCATCTTCGATAACAAAGCGGCGCCAGGTCGCCGCACTCCAAGGAGGTACTTATTCGTAGCGAAGCGCCACCAATGGATCGACTTTCGTTGCGCGTCGTGCCGGTATGTAACAGGCGAGCAACGCCACGATCGTCAGCAGCACCGTGATCACCGCGAGCGTCAGCGGATCAGTGGCGCTAACCTCAAACAACAACGTCGACATCAGGCGCGTCAGCCCAACAGCCGCTGCGAGCCCAGCCACAACACCAATCAGCACCGGAAACATTCCCTGTCGGATGACGAGCAACAGCACGTCGCGACGTTGCGCACCCAGCGCCATGCGCAATCCGATCTCGTGCGTGCGTTGCGCAACAGCAGTAACCATCACGCCGTAGATTCCGATCGCCGCCAACGACAGACCCAACACGGCAAACAACGCCAGCAGCCACAAACTGAACCTGGCACTCGAAAGTGCACGACTCAGCAGCTCGTCCATGGTTCGGACATTGGTAATCGGCTGGTCCGGATCGAGCAAGCGGACCTGTTCGCGTATTGCTGAGATCAATGTTTCAGGAGACGTGGTGGTTTGCAGTGCGAGCATCAAGCCATTGGTCCAACCTTCACGCCGGTTTTGAGTCAATGGCGCATAGACCAGCGACGGTGATTCTGCGTTCAGACTTCGGCCCTTGACGTCAGGAACCACGCCGACGATCGTGCGTCGAACAGCACGATTCTCCGGCGTCTGTGCGTCAGGAGGCAGCAGGTTTTCCGGCAGTCCCATCCAGATTGTCTTGCCGACAGGATCCTCGTTGGCGAAAAAGCGTTTTGCCAAAGTGTCATTAATGATGGCGACGGGTTGCGAGTTGCTCTTGTCGTTGCTGTCGAAGGCGCGGCCTTGCCGCACAGCAATGCGGAAAGTGCGAAAGTAATCATTACTGATTAACGCGAACCGCACCAACGGCACTTGATCGATCGACGACGGCGCCGGTCGATCCGCGATACTCAAGAATTTTCCCCACTCCTGGCCGGCGCCTAACGGAAGCACCGTGGCAACAGTCGCAGCTTGAACACCCGGAAGGCTCCCAACGCGCGCGAGCAATTGATCCGAGAACGCGAGACCCGCAGGCTCACGCGGATCGCTGAGAGATTGTGGAATCGGATACTTCGCATCAGGCAGAGGCACGCGCATCGTGATCACGTTGCGCGCGTTGAAGCCGACATTGACCTGGCGCAGCTTGATGAACGTACGCAACATCAAACCGGAGCCAACAAGCAGCACCAACGCCAACGCGACTTCGGCGATGATCAGCACGCGGCGCAAACGACCTTGTTTGCGAGTGCCGAAACCAGCGCCACCACCTTCACTCATCGACTCGCGCAAATCAGTGCGCGCTGCCTGAAACGCCGGCAATAGACCAAAGATCACGATCGTCAGCAACGCGAGTGCGAACGTGAAACCCAACACGCGCGCGTTGACGCCGATCGCATTTGCACGTGGTAACGACGCAGGCAAGAGTGATGCGATCAGATCAATGCCCCACGCTGCCAGCAATACGCCACACAATCCGCCGAGCAGAGCCAGCGGCACACTCTCGATAATTATTTGACGAATGATGCGCGCTCTCCTCGCGCCGAGGCTCGCGCGAATGGCGAGTTCTTTACTGCGAGCCGACGCGCGCGCGAGCAAGAGATTCGCGACGTTCACACACGCAACCAGCAAAACAAAGCCGACTGCACCGAGCAGGACCAGCAATGCTTTTCGCGAGTCGCCTGCGATCTGTTCTTGAAGCGGAACGATTAGCGCGCCGATTCCTTTGTTATTTGGCTCAACTTCTTCAATCGCTCGAGCAATGGTACTGACGTCTGACTGCGCTTGCGCGACGGTAACGCCAGGTTTTAAGCGGCCGACAAGATTGATGAAATGATTGTTACGCGTCGCGAGATTGTCGTCTTTCGCAAAGGCGATCGGCGTCCATAGTTCAACTTCCGGCAGGTTGTCGAAGAACGGCATGCCTCGCGGCATCACGCCGGTAATCGTGTAGCTCTCACCTGCCAATCGAATTTCGCGACCAAGAACACTCGTGCTTCCGCCAAAACGTCGTTGCCACAGTTTGTCGCTTAGTAGGATGACGCGATGTCGACCAAACTGCTCTTCCTCCGGCGTGAAGAGACGGCCCAGAGCGGGTGAAACCTGCAACACCTGGAAGAGATTCGCCGTGATGTATGCGCCCTGAATTCGTTCTGGTGCCTCACCGGATGTGGAGAGATTGAAGTCGCCGTAGTAGAAGCCGCCAAGGCCGTCAAATACTTTGTTCTGATCGCGCCACGCCTCATAGTCGGGCAGCGCGCTACCCGACGTCGGCACGCCCTGCGAGTTCATGGTGGACCAGAGAAAGACGAGTCGATCTGCCGCGGGATACGGCAATGGTCGCAACAGCACTGCATCTACGACGCTGAAGATCGCAGTATTCGCGCCAATACCCAGGGCCAGCGTAACCACGGCAATCAGACTAAACATCGGGCTACGGACCATCATCCGCAACCCAAAGCGCAGATCGTGAAACAATGAATTCATTTTCTTTGACCAACTGTATCCACAGATTACGCAGATTAAATCTGTGTAATCTGTGGATTACTCATATCGCAACGCCTCGAGCGGCTCGACGCGGCTCGCGCGCAACGCAGGAAACAAACAAGCCAGCAGCGCCGCGACCAGCAACAAAACCGAAACCGCACCAAACGCACGCACGTCCAAAGCCTCGACGCCATACAACGTCGACTGCATCGCTCGTCCTACCAGGTAAGCTCCGGCTAATCCGATCGCCGTGCCCGTCAGCGCCAGAATCGTTCCCTCTTTTAAGACGAGACTGATCACTCGCGACTGTTGGGCGCCGAGGGCCATGCGCACGCCAAACTCGTGCGTGCGTTGCGCCACCGCAAACGCCATCACTCCGTAAATACCGACTGCGGCCAGCAACAGACCCAGCGCTCCAAAGCTCGCAAACAACACAACGCTGAAACGATCGATCGCCAGCGACTCACTCACGATCTCATCAATCGTCTGCACGCCAGCCAGCGGCAGATCAGGATCAACCGAATTGACTGCCACGGCGAGACTCTTGATCAGGGCTTTTGGATCGCCGTCAGCTTTTATGACCATCGAGGCCTGCGGCCATGGACTCTGTGCAAACGGAACGTAGACCTCCGGATCGGCTTCACGAAACCCTGCGCCACGTGTGTCGTGAAACACGCCCACAATTTGCCATTCAACAGGTTTCCCTTGCGGTTGGCCCGGAACAAACTCCGGCGCAGAGATTCTTTGCGTGAGTGGATCGAGCCCAGACAGATAGCGCGTAGCAAAGAACTCGTTGACCATCGCGACACGAACGCTCGTTGCCGTGTCGTGCTCGTCGATCCTGCGGCCTCTGGTCACACGAATGCCAAGCGCGTCAATGTAGCCGGGAGTGATCATCTGAAACGCAGAGCCACGGCGTTCAGAAGGATTCGGCGGCGGTTGGCCCACGATGTTGACGCGTGTGCCCATCGACGCACCACGAGCGGGAATGCCAGTCGTCAACGCAGCCTTAGCGACGCCAGGAAGAGCCGAGACCTTCTCAAGCATCTGGCCATAGTAAGACCTGATCTGGTCTGGACCATTCAACCGTCTCTCAGGAACCGGCAGGCGAAACGTCAGCACGTTATCAGTGCGAATGCCGAGATCGATGCGCGTCAGGTTCCAGAAACCTCTCAACGCGAGACCACTGGTCGCGAGCAGCGTCAAAGCGAGCGAGAATTCAGCCACGACCAACAGGCGAAGCGGCTTGCGCTTCATTCCACTCGAGCCGGTGCGTCCGCCCAGTTTCAGAACTTCGTTGAGATCGAGTCGAGTGGCTTGCCACGCCGGCACTACTCCAAACAACAAACCTGCCAAGGTCGTAACAAGCATCGTGAAGAGCAAAACGGGAATGCTGATCCTGATGTCTGCTTCTGAAGGAAGCATGATACCGACTGGCGTGAGGATTGTGATCGCATCGATGATCGCAGATGCGAGTAGTATGCCGAGTGCTCCACCGAGCGCAGCGAGCAGTAAACTCTCAGTAATAAACTGACCAAACAGGCGCGATCGCGAAGCGCCCAGTGCTGCGCGCAGTGCGACTTCGCGCTGACGCGAGATGCCGCGCGCCAACAGTAGATTTGCGACGTTGACGCAACCGATCAACAGCAGGAACCCGACTGCACCCAACAACAACCAGAGATTGCGGCGAGTCGATTCAGTAACGAAGTTAAGATGCAGAGGCTCGACACTGACTCCGCGGTTCGCATTCGTCTGCGGGTATTCGTTCTGAAGTTGAGCGGCGATTCCGTTCATCTCCGCTTGCGCCTGCTCAATGGTGACGCCGTCTTTCAATCGCGCCATCACCAGCATGAAATTTGAATCATGCGTGATCCGTTCCGGCCTGAACGACAGTGGTACCCACAACTGCGAGTTGAAGCGATCGTGCATGCCCGGCGGCAACACGCCGACAACTGTGTAAGGCTCGCCGTTCATGCGAATGTCTTTGCCGACGAGATCGCGATTCGCGTTGAAGTGCTGCTTCCACAGTCGATTGCTGAGTATGACGACGTGGTCTCTGCCAGGTTGGCCTTCTTCAGGAAGGAAATCGCGACCGAGATAGAACGGCAGTCCTTCGAACGTGAAAAACCCGGGTGTGCGTCGCGAGCCGAGCACCTGTTGTGGTCTATCGTCAGTGGAAACATTGAATGCCGCGCCGTCCCATGCACCCATCCCTTGAAAAGATGTGCTGCGTTTCTGCCAATCCAGGAAATCGCCGGCGGGCACTGAGTTTCGATTGCCGCGTATCCTGGACCAGACCATCACCAGCTGATCTGAGTTTGGATAAGGCATCGGCTCGAATACCGCGTAGACCACGCTGAAGATCGCAGTCGTCGCGCCAATGCCGAGCGCGAGTGTCAGCACCGCGGTGAGCGTAAAGCGCTTGTTCTTGAAGAACGTGCGCAGGGCGTAACTGATGTTCATAAATCTTAAATCCATCCGCAGATTACGCAGATTACTTATTGTGAATCTGCGTAATCTGTGGATGGCCTTTTACTCGTTTCTCAATGCGATCAAAGGATCGACCTTCGTGGCGCGGCGCGCGGGGGTGTAGCACGCGACCAACGACACGATCACCAACAACACCGGAATCGCGATGAATACAACCGGATCGGTTGCACTCACCTCAAACAACAAACTCTTGATCGTTCGTGTTAACGCGAACGCACCTGCCACTCCCACCACGACGCCCGCCGCAGTCAATAACAACCCCTGTCGCATAACTACACGTCGCAACGCTCGCGGTTGTGCGCCAAGCGCGAGACGAATGCCAAACTCCTTCGTGCGACTGCCAACGTAAACGGACATCGTGCTGTAAATACCTACAGCCGCCAGCAACAGCGCGATCATCGCGAACGCCGTCAGCAAGATGTTCGTCAGTCGTTGCGTGCTGAGTGTTTCTCCGATGACTTCACTCATCGAACGGACCATGTACAACGGAATCTCAGGATCCACTTGCCTGATGGACGCTCTGAAAGTCGAAATGGCCGCGTTTGGTGGACCATCCGTGCGCACAACAAACGACGCGCGGGTCGCAGGCATCTGCGCCAAGGGAGAATAGATGTGTGGCCGCTTCTCTTCGGCGAGACTGAGGTGCTTGATGCCACCGACGACGCCGACGATCGTCATCCATACGCGATCGCCGGTGGTTTGAATTCGTCTGCCGATTGCATCGCCCGCGGGCCAGTAATGGCGCGCGAGTGGCTCGTCGATAATCGCGACCGGAGGCGAGTTGCTGAGATCGCTTGAAAGAAAGTCGCGTCCTTGCAAAAGCGGAATGCCCAATGTTTGAAAGGTTCCGGGCGTCACGCTCTGCAACTCGGCCTGCTCCGATTGCGAACCAACGGCTCCTTCAGCCGCCTCTTGTCCTTCGACGACGAACCCATCAACCTCGCCGCCATCGCCGAAAGGCAGATTGGTAGTTAGACCAACTGACTTGATGCCCGGAGCGTTCCGCAGTCGTTCAAGCGCGCTGTCGTAAAAATGCAACGCCTTTTCATCACTGTCGTACCTTGCTCGCGGCAAATTGGCGACCATCGTCAGCGTGTTCTCGGGATTGAAACCGAGGTTCACGGACTCGAGTCGCTGAAAGCTCTTCAACAACAAACCGGCGCCGATCAGCAGGACGAGTGAAAGCGCAAACTGCACTGCGACCAGCGCGCTGTTCAAACGTCGGTGAGAAACAGATCCGCGCGCGCCCTCTCGTAACCCCACTTCGATGCCCATCGCGTAGGCGCGCAACGCCGGCATGAAGCCAAACAACAAGCCGGTAAACACAGTCAGTCCGGCAGTGAATGCGAGTACGCTGCCACTCAAACGCACTTCTTCCATGCGCACGATGCCTGCGAGCGGCAACTTGTCGAGTACGCGAATACCGAGCGCCGCCAAACCGACACCAACGACCGCGCCGATAAATGAAAGCAGCATGCTTTCGGTCAACAATTGTCGCGCGATACGTCGCGGAGTCGCGCCGAGTGATACGCGCACTGCGATCTCGCGCGTGCGTGAAGTCGCGCGCGCCAGCAGCAGGTTGGCGACATTGGCGCACGCAATGAGCAACACCAGAGCCACCGCAGCCAACAAGACAAGCAACGGTTTCTCGGTTTTGCCAAGCAGCACCTCTTTGATCGGTGTAACAATGGTCCTTGGACCATTCCCTTCGTTTAGACCAGCCACTTCCGCAGTCTTCGGATGTTGACGACCGAAGTTTTCCAGAACGTTTGTCGTGTCAGTCTGCGCCTGTGCGACTTGCATTTCGGGTTTCAACCGGCCGACGACGATGAAGAAGTAAGGCGCGGTTCGCTTTGTATCGAGCGCCATCGGCATCCAGAGGTCGATCTCAAAACGCGGAAACTTAAAGTCGGCGGGCATCACACCGACGACTTGTGTTGGCGTGTTGTTTAAGTTGATCATGCGGCCGACGATGTTTGGATCGCCGCCAAAACGCCGCTGCCAAAATGCGTGACTGATCACGCAGACGAGATTTTTTCCGGCCTCGTCTTCGCCTTCGACAAAGGTGCGGCCGAGTAGTGGATTAACGCCGAATACTTTGAAGAAGTCGGCAGTGACGGTGGTCAGCGGCAAACGCTCGGGCTCGCCGTCGCCGGTGAGATTGATCGCGCCGGTGTTGTAGAGCGCAATCGTTTCGAATGAACGATTTTGTTCACGATAGGCGGCGAAGTCAGCCTGGGAGACTCCCCACGTCGGCAGTCCCAACTTAGGGCTCGCTTGAATCAGCCGCACCACGCGATCGGGCTCGCGGAACGGCAGTGGTCGCAGGAGAATGCTATGGACCAAACTGAAGATCGCGGTGTTTGCGCCGATGCCAAGCGCCAGTGTCGCCACCGCCACCAGCGTGAACGCCGGCTGCTTCAACAACATTCTCACTCCATATCTCAGATCATTTAGTAGCATGTTCATTATTCGATCCATCCACAGATTACGCAGATTGCTTTTTATGTAATCTGTGTAATCTGTGGATTGCCTTTCATTCATACCTAAGTGCCACGAGCGGATCGACCTTCGTGGCTCGTCGCGCGGGCACGTAACAAGCAAGAAACGCAACCAACAACAGCAACAACAGAACAACACCAAACGTCAGCGGATCCGTCGTCGTCACACCGAAAAGCATGTCTGACAACACACGCGCCGCCACCAATCCGGTTCCGATACCAACAACCAGCCCCACCAGCGTCAGCATCATTCCCTGTCGAATCACCAACTTGATGACGTCGTTCGACTGTGCTCCCAAAGCCACACGCACGCCGATCTCGTGCGTGCGTTGCACGACGGAATAAGAGATGACGCCGTAGAGTCCGACAGATGCGAGCACGAGCGCCAACGCGGCAAACAGACCAAGCAATAGCGTTTGAAAACGTTCTTTCGAGATCGCGGCGGCGAACACCTGGTCCATGGTGCGAACGTTTGAGATCGGCTGGTCCTTATCTACTGCCCAAACTGCCCGCCGCACCGCGCCGGCGACCGAAGCCGGATCTCCCTTCGTACGCACCACCAGATCGCGCGGCGAGATAAACGAGCGCCGCTCTTGTGCATAAGGCGCATAGATATCCATTCTCTCTTCACCATAGAGTCCCGCCTGGCGCACGTCGCCGACGACACCCGCGACCGTGAGCCACGGATTGGGCGAATCCACTGGTCCAATCTTGAGTCGCTTGCCGGTTGGATCCTCGCCGGGCCAATATTGTTCCGCGAGTCGACGGCTAATCAGGATTACCGGCTGTGAATCGGCGGTGTCGTATGCGTCAAAGAAACGGCCGCGCTGAAGCGGTATGCCCATCGTGCGGAAGTAGTCAGGACTGACGACGCGATAAAGCGCGAACGGCAGTTTCATATCGCCGGGCGATGTACGTCCCTCGACTGAGAAACTGAAGTTCATTCCGTTGAACGACAGGGGCAGGAACGTGATTATTCCAGCGGACTCAACACCTGGCAGTTCGCTCACTCGCCGCAAGGCTTCGTCGTAGAAAGCGCGGCGAGCCTCCTGCTTTGCGTACTTCGGCATCGGCAGGACCATTCTCATCGTCAGCACGTTGTCACTCGTGAATCCGGTATTGACTTGCCGCAGCAGTTGAAAACTACGGATCAAGAGTCCGGCGCCGACGAGAAGCACAACCGCAAGTGCGACCTCGGACACGACGAGCACACGCCGAACGTGACAGCCCGAAGTCCCTCCGCCTGTATCTCTCGCTACATCACTTAAAGTCGTTCCGGGTTTAGTACGCGCCGCAAGTAACGCGGGCACGCCGCCGAACACGAGGGCAGTAAGCACGCTCACTCCAAGCGTAAACAGGAACACTCGCGCGTCGATATTGACATCCTGAAGTTTTGAAAGACTTGCGGGAAGTAACTTTGTCAGACCTTGAACGCCCCAGAACGCACCGAGCACACCCAGCAGACCACCGGCGCCCGCAAGCAACAGACTCTCAGTCAGCAGTTGTCGCACGATGGTCCAACGCCGGGCGCCGAGAGCAATGCGAATCGCAATCTCTTTGCGCCTGCTTGTTGCCTGGGCCAACAATAGATTCGCAACGTTCACGCATGCGATGAGAAGTACGAGTGCCACGGCGGCAAACAAGATCAGCATCGGCGAGCGAAGACTGCCGACATAATCCTGATGCAACGAATGGGCAACGAAACCAAGTCCCTCGTTTGTTCTTGGATACTCACTGGACAGCCGTTGTGCGATTGCGTCGATATCGGCATTCACGCGCTCGAGAGTTGCGCCAGGCTTCAAACGGGCGACGAGCCGCAGGTAATGGTCGCCACGCCCGCTCTTTTGTTCGGGCTCCATGGCCCATGGCGTCCACAACTCGATCTCGCGTTCTGGAAAGAAGAAGCCACGCGGCATCACGCCAACGACCGTAAACGATTCTCCATTGAGCGTGATGTTGCGGTTTATGATCGAAGGATCGCGATTAAAGCGTCGCTGCCAGAGCGCATCGCTTAACACGACGACACGGTCCTGACCCGGTTGATCTTCATTCGCAAGGAACGTCCGGCCCAACGCAGGCTCCACGCCAAGAATTGAAAAGACGTTAGCGGTGACGAGTTGACCATCGAGATGCTCCGGCTCGCCCCCGCCGGTCATATTGATGTCGTCCGGGCCGTAGGCGCCGATGTCTTGAAATACCTGGTTCTGATTGCGCAAATCGAAAAAGTTCGCAGGCGCGACTTCGTTCTGGCGTACGCCGACGCGTAAGGTGTGCTCCCAGATCGATACCAGGCGTTCGGAATCTTTCAGCGGCAGAGGACGCAACAACACCGAATCGACTGCGCTAAAGATTGCCGTATTGGCTCCGATGCCGAGCGCCAGCGTGATCAGCGCAAGTGCCGTGGCGCCGGGCCTTTTCAACAAGCTTCGAATGCCGTATCGAATCTCTTTGAATAAACTTTCTATCATGCTACTTCCAACTGAGCGCCTCCTTGGAGTGCGGCGGCCTGGCGCCGCTTTTACGTAAACCTGCACGCTCCGCGCGCTAATAAAGCGGCGCCAGGCCGCCGCACTCCAAAGAGGCGTTCGGCTTATTCATAGCGAAGCGCCACCAGTGGATCGACTTTCGTTGCGCGTCGCGCAGGCACGTAACACGCAAGCAGCACAACTACGAGCAATCCCATCGCGACAGAAACAAACGTTCCGAGATCAGTTGCTGCAACCTCAAACAGCAGACTGCTCATCAACTTTGTCAACACCAAGGCTGCGGCGAACCCGGCCGCGATTCCAATCAATGCCAGCGTGATTCCCTGCCCTAGAATCAAGCGCAACACATCACTGAAGCGTGCACCGAGCGCCATGCGTATGCCGAGTTCGTGGGTGCGTCGCGTCACCGAGTAAGCGACAACGCCATAAACCCCAATCGCTGCGAGCAGAACAGCAATTGCAGCAAAGCCAGTAAACAGCCCCATCGTCAATCGACGTTGCTCTAGCGAACTTGAAACGATCTGATCCATCGAACGAATGTTTGCGACGGGCAGATTTCTGTCGATCGCAGCAATCTCTTTCTGTACCGCCGAAGCGAGGCTGAGCGGCTCTTTTTCTGTGCGAATGGTAAACGTGAAGAACGACGCGATAGTTGGCTTTTGTGCGTAAGGGAGGTAAAGTTCCGGCTTGGTCTCGAGGTCCAGGCCGCGCGGCCTCACATTGCCTACAACACCCACAATTTCACGCTTGCTGCCGGCATTGACAAGCTGGCCCAACGGATTCTCGTTAGGAAAATGCTTACGCACGAACGCTTCATTGACGATCACAACCGGAGGTCTATCTGTTGTGTCGTGATCCGAGAAATCACGACCTTGCAACAACGGGATGCCCATTGTCTGAAAGTAACCCGGCGTTATATTGGCGTTGTCAGCAATTTGGTTTAGCTCGTTAGGGTGGCCCACAACGCTATAACCTATTCCCCACGTTCCGACCAACGGCACGTTTATGGTTGCTGCCGCCGATTTGACGCCCGGCAGACTTTGAATCCGTTGCAGCGCTTGTTGCACGAACGCATTCTGTTCGGGCGTTTTCGGATACTGGATCCGCGGAAGCGTCACTTCCATAGTTAGAACATTGCGCGGATCGAAACCCGCATTGACGCTCTGCAAACGGAGGAAGCTCTTGACTAACAATCCGGCGCCGACAAGCAGCACTAACGAAAGCGCGATCTCAGAGACGACAAAGACGTCTCGCAGTAAGCCTTTTGAGCCGCCAGCTGAACGGCGACCACTCTCTTTGAGCGTTTCGTTCAGATTGGGATTCGATCCTTGCAACGCAGGCGCGAGACCAAAGATAAACGCCGTGAGGATCGACACGCCGAGAGTGAATAAAAGGACAGGCGCATCGACTGTTACTTCTTCTCCACGCGGCAAACTTTTCAGCAACGACGCGGAAAACAGTTTCGTGGTCCAGATCGCAAGCAACGCACCGGCTACTCCGCCGGCGAGGGCAAGCAAGAGACTCTCGAAAAGTAGTTGTCTGATCACGCGACTTCTGCTTGCTCCAAGTGCGACGCGGATCGCGAGTTCTTTTTGTCGATCCGCAGTGCGGGTCAGTAGCAGGTTGGCAACGTTGACGCATGCTATGAGCAGGACCAGACCCACGGCGCCAAACAGGATCCATAACGTCGCACTGATTTTGCCAACGACCTGTTCGTGCATTGGAACGACGGTGATGCCCCACTTCTTTCGGGCCGCAGAGAAGGTTGGGGAAAGACGCTTGACGATCGTTTCCAGATCCGCTTTGGCCTGGTCCAATGTGACGCCGGGCTTGAGTCGCCCTACAGCTTGCACGTAGTAGTGCTGACGATCGTTTTTCCAATCGTCGGCAGTGAACGAGAACGGCAGCCAGATATCGGTCTTCTCCGGAAATTTAAAACTGTCCGACAGCACTCCAACGACCGTGAAGGATTCTCCGTCAAGTTGGACCATTTGGCCGACGAGGTTTGGATCTCCACCAAAGTCGCGTCTCCAGAGTCCTTCAGTGAAAATGACGACTTTGCTTTGCTTGACGTCAGTTTCATCTGCGAGAAATGTTCGGCCCAACAACGGTTTGGCGCGCAATACATTGAACAGTCCCGGCGATGCTTCAGAGCCATTGACGCGCTCCGGCTGCGTGCCGCCGGTAAGGTTCGCCGACAAACCGCTATCGAAGAGGCCGATATCTTCGAATGTCGTGAGTTGATCCCGGAAGTCGTTGATCTCGGCGGGTGAGAACTCCATCTGATCGGTTCGCTGGCCTGATCTGTCAGACCAAAGTCGCACCAACTGTCCCGGATTCTCGTAAGGCAACGGCCGCAGCATGACCGCATTGACAACGGTGAAAATTGCGGTATTCACGCCGATGCCAAGCGCCAATGTTGTGAGTGCGACGGCGGTGAATGCCGGCCGTTTCACGAGACTTCGCGCTGCAAAACGTATGTCTTTGATTAATGAGTCCATCTGAGTTATCCGCGTAATTCGGCGACGCTACTCGTATCTCAGTGCCACGAGTGGATCGACTTTCGTTGCGCGTCGCGCCGGTATCCAGCACGCAAGCAAAGCGACACCCACGAGCGATAAAGCGACGATGACAAACGTCCACGGATCGCCCGCAGTAATGCCAAACAACAAGCCCTTCAACAGTCGAGTAAAGGCAAGCGCCGCCATCAAACCCAACGCAATACCCACGATTGCCAATCGCAGTGCCTGGCCCAGGATCATTCGCAAAATACTTCCGCGTTGCGCGCCTAACGCCAGGCGAATTCCAAATTCAGTTCTGCGGTTCGCGACGTTGAGCGACATCACTCCATAGATGCCCGTCAACGCCAACAGCAACGCGAGCAACGCAAAGCCGGCGAGCAGCCAGTTAGTGAATCTGGTGGTGATGAGTGAACGATCCATTGCCTGCTGGATCGAGCTCATCTTTGACAGCGGCAGTTCCGGATCGAGTTTGGCTAATTCCTGCCGCACACCGGCCACAACCGTAGAGGGATCGACGGTAGTTCGAACGACCAGCATCGTCTCGCGTTGGATCCATTGACTGTAAGGCCGGTAAACGTAAGGCCACGGCTCTTCGTCGAGCTTGCGGTTTTTGACGTTCGGCACGACACCGACGATCGTTAACCACGGCCCGCCGCCGATACGAATACGCTTGCCCACCAGGTCGCCTTGTGGCGAGTACATGCGAGCCAGTTTTTCGTCAACGATCGCGACCGGCAATGACGTTTGTGTGTCTGAGGAATTGAATGCCCGTCCTTTAATTATCGGCATTCCCATGGCGGCGAAATAGCCGGACGTGGAACTTCGCAACCACGCAACTTTTGAGGTCTCGCTTTCGAAACCTTCGACCGTGAATGGTCCACCCTGCCCATCGCCGCTGAACGGCACAACCTGGCACAACTCGACCGCCTGTACGCCGGGCACGCCGCTCACATTCTGACGCAGTTGCTGATAGAAACTTTCTACGAGCGCTTTGTCTTTGTACTTCTCTTCCGGCAATGCTACTCGCGCCATCAAAACGTTATCAGCGCGAAAACCCGGATTCACCGCCAACAGATTGCGGAAGCTTTGGAGAAATAATGCCGCACCGATTAACAGCACGAGCGACAACGCCAACTGTGCGACGACAAATGTGTTGTTCAGTTTTTTGTTTGTCGAGACAGAACCGCGCGCACCTGACTTCATCGCATCCTGCAAATTGATCCGCGTAGCGCGTACGGCAGGAGCGACACCACACAACACGCCAGTGATCAGCATGATGCCGATCGTAAACAGCAAAACACTCGTATCGACTCGAACAGATTCGAACTGCGGTAACTGTGAAGACACCAGAGTCTTCAACGCCGAGACGGTCCAAACTGCTATCACAATCCCAACGACTGTTCCTAAGAACGACAGCAACAGACTTTGAATGATGGTTTCTCTGATAACGCGGAGCGCGCTCGCACCGAGACACTGGCGCAGAGCGAGTTCTCGAGTTCGCGACGAAGCATGGGCCAGCAGAAGATTCGTTAGATTCGCGCAAGCAATCAGCAGGACCAGGCAAATCGCTCCCATGAGGATGAGTAACGGCCGCCGCACGTCGCCGACGATGTGACGTTGCAAAGGCAATAGCACTGTCGTCGTATTCGCGCCAAGCGCCCCCTCGCCGAGTTGCCGGCCATACTCTGCGGTGAATCCCTGGTATAGCGCGGAGATCTCTTTCTGTGCTTCGTCCGCAGTCGCAGTTGGACGCAGACGGCCAACTGCGGAAAGGTTCCACGAGTTTATGTCTGTTGGATCGAGTCCCTTCGGCATCCAAAGCTCGATGTGACCTGAAATGCTCGGTCGTTCAGCGGGATCGGGAAACTCAAAATCCGGCGGCATGATTCCAATTACCGTCGTTGGCGTGTCATCCAGCTTGATTGATTGTCCGACGATATTCGGATTGCCGCCGAAGCGACGTTGCCAGAGCGCATAACCGAGAAGCGCGACGTGGTTATTGCCGGGTGTATCTTCCTGCGGTGTAAACGTTCGACCATAAAGTGGCTCGCGGCCCAGCACGTTGAAATAGTTGAAAGTTACGGCCGCGCTCGACACGACTTCCGGATCACCGCTGCCGGCCAGTGCAGACTCACCATCTTCGTAGGCAGCGAGTCCCTCGAAGGTGCGTGTTCGATCGCGGTAGTAGGCGAATATCGCATCGGAGAGATCGAGGTGGCGCAACCCCTTATCCGGCGCGGAGTGCCAGAAGGTCATCAAACGATCGGGATCCTTCAGGGGTAACGGCCGCAACAACACAGCATTGACGACGCTGAAGATTGCCGTATTCGCGCCGATTCCGAGAGCCAACGTGAACACAGCGACCACTGTAAACACCGGTCTCTTCAACAGCGTTCGCCAGGCAAAAATTAAATCCGTCTTCATCTGTAAAATCCGCGGCTAAAACTATTCGTAACGGAGCGCGACGAGTGGATCAACTTTCGTGGCGCGTCGCGCCGGTAAGTAACAAGCCAACAACGCAACGACAAACAACACACCTGTCACGAGCGTGAAAGTCCCGGCATCGTTGGTGCTCACTTGATAAAGCAGTGCGCTCAACAGACGCATCAAACCAAGCGCCGCCAACACGCCAATCCCTACGCCGATAAGCGCCAACACCAGTCCCTGCTTCAACACCATCTTCAAAATGTCAGACGTTCGCGCTCCGAGCGCCATGCGCACGCCGATGTAATGCGTTTGCTGACTGACGGAATACGAGACGACGCCGTAGATCCCGATCGACGCCAGCAACAACGCGACCGCCGCAAAGATGCTGATCAGCAACGCCGGAAAACGTCGCATAAACGACGCAGGCGTCTGTGCGATCATCTGGTCCATCGTGCGCACATTGAGAATTGCAGCATCAGGCTCGAGGTTGCGGACTTCATTGCGAATCGCACCGGCGAGAGCATTGGGATCGCCGTTAGTGCGCGCGACGAGACTTAAAAACGTGGAGGCGTTTTGGCGGAACGGGTAGTAGAGTACCGGCCTGAGTGCTTCATCGAGACCTGTGATCTTGACGTCTCCGACCACGCCAACAACCAGGTCGGGCTCGCCGGCAGAGGATGAATATCGCAAACGTTTGCCAATTGGATCTCGCCCTGCAAACACGCGGTCAGCAATGGTCTTGCCGATGATGACCACGCCAGGTGTGCCTGCTTTGTCGCGTGCATCAAACGTCCGGCCTGCAAGTAATGGAACCCCGAGTGCTTTGAAGTAATCGTCGCTAACTACGCGGAAGTTTGCTTCTCTTTCTTTACCTGGTGGCGGTTCCGGATCGCCGTCGATATAGAAGCGTGTCGTGTTGCCCGCGTTCACCGGCAGGATGTCAACAGTTCCTGCACCCGCAACGCCCGGTAGTGATTGCACTCGTTCGCGCAGTTGATCGTTGAAACTGATCTGCTGGTTCTCTTCTGTGTATTTGGCGGGCGGCAAAACCACAGTCACCGTCAGCAGGTTTTCAGTTTTGAACCCGACGTTTGTTTGCAAGAGCCGCAGCAGGCTCTTCATCATTAATCCGGCGCCGACTAAAAGCACGACCGCGAGAGCAATCTCAGTGACCACCATCGCACTGCGCAGACGGTATCCGGCGCTCGCTGACGTTTGACGCCCGCCTTCTTTCAGCGCTTCGTTGAGATCGAGTCTGGAAGACTGGAGCGCCGGCGCGAGTCCAAAGATCAATCCGGTCAGCAACGAAAGTGCGAAAGAAAAGATCAGAATGCCGGCATCAAGATGGAGTTCCTTAAAGAACGGCATCGCATCCAGTTGACCCTGCGGCAACAGCGACACCAGCGCGGGCACACTCCAATACGCAATCAACAGACCCGCAGCGCCGCCGACGAGCGACAGCAAGAGCGATTCAGTGAGCAACTGCCTGATAACTCGCCAACGGCTCGCACCGAGTGCTGAGCGAATCGCAACCTCTTTCTGGCGCGAAAGTGATCGGGTTAATAACAAGCTGGCGACGTTGGCACATGCGATCAGCAGTACAAATCCAACCGCCGCAAGTAACACCAGCAGGATCGGCCTGACGTTTCCTACCACCTCTTCCTGAAGCGGAACGATTGTGGCGTGTATCCCCGCATGCGAATCGTTGTACTGCTGCTCGATGCGACCAGCAATAAGACTCAACTCCGATTGCGCTTCGCCGACGGTCTTATCGGATTTCAGACGGCCAATCAGGTTCGTGCCGTGCATGAACCGGTAGGTCAACTGTCCTTTTGTAGGTTGGTAAGGCAGGAAGAGATCGGCGGGCCTGAGTGCGAATTGGAAACTTGCCGGCAACACTCCGATGACGGTGTAACTCTCACCGTTGAGCGTCAGTGCTCGACCAACGATTCCCGGATCACCTCCGAATCTACGTTGCCACAAGCCGTAAGTCAGTACCGTGGTCTTCGCGGCTCCGGGTGTGTCTTCGCCAGTCTGAAATGTACGTCCGAGAATCGGATCGACGCCGAGCACGTTGAAGAAGCTTGCATTGACCTGTGTCGCGTTGAGACTTTCTGCATCGCCGTATCCGCTCAGAATCGCGCCGGCGCCGGTGTAGGCGGCGAGTCCTTCGAAAACGTTGTTCTGTTGATAATCCAGATAGTCGGGATATGAGAATTCACGCTTGGGATATTCCTGCTTTGGCGTCGTCTCCCACAGGTGATAGAGACGTTCGGGAGACTTGTATGGCAGACCGCGCAACAGTGCAGCATCGACAACGGTGAAGATCGAGGTGCTGCCGCCGATGCCGAGCGCCAACGTGATCACCGCAATCAGCGCGAACCCTGGATGCTTCAGCAGTCCGCGAACCCCAAACCGAATATCTTTAATTATCGAGTTCATAATCCGTGTAATCCGTGGCTAAAACTCATTCATACCTGAGCGCGATCAATGGATCGACCGTCGTTGCCCTCAGCGCTGGAATCAGCGACGCCAGCATCGCGATCACAAAAAACACCAGCGACACCATCAGAAACGTCACGCTATCGGTCGGCGTGACTCCAAACAGCAACGTCGTTAGAAAGCGTGTCAACGCGAGCGCGCTTGCAATCCCGATCGCGATACCGGTCAGGACCACTACCAAACCGTTTCTCATGATCAAACTCAGCACGTTCGCTGTTTGCGCACCGAGCGCCATGCGAATACCAATCTCGTGTGTTCGCTGCGTCACTGAGTAGGAGACGATTCCGTAAATACCAACCGACCCGAGCACCAACGCCAGTAATGCAAACGCAGTAAACAGCAGCATCAACGAACGCGAAACAGCGACTGCGTCATTGACGCGCTGATTGAGTGTCTTCACGTCGTAGATTGGCTGGTTCTTGTCGATTGCCAATACTTCATTGCGCACAGCACTCACGAGCCCCAGCGGATCTGACTTCGTGCGCACCAACAACGTCATGCCGTTTACGGGCAGTTGAGCAAACGGCACATAGATCTCGGACGTTGCTGCATCGGTGAGGCTCTCTTGACGAATGTTTCCGACGACGCCGACGACCGTGCGGCAGAGTCCTTCCGATTCTTTACAACCAAACGAGACTCGCTTTCCGATTGGATCGGTACCCGCAAAAAATCGATTGGCAAATGCTTGATTGACAATCGCGACCTTCTGTCCATTTGCGGTGTCACGCGCGTCGTAATCACGACCACTCAGCAGCGGTATCCTCATCGCGCGGAAGTAGTCGGCGGAGACTGATCCGATGCCGATTGGTGCATCCTTCTTACGATCGAGCGGTGGATGTCCCTGCACGTCGGTGAAGGCGATCAATCCGAAGCCGGAAAGGGGCGTGTGGTTGATAGTACCGGCGGCCTGCACGCCGGGAAGCGATCTGACACGCTGTAACAGCTCGTCGTAAAACGCTTCAGTCTTTGTGGACTCAGAGTAGTTTGAGCGAGGCAGATTGATGCGTGCGGTCAGTACGTTGTCGCGATCGAAGCCGAGGTCTATCGCGACGAGTTTGTTGAAGCTTCTGACGAGCAATCCTGCGGCCAGCAGCAACACGACCGCGAGCGCGAGTTCGGCAACGACGAGCCAGCCGCGAAAGCTGCGCAGTCCGAAACTCATCAAGCCGGATGAGCGACTGTCACGTAGCGCCTGGATCAGGTCTGGCTTGGAGGCAGTCAGCGCCGGTGCGAGTCCAAATACAATTCCGGTCAGAAATGAAAGGCCGAGGGTGAAGGCAAACACTCGCCAGTCGAGACGAATGTTATTCAGATCGTAGACTGACGTGGTAAATCCGTTTGGGACCAGACTTGCAATCGCTCGCGTGCCCCAAACCGCAATCAGCAATCCCAATCCGCCACCCGCGAGACTGATCAAAATGCTTTCGGTGAGTAGTTGCCGAATCAACTGCCAACGACTTGCGCCGACTGCTGCACGCACTGCCATCTCGCGCTGTCGTTCGAATGTGCGTGAAACCATCAAGCTCGCGACATTCACACAAGCGAGCAGCATCACTAATCCGACCGCGCCCCACAACACCAACACCGTCAAGCGAACGCCGGCGACAAGCTGCTGATGCAGCGGCGCCACCTCGACCGTGGAAAGAGGTAATTTGCCCTGCTCTGAAGCCTGTCGCGAGATCAAACTCAACTCAGTTCGTGTGCCGGCAAGAGTAGTATCGGGTTTGAGACGGCCAACGACTTCGACGAGAGAGAAAGTGTCGCCCTGCGTCTCTTTATAAGGATCGAGCGCGATTGGTAACCAAACGTCAAAGTCGCCCGGAAAACGAAAACTGCCGGGCATAACACCGACGATGGCGTAAGGCTTGTTGTTGAGTGTGAGCGTGCTTTGCAGAATTGCTTCATCGCGCGCGTAGCGGCGTTGCCAGAATCCTTCGCTAACGATTGCAACGTTGTTCGCGCCGGTCCTGTCTTCTTCAGGCAAGAAGAAACGACCCCGCAGTGGTTGCACTCCCAATGTCGTGAAGAGACTGGCAGTCACTTGTGCGCACGAGATGCGCTCAGGTTCGCCGTTGCCGGTGAGATTAAAATTGTCATCACTGAAGGCGGCGAGGTCCGCGAAGCTGTTGCTCTTCTCTTTCCACGCGAGATATTGATATGCAGCGATGCCGGGCAGGCCACCACCCGCAGGATTGCTGTTAACGGAAACAAGTTGCTGTGGTTCGCGAAACGGCAGCGCCTTCAACAGCACAGCGTTTACAACGCTGAAGATTGTGGTGTTAACGCCGATGGCAAGCGTCAACGTGACGATCGCAACTGCACTGAAAGCCGGATGTCTCAGTAATCGCTTCATATCTCGAACCATCCACAGATTTCACAGATTATCTGTGTAATCTGTGGATGGATTTCACTCGTATCGGAGCGCGATGAGTGGATCGACTTTCGTTGCGCGGCGCGCTGGGATGTAGCAGGCAACAAGTGCCACCAGCAGTAATCCCACCGAAATCGCCGCAAACGTCAATGGATCGTTTTCACCAATTCCGAACAGCAGACTTCTGAGCAAACGCATCAAGACAAACGCAGATACCAACCCGAGCACTAATCCGATACCAATTACCGCCATTCCCTGGCCCACAATCATCTTCAACACGTCACTCACCTGCGCGCCGAGCGCGAGACGAATGCCAACCTCGTGCGTGCGTTGTGTGACCGTGTAAGCAGTGACGCCGTAAATTCCGGCGGCAGACAACAGCATCGCGACTGTGCTGAAGAGTCCCAATAGGAAGAGATTAAAGCGTGGCTGTGTGATCGACTCGCTGACGATGTTGTCCATCGTCTCGACGTCTGATACAGGAACTGACCTATCTATCTCGCTAACGACCTGTCGCACTGAGGAGCTCAGAGTCGATGGCTCGACACTTGAACGAATCACGAGCGACATGCGCGGAAACGTATTTTGCAATGCAGAGAAATAGACTTCTGAAACCGGTTCTTCGCGCAATTCGAGACTGCGAACGTTCCCGACAACGCCGACTATCTGATACCAAACCGGTTGTCCGTTGTCATAGTTCCGTCCCAAGGTGATCCGCTTTCCAACCGGGTCTTCACCTGGAAACACTTCGTGCGCGAGTTCCTGATTGATGATCATTGCCGGTGGCGAATTGTCGTTGTCACGATCGGTGTAAGCGCGTCCCTGGACCACCGGAATACTCATGGCGCGGAAATAGTTGGCACTTACGATGCGATAGTTCGCGCTCGGCCACTTGTCAGGAGTCGTAACCGGCTGGCCATCAACTCTAAACGCCAGGGTTGGACCTTTCGCCAACGGCAGCGTATTGATCATGCCGACGTCCTGCACACCCGGAAGGGCGCCGATTCTCTGCATTACCTGGTCGTAAAACTTTAGGTAGTCCGCGGTATTCGCAAAGTTTCTGCCTGACGGCGAGAGCCGTGCAGTCAATACTTGTTGCGCGGCAAAACCAGTGTTGACGGATTGCAGGCGAAGGAAGCTGCGAAACAGCAAACCCGCGCCGGCCAGTAACACAACTGACAACGCGACTTCAGCAACAATGAGTGCCTGACGAAAACGCTTTTGACGCAAGCTTGCCGATGCGCCGCGCCCAACTTCTTTTATCGATTCGTTCAGATCGGCTCGCGACATCTGCAACGCCGGCGCGAGACCAAAGAGAATTCCCGTTAGTACCGAAGCCAAAAACGTGAAGGCGAGCACGCGCCAGTCCATGCTGATCTCATTCAGTCGCGGAAAATCAGCAGGCAGGAGTTTTGTAATTACGCCGAGTCCCCAAAACGCGACCAACAGACCAACAGCGCCACCGGCGAGTGCAAGCATCGTGCTTTCAGTTAACAACTGACGTATGACGCGCCCTCGCGAAGCGCCCAGCGCCGTTCGAATCGCTATCTCTTTCTCTCGTGAAGCGGCACTCGCTAACAACAGATTGGCGACATTCGCACAACCGATCAGCAGCACAAACATCACTGCACCCAACAACAACCACAACATCGTGCTTGTATCTCCGATGAGGTGCTCGTGCAGTGAAACCACGCGATTGAAACGATTGGTGTTAGTGTCCGGATACTGTTGGCGGAGACGCGCAGTGATGACTTGCATTTCATTCGCTGCCTGCGGGATCGACACGCCGGGTTTCAACAGCGCCACCGCAGTGAGGTAACCCATACCGCGCGTTTGCGTCACGTCCTGTTGCGGGTCCAACTCGGGCACGAGCCTCAGCGGCGGCAACCACAGCTCAGCTTTGTCGGGATATTGAAAGCCTGGCGGAGCAATGCCGACCACAGTGTAGTTCTGATCGTCGAGCGTGATCGTTTTGCCCACCAGCGATGGATCTGAACCAAAGCGTCTTTGCCACAACGAGTTGCTGAGAACGACAACGGGTTCGTGTCCGGCTTCTCCGTCGTGCGGAATGAACAGACGTCCATACTGCGGTGTGATGCCGAAGACATCGAAAAAGTCGGCGGAGGTTTGGGCCAGATCGATTCGTTCGGCGTGATCCGGCAAACTCAGATTCATCGTTCTGTTTCTGATCGCGACAAGATGTTCAAAAACGGTGTTCTGTGCGCGCCAATCCAGGAAGTTGGCAGAGGTCGACTGAATTCGCTTACCCTGGGGAGTCAATTCCTGAATGGCGACTATGCGGTCCGCAGTTTTGTAAGGTAAGCGACGTAACAAGACGCTATCGACGATGCTGAAGATCGCCGTGCTGGCGCCGATACCTAAGGCGAGAGTGATCACCACGATCACAGTAAATCCCGGCTGTCTCTTCAACCCCCGTAACCCGTATCTAATGTCTTTCATGATTGTTTCCATGGCTTATTTCCAATTTCCGATTTCATTCGTAACGCAACGCCACCAGGGGGTCGACTTTTGTTGCGCGACGCGCGGGAACGAAACACGCGATGAAAGCCACCGCGCTTAACAATGCTGCTACGACGACAAAGGTAACCGGGTCCTTTGCTGTAATTCCGAACAACAAACTCGACATCACTCGCGTAAGAGCTAATGCGCCACCCACACCTAGAACTACTCCAACCAGAGCGAGCAGCATTCCCTGTCGAACCACTAGCTTCAGCACGTCGAGATGCCGAGCGCCCAAAGCCATGCGCACTCCGATCTCGTGTGTTCGCTGCGTAACCGAGTAAGACATGACGCCATAGATTCCTGTGGCTGCGAGTACGACAGCGAGCACCGCGAACAACCCGAGCAGCGTAGTGCGATAACGCGGCGCGGCAATGGAGGAATCGACCCAGTCGCTCATCGGCTTGACTGCCGCAATTGGCTGATCGGGATCCAGCTCCTGCACTTGTTGGCGCACATTATTGACGATGCTCAAAGGATCTCCCTGCGTCCGAATAACGAGATTGGTCCGACCGACACTGCGAGTTGGCATGTACATCGCGGGAAACGGTGCGAATTGCAGCGAGAGGTGATGAATGTCTCCGACGACGCCGATGATTTCGAACGGCTCAGCACCCATCACCGTGACCAGGCGTTTACCCAACGGCTCCTCATTCGGGAAAACAGTATCGACAAGTTGCTGGCTAACGACGAGCACTTTGCCGGCATCTCGCACTTCTTGCTCGGTGAAGTTTCTTCCTCGGCGCAGAGGAATGTGAAACGCGTTGAAATACTGAGTGTTGACGCGACGGAAATCGGCATCAAAAGCCTGATCCACACTAACCGGTGGCCGGCCTTGAACTGTGAAGGGAACGTCGTTGAGTTGACCGCTAAGTGGAAGCTCACTAACCAAACCTACCGCTTGAACACCCGGTAAACTGCCAACGCGTGTTTCGAGCTGCTGGAAGAAGTTCGCAGACTTTTCGGGCGTGTCGTATTTCTTGCTGGTGAGATCAACTTGCAGCGTCAGGACGTTATTTGAGTCGAAGCCGGGATCGACATGTTGTAGCACAAGCAGGCTACGGATGAGCAGGCCGGCGCCGATTAACAGCATGACCGCGACAGCACTTTCGAAGACGACCAGTAAACTACGCGTTCGACTTCGCAACATGCTTTCGCCGCCTCGTGCTCCTTCTTTCAAGGAATCGACGAGGTTAAACTTCAGGGTGCGAAAGGCCGGTGCTAAACCAAACAAGACTCCCGTGACAAGCGAGATGAGCAGCGTAAAGCCGAGCACGGTCAGATCGATTTTTACTTTCGCAGTCGGAGGAAGACTGTTCTCACTCAACTTGACCAGTAGTTCAACTCCCCACGTAGCCAACAATGCGCCGAGCGCGCCACCAGCAATCGACAGCAGTAGACTCTCAGTAATCATTTGGCGGATGATTCGAGAGCGACTTGCGCCTAGTGCGGTTCGCAACGCAATCTCTTTATATCTGGCAGCGGCTCGCACTAACAGCAAGTTGGCAACGTTCGCGCAGGCAATCAGCAGTACAAAACCAACGGCTCCGAAAAGAATAAGCAGAGTGGTTCGGCTACCGCCGACGAGTTGTTCTCGCAATGGGATGAGTCGGAGATTCCAGCCGGTGTTGCTTTCAGGATACTGTTTCTCAAGTTGACGTGCGATCAGATTCGTATCGCCCTGGGCCTGTGAAACCGTGACGCCTTCTTTCAATCTTCCGATTGGGCGGAGAAAATGCGCCACGCGCTGCTTCATGTCCGGTGAGACGTCGAAGTTGATAGGCACCCACAGTTCTGCATATTGTGGCAGGCTCATACCGGCCGGCATTACGCCAATGACCTCACAGGCTTTGCCGTCAAGCATGATCGTCTTGTTGATGATTGCCGGATCGCCACCAAACCGTTTCTGCCATAGACCATAACTGAGTACCGTGACCTGGTCCTGACCAGTCTTTTCGTTCTCCAGCGAGAAGCCGCGGCCAAGAGTCGGAGTTACTCCAAAAGTCTGGAAATAATTTCCCGTTATGCCTGATGCGGTTAGGCGTTCGGGCTCACCGCTGCCTGTGAGGTTCAGGTGTAGAGGGAGCGTAAAAGAGGCGGCAAATTGTTCGAAGCTCTTGTTCTGAGCTCGATAATCAAGAAAGTCGAGTGGCGAAACACTGGCTCGGTTTCCGCCCTTACGGATATTTCCATACACCCACACAAGTCGATCGGGATCCGGGAACGGTAGAGGCTGGATCACAACGGCATTTACTAAACTGAAGATCGCAGTGTTGGCTCCGATTCCGAGCGCGAGCGCAACCAACGCGATCGCCGTAAATCCAGGCCGCTTTAACAGGCTCCGTATTCCGTAGCGTATGTCTTTGATTAGTGATTCCATAATCTGTGTAATCTGTGGATGGATTTCACTCGTAACGCAACGCGATTAATGGGTCAACTTTCGACGCTCGTCGCGCCGGCAGATATGCAGCGACGAGGCTCACGAGCAACAGCACCATTCCGGCCGTAATCAACGAAACCGGATCCGTCGGCGACAGGTTGTACAACAGACTCGAAGCAAACTGCGCCACCATCAAGATCGCCGGCATACCAAACGCCACTCCGATCACAACAAGCACAACAGCCTCACGCATGATCAGCTTCAACAACTGCGGCGTGCCCGCCCCAAGCGCCATGCGAATTCCAATCTCATTCGTTCTGCTGGCCACGCCGTATGAGAGAATTCCGTAAAGACCGATACTCGCCAGCAACAATGCCAACACACCGAAAAATCCCGACAGCGTCGCCATCAAACGTTCACGCAACATCGATCCTTCGATCATCGCCCGATAACTTTCAAAACTCGTGTCGAGCGATGGACTCACCTCATTCAAAGCCTTATTGATCGACATCGTCAGATTTGTTTGCGACAGACTCGAGCGAATCAGAAAGAAGCGGCCGGTGAGCGGCTGTGGATCCTGAGAGCTGGGCAGATAGACCATCGAGAGTGGTCCTTCTTTCAGCTCTTCAAACTTCGCATCGCGGACCATACCCACGATTTCATAAGTCGTCTCCGGCTCGTTCGGTGTCGTTTCTACTACGACTCGGTGGCCCACGGGATTCATCTGGCCCAACTGTCGCGCGAGAGTCTCGTTCACGATTGCGACTCGTTGCGAGCCGACTGTGTCTTGCGAGGTGAATTGTCTTCCACTGCGCAGCGGCAGTTGCAGCGTATCGAAGTAGTCAAATCCGACGCGATTGAAAGCAGCGTTGATTTTATCGTCCGCATTTTCGCTCAACCAGACGTTGTTATTGCGCCCGCCACCGGTGAGTGGAACGGTGTCCATGTCACTGACTGCCTGCACGCCCGGCACTGCCTTGATCCGCTCGACGAGGTTCTGTCTGAACTCGATGCGGCGTTCGGGTGGAATCTCCAAACGGCGGAAACTGACCCGCGTCGTCAACAGACCTTTGTCGTTGAAACCGGTGTCGACCGTCAGTAACTTGTTGAGACTGCGCGTGAATAGAAGCGCACTTGCAACCAGGACCAACGACAAGGCGACTTGAACTACAACCAGTGCGCGCCGCAGACTGAATCGCTCCCGATTCGCAGTGAGTCCCCGGCCGACAGTCTTCATCACCGTGCCCGGATCGACTCGTGTCGCGCGTAGCGCCGGAGTCAGACCAAACAACAGACAAGTCAACACGGCGACCCCGGTCGTGAATCCGAGCACACGCCAATCCGGATTTAAGTCAAGAAAGACACTCTCATTCTGAGTGCTGATGAACGCCACGAGAAAGGTACTCAATGCCTGCGCGAGAAGCGCACCTAATGCGGTGCCGAGCACTGTGAGCAGAAGAGTCTCAACCAACAACTGACGCACGATGCGCGCGCGCGAAGCACCGACCGCCTGTCGCACTGCCATCTCACGCGCGCGACTGCTCGCGCGCGCGAGAAGCAGATTCGCCAGATTGGCGCATGCAATCAGCAGCACCAATCCGGCGATGGCCAGCAACAACCACAGGGGACGTTCATAATTTTCTCGAAGCGCGGAATAACCTTCGCCACCCGGAACCGCTTCCAGTTTGGAGTTGAGATAATCATTCACGCTGACGGGCGGATAACCGGCGGGAAGTGTTTGTCGAAACAGTTCACCGGAGATCGTCTGTAGTTGCGCACTGGCTTGCGCGATGGTCCAACCTGGCTTCAAACGTCCAGTGATCATCAGCCACCAGTTGACACCTGAATCGAGGCGGCTGTTCTTACCTGCGATCAATGCCTCGGAACAGATGGGCAGAGCGACGTCGAAAGATCTGCCGACTTCCAGACCGTAGAAACTCGCCGGCGTGACGCCGATCACGTCGAACTGATGATCTGTCAGGGTGATTTTGCGGCCCAGTACATTTTTATCGCCGCCAAATTCGCGTTGCCAAAATGGATGGCTGATCACTACACCCGGTGCAGCACAGCCTCGCTGATCGTCGGCGGCTGTAAACAGGCGACCCAGCTCGGGACGCACGCCGAGCACGTTGAAGAAGTCACCGCTGACCCAAAGGCCTTTTGCATAACGCACTTCTCCGCCCTGGGCCATGTTCAAACGATCGCTGCCCCACGCTGCGATACTCGAAAAACCCTGCTGACGATCACGAATCGCCTCCCAAACCGGATTTGTCACTGCGGGATAGACCGAACTCTTAAGCCCGCGTGTGCCGTCCATGGACGTGAGTCGCACCTGGGCCAACTCGTTTGCGTTTGGAGCAGGCAAGGTCTTCAAACGCACGGCGTTTAGAAGTTGGAAAATCGCAGTATTCGCGCCGATGCCGAGGGCGAGTGACAACACGGCGACGGCCGTGAAGCCGGGATTCTTCATCAACATCCTTAAGCCGAAACGTAGGTCGTGAAACATCAACCTCAATCCATCCGCAGATTTCGCAGATTAATCTGTGTAATCTGTGGATGGCCTTTCATTCATATCTGAGCGCGATCAGTGGATTCACGCGCGACGCGCGCCGTGCGGGCAGATACCCTGCCAACATCGCCACCACAGTCAAAACTCCCGCGGCCGCAATCAACGTCAACGGATCCGTCGGGCTCATTCCAAACAGTTGCGCCGAAATCAAACGCGCTCCGAGTAACGCTGCCGGCACGCCAATCGCCAAACCCGCCAACACCAGATACAGCGTCTCGCGCAAGATCATCCACGCGATGTTGCCGCCGCGAGCGCCTAGCGCCATGCGAATGCCGATCTCGTTGGTCCGTCGCGCAACGCCGTGGGCCATCACGCCGTACAAACCGATGCACGCGAGTATCATCGCGAGTGCGCCAAAGAAGCTCACCAGTTGCGCGATCAAACGCTCTCGAGTCACGTTCTCACGCAACTGTTCGTTCATCGTGGTAACCCCAAAGATTGGTATCTTGTCGTCGACTTGATTAATCATCTGCCGCACTTGCGATGTGAGCGGCTTTGGATCGCCGATGGTGCGAACGTGAACGGTCACCGCATACGCAGACTCGTCAGCAATCTGAAGTATCGGGCGATAAATTGTCGGCTCCGGCTTGTCGCGCGGGTCCGAGTTTTTGATATCTCCGACCACACCCACGATCGCGACTGTAGTGCCCCCGTCGGTGTTGTCATCAAATGTGAACGTACGCCCGATTGGATTCTGATCCTTGAAGTAGTGCTCGACGAAGGTCGAGTTAACGACAGCGACGCGCTGCGACGCCACCGTATCGCGCAGTTCGATGTCACGTCCGCGCAGCAAAGGCATTCCTAACGTTTCAGCGTATTTTGGTCCGGCCAAAATGTCCTGGACCCCCTGATCTTCACCGGGTTGCGGCGTGTAACCAGTCACCTTGATACTGCTGGTCCGGCTTGTTCCACTCATTGGTGCGTAGGTCGCGAGCGAAACTGAGCGCACTTGCGGAATCGAGCCCAGTCGCTCGAGCAACTGCTGGTACATTGCGGGAAGTTCGTTTGGTTTGTACCGCGCGAGACGTGGATCGATGCCGAGCAGCAACAGGTTATCGCGATCGAAACCGATGTTTTCGTTCTGAAGTTTTACGAGGCTGCGCGCAAACAATCCCGCGCCCGTCAGCAGGACCAGCGAAAGACCGACCTGCATCACTACCATCAGCGACGATAAGTTCAAACGCATGAAGCCGCTTCCGGTGCGCGTCTTCTCTTTCATCGTGAGAGAGAGATTGGCCCTGCTCGCCTGCACCGCCGGCACCAACCCAAACAGCAGACCGGCAACGATCGATACGCCAAATGTGAATGCGAGCACTCCGATGTCAGGGCGCGTATCTAATGGAGTAGTCCCGGCAACCATTCTGACGAGCAGAATCACTCCCCATTGCGCGAGCAACACGCCGATCACACCGCCAGTAAATGCCAACAACATACTCTCGGTGAGTAGCTGACGAACGATTCTTCCTCGCGTTGCGCCAAGCGCCATGCGCAAAGAGATCTCAGCTTTGCGAGAGGCCGCGCGCGATAGCAAGAGACTGCCAACGTTCGCACAGGCAATCAGCAAAACCATGCCGACAATCGCCATCAGCAGGTGGAGAGGTTTTGAGTAGACCGTGCGCAGTCGAGAGATTCCACCCTGACCCTCGACCAGCGTTACGTAGGTGTTTTGGATTCCCTTCTTTCGCTCTTCGGTGAGTTGGCTGCCGGCTTCTTCGGTCAGATGTTGTCTGAGCGCGAGGTTCACGTTCGCTTCAGCCTGGTCCATGCTCACGCCGGGTTTGAGCCGGCCAATTAGCATCAACCAATACGCCTGTTTGTTGGTTAAGAATGATTCCGTCAGTTCAATCTGCGGATGGAATGAGAGTGGCAACCAGAAATCAGGCGGGCGTCGTACGCGTTCGCCGAAGAACTCCGGCGGAGTAACGCCTACGATGGTGAAATTAGTGCCGTTGATGACGAAATTCTTGCCGACGATCGATGGATCGCTGTTTAGATCCTGTTCCCAGTAACGATGACTGATCACCGCTGCCGGCGGTGCGCCAGGTTTATCGTCGTCCGGCGTCAACACGCGGCCGCGCGCAGCACGAACACCCAGCAATGAGAAGTAGTTTCCCGAAACGAGATGGCCCCAGGATCGCGTTGCGGCAGTATCTTGCACGCCGGTGCGGCGCACGCTCAGCCGGCTTTCTCCGCTGCGGAGTGCGGCTATGTCTTGAAACGATTGGTTGTGATTTCTGAAGTATTCGTAGGACGCGTATGAGAATCGCCTCCACACACCTGATCGCGGATTGTCTTCGATGGACGTTCCTTCGCCGGTCACATCATTGAACAACACTAGCTCCTCAGGCTTCTCAACCGGGAGTGACTTCAGCATCACCGCATTTACCAGTGTGAAGATGGCGGTGTTCGCGCCAATCCCGAGCGCGAGCGTGATCACCGCGATGGCTGCAAACGCCTTTCGCCTCATCAGCCCCCGCAAACCGTATCGGAGATCTTTAAATAGTGTTTCCATAAGCTTAGAGCCATCCACAGATTTCGCAGATTATTTCTGCGTAATCTGTGGATGGTTTTCTCACTCGTAGCGAAGCGCCTCGAGCGGGTCGACTTTCGTCGCTCTTCGCGCGGGCAGATAACATGCGATAAATCCAATCACTGCGAGCAGTAACACCACGACAACAAACGTCAGCGGATCGCTCGTGCCAACTTCGAACAACAAACTCCGAATAGCTCGCGTGACTGCATACGCGCCTACAACACCGGCAACGGCCCCCACCAACACCAACGACATTCCCTGCCGGATCACCATTGACAACACGTCGCGAGCACGCGCTCCGAGCGCCATACGAATGCCAATCTCACGCGTCCGTTGTGATACGGCGAATGCCAGCACACCGTACAATCCAATCGCAGCAAGTAGCAGCGCAACGGCTCCGAAAACGCCGAGCAGCATCATGGCAAAGCGCCGCGTCTCGAGTGTGACCGCAACGCGCTCCTCCATCGTCTTCACGTCATAAACCGGTTGATTCGGATCCACCGCGAGCACCTGCTCGCGTATCGCTGAAGTCAGCAAACGAGGATCGCCGGACGTGCGCACGACGAGAGTAGAACTGTAGAAATATGCAGGCAGATAAAACGTACCTTTTGACTCCTCAGTGAGGTCTTTCAAGTGTGCCGTCGCACAGACACCGACAACCGTGGCCCAAGGTCCTGTTTCGCTCCAACCGATACCGCCACCAAGCGCATCGCCGTTAGGCCAGAAGCGCTTTGCTAATTCTTCGTCGATGATCGCAACTGAATTGGGCGCGAAGTAATTCCCTGCGCGCATGTCTGATGGTTGAAAGTCGCGGCCTTTGAGAATCGGAAGTCCGACAGCGCGGAAGTAATCAGAAGATACGTAAGCATAGTCGGCGTGCGGCGGCGGATCTCCAGGGTTAGCGTGCCGGTCGCGGATCATAAATATCGAGTTGTCAGCGCCCGGCGTGAA
The DNA here is from genome assembly GCA_035248565.1 of Pyrinomonadaceae bacterium. GTDB lineage: Bacteria > Acidobacteriota > Blastocatellia > Pyrinomonadales > Pyrinomonadaceae > PSRF01. The sequence continues at coordinate 14,201 of DATFHH010000103.1, read as the reverse complement.
AGGAGGTTGGAATGCCGAACCCGCGTGCAGCACACCCGGCAAGGCTGACACACGCGCCAGCACGTCGTCATAGAAGGCGGCGATCTTTGTCGCCTTATCGTATTGAGCCGGCGGGAGAGAAACGCGCAGCGTGATTACGTTGTGCGGATCGAATCCAGGCCGCACGTCGAGCAGCTTCCCAAAACTGCGGACCAACAGACCGGCGGAAATCAGTAGCACAAGGGCCATCGCGACTTCCGCTACGACCAACGTCCTTCGCAGCCACTGACGAATCGCGCTCGGCGAATCAGTCCTTTCAGACTCTTTGAGCGAACTGACGAGATTGGTTTTCGATGCAGTCAGCGCCGGCGCTAACCCGAAGATAATTCCGCATAGGAGCGAGGCGCCCAGACTGAGTAACAAGATTCTCAGGTCGACTTGAATGGCGCTAAGCCGCGGCAGCGTGCTCGGCGCGAGTGCAAGCAAAGCTTTGGTGGCCCAAAAAGCGAGCAGCATTCCAAAAGCGCCACCGAGGAGTGCGATGAGAAGACTCTCGGTGAGTAGTTGGCGAATGATGCGACTTCTACTGGCGCCCAAAGCCACGCGCACTGCGATCTCGTGAGACCGCACAGTAGCTCGCGCGAGCAGCAGGTTTGCTACATTCGCGCACGAGATCAATAGCACCGCAACGACAGCACACAGCAGTACAAATAACGGCCGGCGCACGTCGCTTAAGTATTCATCGGTCAGCGAACGTACTTCGATATTGAAACTACCAAGGTCTGGGCCTGCGGTGATTCGCGCGACACCAGTCATGATCTCTTGCGCGTGGTTGATCGTGACGCCCGAGTTCAAACGCGCCAACATCGTATAGCCGAGGCTCCCACGTCGCTCTTCTGATAGTTCGCGCGGCGTGAAGGCCATCGGAATCCAGAGATCGACGTTGGGATAGATCTCTTCGATGCCTTCCGGAGCGACGCCTACGAGTTGATAGTTGTCGCCGTTGAGCTGAATCGAGCTGTTGAGAACACCGGAATTTGAACTGAAGAGACGTTTCCATAGAGCTGTGCTCAACACGACGACCCGCTCATTGCCGATCCGATCCTCTTCCGGGTTGAAGAACCGGCCGGCAACAGGATTAATCCCGAGCGTTGGAAAGAAGGTTGCAGTAACTCTGCCGGCCTGCAAACGTTCGGGCATGCTCACGCCACTGAGATTGAAATTGCGAATGGAGAAAGCTGCGGTTGATTCGAACAGGTCTGTTTGCCGGCTGTAATCGACGTATTGAGGAGCGGAGACCTGAGTGCGCGGAAGGTTCAGCTTCGGCAGTTGATTGTGGACCACTACCACGCGATCCGGATCTGCGACGGGTAACTTTCGCAGCAACACGGCGTCAACAACCGTGAATGTTGCAGTCGTTGCGGCAATACCCAGTGCGAGGGTTAACACGGCGACGGCGGTAAACGCCTTTCGCCTCAACAACCCTCGCATTCCATAGCGCAGATCTTTGAATAATGTTTCCATAAGCTCAAAGCCATCCACAGATTTCACAGATTATTTCTGCGTAATCTGATGGTTTTCTCATTCATATCTCAACGCCTTGAGTGGGTCGACCTTGGTCGCGCGTCGCGCGGGCACATAGCACGCAATAAACGCTGCCGCCAACAGAAACGCCGAAACCACACTGAACGTCAGCAGATCCGTTGGCTGCACACCGACGAGCAACTTATCGATGAAACGAGTCACGGCCCATGAGACCACTAGTCCCAACACTGTTCCGAGCAGTGCTAACTTCATTCCGTGTTTCACGACCAGCTTCAATACATCAGCCGCGCGTGCGCCGAGCGCCATGCGAATGCCAATCTCCTGCGTGCGCTGCGTCACCGCGAAAGCCATCACACCGTAGATTCCAATCGAAGCAAGCAACAACGCCACGCCGGCGAAGATCGCGAGCATCACTGACGAAAACGAGTAGAGTGCTACAGACTCCGATCGCACCTCCTGCATCGTCTTAACGTCGAACACCGGCTGATCTTTATCGATCGACCACACTTGTTGCCTGAGCACACCCGCAAGCGATGACGGTTCGACGCTTGTTCGTGCGACCAGCACCATGGCATCCCACGAATCCTGCGCATGTGGTAAGTAATACTCAGGCGTAACCGGCAGATTTAATAGGTGCTTCACGTCTTTAACAACGCCGACGATCTCCATCCACGCCGCGCGCTCGGGTGGACCATAAAAGCGAATGCGCTTGCCGATCGCACTCTCACCGGGCCAGTGTTTGCGCGCGAGCATCTCGTTGACGATTACAACCGGCGGCGCGCCCGCTTTGTCCTGCTCCGTAAAGCCGCGGCCCTCGATGATCGGAATCTGCATCGTACGGAAATAGTCAGGCGTGCAGACGCGATAACGTCCTTCGTTTTCCTCACCCGGCGCGGGTTTAGGCATACCTTCGATCAGATAAGCGTCCGACGAGTTTGAGCCACTAAGCGGCAGATAGTTCACCAGCGCTGCTGACTCGACACCCGGCTGCGCTTTCACGCGTTGGACCAGATCGTTGAAAAACGCGGCGCTCTGCGCTTCTTCTTTGTACTTTGCCCCCGACAAAACGATGTTCATCGTGAGGATATGGTCAGGATTGAAACCGGGATTGGTCCTTAATAATGAAACAAAACTGCGCGCCAGCAGTCCTGCGCCAACCAGTAGTACGAGCGAGATCGCAACTTCAACAACAACCAGACCGCTGCGCAGCCAATGTGAACTGCCGGACGTTTGCCGGCTTCCTTCTTTCAATGCATTGTTTAGATTTGGCTTTGAGACCTGTAAGGCCGGAGCGAGACCAAACACGATTCCGCTTAATAGTGAAATACCGAGCGTGAATGCGAGCACGGTGAAGTTAATTCCCAATTGATACCAGCCCGGCGCAAACGTCGCAACGTCGGCTGGATTTGAAACTCGCAACGCATCGATGGACCAAAAACCAACCAGAATTCCCAACGCGCCACCAATTAATGCAACGATCACACTCTCAGTGAGTAGCTGCCGAACGATGCGCCAGCGACTTGCACCCAACGCCGCGCGCAACGCGATCTCCCTTTGCCGTCCACTCGCTCGCGCGAGCATCAGATTGGCAACATTTGCGCAAGCGATCAGCAGCACAAATCCGACCGCGCCCATCATTACCCAAAGCGCAGTGTCGTACTCTCGCACGGTGTCGGCGACGATCGGATAAACGGTCGCGCCCCAGCCGGTGTTTGTTTCGGGATACTGCTGTTCGAGTCGTGCGGTGATGTTGGCGATCTCAGCTTGCGCGCTTTGAATTGTTGTGCCGGGTTTTAGTCGTCCAATGACGTAGTACGCGTGATTGCCACGGCTCTTCATCAGCTCAGGCGTCATCACCAATGGCGCATAGACTTCGCCACCTGTCGGAAAACTGAAGCGCTCCGGCATCACTCCAACGACGGTGCGCGCGATACTGTTGATTGTGATCGTCTTGTTGACGATGTTTGGATCGCCACCGAAGCGTCGTTGCCAAAGACCGTAAGTAAGTATCGCCACCGCATTTTTGCCCGGCTGATTTTCTTCCGGATAAAAATTGCGACCCATGATCGGCTTGATACCGATCGCGTCGAGAAAATTCGGGCTGACTAAAAATCCTTGAACGCGTTCTGGTGTATCGATGCCCGTGAGGTTCGCACTCCACCAACGATAGATGGCGAGTTGTTCGAACGACTTGTTCTGTTGTTGCCAGTCGAGGTAGTTGGCCATGGCGACTTCGTTGTGCACGACGCCACGGCTCGGCATCTTGTCCCAGATCGCGACGACGCGATCGAGTTCGGGGAATGGCAGTGGTTTCAATAGCAGCGCGTTGATGGCACTGAAGATCGCAGTGTTCGCGCCGATGCCAAGAGCCAGCGTGACGACGGCAATCAAAGTGAAGCCAGGTCGTTTTAAGAGACTTCTAACTGCGTAACGAATGTCGCCTCGCATGTTTGTGCCCTTTGTGGCTAATTAGCGATTACCACCATCAGCGCGGCATCATCGTCGAAGTTGTCATTACAAAACCGCGCCACTTCGTTCAGGATGATCGTTCGTAAATCAGCAGCGTCGCGCCCGCGATAGGATCGCAGACACTCCATCAAACGTTCCTCGCCAAACTCTTCTTTCGACTCGTTGCGCGCTTCGGTCACACCATCCGTAAACAGCAACAGCCTGTCGCCTTCATTTAGTTGAATTTCGTGTTGTGCGTAGCTCGAGTCAATAAACGCACCGATGACACAACCGCCTTCATCAAGTCGAATGCACTCATTATTGCGGCTCATCAAAAACGGCGGATTGTGACCAGCGTTCGCGTAAGTCAGGGTGCGCCGCGAAATGTCGAGTTCGCTGTAAAAGCAACTGACGAACTTGCGCAGCGGAGTGTTTCCACACATTAACTGGTTGAGCTTTGCGCAAAGCTCGCTCGGCGAGATCTGCGCTGAAGCCAGAGACTTCAGCGCTGCTTGCATGTTTGACATCAATAGCGCCGCCGGAAACCCCTTTCCCGCCACATCCGCAACGCACAACGACGCACGTGACTCGCTCAACTTGAACGCAGCCAAATAATCACCACTGACTGTACGTGCTGGTTGCCACGCACTCGCGAGACTAAAGCCTTTGAGATCCGGCATTCGGCGCGGCATCAAGCCACGTTGGATCTCACGCGCCTCTTCGAGCTCGAGCCGCAGTTGGCGCTCGCGCATTTGCGTCTCGGCTTCCTGATCGTGCTGGTGTCTGCGCTCACGGCCCGCCTCGATCTGCATGCGCAGCTTTTTCAGTAAACGAGAGTTCTCCCAGGGCTTTTGCACGAAATCGCGAACGCCCAGCCGCATCGACTCGACTGCCAGATCGACGGTGGCCCAGGCAGTCATCACGACAATGGGCAGATCGTGATCGAGAGCCTGAATTCGTGAAATGAGATCGAGGCCTTCTTTTCCGGAGGTTGTGTCGCGCGCGTAGTTAAGGTCCATCAGCACGAGATCGAATTTCTGCTGCTGGATCGCATCGAGCACCGCTTTGGGGGAGTCGACTGCTTCGGTTTGAAAACCGGCACCCTTGAGAAGTAGGCGAAGCGCGGCCAGCACGTCCGGTTGATCGTCCGCTATCAGAGTTCGGGGAACCTGGGTTGTTGCTGAATTCAACATCTTCCCTCTGGACACACTGGTGACGTCAACGTAAATCGCCTACACGATTGACGTTCAGTCAATGACCGCTGAGCAACTACAGGGGATTAAACTTTGCCGGGCTCTCTACTTCGGAACGAAAGCATCATCAAACAGCTAAACTGCTACGGTTCTCTGCTCCCGGTCCGGATTAACGATCCATCCATCTTCGAGACGGATGATCCGATTACCATAAGCCGCGTTGACTTCCGAGTGGGTCACCTGCACGATCGTCGTGCCTTCTTCATTCAAACGCTTGAACATGTCCATGATCTCTTTGCCTTGCGCCGAATGAAGATTGCCAGTCGGCTCGTCAGCCAGGATCACTCGCGGCGTTGCTATGACCGCGCGTGCAATGCCGACGAGTTGTTGCTGCCCGCCGGATAGTTGCGTCGGGAAGAGATCCTTCTTGCCAACCATCTGAAAACGATCGAGTGTGTCGCAAACGATCGACTGCCGATCCTTCTTACTCACATCGCGATAAGAGAGCGGCAGCTCGAGGTTTTCAAATACCGTCTGATCGTCCAACAGGTGATAACTCTGAAACACAAACCCGATGTTCTGATTACGCAGTGCAGCACGTTTTTTGGCATCGAGCTTATGGACCGGTGTATCGTCGAAGTAATACTCACCGTTCCACGAGTGATCGTGCATGCCGATGATGTGCAGCAGTGTCGATTTCCCCGCTCCAGATGGACCCATGATCGATACAAACTCACCGGGTTCGATATCGAGATCTATCCGGCGAAGCACGTAGGTCCTCGTTGGACCATGGGGAAACGACTTCTCAACCCCACGCAATCTGATCATTGAATGGCTCCAAAACCGCTTTCAGCCAATTCGCGCTTGGCTTCCCGAATTTCGCGCCGGTCTGCTCCTGCCTCTTCCTCGACAATCAATCCATCGAATAAGTGCACGATGCGATCGGCATGTTGCGCGTAGCGCGGATCGTGCGTGACCATGCAGATGGTGGCGCCGGCGCGGTGCAACTCGCGCATCAACTCCATCACTGCCTCGCCGTTGGTGGAGTCGAGGTTACCAGTCGGCTCGTCCGCGAGCAGGATGCTCGGCTGTCCGGCGACTGCACGCGCAACGGCGACGCGTTGCTGTTGACCGCCGGATAACTGGCTCGGCAGGTGTTTCGCGCGATGAGCCATGCCAACGCGTTCGAGCGCTTCGGTGGTCCGTTTCTTTCTCTCGGAAGAACTCATTCCGCGATAGGTCAACGGCAGTTCAACATTTTCATAAACCGTGAGATCGCCGATCAGGTTGAAGCTTTGGAAGATGAAACCGACTTCACGGTTCCTGATCCGCGCTCGCTCGGAGAGAGAGAGATTCTCGACCGGGTGGTTGTTGAGAATGTACTTACCATCTGTCGGCGTATCGAGCAGACCGAGGATAGAAAGTAGTGTGGATTTGCCGCATCCCGAGGGGCCGGCGATGGAAACGTATTCACCTTGTTTGATGTCCAGGTGAATACCGGAGAGTGCATGCGTTTCAACCTCGTCTGTATAGAACACCTTCTTGACATCAGAGAGGTGAATCAAGGGCCCATTCGAACTCATCATTCGCTCCTTCGCAGTTTTGTATACACGATCTTGCTAACTGAACACCGCCAACCGGCTTTGTCTGGCATTGCTCTTCTCTGCGTCTCTGTGTCTGATTCGACGGAAACAGGATCACCACGGAGGCACAGAGACAGAGAAACTCATGCCTCAGCGTATGCGGATACGGTTGTAACTATCCAACGCCGTCGTATCAGAAATGATGACCTGGTCGCCTTCTTTCAGACCGTCGAGTATCTCGACCGTACTGACTGAGTTGCGTCCCAGCTTGACGGTCGTGCGCACAGCTTCCGTTCCATCAGGCGTCAGCACAAACATGCCGACCGTTTGATTTGCCTGTCCGAACGCAGGTCGACCGACTTTCAAGACGTCTTTCAGTCGCTCGAGCTCGATCGTTCCGTCAACACTTAGATCCGGACGAGCGCTCGACGGCAGTGGTCCGACCAAACTAGCATCGATCTCAAACGTACCTTCGCGCGCAGCCGGGTCGATGCGCGACACCGTGCCCTGGATCAGACCATTGCGCGTGTCGACGACGACGGGCTGTCCGATGCGCACATCTTTGATCTGCGTTTCTGCTACGCGCAAGACAGCTTTCAGCGATGCCGGATCCGCGACGCGTGCGATGTTGAATCCTGGCGTTACCTGTTGACCTACCTGCACCGAGACTTGCTGCAACACACCCGCCGTTCCGGCTCGCACTTTCAACGCGTCAACCTGATCTTGTTTCAATTTCGCCAATGCGCGCAATTGCGCTAGACGCGAGGTTGCGGCATTCAATTGAGCGCGAGTCGACTTCGAACTCACTGCGAGTCGCTCTTGCTCCACTTTGAGTCGATTCGCCAGATCCTGCACGTTCACCCGCGAGATCTTCAACACGAGGTCAGCCACCAAACCCTGCTTCGCCAGCACTTCGTCCGCGTCGAGTTGCAACTTTGCCTGGCTGTATTGCGCGTTGATGGTGGCGACCGCGGCTTTCTGCGTCATGGTGTCGCTTTCGAGCTTCACCTTGAGATTCTCTTCATCGGCCTCGGCTGCTTTGACCTGGAACTGAGCGTCAGTCGCCTGTTGCTCCATTTGCGGGTTCGACAGTTCAACAATAACGGTCGACGGATCGACCTGAACACCGGCCTGGAGAAGGATCTTTTCGACGCGTCCGTCGGCCGGAGCCGGGACCCAGCGAGTTATCTCCGGCACCAGTGTTCCATTGCCACGAACATCACGCACCATCTCCCCACGCTTGACTGTCTCGATCACAGCGGTTGAGCGATCGAGTGTCGGGGCGGCAGGCTTCAGCTTAGTGAGGCCGTAGGTGATGCCACCGATTGCCGCCAGACCAATGACGATCATCACGGCGTTGCGAATTTTCTTCTTGAGCTTCGATTTTGGGGGGCGCTTGATATCCATAGCTGTTTACTTCAAAAAATTTGTGGAGAGCTGTAATAGCCTTGTTGAGAGAGCGGCGATGCGCGCGCGAAGAGTGATGGAACGAGCTAGCTACAAACTTCACGCAGCAACTATACAGTTCTCCGGTTTGGCTCGATTCAAAGCCCGTGCCAGCGACGGGTGAAGCGACTGATTAGGGGATAAGGTTAGCGAAAATAAAGGATTTTTGCCAGTTTGCGTGAGTGGGTAGTGGGATGTTCGGATCTGGGGTTCGAAAAAACCGTGCTCGTAGTTTCGCTTGCGGGACTCGCCAGTCCCACTTTCGAAATCAGGTTTACGAGGGATCGAGCACATGTACGAAAATTTGTACAAGCCGCGAATCCGTGTAATCCGCGGCTTATACTCAGCACCGTTGAAACGGTAAATCGTGGTCAGCACTTGGCGAGCTGTGGCTGAGTCGCAACGAATATCACGGCTTGCATTAGTTTTCTCGTGCAACAATTCAACCGCAAGCGCTGACACGGTCAGCACGAGCCGATGTCCCTGCTGAGTTTTTATGAACAACCAGAATGGATTCACGTTCGCGCCAAATAAACAAGAATTAGCGGCTGCGCATCATATCCAATAAAAGATCGGTTCAAGAATACCAACGATTGCGAAGATAACTGATATGCGAACACTGTCAGAATGTAAGCCAAAGCGCCTCCATTTCAGGTAGATCAGAACCAAGAGAATGGAAAAACCAATCACCGGGGGCGCGAATGTACAGATTACAGCAGTGAAAGCGGACATGCTTTTCCAATTTGGTGCAATTAGGAAATAAATAAATGGAAGCATGTCAGCAAGTCCAGCCAATAAAGGCATCGGTAGTCCCCTAATTTCATTACTTCCATACCTCGGACAAGTATTTCAGTTTCAGCTTACCCAAATCCTTCATTTCCTTGAAGTACTCAAACGTTGGACTTGCGTGGAGTACGCCCTCACGATCTGGCTCTATGGGGATTATCTGCGTAGTTTCAAGTCCTTCCGAATCCCGCATGAAAACACGAATATAGTCTTTAGGTTCAAGCCGCACATTTTCAGGAACCTGAAAGAAGGCCCATCCACGGATAGGGGTATAGGGTGGTATTGGTTGGCTTATCAGGGAATCGAAACATGTGTGCGCCATGTTCATTTTGATTCCAGTAAGATCATCGAGATCGCGAGCGCCCATAGTCGCATACAGGTCGTTGTTTCTTACGTCTACCGTAGCCAGCCTAACCCACTCATCCTGATAATTCTTCGCCTCAACTGTATAGGCTTGGATTGTCGTTGGTATGGATTTCAAGTTAACCAGCCGAAACGCCAAGGCTACTTGGACAGGGGAAGCAATGTCGCCTTCCTCGGTGTTATTAATGACGATCCAAAACCAAGAACCCTGAAGTTTTCTTTCACCCCATCCCATTATGTAATCCACCCCCAACGCCAAGGGCCGTTCGCTGGGGTAATGTTTCCTCAGGCGACTTTGCCATCTAAAACCAAGTCCTATTGTCAGGCCGCAAAGAAGCACGCAAATGACGTAAGCCCACTTACGGGAACCGTGCCAGATATAACGCTCTGCTATAAGCAAGGCATACCAGAAGAAAAGCAGCCAGAGAAACATACTGACCCAGACGCCCAAAACATCTTTGGCGAAAACGGAAAATCCGATGGGCACGGTGACGAAAGGAATAACCCAAGCAGCAAAGTTCCGCCAACGGTGTTTATCCTGATGTTGATTTTGCTTCTTTTTGCGGGAGTCTTTATTGGATCTTTCTTTGGAAAATATCTTTAACATGACGCTAAACGTATTACATTTACTTCTTGACCCTTTCCGGCAATGGATCGTAGCCTTTTGGGCATGGAATCGAACCAAGAAGCGGCCAATGCCGCGAATATCACGACTGCCAAACTTACAAAATGGCTTCTCGGTTTTACGGTCGCTTTGGTCATTATTGGAATCGTTACTCTGCTACTTATGGCGTGGCCTCTCCTGTACTCCGCTCAGCTATCGCAGCCGAGCCTTGGAGACGAACGCTTGGTGAAGGGATGGACGCCCATTGTCGTGCTCGCGTCCGCTATTACGTTATCCGCAATATCGCTTTTTACTGTTGCGGTAAAACGGTGGAGAAATAAACGACTCCTGTTACAGGTTACCGCTTTGGGGCAAGATCTTAAAGAGTGTGCAAAACTCAGAACTGATTATGTAAACGCAGTTAAAGAAACAAACGATCTGCGAATTCAAAAAGATGACGTGAATAACGAACTTACGAAGCGCAAACAAGAATTAGACGGTCTAAAAACTTTACGCGACATGCGATCTGCGCAAGCAAAAAATATCAAAGGTCACATAATAATTACGCACGTAAATGCTGGCGATCTAATACTTGATCTGGACGCGGAAAACGAGCCCTGTGTCACCGTAGGGCTAAAAATCAGAAATGAGTCTCTCTTTAATATTTCCATACCCCCTAAAGACGTAAAAGGCTCTCTGTTTTTTGCAAACCGCTCACTCGCGGAACCGATAAGGGTTATTAACGATTTGGTGCGTATACCTATCGAAGACTTAGAACCCTTTGCATACGGCTATATCACGCTGCTACAGCCTTTAAGAGTGAACGAAATAGAGCGAATACAATCACTGCAAGATAGTCCCTCGGCGAAATTTGGATTAGGTGTCTTATCTTCCCGGTTATAGCCTCTGACAGCTCCGTAAAACCCAACAGGCTTTGCGTCCCGGCAGAGAAGGAATACCTACCAATTAGCGCATTTCGTATTACGAAAAGTATTGACAGCAAGGACAAAATGTAATACATTATCTCCAGTAGGAGATAAACGCAATGGCAAACGTACTTCCGAAAGACAAGCAAATCAGGATAATCAGCGCGTTAGCCGAAGGTTCTAGTATGTGTGCGATCTCGCGCATGACTGGAATTCACGGCGACACGATTTGTCGCTTAGGTGTCCGCGTGGGCCAAGGTTGCGCGAAGCTATTGGACGCCAAGATGCGCGATCTAACTTGCCGCTTTTTGCAGTTTGATGAAGTGTGGGGATTCATCGGCAAGAAGGAAAAACATCGCATGCCAGAAGACGATCCGACACTTGGCGACATATGGACATTCTGCGCGATTGACGCGGAGACTAAACTTGTCCCCTCATTTCGATGCGGCAAGCGCGATCACGTCACTGCGAACGCCTTCGTCTCTGACGTGGCCTCACGGTTGAAGAATCGCCCGCAAATCTCCAGCGATGGTCTGCGCGCTTATGTCGAAGCAGTTGAGAACGCGTTCGGCATGAACGTAGATTTCGGCATGATTATCAAAAACTACGGCGCGGACAAAGGCGAGCATCATCAGGAGCGACGTTACAGCGCGCCGGAAGTTACCAGTATGCAGAAGATGGTCGTGATGGGCTATCCCGAAATGGATCTCGTTTCCACAAGTCATATAGAGCGATTGAACGGAACCACGCGCTTGCACATGCGCCGGTTAACTCGTTTGACCTACGCATTCAGCAAGAAGTTTGAAAACTTCCAAGCTGCCGTTGCGCTTCACTTCGCGTATTACAACTTTGTGCGCTCGCATGGTAGCTTGAAAATGACGCCCGCAATGGCGGCAGGGATTGAGAAAAAGTTTTGGACAGTAGAGGATCTGATTGAGGCAGCATTGTGAGCAATATCGAAGAACTACAAGAAGTAATTGAACGGCTGCATGGCTCGCGCTCAACACACGTTGAGACAGTGCCGGTGAAAGAAGAATTCCAGGGGCAGGTTGTGTGGGAGGGCGAAGTAGAAGTGTTCGATCTGCACGACCATCCACAGACGAATCGTGTGTATGCGTGGTCGCATGAAACAGAAGACGCAGACCACCCGCGCAGGCATGTGACTGTGTTACACATCCCACCTGCCACAAGCCCGCGTAAGGCCGTGCAAGCATCAATTGTGAATGATTACAGGGAGCAAAAAGGCCATGCCGAAAACTAAAAAGATGGGAAGGCCAAGACTGCCAAAAGGCCACGCTAAGGGCGTCATTCGTCCGATACGATTTAGCGAGGCAGAAATAAAAATGTTCGAGCGCGCGGCAAAGGCGAGCGAACATAAAACGCTGTCAAGCTGGATACGTTATACACTCAGAGAAGCGGCAGAGGCGGGGCATGAGTAGAGGGCGCTACAAGTACCCACCTACAAGTAGCGCCCTCGAAGCGTCACTGATCCCTTTGCCCCCTCTCGGATCAATAACGCTTATTCACGGGGCGTCGTGCCCGTTAAGTGGTGAGGTCACTTGCTTCGACGCCCCTAGCCTCGCGCGTCGCCAAACGCATAAAGCGGTCTCCCCAACGCCTTATGCGCTTCTGAGAGGCTCGCGCGAGGCTGTCTTAAATCTCAGGAATCTTCTCGGCGTAAAGTTGACCGATGACTGCGGCAAGCAGAATGCGCTTCAACAAGCCTTCCATTGTCAGGCCAAGTCTGTCGGCCCACTCCCGCAGGAATGCCCAATCTGTCACTTCAATATCAGTTGGGATTACTTCGACTTTGACGTAAGGGAATTCACCCTTCGCGTGAGTGCGTGTGCTAGTATTTTTCCGCATGGTCGATTCCTCGTTCTTAACCGGATCAGGAGTCGGCTGTGTAGGGTTGGTGAGTGTTAGTCGCACTTGCCAGCCCGCTCTTTTTGGTGGGTGCGGGCTACTATAAAGACCGGAATTTCGCTTGTCAAGAAAATTATTACGCGTCGTAATAGTTTCGCAGATTGTTATAGTTGAGCAATGAAGATCATCACCACGACTGAGGCAGCAAGGCGGTTAGGCGTGACGCCGACTAGGGTGCGAGCCTTGATAGAGGCAAAGCGCCTCAAGGCGTTTAAATATGGGCGTGAGTGGCTGATCGATCCGAAAGACTTGGACGCAGTGAAGGATCGCAAGGTCGGGCGTCCGCGTAAGATGAACAAACGCCGTGCCACGCGAAAATGAAATTAGGGGACTACCGAGGCATCAGTAGTTGTACAGTTTTTCTAGAGTTGAAATCTTGAGCCGTCGGCATTTTCTGACATTGCGGCGCCTCCTTTAGGAATAGTCGAGCCCAACGAACATTAACGTTAGGATCGCGACCTACCATACCCTGGAGTAGACAGAACGTGGGGTGTGCTCGCACTGTTGGATGTCACAGCCATACCTTGTCCAGGATAATATTTCAGGACAAAATTGAAAGCTCCAACGGCGTTAGTTACCAACGTCATAGTGGAGTTGATGCGCCCGTTAGTTGTCGTAATAACATAGGAATGTGTGAGAAGAGCTGGTGATTCTCTTACACCAGTATCGTGCACTGATAGTGAACGACTCCAGCTTTGTGTGTAGGTAGAGGCGTTTGAGACGTTCGCAAAATAACGCGAACCTGGCTGTACATCTTGGTTCCATTGTTGCTCAGTCCAGCAGCCGTTTTTCAGTACCTGTAGTGCAGCTTCAACACCGTTTGCTACGGTATTAGCAGCGACTTCGTCGTCAAAATTCTGCAGTCCTCCTCGGAGAAAATTCGTGAAACAGAATCAGCAACAACTGTGCGTGAGAGTCCCCGCCAATAATACTACCTGGACCGCTGTTTGGGCCGCTAGCGGGTTCGCCAAAGCTGATGGGAACGTCGACGACGAAGGTGGAACCGATTCCCGATAACCCAAGCCAAGCACCCAGCGCTCCACCATCAGGATCCAAACCCGAAGGGTCGACCAGGTTTGCGGGATCATTCTGCACATACGCGTAGAGATTGAATGACTGTGGATTGGTTAAGTCGTAGCTGTCATCAGACGGGTCGGGTTGCATGAAGCGGTGCCACTTACCGTTATAGCGGCGCATCATCGCTTCATCGCCACCATTACTGTCTCTCTCATAACTCGTGTAGCGATGCGGCTGCGAGGTTTGGTTGCTGCTGCGTGACGTTTCTCCGCCCCACGGATCCAGATCTATCGTGCTCGTCACCGTGCCACTGCTGTTCGTCAGCCGCTGGCTCTTCGTCACCGGATCCTGATGCACCCAACTCACCTGATTGCTTTGCTGCAAC
>DATFHH010000102.1:0-6799 GCA_035248565.1 Pyrinomonadaceae bacterium | reverse complement strand
TGTGTTGACGCCGAAGTTTGGCTTCGGAATGTTATTGCCCCAGGTGTTGACTTGATTGATGGTCCGATTTCCCCATTGATCGTAGTCATACTCCTGCTGCCAGGCGAGCGAAGGCGTATACTCCTGTACCCGCTTCAACCGGTTTAGCGCATCGTAATCGTATTGCTGATACCACGAGGTGTAGCTCGAGACTTGATCATTGGCAGGAATATAGACCTCCTGCTTGCGCAGATTCCCGTTGTTATCTGTCGCATTACACGCGGCGCCGGAGCATTGCAGACTGTAGTCATTGATGATCTTGCCGCGATTCCAGGAACTGTCACCACCTGTTGTGCTCGTCAGAATCTCGGCGAGTTGCAGACGTGAGTTGTAGAAGAGCTTGTTGTAGACAGGCGTGGTCGTGCCAAACTGCTCCTGCTTCATGGCGCCGGAAGAAATATAGCTGGTGCCTCTGGCATAGGTGCGCAGCACGCCATCGCCCAGGTTTCCAGTGAAGGCGAGATTCGCGCCGTTGTCAGCCAGACGACCGGCAGCATCGTAGTTGTATGTAACGGTGTGTCCCGAAGGATAGGTTTGTGAAGTCACACTACCTGCACGATTGTAGGAGCGTGACACCTGATAGGCAGAACTCCAAGTGCCATTGAGCTTGAAAAGCTGGCGCAGCACTAACGGCCGGCCAAGCGCATCATAGCTATCGAACAACGTCTTCTCGACATTGCTGCCAACGGACTCATTTCCACCAGCATAACTGTACCAGAGCTTTCCCTTGCCATTAGTTGCGCCATCATAAAAGCGACTCACGTCAGGATTGATGGAAGTAGTGTCAGAATAATCAATAGTCGTGTTGCGGTTGAGCGCATCGTATTCGTAAATCGACACAATGCCTCGCCCATCAGTCCTTTGTTTCAGATTCGAATTGTTGTCGTAATCGTAACTAATTGTGCCGTTCTCGGGATTCGTAGCAGACTTCAAACGTTTCAGTGAATCGTAGACGAAGGTTCGCGTCTGTGCGCCTTGAGTGACGGTGGTGAGATCGTCGAGCACATCATAACCGTAGGTGGTTTGGTAATTCAGTCCTGGCGTTGGATCTTCAAACACATTACTCAAGCGGCCAAGCGCATCCGTCACGCTCTTTCGTTTCTTGCCTGCTTGATCGGTCACGGTCACGGTGTTGCCACTATAGCTCGTATTGACGACCGAGCTGTCGGGCGTAGTCACAGATGTCACTCGGCCCAGTGCATCAAACACCTGCATGGTCCAAACCGCAGTCTCACTCTGCCACAGCCGATACGGGTTTGAAGTCTTGAACGGACGGCCTAGCGCGTCGTACTGCGTTTCTGTAACGATGTAGTTGTCGCCACCCTCGTACTGACGAGCCTCCTTCGTGCGTCCGATCTGATCGTAGACAACTTTGCTTACCAGCACATTGTCGTTGTAAGCATCGCGATCGCTGGACGTGGTGATGATGTGGTTCGTGTCGTCATAAGCAAAGGTAGTTTGATTTTCGACGCTCGTGCCGATGGCGCGATGAATCTGTGTTGGTCTATCCAGCGAATCATTGAACGAGCCACTGGCGACAACACCGTTGGCATCCTCACCATTCACCGGCTGACCCAGATAATAATCAAATTGCGCGTAAATGGTGTGGCCCAGAGCGTTTGTTACTTTCGTCGGAAATGCGAAAGAAGTAAGTCCGCTCAACTCGGCCGGAGCAGAATTGGCCCTTGCGTCGTTGTCCGGCGCTCCAAATCGATCGTCGTATTCGATGGTGGTCACAAAGAAGTTTGGAGAGGTGCTGCGGGGGTCGATACTGCGCACCACGTTACCGGCAACGTCATAATGCGTGTAAGACGAAACCGAACCTGTGACTGCGCCATTCGTCAGCAGATAGCGAGTGGAGGCAGTCGGATTGCCGCGCAGTGTGTAGCTCGCGGTGAAGAGCGAATCGAAACCGCTAATGTTCGCCCGTGACTGCAACGGACAATGAAAGCTGTGTGCGCAATCTGAACCGTCAAGCACGTAATTGTCATATTCAGTGGTAGACCGCGCGCGTTCAACGCCTCCTGAATCGAAGATCGACACCTGTGTGGGCAGACTGCGAATGTGACTCGTGAGATTTAGATCCGGGCTGGAGGAATTCGGGTTGAGAGTGTCATAGCTGGAAGTCAGATAATCACTATGCGTACGTCGCACTAGTCCACCAGCCGCGCCTGCTCCGAAGTCATATTCATAAACGTCGGTTTTATTGGTGTATTTGTCGTAAGCGAACGTTTGCTTCGACACTTGGTTCGCCTGCGACGGTTCCAACGTTGTCACGGTCTGCGTAATCTGTGGATTGTTTGATTTGACCAGATCATTAGTTTCCGGTTGAGTAAGCGGCCATGTGTTTCCGGCGGTCGGCTGCTGCCAGGTGTTAACTATTCGGCGCAAAAGCGTCGTGCCGTCACTGGCAAATTCCTCCGTCTGAAATTCCTTGTCTTCTTTCCACGCCGGATAGTCTGTTGGACCAATTAGAAACGACGCTGCTGCACTACCATAAAAATAATGTTTGCTTCGAGTGAGCAAAGTGCCAGAATTATTGAATTGATCTACTTTCACACAGCCGGCACATTCGGCTTCGGTGCTACTGTAGGTCATTCGCATTGCATAGGCGGAGCCAGTCGCACCGTCCGGATAAACACGACGCTCGACAACGCGACGGTAGATCGCCCAGGAGCCCTCGAACCCAGCCCACGAACCACTGGGATAATCACCAGCACCGGCCCCGTAGTCGTACTCCACCGCGCCTCCCGTAGGCAGTACGACCCGCGCGACTTCACCATAAGGGTTGTACCTGATCAGATATTGTTGATTGTTTGGTAGCGTTATGGAAGAAACGACGCTCGGATTGTGATAGCCAGTACTCGAACCATTCAGCTCCGGGAATAACGCTTTGTATGTCAAAGTGCTCGGGTAGTCAGAACGCAACGCGTCTGCCATTGATGAATAGTTTACTTTTACAGTTCGCGTCGCGCCGCCGAACCCCTGGTAAGTAATCTGATCAAAAGTACCGGGTCCAGTATTACGCGAGATCGTGACTACTCGGTTGAGAGAGTCAATAATAGTAGCGACGCGATTGTTGCTGTCATAGCCAAAGGTTAGTTTGTTGCCGTTGCGATCACGCATCCACTCGACGTGTCCGCCCTCAATGCGGAACCTCGTGCCATCCCGCAACATGAGATAACCAGACGGATAGGTTTCTGCCGAAGAATTGGGAGCGATCACGTAATCCTGGATAGGTGTGTCGGATATGAATGTCGCCGCAGAACCATCGCTGGTCACAAAGACCTTGCCTCTTGAGGGCGGATTCGAATAATTGCACTGTCCGTTACTCTGTGGCTGCCCGCCAGTTAATTGATCTCTCAATTCATACTCAGTTCCATCAGGTCCGATAAAGGTAAGTCGAGTTAATGTGACCGCATAAACCGTTGTGTTGTCGGGACACTCCATTACCTCAACACTGCCCTGACGAGCGACTAAGCTGCCAGGACGGTACTTACGATCATTATTCTCCCACCAACTCTGCATCGGCAAATAGACGTGCTTCACCGAACCGTCTATCTGCGGTATTGTGAGATCCAAGACGCGCCATTTTCCCTCGATCGGCAGCAGCACCGGCATTTGCGCTCGACCGCGTCCCGAAATGCCCAACAATGCCAGTTGAAAGCTGAGGTTGCCGTTATACAGATTTATCGTATCGAAATCGCTGAGTGGATATGAGCCTGCCGGTGCTCCCGGCTGCAATCCGAGTGGAGTGCTGCCGTCAGTGGCGCTGGTTGTATCCGCCGAAACCTTTCCACTCATCAAACAGATGAACAGCAGAATTATTAGCGAATGAAGAATACATTCCGATGCATCTATATAGCGGGTAGTCATAACTCCCCTCCTAGACTATGGGCCGGATGCATGAGAAATATAGTTACTGATCAGGGCAGAATGGCGATATGACAACTCGAATTCGAATTGTTGTCTATCACTAGGTAATCACCTGGCGGCAGATTTAGAACGTCATACCACTCGAACTTCATGCGATTTGTATTGATCTCCCGCAAGTGCTCACCCTGAATGCGTTGCAGCGTGAACAAGGAGTTGGCTTTTCCACTTCGATCCTCGACCAGCAACACAAAAGAACCTTTCGGACGCCTGATTTCCGACGGCTCAAAGCCACTCGGTCGTAAAGTAATGAACTCAACTTCAAGTTGGTCCACATTTTCTACGGTAAGACTTGTGTCGCCCGCGCGTTGTGTTGTCTGCGACCTGTTTGTCAGTTCATGTGCGAAGCTCTTCCACATGACAAAACCAACTCCCATTAGCAGCATTGCTGAGATTGACAGCACTCGTAATAGTTTTGTTCTGTTGTGAAACATGGCTGTACTCCAATCCGCTCTCTCCATTGAGAGGCGAATCCTTGTTGTTAATCGCTACATTGGCTTCTAGCCAATCTTGAGGAGACAATTTCCTATCGGCGGGCTGCTTACCCGCAGTTTTATGGTCGTGCGGATCAGCAATCCAATGACGACCTTCCCTGTGCTCGATGAGTTAGTTAGCTGTGCGACCTGTGGAGGGGTCGTTGGTTGTTGAGTGGGGGAATTAGGGGCCGCACTTTACGCCGCACACTAGCTAGTGTCAACGAAAATATTTATTACAATTCAATTGCACTTACTTTGAAAGCTTAGAAGAGAGAACCACAGATGAACGCGGATGAGGCGGATAATTCTACTGATTGCGCGCACTAAATGTTTCGGGTACTCGAGAGCGCGTAAAGATCACCGCCTGGTTGTCTTCATAAACTTTTTGCCACTGGTCATCACTCCGCAGCAGACTCGCTAAAGGAACATCCGGCGAGATCAGAACTGTTCGAATCGCCAGCCGGTCGAGAGGCTCGAACCAACCGGCGCCGCCCTCGTAGGTATTGAACGTTTCGTACATGAACTTGTCGCCGTACACGTCGGCGCGGCCATCGATGTAAACCGGATATTCTCCGTGTAGTCGTCGTATCAAATACCCGCCCCAACCGTAGCGGTTGTAGATTGGACCAGGCACTTTTGCGGAATCAATAAAGTCAACCGCGGCGCGGGGATAGTTCTTCGCTTCGTAGGCTGCTTGATTCGCGACGAAGTGGCCGACGAGTGCAACGTCCAGGACGGCGGGCGCAAGCAGAAGGAGCAATGCAAAAACCACGGCCGTCCGGGACGTTGAGCTTTGAGGAGCCATCAAACGAGCGTCCCATGCACGAGCTCGGATCAACTCCCACACTTGTTGAGCAAAAATCGGAGCGGCAATCAATACGAAGATTGGTATGTGTCGTGCGGATCTAAGCGCTGCCAGCCCTGTCACAAACACGAGGAACACCTCGCTTAAACGCGCACGCTTTGGCGACAACGCGAGTGCACCCAACAACAAGAAAAGAAATAAAGCCAATGGCAGAAACATCGCTTTGTGGAAGTCAGGTGAGGCCCACTCTTCGATGAAAGCAGCCATCGACGGCGAGCGCAGGGTTTCCAATGGATACGAGAACATTCGAAATCCATTTGGATTGAGTGGGACCATTGCGATGCACGCTACGCCCACAGCAGCCAGTCGGGGTATCAAGGTCCATTTACGATCCAGCAACAGCGTGATCGCGTAAAGCACGATCAGTCCCAAGCCGAGTGCATAGCCCGCGTGAAAATTCACCCACAACAGCATCATCGGCGCGAGCCAGTACAAACGACGAATCTGCCCATCATTCGAGTACTGAGTTAACAGCGAGACGAATATGCTGGCGAACAGCAGCGTGATCATCTGTGGACGGACGCCAAGCGTTGGTGAAGCAGCGGCGACGGCCAGCAGAATCGCCAGTGCGCCAATGTAAGGCTTACCAACGCAGCGACGATAAGTTAGGTAAAAAGCAAAGGTAATCAGAGTCGAGAATACGATCAGCAGTCCGGCCCAACCTGCCGTGCGAAATGTTTCGTAAATAAAAACTTCCGAGAGCCACTCGTGCGTGACCCACTCCGATCCGGCTTTAGTAAATGAATAAATATCGGTTTGCGGAATCGTTTGCGACGTGACGATGTCCTCGCCTGTTTGCAGGTGCCACCAGAGATCAGGATCGATGAACGCACTCTGCCGCACCGCCAGAGCGAAGATCATCAGAAAGAACACCAGCACAAAGGTGCGGCGAAATGAGAATCTTTCGATCATTGGAGTACTAGGAGGCACGCGAGCGGCGCTTAAAAAGTAGATACCCGGCGCCAATAACGATCACAACGATGGCCACGACGGTCACGGTGTCGAATTGCATCGGATTGCTCCTTCTATTCAAAAGTGTATAGAGCTGTTCTGTTTTTAATGCATAGCCACAAAAAGGCACAAAGAACACGAAAATTCAGAAAATCTTTTTGTGCTTCTTTGTGGCAAAAATACTCTTGATCAATTTCTTACTGGCAAACGCGGAAAGTTGGCTGGCGTTGTAGAGTTGTTCTGCTTCGCCTTCAACGAGTCCGCGAAGTGGTAAATCACTCGGTCCTTGTCCGGAACGAATCCGAGCACTTCCGTGTCACTCTTAATAACCGCTGCAAACTCTCTACTCCCACGGACCACCGCGTCGTCCCCTTTCTTGAATCCCCAAACAATCGCGGCCGGTGCCGTGTAGGGAAAGATCAGTGCCGACGTCGCAGCCGCACCCACCGCGACCATCCCTGAGCGATTGCCGCCCTCAGCGGCGGCCGTTAGTTGCACCGGAATGCGCGTGCCGTCAATTCCGAGGATGGATTCC
>DATFHH010000101.1:0-112236 GCA_035248565.1 Pyrinomonadaceae bacterium | reverse complement strand
GGTTACGATGCGTGCTACCGCGCGGTTGAAGCTTCCGAAGACGATGCTGAAGCTGGTGCTACTGACTTGAAAGAGCGAGGTTTTTCGGCTGTTGACGTGTTGGTTGGCATCGCAGCGTCGGGCCGCACTCCTTACACGGTTGGCGCTGTGACTTACGCACGTGCGTTGGGCGCATTCACAGTTGCTTTGACTTGTGTTCCGGAGTCACCGATTACGAAGGCGGCGGAGTTGAGTATTGTTCCGGTTGTTGGACCAGAAGTTCTTACTGGCTCGAGCAGACTCAAAGCCGGCACGGCGCAAAAGATAGTGCTGAACATGATCTCGACGGCGACGATGGTCCGGCTGGGTTATGTGAGCGGCAATCGCATGTCAAACCTGCAAGCGCGAAACACTAAGCTGCGCGAGCGAGCCGTGCGAATAGTTGTTGCGGAAACGGGTGTCGACCAGGAAACGGCAGCCGCGGCACTCGAAGCATCCGGCTGGATCATCAAAGAAGCGTTACAGCAACTGAAGTGATCTCGCATTCATCGTTTGTGCTTTTTGTGCCTTTTTGTGGCGAAATATGAAAGCTCTCGATCTCATCATCATCTTCGGTTACCTGATCGGGATCGTTCTATTCGGCACCTGGTTTGGCCGCAAGCAAAAGACCACCAGCGATTACTTTCTCGGCGATCGGTCGGTTCCATGGTGGGCTGTCGCGTTTTCGATTGTAGCTACTGAAACGTCCACCATCACCTTCATCTCAGTACCGGGAATCGCCTTCGCGCGCGGCGGAAACTTCCAATTCCTGCAATTGGTTTTTGGATACCTGCTCGGTCGAGTCGTAATCTCGATTCTGTTCATTCCGTCTTACTTTCGCGGCGAACTGCTCACTGTCTATCAACTTCTGGATCAACGTTTCGGCGGCAAGATCAAGATGTTGGCGGCCTCGTTGTTCGTCGTTATGCGAAACATCGCAGATGGCATTCGACTACTGCTGACAGCGATTGTTCTCGCGGCTGTCTACGCCTCGTTCCAACCGACTGCAAACCCGGAAATAATCATTATTGCGTCGACAATCCTGATTGGCGTCGCAATGATCATCTTCACTTATTTTGGTGGGATGGAAGCGGTGATCTGGGTTGAAGTGGTCCAGCTAGGAATCTACATCGCCGGCGCCATTGCTGCCGCAATCGTGCTTGTAATGTCGATCAATGGTGGACTGGCAGCCGCAAACTCGCTGGCGATCCAGTACGGCAAGTATTCGCTGTTTGACTTCACGTTGGACCACACGCGGGTTTACACGTTCTGGTCAGGATTGCTCGGCGGCTGCTTCTTGACGATGAGCACGCACGGTACAGACCAGTACTTAGTCCAGCGATATCTCTGCACCGATCGTCCGCGCAAAGCGGTCATTGCGTTGTTGACCAGCGGCGCGATCGTCCTGGCCCAGTTTATCGGCTTTCTGTTTATCGGAATCCTGCTGTTTGCGTTTTACCATCCGTTCACCGATCCCGCTTACGCGACGGCGGCGTCGGCGGCTTATCCATTCACAGGTGGCGATCGCGTCTTTCCGGATTTCATCACTCAACATATGCCGACTGGTCTGTCGGGCCTTGTTGTTGCAGCAATCTTTGCTGCGGCGATGTCGTCGTCGCTCAACTCAATCGCCGCCACAGCAGTTAACGATCTCTACAAACCGTTTCGACCCGCACGAGACGACAAGCACTACTTGAAAGTGTCGCACGTGTTGACGTTGACCTGGGGAATCGTACAGATAGGCGTAGCATTGGTTGTTCGCAATCAGCCGGGATCGGCATTAAGTCAGGCACTCTCGATAGCCTCACTGATCAATGGTCCAATTCTGGGTGTATTTCTGGTTGGCACGTTTTTGCGTCGCGTTACTCAGCCACCAGCGTTGATCGGAATGGTGGTGAGCATGGGCGCGATGCTCTACGTATTCTTGGCGACGAACATCGCGTGGACATGGTACGTGTTGTTGGGAAGCCTGATCACGTTTGTGGTTGCGTGGGTGGCGAGCTTTGCAATCCACAGATTACACGGATTGTACAAAGAAATCTGCGTAATCTGTGGATGGGTCGCAGATGAGGATTAAATGCATGCGTAGGTTAAATCGTTGTGTGGCGCCGCTGCTGGTGCTGGTCTTGCTGGGTTTGTTTGTTCTGCCGGTCAGTCCGCGCGACGGCTCCGTAAAAGTTCGACCTTTCAAACGCGAACCATCGGCCAAGGCACTAAAGTGGGCCAACGATCAGCTTCGCAAGATGTCGCTCGAAGAAAAGATCGGACAACTAATCTCCGTCGGTCTCAACGCTACGTTTCTCAACCAGGATTCCGATGCCTATCGCACTCTCAAACATTACATCGAAGACGACAAAGTCGGTGGTCTGGTTCTCTTTCGCGGACCGGTTTACGAGTCTGTGATTCTGGTCAACCGCATGCAGCAGTTGGCCCATTATCCATTGCTCATCTCCGCCGATCTCGAAGCGGGCGCGGGAATGCGTTTTGACGACACAGTCAACTTTCCTTGGAACATGGCAGTTGGCGCGACCGGCAATCCGGAATATGCGCGCCGTCAGGGTGAGATAACTGCGCGAGAAGCACGCGCGCTCGGAGTGCAGCAGATATACGCGCCTGTAGTTGATGTCAACAACAACGCTGCCAATCCCGTGATCAATGTTCGGTCGTATGGCGAAGATCCAGCGGAGGTCGCACGTTTCGCTGCCGCATTCACTGAAGGTGCGCAGTCCGCCGGTGTCATTGCTACAGCCAAACACTTTCCCGGGCATGGCGATACTGCCGTCGATTCGCATCGCGGACTGCCGGAGATCAACGTCACACGCGAGCGACTGAACACGGTTGAGTTTGTCCCGTTTCAAGCTGCGGTGAACGCAGGTGTCGGCGCGGTGATGGTGGGCCACATCGCTTTGCCACAGATCGATCCGACTGCGGTCAAACCACTGCCGCGAAATGTGAAATCAAAACCGACTGACACTGACGAAGCCGGTGAGATCATCGCAGAGAAAGCAACCATGCCCGCGACGATGTCGCCAGTGATGGGCAACATCCTGCGAAACGATCTGAAGTTCCCAGGGATGATTGTTACCGACGCGCTGAGTATGAGCGGGTTGACGATCTATTTCACGCAGGAAGAGGCGGCTGTTCGCGCACTGGAAGCAGGCGCGGACATGTTGCTCAAGCCGGCGGATGTGGATGCTTCGTTTCGCGGCGTGCGTGATGCGGTGAAGAGTGGGCGCATCACTGAGCAGCGCGTCGAAGAATCAGCGCGCAAGATACTCGCAGCGAAATACGATCTCGGGCTTGTGGAACAGCGCCTGACGCCAATCGACACGATCGATCGCACCGTCGGCAGCAAAGATGTAGTTGCATTGGCAACTGAGATCGCGGAGCACGCGATCACGCTTGTTCGCGATGACGACAAGCTCGTACCGTTGAAAAATCTCAAGCCCGATTTGCACGTTTTCAATCTCGCAGTGACGAACGGCGACGATCGGAATTGGATTGCGAATGCGTTTGTTTCCAGACTCAAAGGCGGCGGTATTAAAGTCGAGACAGTGGTACTTGATGAGCGATCGTCGGAGCAGGACGTTCAGAAAGCGATTCAACGTGCGAAGGCTGCCGACTTGGTGATTGCATCGTTGTATGGACGCGTTCGCTCGGGGCAAGCGTCGAGTGTTGGAATACCGGAGTCGGGTGCGCGTGCGTTGTCGGCGTTGATCGGAGCGAAGACTCCGATTGTGGGAATCAGTTTTGGCAATCCGTATTTGTTACAGAGCTTTCCCGGACTACGCACGTACCTCGTCGCCTATGGTGATATGCCAAGTTTGCAACAGGCTGTTGCGCGCGCGTTGCTGGGCGAGATCGATATCGTTGGGCGGCTTCCGATCTCGTTGCCGGGTTTGTATCCGCGCGGAACTGGGATTCAGATAAGAAAATGAAGCCACGGATGACGCGGATTGCAATACCGATTTTCGCTGTCCTGCTTGTTCAGCAAGCGTGGGCGCAAGTTCCTGTTGCGAAGCCGGAATCGGTAGCGGTTTCTTCGTCGCGCCTTGCGCAGATGGATGCCGTCATTGAAGACGACATCTCGAAGCATCGATTGCCGGGTGCGGTCGTTCTTGTTGGTCGTAAAGGTCGCGTGGTTTGGCGCAAGGCTTACGGCAACCGCGCCGTCGAACCTGTGCGCGAGACGATGACCACTGACACGATCTTCGATCTCGCGAGTCTTACGAAAATTGTTGCCACCGCGACCAGTATCATGATCCTTGTCGAACGCGGAAAACTGCGTTTGAGCGATCCGGTCTCACGCTACATTCCCGAACTGAAAGGTGAGGGAAGAGATCGCATTACAATCGAGCAACTGTTAACACACGTCTCCGGTTATGCGCCTGACTTCGATCTCCGAGAACGTTGGAGCGGGTATGACGAAGCGATTAAAAGACTGATAAAAGAACCACTGCGCAATCCGCCCGGCAACCGTTTCACTTACAGCGATATCGGTTTCATTACACTCGGCGAGGTTGTCGCTCGCGTTGGCGGCATGCCGCTCGATCAGTTTGCTAAGAAGAACATCTTCGATCCGCTGCACATGAATGACACCAGCTTTCGTCCGAGTTCGCTGCTCAAGGCGCGTATTGCTCCGACTGAAAAGCGCCGCGGGCAGTTGAGTTACCTGGGCGACAGTCCGGAGAATGTCGGCGCGGAAGGAGAACTGTGGCTGCGCGGTGAAGTCCACGATCCGACTTCATACCGAATGAATGGAGTTGCCGGACACGCCGGACTCTTTTCCACCGCCGACGATCTCGCTATTTACTGCCAGATGATTCTCAACGGCGGATCTTACGGCGGCGTGCGCATTCTTTCGCCGTTGACTGTTGCTGAGATGACACGGCCGCGACTCGTTTCAAAGGGCGGCGCGACACGCGGGCTTGGTTGGGACATGAATACGAGTTACTCAACCAATCGTGGCGACCTGTTTCCACTCGGATCGTTTGGTCACACTGGTTTTACCGGCACGTCGATCTGGATCGATCCGGCGAGCGAGATGTTTGTTGTGTTTTTGAGTAATCGCGTGCATCCGGATGGAAAAGGAGATGTCGGACCACTGCGCGGACGAGTTGCGTCGATCGTCGCCGGTGCGGTGACTGATACCGTTGCAGTCGAGCGCGCTAGGGCACAGTCTGCGAAGTATTACACCGACGTGGTTCAGGCGCTTGAGCAGTTCGCGTTTCGTAACGAAGGCGTGTCGGCGAAAGTGCTCACAGGTATCGATGTGCTCGAACGGGATAATTTCAAGCCACTCGCCGGCATGCGAATCGGCCTGGTGACGAATCAAACGGGTCGCGATCGCGAAGGTCGTTTGACAATCGACGTGCTCAACAAAGCGCCGGGAGTGAAACTGGTCGCGCTGTTTTCGCCCGAGCACGGAATTCGTGGACTCGCAGACGAAAAAGTTTCTGACTCGAAAGATGAAACGAGCGGCCTGCCGATTTACTCGCTTTATGGGGAGACACGGCGGCCGAAGCCCGAAGAACTGAAAGATCTGGATGCGCTCGTCTATGATATTCAAGACGTCGGGACGCGCTTCTACACTTACATTTCGACACTGGGCTACATACTCGAAGAGGCAGCGAAGGCGAAGCTGCCGGTGTTTGTCTTGGATCGGCCGAATCCGATCGGCGGCGTCGAAGTCGAAGGACCGATCGCCGACAAGGACAAGTTGTCGTTTACGTCATATCACCCGATTCCGACGCGACACGGACTCACGATCGGAGAGTTGGCCCAACTCTTCAATCGGCAACGCAATATCGGCGCGGATTTGCGTGTGATAAAGATGGAAGGATGGCGACGCTGGATGTGGTTTGATGAGACGAATCTCACCTGGATTAATCCGTCGCCAAACATGCGCAGCCTGACGGAAGCGACGCTGTATCCGGGTGTTGGTCTGCTCGAAACGACGAATGTTTCAGTCGGTCGTGGCACTGACACGCCATTTGAAATCGTCGGTGCGCCGTGGATTCAAGGAGATAAGTTGGCGGAGTATTTGAATGAGCGCGGCATACCGGGCGTGAGGTTTGTGCCGCTGCGATTTACGCCGGCGGCTTCGGTGTTCAAAGATCAGCAGTGTGGCGGCGTGAATATCATCATCACCGATCGAGCGGCGTTTCGTCCGTTGCTCGCCGGGATCCAGATGGCGCTCGCGTTGAGGAAGCTGTATCCAAACGACTGGAAGGTTGATAACTACCTGCGACTACTGGTGAATGCCGATACGTTAGAGCGCGTGAAGCGCGGCGAGAGCGCGAGAGAAATTGTCGCTTCGTGGAATCCCGGGTTGGAGGAATTTCGCCGCGCCCGCGCGGCTGCATTGCTCTATCAGTAAAACCATCCACAGATTGCGCAGATTCTTTTATACTCTGTGGAATCTGTGGATGGTTTTCTATGTGGCTAATACTTTTCCTCGCATTCATACAGGCGCCACCTGCGATCCAGATATTCATGCCTGGCGGAACTCTTCCGCCTCGTCCGATACGTTTCACCTTGACACGCGACGACGGGCGCATCGAGGTTGTATTCACCGACACGAAGGGTAAATTCCAGGTCACAGGCGATCTGATCCGCGACGCTGATTACATCGTCACAGTGGAATCTGATGGCGGGACTTACGACACAACGGTCGCTACATTTCGCATCGTCCGCGGTACGCCGGTCTACACGACGGTCTTCCTTCGACCGTTTACGGGAAAGCCGAAAACAGCTCCGGGCGTGGTCGATGCGCGCGCGATGGAGGCGAATGTTAACAAGGATGCTGTCGCTGCTTACGAAGCTGGTATGAAGGCGCTGGCCGATGGTCAGACTGAGACAGCCATAACCCAACTCAAGCGCGCTCTCAAATTATCGCCGCACTATCTTCGCGCAATGAACGATCTCGGCGTTCTTTATCTTCAGTTGAATCGGCTGCCGGAGGCTGCTGAGCTCTTTGCGCAGGCAGTGAAGCTCGACGAGAATTTTCCTGTGGCGCGCCTCAACCTCGGTGTCGTGTTACATCGCCAAGGTCGCGACAAAGACGCAGTTCAGACACTCGCGGTGTTGTATGAAAAAGATCGTGCGATGAAAGGCGTGGCTTTGTCTTATGCAGATGCGCTTTTGGGTGTTCGGGAATTAACCAAAGCAGAGCAAGTATTGCGCGCGGCGTTAACAGACTCGGCAACTGATAACTCCGCCCAAGTGGATCTTCATTTCAAGCTGGGAGTCGTCCTTAATCGTCAGGATCGATTTGACGACGCGGCCGTCGAACTGAAGAAAGCAGTCACTATTAACGACAGCGCCGCTACTGCTCATCTATTGTTAGGCGCAACCTTGTTGCAACTCAACCGCCTGGACGAAGCCGAAAAGTCCCTGCTCCGCGCGTATGAAGTCGCCGGCCCTGGCGCCGGCAACGCGCAGATGTTCCTAGGCCAACTCTACCTCATGCAACAGAAGCCCGCCGCCGCATTGAAAGCCTTCGAACAATATCTAAAGGACATCCCCACCGCCCCAAACGCCGTCCAGATCAAAGCCGAAATCGCGAAGTTAAAAGCCGCAACTAAGAATTAGTTTTGTGGCCAGCGTCCGCGTTATCTTTTCTGGTGTTTGGGTGATAGCGGCGAAGCACGCGAGAAACTGAGACTCGAATTATCTGAATCTGCTGTTTACGCTGATGCGCTGTTAAGCTATATTGCTCAATGAAATATGAGTAGGCCAGCGGAAGCTCTCACCCATCTTTTTGATCCGGCGCACCATCTTCCTGAAGCTGTTGGCGAGATCGTGGACCATCAAACAGACCTTCCTCGCATCGCCAAAGATAAAAAATTGGTCGCTGCGATTGAAGCGAAGCTGGAACAGCTTCCTACGCGGCATGACCTGTACCACGCTGACTCACGAAAAATCGACTTCCTTTCACCGGAGACAGTACATCTGGTCGTCACCTCGCCTCCGTACTGGACATTGAAGGACTACAATTTCAGCGAGGCACAACTTGGCTACATCACCGACTATGATAGATTTCTGGACGAACTGGACAGAGTTTGGAAGGCTTGTTTCGACGCCCTTGTGCCGGGGGGTCGGCTTATTTGTGTAGTTGGCGATGTCTGTCTCTCCCGACGGAAAAACAAAGGTCAGCATCTAGTCATGCCATTGCACAGCTCGATCCAGGAGCGTTGCCGAAATCTCGGTTTTAATAATCTCGCGCCGATTATTTGGCAGAAGATCGCAAATGCAGTTTACGAAGCTACAGGAAATGGGGGTGGTTTTCTCGGTAAGCCGTACGAGCCGAATGCCGTCATTAAGAATGACATAGAGTTCATTCTTATGGAGCGGAAACCTGGCGGATATCGCAGTCCATCACTCGCTACTCGCATTTTGAGCGTTATACCCGCCGAGCAGCATAAGATATGGTTCCAACAAATCTGGACGGGTTTGACCGGCGCATCAACCAAGGATCACCCCGCACCTTATCCTCTCCAGCTTGCGGAGCGACTGATAAGAATGTTTAGTTTTGTAGGCGATATAGTCCTAGATCCCTTTATGGGCACAGGAACAACTAACGTCGCGGCCGCGAAATGGGGACGTAATAGCATCGGCGTTGAAGTAGATGCTAAGTACTTCGAAATGGCCGCAAGTCGGATCGACAGGGAAACTCCCAAATTATTAGCTGTCGACCGAATCATCACTCCCCACTCACCTAATGCTTGACTACCAGCGAGAACTAGAGAAGGCAGTACAGCACTTTTGGCGAATGCGCGGGAAACAGCAGAAGCGCCAAGGCACTAATTCGGGGCGCAAGGACGCTGGTAATCGTGGCGCGGTCACCGGTGGTAAGCACGCTGATGGATTTGTAAGGCTCATTGCGATGATTGTCAGTGACGCCGCCTTGCCTGATGTCGAGGTCTACGTTACAGAAAAGAAGCCAAGAACGCTTCCTGGTTTCTATCGGCCGTGCAAGGAATGGGATCTGGTTGTTCTGTCGGACAACAGTCTAGTTGCGGTCGTTGAGGTCAAATCACAAGTGGGAAGCTTCGGCAACAATTTCAATAACCGAGTCGAAGAAGCGCTCGGTAACGCGACTGATTTCTGGGCTGCCTACAGGGAGGGCGCTTTCAAGCCGTCGCAAAAGCCATGGCTGGGTTATCTCTTCATGCTCGAAGAAACACCGACTTCAATGCGAGCTACCAAAAGAATTAAGCTAAAACCCTATAATGTCGATGAGCTGTTCCAAGAGCGCAGCTACGCAAAGCGCTATGAATTGGTTTGCGAACGACTAGTTCGCGACCGCTTGTACGACGCGGCGTGCTTCTTTACTTCAAATGCCAAAACAGGGAAGCGTGGTCAGTTTCGCGAACCCAATGACGAACTCAGCATCAGAAATTTTGCTATCTCACTGCATGCAAGGGCGGCAGCATTTGCTCGAGCCGGAAAAGAACTGAAGGTTCTAGAAGGTCAAGGCGAGGAAAATACGTAAGAATTCTTGCTCATTGGGTTTTTGGGATCCTTGGCATCTAAGCAAAAGAAGAAAGTCGCCTATCTGTTTGGAGCAGGAGCTACTCATGCTGAGCTTCTGGCGCTGAACCCAGACCTAATTCCGGAAAAGGAAGGTCTGTTGATTTCAAGCGTGTCCTCTAGGGTCATTGATAAAGCGCGCCTTGATACTCGCTACGTCCGAAGTCTCAAGATGGTCTCTTCGACATCCGGGTCGTTAAACATCGAGCTACTTATTAGCTTAATCGAAAATAGTAAGATCCATGATTGGGCATTCAAGACGGGACTTCTAAAAGATCTTGTAGCGGAGGATATCAAAGCTATCCTCACTAGCCGGCGGCTCAGCAGATTCTATCTCCACAGAGCTCTCCTCCAGCTACACGAACAGAGAGCAATACGTGAAAAGGAAGAGATAGCAGGGTTCGTTTCTCTCAACTATGATGACGTTTTGGACGGAGCGTATGAGCAGAACTACGGTAAACCAAACTATTGTTTCACCCTAGAAAGTGAAAAGACCTTGGCGAATATTCCGCTTCTCAAACTCCATGGATCATTTAACTGGAGTGCCACGAGAATACGGGGACAACGACGAACAATCGAGATTATACCTCTAGGCTCAACGAAGTCTTATCTGCATGCGCCATATACCTTTATTTGGACTAGGGCATTGGAGGTACTCATCGAATGCGATACGCTCAGAGTAGTTGGTTGTTCGCTTAGTCCGAATGATGTGCATCTGATCGATTTGCTTTTCAAGGCGCATTTAGAGAGACAAGAAGCCTTCGAAATAGAAATAATTGCTTCAGACAACACCGGTAATAATATTCGCAGCAACTATGGCTTCTTCCCGGAGATTAAAACGCTCGTGGAGATTGAGAATACCTTAATACCAGAACGCGATCCGCCTAACCCATTTGAGACTTGGCTCAAGTACAAGAGCATCAAAATGCTCGGAGAGGCGAGGGTCAAGAAACTAGTTTATTTACGGAAAGTTGCTAGCTAGATTCGGACAAGAAAAGATGGTGAAGAAAGTAAAGCTACAAAAGACCAAGGCCGGTCCTGAAAGAGCGTTAGAATCGGTACCGATAAAAACGTTCATTGATGATTATATCTATCGTATTGACTTAGATGCGGACTACCAGAGGGAAAAAATTTGGTCTCGAGAGGCTCAACTGAAGCTGCTTGACTCAATCATCAGAAACATAGACATCCCCAAGATTTACCTCGCACGAGTCCAAGGAGATGAGAATTTTGATTTCGAGTGCATCGACGGCAAACAGAGAATGGCTACGCTACTGAGCTTCTTTAAGCCAGAGCCTTATGAGACTCCCCTAACGGTTTGGATTGCAGGTATAAACTACACTTACAAGCGTCTTCAGAAGGAACTGCCGCCTCTTGCAGAGAAAATAGAAGATTATGAGTTGACGCTTGTGATTTATCAGGATCAGGGTGACGAGGAGTTTCTACGAGAAATCTTTCGGCGTTTGCAGCTTGGCGTAAGGCTAAATTCTGGCGAGCTATTGAAGACATATACCGGTACAATTCGCGACTTCGTTTATAAAGAGATGGCGAATGATGCACCGTTCCTAAGGAGAACCAATCTGTCAGAAAAACGTTTCTCCAGACAGTTCACGTTGGCGCAGATTTGTATAAATTCCTTTAGCCGTAATGAGAGTGGAGAATTTGTGAGGGCACGGTACGACGATCTTGAAGAATTCTTCAAGGAAAATTACGCGTTAGATGAAAAGGATGAAAATCTTTTGCGTATTAGAAGAGTCCTCGAACTGATGGATAAACATTTTGGAGACAAAGCGAAAATGATATCGAGCCGTGCCGTAGCAGTCACGGCCTATTTGTTTGTTGAAAATCTCTATCTGGAAAAGAAGAGCAGCCTTATTTCAGAGTTCGTCAATTTCTTCATAGCACTGCTTGATGAGATCAAACATAACTTACGTCTATTGACAAACTACCAAGAACCCATGAACACTGCGGTTCTCGAAGATTTTCAAAAATATATCTCGCAGGCGTCGGTCGAGCCATATGCGATCAAAAGACGGCATGAGTTTCTTGAAAAGGCTTTTAACTATTACCGGTCGCCTAGGGGAAAAGGCAAAATTATGCAGAGAACATAAGCGACTCTCGTATCCGTGTTGTGCCGCATCGTTGGCGCGCAGATGTAGTGCTTGAAACGAGTTTTTAGAGAAAATTATGTTCGCTAGGAGAGGTTTGTAGCTAAGGTCGTCTGACGCAAAAGGTCAAGATCGTAGGAGTAACGGTAAAATCAGCAGCGGGAACTGAGTATAGCCACAAGAGGCACAAGAAGCACATAAAAAACGAAGGAGGAGCCCGAGGACCCCTCCCTCTTAATCATTTGTGCTCCTTTGTGCCTCTGCTCTGAAAAAGTGCGGCGTGGAGGAACACACTGCTAGTTCTCCAGCTGCAAGTAGCAAGATTAGCAAAGTAAAAGAGTTGGCGGCGAAGTTCAGGCTGCGGTCGCTAACTCTTCCACGTCAACTTTGAGACCGAGCATGCGCAAGCGATGGATATAGTAGTCGCGTTGCTGCTCGACATACTTACGATCAAAGTAATCACCGCCGAGATCGGTGTAAGTTTGATCGTTCTCCAATACATGGTAAGTAATCACCAACAACGAATGAGCGACAGCGACCAAAGCCTTCTTCCGGCCCAACCGCTTAACCAAGCGAAAATATTGACTGCTCAAGTAGCTGTGCTTCTTCATAGTCGCTCCCCACGCTGCCTGGACCAGTGCAGCACGCAGATAGGTGTTACCTTTGCGCGTCCGTCCGGAGAGGCGCTTGCCACCGGTTTGTTTGTTACCGGGACAGATGCCAGCCCAACTGGTCAAGTTCGCAGCGCTGGGAAACACCGCGCTCATCTGAACGCCAATTTCCGCAATGATCACTTCAGCCACGCGCGGCCCGATCCCCACAATGCTATCCACAAGCTCGCAGGCTCGGGCCAACTTAGGGTCCTGCTGCACGTATTGATCTATTTCCTCTGTAACGCGCCGGTCCGCCTGTTCCAACTCTTCCCAACGCTGAAGCAGTTCTTTCAACACAAAACGCTGGTTTACAGTCAACCGTCCTTGCAACGCTCGCTGCAACTGCGGCACTTTCTCTTTCAATTGCTTTTTGGCCAAAGACGCCAGTTTCCCGGGGTCCGTTTCACCCCGCGCCAAAGCCCAAAGCATGGCCCGACCACTAACTCCCAAGGCATCGCTAGCCACCTGACCAAGTTTGATGTTGCCACTCTCAATCACTTTCTGGATCCGATTGGCCACCCGAGTTTGCTCACGCACCACACTATCTCGATAGCGCGTCAACTCGCGCAACTCCCGAATCTCCAGCGGCGGAATAAAACTCGGTCGCAGCAGACCGTGACGCAACAAATCGGCCAACCACTCCGCGTCTTTGACGTCAGTCTTACGACCCTTCAACGCATGAGCGTGTTCAGGATTGATCAGGATCACGCTCACAGCATCTTCCAGTATGTTGAAGACTGGCTTCCAGTAGACGCTGGTGCTCTCGATGGCTACGTGCGTGCAATTCGCCCGCAGCAGCCAATCGCGCAACCGCAACAGATCATCAGTCATCGTCGAGAAGGTGCGAATCTCCTTCTCACCATTGGCCAACAGCAGACACGCCACCAACATCTTGGCGTGCACATCAATGCCAGAACAGATCTCGTGCACTACTTTCATTGCAGCTCCTTTCGTCTGGCGCGGGAGAGCCTCCAAATGAAGATTCTGCTCTGCAAGTTCACGCAACGGCGTGACGTTATTCGGCGGTACCTCGGTAAGGCTCTCGGATCAAACTTTGTGACGGGCTCGGCGAGCAGCCACCGGCACCATTCACTACCGATCTCCACTCCGCGCCGATGCATGGTAACTTACTTTTTCAAAGATCAACTTTTCATGTTCGGTGGTGCGCCACCGGCGCATGCTTAACTTTGTGGCTAGAAATTGATCCGGAATTGCCACTCGATCAGCCGTCCACCCGGATCATTCGTCCCCGAAACCGTGATATCGCGATACGCTGAACGAGTTTGACCGAAAGACGTCGAGGCTGCACTCACACTGCGTATCGTCGCATCCGAATCGCCGAGGAAAAAGTTTGCACGATTGAACGCATTCAGGAACGAAACGCGCCCTTCGAGGTTTACTTTCTCCGTCAGCCGAATCTGTTTGAGCACGTTGAAGTCAAAACGCGCCGTCATTGGCCCATGGAAAACAATACGGTCGCCAAAGACGCCCGGTGTCAACGGTGGTCCAATGTAAGGCGCGTTGGGATCCAGCGGAGTACCCGTTTGACTCGAGAAAGCTGCAATCGTGTTGTCGATCACGTTCTGCGGCAGCCAGAAAACGATGCCACTCGGATCTTTGCGTATCTTCACCATCTTCTCTAAATCCTTCAAGGTCATGTTATGAAGGACCACACCGGAGTCATTTTGGTTGACTGTCGCGCGACCACCGCTCGTAAGCAGAGTAGCCGGCCCCGATTGGATTCTCGTAACACCACCAATCTGCCAATTGCCAACAACACGCCGGACGATCGAGTTGCCGGAATTTAAGAACCTTTGACCTGGACCAAAAGGCAGTTCGTAGATGTAGTCAAACTTGAACGAGTGGCGCACGTCCCAAGGCGACCAAGTGCGGTCGAGTCCAGGATTTCGCAGTGTTCTTGGTTGCGAGAATACTGACGACGAAGAGACAAACGCATTTGCCAATGCCTTTCCATACTGATAACTGCCCTGGAACAGCAGACCATTCGATAAGCGTCGTCGTACTTCGATTTGCAGAGCATTGAACGAAGTGTCAGTACCCTGTGTCATCAGAAATGCGCCGCCGGTGGTTTGCGGATTGACCAGGAAGAAGTTGGAAACCTTGCAGGTCTGCGACGAGCTATTTCCCGAGATGCAGCCGGTTGAGGCGGGCAGGGTTGTAAATTGAATCTGGCCTGCGTTGATCAGCCGGTTCATGTTGCTCAGATTGAAAGCGATCGTGTTCGCGGCCGCGCCGGCTTGTCCCTGGAGTAAGCGTGTTACCATCGTTGAATTCGTTGAGGAATTCAGGCCGATGGTAATGAGCGGTACATCAACCTGGCCGGGCAAATGTTGATTGCCATAGTTGTCCCCTTTACCGTTTGCTCGACTGATGGCAAGGTTATTTGCCGCTGATTTGAACTGGTCCAGAAATCCATTCTCAAAGATATTCACTTCGTTAAGATCATACTGCCGCCACAGGTGAGTTCCGCGCGTACGCACAAAGCGAACTTCCACCGCTGTATTCTTATTGAGTTCGCGTTGAATACCGAACGAGAACGACTGCGTGTAGCCGGCCTTCAACCTCGCGTCAAAGTCGTTTGCACCGCTTGCGCTGCCAAAGGTGGGGGTGAATGGAAACTTGCTTGTGTCTGCCGGGGGCGCAAGCGATGGGAAGTTTCCATTGCGAAACAGCACACTACCAGCAGGGAAAATTCCCGGCGTAAGCGATGGGCTCACGTTCAGAGTCACTGTTCCACCTTCGTTAGAACCGAACATTGCCGTGTAGGCATTGAAGCCTTCGCGAGTGTAAGCGATTGAGTAACCTCCCCGTATGACAGTCTGTCCGCTTTCGCCGGTCAGCCGTTTAAGGAAACCTGATTTAAAGTCGGGCGAGTAAGCGAAGCCGAAAGACGGTGCGAAATCGTGATGTCGCGTCGGGTAACCCTTTTCGCCTTCAGCGAGGAGACGAAACTGAGTTGGTTGGCCCTGGAAGACGCCCGGAGCAAAGAGGTTGCCGACTCCGGAAACACCGTAGATTCCGTCAAAACCCGTTCTCGTGTACACAAGATTATCGTTTACCGGAGATGGTTCGAATTCCCAACGCAGGCCGTAATTCAGAGTCAGATTCGGCCGTAGTTTCCACGAATCCTGTCCATAGAACGCCCATTCGTTTTGATGGTTATATTCGGTGAAACTATCAAAGACATACTTTCCGGTATTGCCATCGAGCGAAGCCGAGCGATTGATTGCGCTCACACGACCAGTCAAGATTGCATAAATCGATTGAGCGTTACTCAATTGCGTGGAATTCGCTCCGGGGAAGTTGGGGGGTACTCCAGCGATTGTAGTGTTAGTAAAAACGGTGGCGTTCATCGGATCGTCAGAAGTGATTCCGAGTACTACCTGAGGAATGATTTGCGTACCTGCGGCCTGAGTGAAGGAGTTGATACGCAAAAACGACCCGCCGAAATTCAGTGTGTGAGTGTCTTCGATGAAGGTTATGTTATCGGTCAAACCCTTCGTCGGAGTATTGCGGCGCGAGGTGGTCCGGCGATTATAAAAAGCACCGGTGCCATTGCCCTGCGCGCCGAGAAAGGTTCCTGTTGCCACGGCGTTTCCACCCCAAAAACTGAAGAGTCCAGGCGCAAACTCGCGGGTGAATACCGACGTTCCGTTGCCGCCTGAGGTCGCGCGTATTTCATTAACGAGCCGGCTCGTGATAGTCCAGCGATGAGCCATCACGTAAGAGAAAGAGTCGCGATAAATGGACCCTGTAACACCAGGTGTACCAATCACGATCCCCTGACCGGGCGCGACGCTGTTCTGGCCATTAACTGCATCCGGCGTCGAGTAATAGAACTGGTAGTTGTGAATAAACTCGAGATGTTGGTTCTTGGTAATGTTCCAGTCGAACCTTGCCGTTGGAAAACGGCGAATGTTGGTTCCAGGATCCTGGAATTGATAATCGAGGCGATTGAAATCGTTGGCCGAAGCGACACGACTCTTTAACGCACCTGAGGTGTGAACAGCAGAGTTAACAATATCGAGGCCCGCGCCAATCTTCGGATCGATCGTGCCTGGGAAACCCTTGGACGCAGCCAAGGTAAGAAGATTAATGGTTCGAACCGTACCGCCGGAGTCTTTATACGTGAATATACCCTGACGCGCTTGGGGCGTGAGCACAAGAATATTTCCGACCGCCGAGAGTGAGCCATAGGCCTGCGGCAGGCGAAACTCTTCGTAGTTCAAGAAGAAGAACGCGCGATTCCGGTTCTTCAATAGCTTCGGAATAATAATCGGCCCACCAATATTGCCGCCGTACTGTCGCAGAAATAGACTGTCGCGGGGCAAACCATCGATGTTGTTGAAGTAGTAATTTGAGTTGAATCGCGGCGAACGATATTGCCAAAAACCGCCGCCATGAAATTCCGATGTTCCGGATTTGGTTACGAACCGAACCTGGACCGCTCCTTCACCGCCACTCTCAGCGCCTGGGACGGCCGTTGATACAGTGACTTCCTGAACCGCGTCAGCTTTTGGTTGAACCTGTGTGAAGAATCCATCCGAACTTCGCAAAAAGTTATCTTGAATGTTCGCGCCGTCGAGCGTGAGATTCACGGAGCCTTTCGGCAATCCATTAATCGAGGACGTGCGCGGCACGCCAGGCGTTTGAACACCTGGAAGTGTTAACACGAGTTGTAGAGCGTCGCGGGTGACGAATGGAAGCTGTGTAATCTGTTTACCGGTTATCGTGGTGGCAACGTTGGCAGTTTCGGTTTGAAGAATCTCGCCGCCGCCGGCAACCACAACCTCCTCA
Organism: Pyrinomonadaceae bacterium; assembly: GCA_035248565.1. Taxonomy (GTDB): domain Bacteria; phylum Acidobacteriota; class Blastocatellia; order Pyrinomonadales; family Pyrinomonadaceae; genus PSRF01. The sequence goes on along the minus strand of DATFHH010000101.1, from coordinate 95,105 downwards.
TTGGCGCCGCCGGGTTCCAGGCTTGCGTTTGCTGTCGCTACCTGGCCAGCGTCGACCTTCACATTCTGGAGTACTGTTTTCTTAAAGTTAGGAGCCGAGACAGTGATCGTGTACGTGCCGTTTGGTACGGAGGGAATTGACCAACCACCCTCACCGTTCGCTGTAGCAGTGAATAGAGTTTTAGTCTCGTTTTGTATTGCTTCAACATTGGCACCGGGCACCAGAGCGCCTTGAGAGTCTGTTACGACACCTGTTAGGCGACCGCTGGTGGTGACCTGAGCTGAGACAATCGCAGTGAAAGACAACGCAGATACAAGAAGAAGAACCCCTGTGAAAAGGCGAGTCATAGGTTTGGCCTCCTGAGCAAAGATGGTTGCAACTGCGAAGAACGGAGTGAGAAAATTGCTACGCAAAACGGTAGCCACAGAAGGACGGGCGGATCATCCTATAAAATGCAAGATTTATCAGTGGATGTGAATCCAAAAAGATGTAAGGATTCAAAAATTTGGTTAAGTATCCGCGTTATCCGCGGCTAAAAACCGTCGCACGGAATTAATGAGGTAGAGTCTTTTAGCCGTCTGCAATTCCTCGATCGAAATCACGCGCTCTTTGATCTTTTCTTGAGCCAATAGGTAGTTGCGGAAGGTTCCAGCCAATAAACCTGAACTGATTGGCGGTGTAACGAGTTCTCGATCAATCTCGACCACCAGATTCGCAATGCCCGACTCCGTGACTTCGCCCCTCTCGTTCCAGAGAATGACGTCATCCGAGTAACCGTCTCTGCGGGTAGTTTTGTGAAACAGAAAACGATCCGATGAATCGACTGGTTTTGTGGCTAGCCTGACGTGCCTGATTTGATTCGCGCCACGTTCCAGAGGGGAAGTATCTGTTTCGAGTTGACCATCTTTCCACAGTGTAACTCGCACCTTGAACGCACCTGCTGCATTATTGGCAGCTATGTGTTTTAGAAGTGAGCAAATCTTCTCTTCAGGAAAGGCGAACCCGAAATATGCCGCGGAGTTCATGAACCGCTCCAGATGATCCGGTAGCAAGAAGTACTCACCATTCTCCAGCAGTATCGATTCGAACAACTGAAAGTCTTGCGGCGATTCGTGCAAGAAGCGGCTCTTCACTAAGCACTCTTCGTATTCACGTTCTGCGGTCGAGTCGCTCGTCACTCCTCCACCGACGCCAAACGTTGCGACGTTTGTTTCCGTGTCGACAACAACCGTGCGGATGGCGACGTTGAACACGCAATCACCACCCGGACGCAAGAATCCGATCGTTCCGGTGTACACGCCCCGCGGAAACGGTTCGAGTTCGCGGATGATCTGCATTGTGCGAATCTTCGGCGCACCCGTGATCGAACCGCACGGAAACAACGCTGCCATCAATTCAACCAAGCTCGTGCCTTTCGTTAGTTTCGCTTCCACCGTTGAAGTCATCTGCCAGACCGTTTCGAAACGTTCAATATCAAATAACGACCAAACGCAGACGCTACCCGGAACCGACACCTTGCCGAGATCGTTGCGCAACAGATCCACGATCATCACGTTCTCCGCGCGATCTTTCGCCGAATCGCGCAGCCGTTGGGCCAACTCTCGATCTTCCGAGGCCCAACGTCCGCGCCGAATCGTGCCTTTCATCGGCCGCGCGATGACGCGATTTCCGCGCCGTTCGAAGAATAGTTCCGGCGACAAGCAAAGCACTTTGTAGCGTCCCAGATCTAGATAAACCGAGTACTGCGCGCCCTGAGCCACACAGAGATCGCGATACCACGCAAACGTGTCGCCGCTGAACGTTGAGGCTAACGGAAATGAATAGTTGACCTGGTAAGTGTCGCCGGCCGCGATCAGTTCTCGAATGCGAGCGACCGCACAATCGTAATCATCACGACTCACACGCGGCGACCAGCCGTTCGTCGAGTTGCTGAGAGTTGTTGCGGCAACAGCTTCGGATTTACTCGTGAACACTCTGGCCCACGCGAGTGGAAAGTCAGTCGGTTCGTGAGTGACGAACGCTGAATCGAATGCAGGTGCTGCTTCATAACTCAGCATCACTGCGACATGCGATCCGCAGCGCGCCTTCTCTTCTGCAAAGTGCAAAACAGAGAGCACGTCATCAATTCTGTTTGCACTCCTCGTATCAGTCATCGATTCAGGATAAATATGATATCAGGCATTCTTATCAAAAGGATAAAAACATTTAGCTACCATTATTCCGGAACCTATATATAATCCGCTCCGAAATTTCGTAGCTTCAACCCTTACTTCAAACAATTTCGATCAGATGAGAGGATGAAATGAGAAAACCAATCCTTGCGTTTTTGCTCTTGACCTTTTGTCTCGTTGCGGTTGCAAGCGGACAGGGAACAACTTCTCGCGTCACTGGAATCGTTCAGGATGCCAACGGAGCAGCCATCGCCGCCGCGATGGTGACGCTAACCAATGAGGCTACCGGAGTTTCTTTCAATACTGAAACGAGTGATAGCGGCACGTATGCTTTCGATCTCGTACAGGTCGGAAAGTACACCGTCACCGTCGAGAAACAAGGATTCAAGAAGTTCATAAGTCAGGCAAATCCAGTCAACGTAAACCTGCCCGCCACCATCAACGCAACACTCGAGACTGGCACTGTCACCGAGACTGTGACTGTACAAGCCGGCGCCGAGCAAGTGCAAACCAGCACATCGGGAAATATCGGCAGCACGATCGAACAGCACACGCTCGAGAGCCTGCCGATCGTTGGCACACGCGGACGAAACCCACTCGACTTGTTGAACTTTCAACCAGGCGTCGTGTTTGGCGGCAACACTGGTGGTGCGGTCAACGTAAACGGTTCACGCGATCGAGCGTTCAATTTCACGCTCGACGGAATTGACATCAACGAGTCGACGGCAGGTGGATCAAACTTCACGCCACTGCGTCCGAATCCCGACTCGGTCCAGGAGTTTCAGGTCGTGACAAGCAACTTCACCGCCGAACTCGGACGCAGCAGCGGCGCGCAAGTAACTCTCGTCACGCGCTCGGGCTCAAATGATTTTCACGGCAACGTGTTCGAGTATTACCGCACGCCCCGGCTCGATGCGAAGAGCTATCCGGTAACTATCGCCGGTCTGCCCAAGGACCAGTTCGTGCAGCACATCTTCGGTGGGAGTCTTGGTGGTCCACTCTACAATCCAGGTTTTGGTGAAGGAACCAAAGGCGGATGGCTGAGAGACAAGGCGTTCTTCTTCGTCAACCTGCAACTATTGCGCGCTTACGACACTGCGCTCGTGACACGTACAGTTTACACGCAGGCGGCGCGGCAAGGTCTCTTTCGATATGTGGTGGGTCGCGCGAATGCGCCGGTTGGGGGTACTACACCCGCATCGGTCGACATTACCGGCGCGCCGGTTCTTCCCAACTGCAATGCCACAGCGTCAAATAGTCCGTGCATCTCTTCGTACAACATCGCAACCAATCCAACCGGCATCGGTATCGATCCATTCCTGAGCGGGCTTATTAATGAGATGCCGCTGCCAAACAATTTCACGACGGGCGATGGACTGAATACCGCTGGATTCAATTTCGCTTCACCACAACACGAGAGGCAGTACGACTTCGTCAGTAAGTTTGATTTCAACCTGCGAGACAATAGTTTGCTTTACGTTCGTTACGCGCAGGGAAGCCAAAGCAGTTTTGGTGATTCGGCCAATGGCGGACGTCCAATTTTTCCAGACTCGCCAAACTTTGTTGACACTTCCCGCACGCCGAAGAACCTCGCTGTGAACTGGCGTTGGTCGCCGACCTCGACTCTGACCAATGAAGCAATCTTCGGGCTCAGTAAATTCTTCTTTACGTTTGCAACGCCTTTCCCCGATCCGAATTTGCCGTTTTCTTTCATCAATGTCGCTACAGCAAACACAAATTTTTCGTACAACGCGCGCGGCGTTCGCACGCTCCAGTACATCGACAACGCGACTCTGATTCACGGAGCGCATACGCTCAAAGGCGGAATTAATTTTCGTTTCAATCGACATCGCGATGATCGATCGAACGTCGCCGGTTCTGCAATCGAACCCATAGTGAACTTTAGTAGGACCGCCGCGAGTTTCACTGGTTTCAATCTGCCAAGCTCGGGTAGCACCAGCATCAACTCGAACGACCTGACGCGATTACAAAACACGATAGTCGACGAGCTGGGAAGACTCGGCAGCGTCTCGCGCGCATTTGTCCTGGATCCGAGTAACCCATCGACCTTCGCTCCAGCGGGAACTCGTTGGCTGAACGAAGCAAACTACACGGAACTGGATTTTTATTTTCAGGACAACTGGCGCGCGCGATCAAATCTCGTATTCGATCTCGGCGTGCGCTGGGAGCCGAAGCTCACGCCCACGGTCAATGGACGACCAATCCTCGTTCCAAATCAACCAGTAAAACTCGGAGCTCCGCCATCAAACACGCTGAGGTGGGTGGAAGGGAATCTGTTTGACAGCGACTTCAGCAAGATTCTTCCATCAGTTGGTTTTGCGTGGGACCCGTTTGAGAGTGGCAAGACGTCGATTCGCGGTAACTATCGCATTGCGTCCGATCGGATCGCGACGTTCCTGTTCGGCTCGTCGATCTTCCAGAGTACGCCGGGAAACAACATTGCTGCGACGAATTCTACCTTTGGCGCTGCGGGTGGTCTCTACCGAAATGTTGGACCAGTACTCGCCGCCCTAACTCCTCCTTCGACTCCCGACGCGCTACGGCAGCCGCCGGCATTCAGCACCAACTCAGGCAGCGTGATCGATCCGGATCTACAGTTCCCACAGGTTCACGAATGGTCGTTGAGTCTTCAGCGAGAGATCGGAAACAACGTCGTTGAGGTGAACTACATCGGCAAGCACGCGGTTCATCTGCTCGGTGCTTACAACGTCAATCAAGTGAACATATTTGCGTCAGTGCCGGGAGTCAGCGAGGCCAATTTCCTCGACGCCTTCAACAAAATTCGTGCGAGCTCTTCGTACAACAGCCCGCTGATCAACTTAATCATGTCGGGCAATGCGGCCAACAACGGCGGCACTGCAAGGTTCCGCGCCCTGAACACAACGAACATCACGCAGGGAAGTGTCGCCGCCGCGGCGTTAATTGTTTCACAAAAGACGTGTGCCTCCGACGACATCTCAGCGGGCATTTGCACGAGCGCGCAGTCAGGCCGGCGACTGCTCGATCTGTACGGTTTCCCATTCTTGTTGCAGCCATATCCGCAGTTCACCGGTGGTTTCAATGTCTTCGATAGTAACGACTATTCAAACTACGGCGGCTTGCAGTTCATCTTCAAGCGTCGCATCAACGCCGGTCTGGGATTTCAGTTTGGCTACACGTTCTCAAAATCGAAAGACAATCGCTCGTGGGATCCATCGCTCAGCACGGTATCCACTGGATCGGTTCAGTCTGCCTCGAGCACTCCCTTCGATCTGCGAGATCGTAATTTGAACTACACCTGGTCTGACTTCGATCGCCGACACGTGTTTCAGGGCACGTACACCTACGAGTTGCCGTTCGGCAAAGGCAGGAAGTTTTTGTCGAGAGCGCCCTCGATTGTGGACCACATCATCGGCGGTTGGCAGATGGCGGGAACTGTGATCTGGATGTCAGGCAGACCGTTCACGGTCTACTCCGGCATCAACACGGTGAGCAACGTGGTCCAATCGACGGCAGATTGCAATGGCTGCACGAGAAATAGTGGTCAGTTGGTTCTCGAAAGCGGCAGAAACTTCTGGTTCGACGCCGCGACCCGCGGCCAGTTTGCAGCGCCGGCGCCGGGTTCGATTGGAAACACGGGCCGGAATTTCTTTCTGGCGCCGACTTACTTCCAGTGGGATTCTTCGCTCTCGAAGAGGTTTAGGATTACTGAGCGCGTGGGATTCGATCTGCGAGTGGATGCGCGGAATGTTTTGAACAACCCGTCGTTTGATAATCCAACGGCTGTCATCACTTCGACGATCTTCGGGCGCATTAACGACAGCGTGACGAACAACGCGCGGAGAATTCAACTCTCAGGCAAACTCAGCTTCTAGTTTGATCCGCAGATTACACAGATTGAATCTGCGTAATCTGCGGATTCTGCTTTAGAACTGCAACTTCAACGCAAATTGAATCACGCGTGCTGCCTCACCCGTTTGCACGATCGTCTGAGTTGACGGTGGGGCCACCGCAGCGCAGCAGGTCTGTGCAAACACACTCGACTGAATACTTGGCGAACCAACGGAAGCGTCGCGTGGATTATCAAAGTTTGCGTGATTGAACGCATTGAACATCTCAGTTCTAAACTGAAGCTTCACACGTTCAGTGAACGCAAACGTTTTGATAAAACCAAGATCGACGTTCCAGTAACTCGGCGCTGTAAAGGTGTTCCTGCCCGCACCATTCTGCCCAGGAGCTGGAAGACAGAAGGGTTGGGAAAGATCAACTCCACACGTGGTCAGGGTTACCGGCTTAAATAGAACCGGGCCGGCGAATGACTGATCCGGTAGCTCTTGTAGCTGTGGTTTGATTGGTATCTGCACGCCCGCACGTGATTCATGACTACCGTTTGCAGTGAATGAGCCGCTGCGCACGGCAAATGGCTCTCCGCTCATAATCGTGTAGATTGAATTGATGGTCCAACCACCGAGTACCTGATTCACGATGCCGTGCGAAGAACCAAGAAACCTTCGGCCGCGGCCAAGTGGAACTTCCCAAACGGTCGCGCCGGTGAATACGTGAGTGCGGTCAAAATCTGAACGAGCTCGTTCTTCGCGGAAATCGCGAATATCAGTCGGCGTGCGTGAATTAGTTGTCGACAAGCCGCCTCCTGACGAAGCACCGACAGGATCTACGGATTGGTTGTCGATCGACTTTCCAAACGTGTACGCCATGCTGATGCCCAGTCCGCTGCTGAACCGGCGACGCAACGTAAACTGTGCCGCGTGATAATTCGAGTCGCCGCTGTTGTCGAGATAGGTAATCACACCGAACTGCTGATTCGGCCGCAGCCTGAAAGCTAACGTAGTGTCTTCAATCCTTCTCGCCGTACCACCGATATTGTTGGTGTTCAATTCTCCCTGTGTAGTTGAGGAATTCACGAAAGTAGCATTGATACCCGTGACACCGGCTGCCAGCAATGGAATCTGCGCTGATGTGAACGCCGGGACGCATGCTGGTTTAGTCGTGTCGCGCGTCGCACCGCTTGGCAAACAGTTCGTAGCGCGATTGTTTGCCTGAAGCTTTAGGAACGAGTCCAGAATAGGTTCTACCCTGATCTGGTTGATGTCGTACGCCATGAACAGGTGTTCGCCGCGACGCCCGATGTAAGACGCCTGCATCACGAACCCGCCCGGCAGTTCTCGTTGAATCCCGACGTTCCACTCGTGAACTGTCGGCAGTTGCATGTTCGGAGCAAAGACCGTGATCGGCGGTGCATTGCTTCGAGTTTGTGCTTGTGGCGTAAAGAAGGAAGAGGGTTTTGCTGAAGGCGCCGGTAATGTAGTGGGAAATCCACCAGCTACCGTTTTCAATAGGTCAGTGGTCGAAGCTACACATCCGTTGGGAATCGTGGTGAACGGAAAAGTAACCGTGCAAGATTGCACTAACCCAGGAGTTCTTCCAGCGGCCGCCGTTACTTGAAACGACGAGATGGTGTCAAAGGCAATTCCATATCCAAGTCGAATCACGCTCCGGCTATTGCCGCCGAACAGAGTCTTAAGGAAGCCCGATTTGAAATCAGGGCTGTAGGCCAAACCGAAGCGTGGACCAATGGCCCCATTGAAGTCACCTTCATACCAGTGTTTGGCCGGCGCGAAGGTAACTGCGCTGCTGCTCACGATCGGACTGGTCGCAACAAATACGTTTCCGTGAGGTGAAGTATTCGCCGGTGGATTGATCTCCCAACGAGCGCCGTAGTTCAACGTGAGGTTTGGCCGGACCTTCCATTCGTCCTGGAAAAACAAATTGTATTGGTCGAGGTTGTGTTTCTCCGCATACAACGTAACGCTGTCGCCGGTTTTAAACGGAAGGAATTTGTCGTCCTTCAAATTGGCGATGAACGTCTGGGAAATGCGCGCGGGCAAACCGTAGAGAGTATTAATGAGATTGCCCAACGTTCCAGCATCGTTGGATGCATTGATGTCCTTAGCAGTGGCGAACCCATCCGCGCTAAACGGATTTCGGTTTGCTTGCGAGAACGTTACTGAGGGCGTGACGTTGATGCCTCCCGGTTGACCTCGCTGATCGACGTGCCGGTAGAACCTGAAATTAAGACCGCCGCGAAACACGTGTGCGCCATGGACCACACTCAAGTTGTCCAGCACCTGCGGCGTGGTTACCCAACGCGCGGTGCGAGGCGTGTTGATCCAAGGCTCGCTCAGACTGGTAAAATCGTAGGGCGGTACGTCGGGCCACGCAGGATTGGCCTCGCCCTGCGTGAATAGAAATCCAAATCGACCATACCCTGCTGTCAGTTCATTCACGACACGCGGTGAGATCACTCGACGCCAACCGATTGCAAAATTCGAAGTGCGACGAAAGACTTCGCCCTGCGGGGGATTGTTTGGATAGACCTGTGGGCGACCGTTCAGTGGGTCACCTTCCAGCGTGTTGTAGTCAGACCAAAGGTAACGAGCAAACACACTGTTGTTGTCGTTCAAATTGTGATCGACGCGAACGCTAATTGACGGTCCACGGATCGCTGTCGGAGGATTCCAGAGGAATGTAGCCGTATTCAATCCGTCGCCGGAAGCGAAGTTATTCGGAAGCGGGAATAGATTGAGGAGGTTTGCTACTGCCGGATCGAGTGCCTTAGCTGATCCGTTATTGCCAGCAGCTCGCGTGTCATAGGTGCGGACGCAACCAACACTGGTTGCAGTTGCACAAAGCGGAACTCGCAAAGCACCTGTGCTGGGATCTACCAATAACGGTGAATTACGGAGGATCGGGCTGCTGCCTCCTATCCTAAGCGCGTTGGCTGGATCCGGCACGAAGTACCGGAATATTCCGGCGCGCGCCAGAGCAGTGTAGACGATCGGAATGCCAAACGTCTGATCAATCGGTTGTGTGAAGTCGACTCGATTGTATTGCCAACTACCAAAAAAGAAGCTCTTGTTTTTCTTGATCGGTCCGCCCAATTCAAATCCGTATTGACCCATTCTGATTACGGGTTTTGGTGTCTTCTGGGCATTCGCAAACCACTCGTTAGAATTCAAAGCGTCATTGCGAAAGAAACCGAATACTGTCCCGTGGAATTCGCTTGTTCCACTGCGGGTGGCGATTGAAATCGAAGCGCCACTGTTCCGGCCTTCTTCCGCGGTGGCGTTGTTGGTCGTTACCTTAAACTCCTGTACGTTGTCAGGATTGATGCGATAAAGATTCGAGACTGGGTTTGGCACGCTCGATTCATTGGCCTCAATGCCGTCGATCGTGACGTTGTACGCACGATCGCGCGAGCCGTTTACGTGAACACCCGAGCCGGCGCCTCCGAAGGAACGCTGCACCACGCCCGGTTCCAGGAGCAGCAGCGCCAGTGGGTTGCGGCCGTTGAGCGGCAACGTTTCGATGGCCTTCTGTTCCACCACATTGCCCAGGGTCGCATTCGCAGTTTGTAACTGTTCCGGACCACCTTGGACAGTAACGATTTCAGAGACTTGGCCAATCTCAAGCACCACATCGACGGTCAACGGGTTGTTGACTTCGAGATGATTTCCAGTCTTCTGAAACTTTTTGAAACCGTTCTGTTCGACAGTGAGCGTGTAGTCGCCGACAGGAAGAGCTTCAAAAGCATAGACGCCTGCTTCCGTCGTCGTCTGTGTTTGCGAAACTCCTGTGGCTTCGTTGGTGATGGTTACCGTGGCACCGGGGATTGACGCCTGTTTCGTATCAACCACACGGCCGGTAATGCGAGACGTGCTTGTTTGCGCAACTGCGGTGACAGCAAACAAAACGATTAATAATAGAACTTTGGAGACTGACATGGAGAGACCTCCTTTTGTTTGTGGCGGAAACGAGAAAAGAGATGGCGGCAGTATATCTCCGTGCAGTTTTTCGTCAAGGTTTACGAGCACAGGCCGCAGATGACGCAGATAAACTCAGATAAAAGATTCATCAACCATTCTTATCAAACAGATAAGAACATTTAGCTATTATTATTCCTCTCTTAGCCCTATAATTACGCTTCTTCGTCCAGGCAATTAACTACGAAAGCAGCGGTCCGTAAACTGGTATCGGTGACTACGAGTCTTCTCCTAAAGTCCACCGCCTTGGTGTTGAGCGCACTTGCGCTCTGCACTTTTCTGCTTGGCCGATTGCATGTCGACGCAAAAGCTCCCGAGCCTTCCTTTGATCTCCTTATCACTAACGCGCGCATCGTCGATGGCAGTGGCATTCACAGTTTCGCGTCTATGTGGCAGTTAAGGACGGACGTATTGCGTATCGGTCGCTTGGAGCGGAGACAGCTTGCAGGACCATCGACGTAGAGAGTGTGTGAGGGATTAAAGTGATTGGGACTTGACCGTTAAGCGCACGGCGATTGCATATAATTGAGTTCTGCATGTATCGCTTTGAAAGCGCCCTTCAATTTCGAGTATTGTTCGCACTGAGAATGACGCTAATTATTGACGTTTATTGAACCCAGACGACACCTCAGCATGTCGCTAATCCAATTGTCTGAGGTTTGTCGTCCGAAAATCTAAAGCAACATCCATTATTCGGAAAATCCGAGAGTGAATACCTGGCTAACACTACCTCAGCGCAAACAGAACATGCAGGGGTTCGAGCATCCGTGGGCTCGCATTGGTTTGTTGGCCTTCTCCCAAGTGGACGTGGCCGATCGCACTCGTCCACTAACGATTAGAGCATCATGAAACAAAGAGGAAAAATCATGAACTGTTACCTTCGCTACGTGCGCGCTCTGTTTGTCGCGCTGACCTTGCTGAGTCTTTCGTATATAACCCCTGCCCAGGAAATCACAGGCGTCATAAGCGGGACTGTGAAGGATGCTAATGGCGCAGCAATTTCCGGTGCGACCGTGACTATCACTGACGCCGATAAGAAGGTCGCGGTTCGTACAGTCACGGCCAATGACAACGGGGAATTCTTTGCCCCCAATCTCTTGTCAGGGTTTTACGACATATCTGTCGAGGCGGCGAGCTTTAAGAAGTCACTCGTGAGTAGAGTCAAACTCGATGTGGGCCAGCGCCGTGCCGTCGATGTCGTGTTAGAAGCCGGCAATATCTCTGAATCTGTATTAGTCGAGTCTGCACCAGTCGCGGTTCAGTTAACCACAGCAACCACCTCGACGGTGATCAACGGTGATCAGGTACGTCAGCTCTCAATAAACAACAGAAATTTTGTTCAACTCGTGACGTTGGCTCCCGGTGTCACGAACGATCTTGACGATCTTGTGTTCACTGGAACAAACAATCCTGATACACAGGTTGTGAATAGAACGCTCATTTCGGTTAACGGTGCACGCAGCACGCAGAATACCTTTACGGTTGATGGTGCTGATGTAACAGACCGCGGATCGAATCTCACCATTCAGGCGTATCCCAGCGTTGACTCGATCGGCGAATTTGCCGTGTTGCGGAGTTTGTATCCGGCAGAGTCAGGCCGTAGTGGTGGCGGACAAGTGAATATCGTAACCCGGTCCGGTGGTGAACAGTTTCATGGCACCGCGTTCGAGTTCATCCGCAACGAGGCCTTTAACGCAAACGACTTTCAATCCAATCGAACAGCTTCCCTTGCGTCAGCGTTTGGCCGTGATTCAAACGGGAAACTCAGACGCAAACCATTCCGCTATAACAACTACGGATTCACTGTTGGTGGTCCTGTTTACGTTTTTAACTTCGGTGAAGGTAATGGCGGCTGGGCAAACAGGGTCAAGAGGACGTTCTTTTTCTTTTCTGAAGAGCAACGCCGCGATACTCGTTATCCTACGCTGTCTACCCGGAATGCAAGCGGAGCCGTTCCGTCTGCGGCGATGAAACAGGGGATTTTCCCAATCCCAATTTGTTTAAGCGCTTCAAGCTCGACAAACTGCACCTCGATTCTCCCTGCGGGAACACCGATCGCAAGTGCTACGGCGGTAAGTAACGTTGCTCAGCAATATATCAACCTAATCTGGAACAAGGTACCTAATCCCACTGACGCGGCAACGCTGCAACTGGATTTCCCGGATATAAACGTCGCGAAGTTTCGACAGGAGATCATCAGAGTCGACCATACGCTAAACGATCGTTGGAGCTTCTTCTATCGTTTCGAGCACGACAAGATTCCGACTGAGGACGCGGACGGAACCATCGGCGGACGTTCCAATCTGCCCTTCGTTAACCGAACCGTATCTGATTCACCCGGAAAAACTCATACAGGCCAGGTGACCTACGTTCCCAATCCAAACATGATTTTCGAAGGACGCTTCACCTACGGGTATGGTGCGATCTACATCAACACGGTGGGGTTGCTTGCAAGGGATGTATCGCCCATCGCAGCCAATCTGCCATACACAGTTGTGAGAGACACTGTGCCGATTGTTACCCTGAGCGGCTTTAATTCGCTCACCGGCTTTGGCAACTATATCGATCCCTCGTCCAAGGGAAATATAGCAGGTAACTTTACCTGGATTCGTGGTAGCCATTCGATGAAGTTTGGCATGATGCTCTCGCGCAACACGAAGATGGAAAACGCGTTGTCGGGAACTAATCAGGGGCAATTCAGCACCTTCAGCAACACTATCGCTTCGGTTAGCTCTCCGGCGTGCGCGCGAGCCACAGGCGTCGCCTCTAATGCCGTAAATACTCTCCTTCAGAACTGGGCTTGCTTCATGATGGGCAAGAACGTCACCTTTACCCAGTCGAAGCTTGACTTGACGGTCGACATGCGTCAGAAGTCGGTCGAGTGGTTTGCGCAAGACGAGTGGCGCGCTCGCAGTAATCTCACCTTGAGTTACGGCGTTCGATACTCTTACTTCGGCCCTCCTTACGACCGAAACGGAGTGCTTTCCAATTTCGATCCAAGTCTGTGGAACCCTGCCGATGCACCGATCGTCACTGGCGCTGGAAATCGGCGAACCGGCAGCGGAAATTTCTGCAACGGCATGATCGTTAACGCACAGAATTTCACCACTGGTCCAGCCGCATTTAACTGCCGGCCAACTGCTTCGCCATTCGGCAAGTATGTTTACCAGGCCCAGAAGCATGACTTGGCGCCTCGAATTGGTATCGCCTGGGATCCGTTTCGCAAAGGTACAACTTCAGTTCGACTCGGCTATGGCATCTATCACGAACAGGTATCGCTAAGTGCGGCAGAGCTTCTTGCCTTAAACCCGCCATTCCAGGAGACGGCTACACAAACGCTGACAAGTATGGACCAGCCAATTCCGGTAGGTGCTTCAATACCAGTCGTTGCTTCAGCCACTCCGGCTTCGATCCGAGCCATTCAGCCGGATTTTCTGACGCCTTACATGCAACACTGGTCATTTGACGTCCAGCATCAGTTTGGAAGTAAAACCGTAGTTACCATTGGTTACTATGGTTCCAAAGGAACTCACCTGAACGGAAATACCGAGTATAACGATCTCCCCTTGGGTTTGGCGCTGAATTCACAATGTGCAACGGGCACAGCAGCGTTGCAGGATACGGGCGTAGTTACGACGCCATGTATGGTGGCGGGCACGGCATTCACTACGACACCGACGATCCTCGATCAGATCCGGCCGTTCCGCGGCTATAGGTCGATCAACGTGCTCGAAACGCGATATAACTCGAACTACCATAGCCTTCAGGCTTTTGCTCAACATCGCTTTTCGGGTGCTTCACAATTGAACTTAGCTTATACGTGGTCGAAGAATCTCACTGACAATCAAACCTCTTCAGTGAGTGCGGCTCCGCAAGACATTAACAACATCAGAGCTGAATACAGCAGGGCCGTTCTCGATCGACGTCACGTGCTCACCTTCAACTACATCTATGAGTTGCCGTTCTTCAAAACTCAGCGAGGATTTACTGGCAAGGCGTTGGGAGGATGGCAGGTGTCTGGTATCGGAAGTTACTACACGGGTCTGCCATTTACGGTAGCAAGTTCAAGCTACGATACCGCTGGAATTGGATTCATTCCTGCAATAATCGCTGGAGGTAGACCGCGATTGCTTTGTGATCCGAATGACAACGCACCCCATACTGTAGACCAATGGTTCAACGGGGCGTGTTTCGCCAAACAAACTCCAGCCGGAGCTACGGGCGTACTGAATGTACCGGGGGATGCTTCGCGCGGTGCAGTTGATGGTCCACCAACGACGCGCGTGGATTTCACACTGTCTAAGTACTTCCGTTTGGGTGAGAGTACCTCGATTCAACTCCGCGGCGAGGCCTTCAATGTTTTCAACCACACGAACTTCCGAAACGTGAGTACTAGCAGAGCAATCACAAATGAAGCTCTCTTTGGTTCGGTCACAAGTTTTCGGGATCCACGTGTCTTGCAGTTTGGTATAAAGTTCCTGTTTTAGTTGCGACCGCTTCGCGCGGTTCTCGTCCGGCAGCCAATTGATTTAGATCCGCGATTTCAATGCCCGCATTGTATTTTGCAGCAATGCGGGCATATTTGTTCGTGTTTGGTTGTGAATTACTGTCTCTGTGAAGCATGTCTGAGCAACGAGATCAGCGTTGACTCACTAATGGATGTCCTCCGTAAAGAAACGGCTTCGATGAAACTATCAAATTTGAATTTGGCGACCTGGTCCGGCTGTTGTACGAGGTAAACGTCCCACGCCCAACGACCGACATGCGTATGGCGTTCATCTCGGACCTTAGCGCGATAGCGAAAGTCGTTGCCATATTGGTCTTGTCGCCTCGACTCCTTGTAGTCGCACTCGATAGCGTTCAGACCAAGTTGTTTCAGAGTGCGCAATTCATTGGTTTCGGAGATACCGTTGTGGTTCCTGTCCTGCCACAGCAGCAGGTTGCTGAAAATCGCGTCTCGCTCAGAAATCAGGCCATCACCGTTACCACCTTTCGGCGCTCCATCATATTCGATAAGCGCGTTGAAGCCATTTCTGGCTACTCCAACTGGCGGATCAGGCTGTGGCGTGAAGTTGCCAAACAACTCAGTTCCATTGTTTATAGTTCCGTCACGATTGCGATCCAGCGCGAGCCACGCATCATCCGTTTGGGCCGCCGTCCACGCCAGCCTTTCGTTCTTTCCGTCGCTGTTAAGGTCAAAGTTTACGCCGTTGGCCGAGTCTGTCAGGCCAAAGCCGTTACCGAGAACGTCAATCAACACAGGCGTGCCATAACATTGCCAGCAACCACTATCGTCGTGGTCAGTATCGCCGTCGCAGTCGTTATCAACAGCATCGTTGCAAGGTGAGCAGTCCATTGATTGCTGCCAAATCGGTCCCTCATCCGCCATATCACACGAGCATCCGTCGCAGTTATTGTCAATGCCGTCCTCACAGTTCTCTTGGGCGCTTGGCTTAATACTAGGGTCATCGTCGACACAGTCGCTTCCGCCGCACGAGCTGCTGGGAAAGCCATCCCCATCCCCATCAGGGCAAGGCACGCAATTGGAATCTGTTAACAACTTATTGTGTGTTGTTAAGGTGTTGCATGTAAGCCCTAAATCACGGCGATCTTCGCAAAAACCGAAAACTGTCTGGTGCGATAGTAGTCCCGGTTCGATGTTATCATCGACGTCGGTCCTCGAAATGCAGTCAGCCGGGTCGCCGCTGCAGGAAGTACCTTGGAACGAACCGTTCCATGCTGTGCACGTAGAAAACACGGGCTTTATGGGAGCCGCAGCCTTGAAGGACGCTGGAAGAAACAAGACGGTGTTCGCCAACGGCTTTTTTCGTTTCATAGCTACGGGATCATCGACCGGAACCCATTTGTCTGGTATAGCTGAGTCCGGGCGAACGAGATGGCCGCGATACCACTGCAACTCATCACTGAAAATCACCGCCTCAAGTGAGAAAGTTATGTTAGTGCGATTAGCGTCCAGACCGCGGTACTTCAGATTTTCCAGCGTCTGATTCAAGTAACCCGGGGAGACCGTCAGCTCGATTTCATCTCCCGGTTGTAATGGTTCGTGTCGAAGTTGTCTGGAACCCGTCAGCGTCATGCTGAAAATCATCGGAAAGCCGGGAGGTTTGAAGTAAAGGTAAGCACGCACGCCGTAAATGGGTTTGGTGGACGTGTTACGCAACGTGACTGACACGCGCTTGAACCAGTCGTCCTTTTCCGTGAAACTAACTCGGTCTATGCCCAGCTTACTTTTGGGATCTTTGAACTTTCGTTTGATGTGTTCCCTGACTGACTGCGTGCCTATCACGAGATTAATTAACTGCAAAGGTTCATCCGGATATCGGTCGATCTCCAGGACCTTTTCGGTTTCTTGCGCCTGAACCGGCGCACGCTTGACCCCGTTTCCCATCCATGCTGCCAGAGCAAGAACCAACACGACTAGAGTTACCCAGAAATGAGATTTGAATTGAGTCATGGCTGCCTCCAGATTCGAGTTCTCTGGGCGCAAGGGAGAAAACTTACTGGGCGAATGAAGAAGAACAGGCGCGACGGGGGAAAATCACGTCAAAGGGAGTGTAGTTAATTGTGCTTTATACGTCTGCCGAGGTTTAGAGTCAACAAAAAATCTTTGGCTTTCCTCACGATTTATTTCTTGGTTTAATCAGATCATGACGGCTCAACAAAACCTGATCCTGCAAAACGCTCGTGTAATTCTGCCAGATCAACTATTTGGTGCGGGCTCGGTCGAAATTCAAGCTGGACTTATTACTTCTATAACGAATGGACCATCACGGACCAGTTCTCGAATAATTGATCTTTCAGGTTTGGTTCTGCTTCCGGGTTTTATAGATGTGCACATTCACGGTGCAGTGGGTGTGGATGTCTTGGAAGCGAGGCCCGACGGATTGCAGGAGGTTTCGAATTACTTAGCATCGCAAGGTGTCACCGGTTGGTTGCCGACATTTGTGCCGGCGAGCGATGAGAATTACGCGAGCGCCGTGGCTGCGATTTCGCAGTCAATGGGGAACGATGGCGCGCGTATTCTCGGCGTGCACTACGAAGGACCGTTTGTTAATACCAAGCAGTGCGGTGCTTTGCATACCGAATACTTCAAGACCTATTCGCGTCCTGAAGATCTTGATTTTTTAGTCATACCGGAGAATGCGGTGCGCATGATCACGCTCGCGCCCGAGATCAGTGGTGGTGTCGAGCTGGTGCGCGAGTTGAACAGGCGCGGCTGGGTGATCTCCATTGGTCACACTCGCGCGGATTTGAAGGTCCTGGCTGAAGCCTGCGATGCAGGAGCGCGTCACATGACGCACTTTATGAACGCGATGGCGCCACTGCATCATCGCTCGCCTGGTCCGATCGCGTGGGGACTGTCACGCGATGATGTGACGTTTGATCTCATTGCTGATGGTCTGCATCTCGATCCGTTTATGCTTCGCCTCCTGGTTAGGATAAAAGGCGCGCGGGGTATCAGCTTGATCAGCGACGCGATTGCAGCGGCGGGAAAGGGCGATGGCGATTATCAGATCTGGGGCGAGACGATCTCCGTGAAAAATGGTCGAACCTCAAACGCGGCGGGTAGCATTGCAGGATCGGTGATCAGCATGCTCGACGCAGTTCGGTTGTTGCATTCGCTTGGAGTTTCTTACGTGGACTTGGGGCAAATGGCGGCTTTGAATCCGGCGCGACTGCTGGGATTAGATCGGATTTGTGGATCAATTGAGGTTGGGAAGCGGGCCGACCTTGTCGCCTTGGACGAGAAGGGGCGAGTTAGGTTAACCATCGTGGCGGGAAAGGTTGTTTTTGGCCGCGGATGACGCGGATTTGCTGATGAACAATCGATAGCCGCCGATGATTACAAGTGCGAATCCAAGCAGCACATGGACCACGTCATCAGCATAGGTCCAATGAAAATACTGTATCGGAGTCAGGCCAATCACGCTCGCCAACACCTGGTAAAGGTCTATCAAGCCGAACACGAGATTAAACAAACTGGCCCACAGATCGTTTTTGACTAATGCTAACTGCAGACCGATCGCGCCAAAGATTAAGTGAAACAAATTGTATGGCGTAGCTCCGCTGAACAAACTGTATCGTTCCGGTATTACGAAGCCTGCAATGCCGGTGAGCATAAGCACCGGCGCGAGGATGGCTAGTGTGATTTGGTTAAGAGTCTTGTTTTCCATGGGGAAGATCTTGATAGAATCCGGCGCGTTCGTAGGCCTGGTCCACGAGCTCTACGGGGTGACAAACGCGCAGCGGTATGCCTGCGAGACGCGCGCCCGCAGCGATATGCATCTGGCAACCGGGATTACCTGTCGCAAGTAGATCGGCATGAGTTTCCCTGACGTGGTCCAGCTTTTCTTTCAAAACTCGTTGAGACATTTCCGGTTGCAAAAGGTTGTAGATGCCGGCAGCGCCGCAACATCGCTCGCTGCCGTTGAGCGCGACAAAATTATCGCGTGTAACCTCGCGCAGCATTCTCTCTGATGCGTCACCGGCGCGTTGTCCATACAGGAGATGACATGAAGTGTCGTAAGTCACTGACGTGTCGACAGCGGTCGGTGCGGATCGCATGCCGGAGATTTCGAGTTGCTGGCTCACGTCGCGAACCCTTGCGCTGAAGTTTGCCGCCTCCTCCGCCAATTCTTCGTCATTTGCAAACAGATGGCCGTAAGTCGTGAGCATTGCGCCACAACCACCGGCGTTCGTGATGATCGGAACATCGGAGTTGAAAGCCTGGATGTTCTTTCGCGCGAGCTTGCGTGCGCCTTCCAGGTCGCCGGCGTGCGCGTGTAGTGCGCCGCAGCAAACCTGCTCGCGCGGAGTAGTGACATTGATGTTATTCGCGCGCAGAACTCGCGCTGTTGCTCGGTTCACTCTGGCAAACAACCCTTCGCCGACGCATCCTGCGAACAACAATACGTTCTCACCGGCCTGATCGGATTGCGGCGAAGATCGTTCGTTTCTGAATACCGGACGAGAGCTTTCCAACAATGCCAGCGCGAATTCCACGCGTGGCGAGACCAGACGTGCCAGACGTGTTTTTAGCAACAAGCGTGCGAGGCCGAGATCCCGAAATAATCGCGAAGCGCCAAAGAAAAATTTCAAGCGAGTAGGCGAGAGCCATACGTGTCGCAAGACAAAGCGCAATAGTCGATTCGATTCGGGATCGGTTTGCTGTAAGACTTCGCGGCTTGATTCGAGCAGTTGACCGTATTCGACCCCT
Source organism: Pyrinomonadaceae bacterium (assembly GCA_035248565.1). Classification (GTDB taxonomy): domain Bacteria; phylum Acidobacteriota; class Blastocatellia; order Pyrinomonadales; family Pyrinomonadaceae; genus PSRF01. The sequence goes on along the minus strand of DATFHH010000101.1, from coordinate 75,855 downwards.
GCCGGACAGACCTGTTCGCACGCACGACAACCAAGACAGCGATTGATGTGAGTTGCGAAGGCGTCCGATGTAGTTTCAAGACGACCCTCGGCGACGGCCCTCATGAGATAGAGGCGGCCGCGTGGCCCATCGTTTTCATTTCCGGTGATTACGTATGTTGGACAGGCTTCGAGGCACAGACCGCAGTGAATGCAGGCGAGGAGCTTCTCTTCCAAGGCAGAGTTATTAGCTGCGGATGACACAGATCTTAATATCCGATCGCCAGCCCGTCGCTGCGGCGCGGGTCGGTTGCGCCGAGACGGACTCCCGTCTTCTCTTCGATCATGATGCCTTCGGCATCGCCAAGGTAACGCAACTTGGCGAGCTTGTGACCGCGCGCGATCAAGGCCTTTTGCGTGTCGCCAGACAAACCAAACGGTTCGCCAACAAGTTCATCGGGCAGCCATTGATGATGAATTCTCGGAAAGTCGATGGCCTGTTGAATGTTCATGTCGTAGTCGATCACATTGCTGATGACGCAGAGAACAGTATTAATGATTGTTGGACCACCCGGACTGCCGATCGTAAACCACAAGCGGCCATTTTTGCGCAGGACAATCGTCGGCGTCATCGCAGACAGTGGACGCTTCTTCGGCGCGACGGCGTTGCGCTCGCCCTGAATCAGGCCATACAAGTTTGGCGTTCCCGGTTTCGCGGCGAAGTCGTCCATCTCGTCATTAAGAAGGAGTCCAGTGCCTTTTGCGACGGCCGAAGAGCCGTAAGAGTTGTTGAGCGTGTAGGTGTTTGCGACTGCATTTCCGTCGGCATCGACGACAGTGAAGTGCGTCGTCTCTTCTGATTCATAACCTGCTGGACGGCCAGCGCGCACTTCGGCGCTCGTCGAAGCACGATCTGTGTTGATGGTGGCGCGTAGCGTCGCCGCGTATGACTTGTCAATCAACCCGGGGACAGGAACCTTCACGAAGTCGCTATCACCCATGTACTCGGCGCGATCGGCGAACGCGCGGCGCATTGACTCGGCCATCAGATGGTAACGATCTGAGGAACCAGCTTCCATTTTCTGTAGATCGAAACCTTCGAGGATGTTGAGCATCTCGATCAGGACCGCGCCACCCGACGACGGCGGCGGCATCGAGATGATTTCGTAACCTCGATAAGTGCCACGCAACGGTGCGCGCTCTTTGGCGATGTAACCGTGCAAGTCGTCCATCGTCATGAGACCGTTGTGACGTTTCATATCAGCAACGATGAGTCGCGCAGTCTCACCGTCGTAGAACTCATTTGGACCAAGCCGTTGCAGGCGCGCGAACGTTGCTGCGAGCTCAGGTTGGCGAAACATTTCGCCTTCTTTGTAGAACGCGCCGTCCTTTAAATAGATCCGCTTTGTTTCCGGATACTGCGAGAGATATTCGCGACTGCCGTGCAGTGAACGGGCCAGAGAATAGTTGACGGTGAAGCCGTTCGCCGCCAGAAGTCGTGCGGGTTCGATCAATTGCGACCAGGTGAGTTTCCCTGAACCATATTTTTTAAGCGCCAACTCCATGCCACGCACGGTGCCGGGGACGCCCGCAGCGCGATAGCCAACAAGCGAACCACCTTCACCTTCGATCAACTTGCCATTCTTATCGAGATAAACATCGCGTTGCGCGGCGGCGGGAGCCATTTCGCGATAGTCGATCGCGGTGGTTCTGCCATCTTTGAGTCGAATCATCATGAAACCGCCACCGCCGAGGTTTCCCGCGGCGGGATGTGTGACTGCTAATGCAAACGCCACCGCGATTGCGGCGTCGACAGCGTTACCACCGCGCTTCATGATCTCGACACCGACGCGCGACGCGATCTCGTTTGTCGAAGCCACCATGCCATGTTTCGCGCGCACAGGTTCACGTGCGAGCGACACCAGCGGCCCATTGATGGCCAGCAGCACCAGAACCGCTACTACAAAGAATCTAAGTCGTTTCATAATCTAATCCGTCCATTTCGCGTTAATCCGCGGCAAAATATTTAGTGGATCGAGTTGCTGCTTGATGCGTTGATCCAGACGACTCGGCGCGTCAAGTTTCGGCGCCGACTGATTCAACACTCTGATTCGTCCATCCGCAACTCCGGCTTGCCACAGCAACTCTCGATCGAGAGAACGAATAGAGTCCGCAAGCTGCATCGGTAGCACACGCGTAGCGAATGACGGTTGGAGTTGCACGGGCAGGGCAGCGACTGTTTGCCAGAGCACTGCGTCGGCTGTGATAACTTCAGTTGACCGCGAGTTCTTAACGTGATTCAACGATTGCTCGATCTGATAGGCAACACCTTTTTCATTTCCTACGAAACGGATCAAAAGCGCCGCAGCATTCGAATCAATGCCGAGCCGGTTCGCGAAAGCCGATGATACCAACTCCACTGCCACCGGGAAGAGTCGTGCATCCAGAATCGAGCGAGCGATGGAAAGAAGTTCGGAAGGCGAACCAGTCGCCAGCACAGTTGCTTCACGCGCCGGGCGCGGCCGAAGCTTGAAAGTCAATTCAGCGATAATCCCGAGACTGCCGTAACTTCCGGTGAACAACTTACAAAGATCGTAGCCAGCCACGTTCTTCACGACACGTCCGCCGGCTTTGATCACATTGCCGTCAGCCATCACTATTTTCATTCCGATAACTGACCCGCGCGGCCGCCCGTATCCGAATTGCTGTGCACCGCCGAGACCCGTGGCGACGATACCGCCGAGGGTAGCACGACCATCATCCGGCGGATCGAGCGGAAGCCATTGACCGTTCTCGGAAAGTTTTTCGTTGAATGTCTTGAGTTTCACGCCTGCTTGCGCGACCGCGATCAGATCCGCCGGCTCGTGTTCGATGATCTGATTGAGCTGAGTTGTGTTGATGATTAGATCAGTTGTTGGTTTGCCGTTCAGAAAAGTCATGCCACCAGCGGGCGTGATGGTCCTACGTTCAGTGGCGGCGAGCTTTACGATTTCGGCAAGCTCTTCAATTGAAGCCGGAGTTGAAGCCGCAGATGACGCGGATTTTACGGATATACGCGGATGAGGTATTGCGGATACAACCACTGGTTGTGCTGAAATCGTTTGCGTGGACACGGCTTTGGCTTCGCCACAGCCGCGAAGCATCGGAATGATCTTGCCAGGATTACAGAGACCCAATGGATCGAAGGCGGCTCGCACGGAGAGCATCACGTTCATGTCCGCTTCCGAAAAGACAAGCGGCAGAAGCTCACGTTTGTCCAGACCTACGCCGTGTTCGCCTGTGATCGTGCCACCAACGTTGACACAAACCTGCATCAACTCGCGTCCTGCTTCACGAACACGCGCGACTTCATCCGGAAACCGAGAGTCAAAACAGATCAGCGGATGCAAGTTTCCGTCGCCTGCGTGAAAGACGTTTGCGATTCGCAGTTGATACTTCGAGGCGATCTCATAAGCGGCGCCGAGCACTTCGGGAAGAGTCGAACGCGGAACGACTGCATCCTGGATCATCGAGTCAGGCGAGATGCGGCCAATCGCGCCAAACGCACCTTTGCGCGCGGCCCACAATTTCTTGCGCTCTGTTTCGTCTCGCGCGTAGCGGCAGTTGCGCGCGCCATACTGCATGCAGATGCTTGTGACTTTTTGCGCTTCATCATCAAGTCCTGCTTCGAGTCCGTCCAGCTCGATCAGCAGGGCCGCGCCCGCGTCAGGTGGCAAACCTGCCGCAAACACGCTCGCTTCAACTGCGCGAATGATCTCGCGGTCCATCATCTCGAGCGCTGCAGGCATCACGCCTGCCGCGATGATTGCGGAAACGGCATGACTCGCATCGTTAACTTCGGCAAACTCGGCGAGCAGTGTGCGCACGGCTGGCGGCATCTGGGCCAACTTCAGTGTCGCTTCAGTTGCGATACCGAACGTTCCTTCGGAGCCGATGAAGGTCCCCAGTAAATCGTAACCTGATGATTCACCCCCGACGCCGCCAAGATCGACAACGTCACCACCGGCGAGCACAACGCGAACACCAAGCACGTGATCGGTCGTGGTCCCATACTTCAAACAATGAATACCGCCCGCGCTCTCGGCGATGTTTCCGCCGATCGTGCAGCTTGGTTGAGAAGAGGGATCGGGAACGTAGTACAAACCAAACGGCGCAACGGCCCGCGACACATGCAGGTTGACCACGCCGGGTTGGACCACGGCGAGCCGATTCTCGACGTCGATGTGCAAAATCTTGCGCATGCGCGCCATTTCGATCACGACGCCGGAGTTGAGCGCCAGTGCGCCACCGGAAAGACCGGTGCCTGCGCCGCGCGGGGTGAACGGAACTTTGGCGCGTGCGAGCTCGCGCATGATGGCCGCCGTTTCTTCGGTTGAAGAAGGGAAGATGACCGCGCGCGGACGGTGTTTATGGTGAGGCAGACCGTCGCATTCATACACGAGCAGTTCGTCAGGTTTAGAGAGGACGTTCTCCTTGCCTACGATTGCGTTCAGATTGTCGATTAGATTATCCACGCCGCGAATGTAGATAGTTTAACTCAGTAGCCACAAAGAGGCACAAAAGCTATTTGTGCCTAGTTGTGGCAAAGAGTCGATAGGCAATGTAAATCAAGAGTCCCACCGCGGCGGCGAGGGCGGCGGCTTTTGCTTCCTGCAACGTGCTATTGAGCAGCAGCCAAATAATCAGAAGCAACGAGAGGATGGCGATGATTGTCCCTCCCGGCAGGTGAAACGTTGGCGCAGGCACATTGCGTCGCGAGCGAAATATCGGCAGCGCGATGCACGTCGCGCCGTAGGTCACCAATCGCGCAATCGCACTGATCGTCAACGCCGCCACGAACGAACTCTTCAACGTGAATAACAGCATCACTCCGCCGGTGATCAAGATCGCTACATAAGGCGTGAAGAACCTTCGGTGAATGTTGCCTACAAACTCAGGCAACTGTTTTTGCTCAGCCATCGCGAACGGCAGACGCGAGCCTGACAACAACAGGATGTTCAAATTACCGGTAATCGAGATGATGGCGCCCGCGGATATGATTGCGCCACCGGCCGTGCCGAGAAAGTGCGAGCCCGCGTCGGCGAGTGGCTTTTGCGATTGGGCCAACTCGGGCAACGTTCCCACACAAACCACTTGAATCATGATGTAGAGAACAGCCACCACGATGATTGCGATCAGCAGCGCTCGCGGCAGGTTTCGCTGTGGATCGCGGACCTCACCGGCGGGAATCGTGGCCATCTCGAATCCGGTAAACGCGTAGATGAGTAATAAAACTGATTGCGAAAAGGCGCCCGTGCTCGGACTTGCACCAGCTTGATAGGCCTGCGGATTCAGAAAAAACAGACCAGCGGCAATGAAGAGTATGATCGGTACCAACTTGCCGATAGTGAAGACATTGCTGACGATCGCGGCTTGCCTGATGCCGAGCACATTGATAATCGCCAGCACGGCAACTATGAACACGATAACCGAAGCGCGCCAGGCTGGAGCTGTCGCTTGCAGCCAGAAGTAACTCAGGTAATTGATCAGCAAATTACAATTGGCTGCGAACGCAGTGATTCGCGCCAGCCAGATCAACCAACCAATCTCGAACGCGACCGCCGGTTGAAACGCTTCGCGTGCATAAAGATATGGACCACCAGTCTCCTCGAAGCGGCTGCTCACTTCGGCAAAACAAAGTATGATCAGCGCCACGACCAATGCGCAGACAACGAATGCGATCAGGCTGTAAGTGCCGATTAACGAGTAAACTTTTGCAGGAAGACCGAAGATTCCGGCGCCGATGATGCCGTTGATGGCAATCGCAACCAGGTCCCAGCGGCGGATGCCACGGACCAGGTCCGCCTCAGGTTTGTTCTGCACGCAATGCCTTATAACAAAATCCGCGTAATCTGTGTATTCTGTGTTTATTAGCCACGGATAAAACGGTGAACACGATGAGGACTATTCATGGTGAAAAAAGCGACTGTTGTCTTTTGTGTGCTCTTATTGGCTTCCGTTTCCATTGCGGCCCAACCTACCTTACAAGATCTCGTTAATCGCGCTGCCAATACAGCCTTTGAGCGATTCGCGGACAAGAAGCTGCAACAGGACCAACTCTCGATAACTTTAATCGATCTGCGCGATCCAAAGCGTCCCGTGACCGCGAGCTTTCGCGGCAATGAACGCGTCTATCCCGCGAGCGTAGTCAAACTCTTCTATCTCGTCGCTGCCGAGCGTTGGTTGGAAGACAAGAAGATCCAGGAGACTCCCGAGTTGACTCGCGCGCTGCGCGACATGATCGTCGTCTCGTCAAACGAAGCCACGCAGTACGTCGTCGATGTTCTGACTCAGACCACGGGTGGCTATGAGTTGCCGCCAAAGGAGATGGAAGAGTGGCAATACAAGCGCAACGCGGTGAATCGTTACTTCTCCGGACTCGGCTACACCAATATCAACGTCAACCAGAAGACGTTTTGCGAAGATGCTTACGGCCGCGAGCGCGTGTCGCGCGGGCCGAACGGCGAGAATCGCAACAAGCTCACTACCGATGCCACAGCGCGTTTGATGATGGAGATCGTGACTGGCAAAGCAGCGACGCCGGCGCGCACCGCGTTGATGATGGATCTGTTGAAACGCGACTACACCGGGCAAGTCAGCGACAATGACGATCAAGGACACGGCTTCACCGGCATCGCATTGCAAGGCCGCGAAGGCGTGCGTCTATGGTCAAAGGCTGGATGGACCAGCACGACGCGTCATGACGTTGCCTACATCGAAATGCCTGATGGGATCAAGTTTGTGCTGGCAACATTCACTACCGAGCATGCGAATGAGCGGGAGATCATTCCCACCGTCGCGCGGGTCGTAATTGACGGACTGAAAGACGTGAAGTGAATCCTTAGTCACGATGAAGCAGAACGAACTGGAAAGAAAGGTCGAGGAGGTCAAGCAGGACGTAGACGTGCAGCGCGAGCTGAAGCGCACTGCGCCGGCTGAGAAAGGCGAAGGGCCGGTTGCACGAACGCGCGACAAGTTTGTGATCGGCACGCATCTTATTTTTTTGATCGCGCTTGGCGCGATCTATCAGTTGCTGAGAACGCGTTTTTTCGGTTTTGCACAACGGTATCCACTGATCCAGAAGCTGGTTCTTGCGGTTGCAGTGATCACTGGCGCTCTGATTGTCCTGCGGCTCATCAACGTTTATCTAGTTGGGCGCGTTGAGGATGCGATCTATCAATACAATTTGAAACGCGTCGCGCGACTCGTTGTATGGCTCGCAATTGCCTTTCTTGTACTCACGATTCTTTTTCAAAACTGGTACACGGCGGTCGTTTCGTTTGGCTTGATCTCGCTGATACTCGGCTTTGCTTTGCAGACGCCGATCACCAGTTTCATCGGTTGGGTATACATCCTCGTGCGTCAGCCTTATCGTGTTGGCGATCGAATCAAGATCGGCGCCGCGACGGGTGACGTCATCGATCTTAACTATCTGGATACGACGTTGTGGGAGTTTGGGGGCGACTATCTTTCAACTGACCATCCGAGTGGCAGGCTCATAAAGTTTCCCAACTCAAACGTTCTGAACACGCCGGTCTACAACTACTCGTGGCCACTCTTCCCGTACGTTTGGAACGAGATCAAGTTTAATGTCGCTTACAACTGCGATCTCGAGTTTGTCGTAGCGACGATGAAGGAAGTTGCGGAGCAGGAGGTTGGCGAGGAGATGATGAAGCAGGTGCAGGTTTTTCGAGAGCTGCTCGCGCAAACTCCAGTTAACCAACTCGAGGTGCAGGAACGTCCGGTGGTGATGTTTCGCGTGAGCGAGAACACCTGGCTCGAAGCGATCGTGCGTTACCTGGTCCATCCGAAAGAAGCCGGACGCGTGAAAACGAGAATGATCCAGGAACTACTGACTCGACTCAACGCCGAACCCGACCGCGTCATGTTCCCTAAAGGCAGCGCTCGCTAAGCACGAAGACACTTTAGCCACAAAGAGACACAAAAAGGAACCTTTGATGCGTTTGAGTGTCTAACCGTCTGATGAAAAACATTAGCGGAGTCATTCCAGCGCCGGCCATCAACGTAACGCCATTGATTGATGTTCTTCTTGTTCTACTCATCATCTTCATGGTCGCGGCGCCGCTGAAACCTCATCGCTTTCTCGCGAAGTTGCCCTCGCCGCCTCAGAACAATCCGCAAATTCACCCTGGCGAACTCACATTGGTCGTGACTATCGAACTCGATCGCACTTTGAAGCTCAATCAGTTGGCTGATATGGGCACCGTTGACAATCTTTCTCCGCTAATTTCGAAACTCATCACAACCTTTCAAGATCGCGCGCGAAATCATGCCTATCGAGAAGACATGATTTTGAGGCCGGATATTCCAGAGGAGCAGCGGATTGAAAAGACTGTCTTCATCAAAGCCCCGCGAAGCATTACTTACGGCGAAGTCGCACGTGTTCTCGACGGATTGAAGGGAACGGGTGCGGAGCCAATTGGTCTACAGCTCGACGACCTAAAGTAAGCCACTTTGTGCCTTTTGTGGCCCCAAGAGCTTGTATCCGCGCGCGGAATGAGTTGTAATCTTCGCCGGAGGTTAACGATTTACCCATGAGAAATCGGCTTTTCTTGTTCTGCCTGGCTCTCTTTATTGCCCTGTCACCCATCGCATGGGTTACCGCCCAGGACATCACGGGCGGCGGCAGTCTCGTTCGCGACATTACCGGCGGCGCGGCTTTAGTCTTTCGCGCGCCCCAAAACCCGACGGTAAATCTATCGACCAGTGGCGGCGCTACTGGTGGCGGCCGGGTTAAGACCGTTCGCAAACCGCCAATCCGTCAGCAGGACACCATTCTCGCTCGCGCCAATGCAGCTCGTAGTGCTGTAAAGCCGCGCTACGACGAAGCCGAACAGCAGTATCGACTCGCAGCACAAGTTGCTCCGGATGATGCTCGTGGTTTTGCCGGACTGGGAAATGTCTTTGTGGACCAGGGCCGCTTTGCCGAAGCCGTCGATTCTTACCAGAAAGCTCTCAAGATTAAACCAGATTACGGCGCAGCGTATTTGCCACTCGCATTTTCACTGGCGCGACTGAACCGTTATCCCGAGGCGATTGATGTCTATCAACAAACGTTGAAGAGTGATCCGTCGAGTCCAGAGGTCTATAACAATCTGAGTTTCGCTTACAATCACAGCGAACGTTATCAGGATGCAGTGGATGCGAGTCTACAGGCGATCAAGTTGCTCGGTGAGACTGGCGAGGCTTACAAGACGGGATTCCAGGAACGAAATGAGATTCGTTCCTACGCTTACAAGAATCTCGGCAATGCTTACAATGGTTTGAAGCGTTACGAAGATGCTGCCAACGCGCTCAAGAAAGCCGCGGAAATTGAACCGACCAACGCTGCCGCGCATTTCAATCTCGGTCTGACCCTCTACAATGCTGGTCGTTATTCGGAAGCGATTGAGTCGTACAAAGAAGTCATTAAACTTAGACCAAAGCTGGCCCAGGCTTATTTCAACCTCGCCCTCACGTACTATGCGATAAACGACAAGAACGCAGCGATGGTCCAATACGAAACCCTCAAGGTGCTTGACGCTGACATGGCGCGACAGCTTTACGACGCGATCAAACGGTAAGGGAAATTCGCATTTCGCAATTCGCTTCTGAACCTCCCATCTTAAATTTGCAATTCGAAATTCGCATTTCGCAATTCTTATGTTTGATGGGCAGGATCACGTTCAAAGCGCAACTGACTCATCCAGTCAGTCTGCCGCCGCGCGACAAAAGTGGACGCTGACGCAGGATGCGTTCGACAAATTGTTGCTGATGTTGGGCAGCGGCGATCGCGAGAGTGGCAGTCAAAAGTATCTCGAGATTCGTAGCAACCTCATGCGCTTTTTTGAGTGGCGGGGTTGCTCATTTCCCGAAGATCACGCCGACGAGACCATCAACCGAGTGGCCAGGAAAGTTGCGGAAGGGGAAGAGATCTTGAATTCCTTCGGTTACGCGATGGGCGTCGCCCGCCTGCTGTTACTCGAGATCATCAAGAGCCGGCAGCGAGAGCAGTCGGCGCTCACGGAGATGGGCACCGCGAGCGAGGCCCATTCAGATTCAGACGACGGCGAGAACCGTGTAACGTGTCTCCAGAGTTGTCTGCAAACGCTGTCGACTGAGAACCGCGAGCTGATTTTGCAATATTACCAGGGCGAAAAAGGTGAAAAGATCCAGAATCGCAAGCGACTGATGGAGCGGCTGAGGATTCCAGTTAATACTTTGCGAATGAGGGCTTTACGGCTACGCGAACGACTTCAGGGATGCGTCGAGGAGTGTTTGGAACGGGCCTGAAATATTTCCGGTGATGGAAAGTCTTTTTCAGCCACTAGTAAATGGAAGGTCCCCACTTTTAGTTCTGAGCACAAATGAATGGCCGTTGACCTGAACAGTGAAAAACTGATTGCCCAGTATCTGCTGGGTGAGTTGCCGGAAGAGCAGCAGATTGAGATCGAGGACCGCGCGTTTGAGGATGAGGACTACCTCACGGCGATTACGGCGGTCGAGAACGATCTGATCGACGAGTACGTGCGCCATGAACTTTCGGAAACCGAGCGGCGCAAGTTTGAAAGTAGATTCCTCGCGTCCGCCGAGCGACGCAAGCGCGTCGAGTTTGCAAAGGCATTCGCCAAAGTCGCCGCTGAAAGTACCGTTCCCAAAAAGATTGAACTAACACCGCGGACGGTCTCGTGGCGCGAGTCGCTCGAGGCTTTTATTCGTGGATTGAATCCGGCAGCGCGGTTTGCCTTCGCGGCAATCGTATTGCTGATCTTGCTCGGCGGCGCGTGGCTGATGACTGAAACACTGCGTCTGCGCACACAGCTGACGCAACTCCAGGCGGAGAATCAGTCGCGACAAACTGAACGGCAGTCGTTGCAACAACAAGTGGAAACCGAGCGACGACAAAACGAAGAATTAGCAGCGCGGCTGAACCAAGAGAAGCAACAGCGCGAACAAAGTGAAGACTCGTTGCGTCAGTTGAGTGAAACTGCAGAGACGACGAATCCCGCGCCAAGACCGATCATTGCCGCCTTGACCTTGCTGCCTGGAATGTCGCGCGGCGCGGGTGAAAAGCCAAAGCTGCTTCTGCCGGAAAATGCGCGGCTAGTACGGTTGCAGATCGGGATCGATCCGGAAGAACCGTACCAGACATTCTCTGCTGAACTGCGTACGGTCGCGGGACGTCAAATTTGGACTCGCGAGAATCTAACTGCGCGCGCACACCGCGGCGCACGAGCCGTTGGGCTAACACTCCCGGCGACTGCTCTCAAGCCAGGCCAATACGAACTCAAATTGAGTGGCGTTGCGGAAGGGGGTAGGAGCGAAGACATCGGCTTCTACTACTTCGATGTCATTATAAGACATGATTGACACGATGATCCGTGTCATCCGCAGCTAGATTTAGCCACGGATTTCATGGATTTTTATGGATTTGGTCGAAGCTGTGGATCACTTGGTGATTTGTGCGCGGCTGCGGTTGATTGCCGGGCCGGAGCGAAAGAAGTGTCTTCATCTCCGCCTCTTTCGCCGCATCGAGCTCAGCGACGACGTCGGAGATGAAGACGATTTGGTTTGAAGCGAGATCTAACGCCGCGGCGATGCGGCCGTAACTGTCTGCCTCTCCTTTCTTCCCGACATTCGTATCGAAGTAATTGTCGATAAAACTCGTGAGATCGCCTACGTCAGTATGTGCGAAAAGGAGTTGCTGGGCCAAGACGCTGCCTGATGAAAAGATGTTGATGCTCAAACCTGCGCTGTGCCAGCGTTCGAATGCCGGCGCCACATCGGCAAACACCTGCGCCTTTAAAGATCCTTCGAGATAACCCTGCCGCCAAATCTTTCCCTGCAAAGCCTTCAGGCCCGTTGATTTGCGATCGCGAGCGATCAGCCAGTCGATATAACCAGCGAGAGACTCGATTTCATCAGCAAGCAACGGTGGATGAAGATCGTTGCTGATGTCCAACGCGTGCTCCTCGCGCAGCAGTGCGATATCAGCCCGCACCTCTTCCGAATCGATATTGCTTGTCAGAAACTCTCTTGCATGTTCGCGCGCGTAAGAAAAAAGCACTTCATGAACAAAAGCAATCGGAGTGGTCGTGCCCTCGATGTCGAGCAGGATCGCGCGCAGCTCTTCGTCCAACGGGTTCATGGCGTGGTGGCTTGCTTGCCTGCGAGATGCGCGACGCTAAAGCAGACGGGAAGAAACTTCTCATCGACGCCACTGTCAGTGTAATGCGGTGTCCAACCTGCGGTGTTCTGAAACAAACGGATCGCCCTGATACGCCGATCAGCACAAAGGCTGAACCAGTGCAGCGTTCCGCGTGGCACACGAATTAGATCGCCTGCCTCCACTTCAATCGCCAACACCGCGCCGGTTGTCGAGTGAATGTGGAACAGACCGTGACCGGCGATGATGAATCTCACTTCGTCTTCGTCGTGCCAGTGTTCGCGACTGAATTTCGCCAACATCTCTTCGAGACCGGGAGTCGCTGGAGTGACGTCGATTACATCAGCGGTGACATAACCACCGCGAGTTTTCAGTGCTTCAATCTCGCGAGCGTAGGCTTGCAGGATCTCTTCAGCAGGCGCGTTGTCGGAAACCGGATGCTTCGGCGTCCATCGTTCGTAGTCGATGCCGTAACTCGCCAGACCTGACGCGATCTCATCAGGCGTTCTCAGCATTTTGTGTTCATTGAGGATTGTTACTAAAGCCAATCTTAACCTCTCCTCTGCGCTGTTATAAGAGCGGTTCGTCCAATCGTTTCGAGCAGAAATTCCAGAATCTCGATGTGTCGCCTGGCTTGGGCCAACGTGTCGCCCCATGAATAGAGACCGTGACGTCGCAACAGAAAACCATGTGCGGCTTTGTGCTCGTTGAGAGTCTTGCTGATTGTCTCTGCCAGGGCGGGCATGTCTTGAGAGTTTTCGATGATCGGCAGCCACTCGGAGTGTTCATGTGTATTCACTCCCTGCAATCCCTTCAACATCTCGTAACCTTCGATCCTGATGCCGCCGTCCGAGGCATAAAGATCGGAAAGCATCGTGTTCCAAACCGAGTGAGTGTGCAGCACTGCGCCTGCGCCTCGTTCTTTTACGATGCGAATATGAAGCAGACTCTCGTCAGATGGTTTGCCGTTATGTTGACTCACAATCCTAGCATTCTCATCGATCGAAAGCAGTTGATTGGGCGCCAGTTCGCCTTTATCCAGACCGCTCGGACTCATCGCCAGGAGCAGCGGATCGCGCTGGACCACCGCGCTCAAATTGCCGCTGGTGCCGAGCATCCAGCCGCGCGCGTAAAAACTCTTCGCCGTCGCAGCTAGACTCGAAGCAAGCTCGGAAAAGTCATCAGACATAAACGAAAGATGCTACCAAACAGGCGATTCGCGCAAGCCATCCACAGATTACACAGATTCTACAAAATAATCTGCGTAATCTGTGGATGGATTTCTGAAAATGTTCTATTTCGGAAATTTAGCTTGCATAAACTCTCTGATGAGAGTAAGATGTCTCTGTTTACGATTGCCGCCGCGAGTTTAGGGTGTTCAAAGTCGCCGGCGATGCTCACATTCGTCGTAAGCATTCGGCCTAAATTGTAAATAGAAAACTGAGCTTGAGTGGACCTGGTGGCGGGCCAGGTTGAGTCCGCGGAAGTATGCGGCGCTGCGGAAACTACTTCTGCGGACTCGCGGGGGTCCTTGAAAGTAATGAAGCTTCAAGACGTGATCGAATGTGATCCGCAAAAGAACAGCGCAGTTTTTGTGGGAACATCCGTGCCGATCAAGCTTCTCTTTGAATTTCTGGAAGACGATCAGACCATGGATACTTTTCTCGATCAGTTTCCGATGGTCAGTCGCGATCAAGTACGGGCTGTGCTCGGCGCCTCGCGAGATATGTTGCTGAGTGCAGCCAGATCTGAGATTTGAGATCCGGTGATCTTGAATCTCAGAAAGTGGCCTTGGTGAGGGGGCCACACAGAGCCCGCGGAAGCGATACGCCCAGAACGCTTCCGTGGGCTCGTTCATTCCGGGTTGAAGTTTGGCTCCGGATTCGGCAGATTACCGGCTATGCAGCTTCCCGTGAATCCGCCGATTCTGCCGATGCTTGCCAAGCGCGTAATCCAACTTCCGACGATGGGTGAATGGATCTTTGAGCCGAAATGGGACGGATTTCGCGCTCTGATTTTTCGCGATGGCAAGGAAGTCATGATTCAGAGCCGCGACGAGAAGCCTTTGAATCGCTATTTTCCGGAACTGATCGAACCGCTGCTGAAGCAACTGCCAACGAAGTGCGTGCTTGATGGCGAAGTCGTAATCGCACAGAAGGGCGCGCTCGACTTCGATTCGCTTCAGCTTCGTCTTCATCCTGCAGCCTCACGAGTAAAACTGCTCTCGGAACAGATACCGGCGTCGATAGTTTTCTTCGATTTGCTCGCCGAAGGTAAACGAGACTTGCGTGAACAACCGTTCGAGGATCGTCGCCGCAGACTCGAAGCGTTACTTTCATCAGTTAAACCGCCGCTGCATCTGACACCCGCGACACGCGATTTCTTCGTCGCGTCTGATTGGTTTCGACGTTTCGAAGGTGCTGGTCTCGACGGCGTCGTCGCGAAACCAGTTGCAGGAACTTACGAATCGAACAAGCGAGTGATGTTTAAAGTGAAGCACGAGCGCGAGTGCGATTGTGTGGTCGCGGGATTTCGTTGGCATAAGAAAGGTGAACGCGATCGCATTGGATCGCTGTTGCTCGGACTCTTCAACGATGGGGGAAAGTTACAGCATGTCGGCGTGTGTGCGAGCTTTACCGATCAGAAACGGTTTGAGCTGGTTGAATTCCTAAAGCCTTATCGCAAAAACGCGCTTGCGTCGCACCCGTGGAAGGAGTGGGCGGGAGATGAGATCAATCGCGTTCCGGGTGCGCAGAGTCGCTGGAGCCAGGGGAAAGATTTATCGTGGGAGCCGATACGGCCCGAGCTCGTCGTGGAGGTTGCTTACGATCACATGCAGGGCAATCGATTTCGGCATACAGCGCAGTTTCGGCGCTGGCGCTTTGATAAGAAGCCGAGCGATTGCACGTACGAGCAGTTAGAAGTCGTGCCGCCGCATGAGATTGAGTCGATCTTTAGCCGGGGATGAACGCGGATTATTTTCGATGTGACTCACGCCATTCGCGAGTTGGATCGTCGTCGGGATCGGGTGTTTCCTGTTTTGGACGCAGCTTTTCAGGGACGTGCCGCAAGTTTACTCGAATGCGTGTCCAGGTGGATGAACGCCCGCGCATCGAATCAACCAGCACGTCATCCACAGCAAGAAGTTTCGCCACCTTCGGATACTTCGCTTTCCACCGTTCGAGTCCCGCTAATGCTGCTTTCTTATCAGGTGAATTCGCGATCACAAGCAGCGGCATGCGCGTTCGTTTCTTCTTTGCCGCTGCACGCGAAGGAGCGACGCGTGTTCCTTCACCCGCCATCTTGCGGAAGTGTGGCGGCCAGGGCGCGTCGCCAAGACCTGAGGCTTCATCGCGGTCTGCGAGCTCAAGTAACTTTTCGAGCGAGCCGGCGAAAGCATCCATTTCAGCATGCGGATCTCCAAACTCTGCAAAATGCTTCGGCACCGTCAGCACGGTGAAATCAGCAGGGTCGCAATCGGGAACGTCATCCCAATGCAACGGCATTGAGACGCGGGCATCGGGAAGTGGACGCACCGAGTAGGCCGAGCACGTGGTGCGATCCTTCGCGTTCTGGTTGTAATCGAGGAAAACGCCGTGACGTTCTTCCTTCCACCACTTCGAACTCGCAAGTTTCGGTACGCGCCGCTCGATTTCGCGCGACAACGCCACTGCCGCACGTCGCACTTCGCTGAAATTCCAATGCGGCTGAATTCTGATATTAACGTGCATGCCGCGCGAGCCACTGGTCTTGGGCCAACCACGCAAGCCCATCTCTTCGAGTAGAGCTTTCACTTCTAGCGCAACTGTCCGGACGTTCTTCCACTCGACACCTGGACCCGGATCGAGATCGACGCGCAATTCGTCAGGATGATCCAGATCGCGCGAACGCACCGGATGCGGGTGAAGCTCGATGCAACCCAAATTTACGATCCACGCCAGCCCCGCTGCATCGTCGACCACAACTTCTTCCGCGATGCGACCGGAAGGAAACGACAGCGTCGCAGTGCGTAACCACACCGGACGATTAGTTGGGGCGCGCTTTTGATAGAAAGCCTGACCTTCAGCACCGTCTACGAACCGTTTCAGCACGATCGGTCGATCGCGAATTCCCGCGAGCGCGCCGGGTGCGACTGATAGATAGTAGCGAACTAGATCGAGCTTCGTGAGTTTCGTTTCCAGCGAAAAATACGGCTTGTCAGGATTGGTGACGCGCACTTCGCGTCCATCGATTGATAATACTTCGGCTGGTGTTGACGATGGACTCACGAGCTTAGAGTGGCTTCGACATGTTGATAAAGTGGCAGGGTATTCTTGTCGGAACGTCTTCCGGAAACGGAGTCGTGCCAGTCTCAACGTAGCCGCGGCGGCTGTAAAACGGAGGCAGTTCTGTTCGTAAATTGACGATGTAAATGTCCATGAAACGAGATCCTCGTTCGCGGCAATAGTTCTCAGCGGTGCTCATCAACAATGAACCCAGACCGGCGTGCTGGCAAACCGGATCGACCGACAGCAAGCCCAGATACGATCGCTCGCCGCGCATTTCAACGTAGACACAGCCATTAAGCTGGCCGTCAGTTTCAGCGCAAAGAAAAGTGCCCTTGGTCAGCAGTTGTTCAACTTCCGCCTGGGAGATGCGCAGTCCATCAACAAAAAATCCTTCCGCAACACGAAATGCGGCATTGATCACATTCGTGATCTTTGCCGCGTCAACAGGCGCAGCCAGCCGGATCGGAACAGTCGCGTTCATGAGATAAAACAATAATAGGGGTTCAACGCAAACCACAAGTGCATTAAGCTCTGCTTCCTTGGAGTGCGGCGGCCTGGCGCCGCTTTGTTACCAACGCGCAAGATCGGGCCAAAGCGGCGCCAGGCCGCCGCACTCCAAGGAGCCGCCGCGAGTATGCGAACCGCCGAAACCATCGCACCGGAAGCACGCTCCGGACTCGACCCGTGGCGAATCGGCGAACTGCCGGCCGCGCCACGACCACAAGGTCTCGGCTGGTTCAGTGCGATTGGTCCAGGTGTGATCGCGCTCGGTGTGTCGATCGGAAGTGGTGAATTTCTACTTGGACCAGCAGCATTTGTGAAGTATGGGCTGTCGTTGTTGTGGGTGGTCGGCGTCGCTGCATTACTTCAGACGTTACTCAACGTCGAATTGATGCGTTACACGATAGCCACCGGCGAGCCAATATTCACCGGCTTCATGCGAATGCGCCCGCACTCGACTTTCTGGGCGTGGTTCTACTCCATTCTTTACTTTCTTCAGATGGGCTGGCCGGGTTGGGCGGGCGCCGCAGCAGGCGCGGTCTTCTTTCTTTTTGCGAAACGATTACCAGTCGCCGGTGAAGCCGGAATGGTTTACGCGATCGGCGTCGGACTATTTTTGATGTGTGGGCTGATATTGTTGGTCGGCCGGCGCATCGAACGCACGCTCGAGTATCTCAACTGGATCATGGTTGCACTGATCATCGGTGGACTTGGCGCACTCGCTGTTCTCTTCGTGCCACTCTCAACCTGGGGCGCTGCAATTGCGGGATTCGCCGGTTACGACGTGCGAAGCAGTTCGTTTCAATTCGTTCCGGCTGGTGCTGATTTCTTTTTGATCGGCGCGTTTGCTGCTTACGCCGGTGGCGGCGGTGTTGCGAATCTGACGTTGAGTAACTGGGCGCGAGACAAAGGCTACGGCATGAGCAGCAGTGTCGGTTTTATCCCGGCGGCAGTCGGCGGGAAGAAAGTCGCGTTGGCCCACTCGGGAAGCACGTTCGTGCCGAACGCGGAATCGCTCGATCGTTGGCGTGGATGGTGGCGGATCGTTCGTGTGGACCAGTGGGGTGTTTACTTCACCGGCGCGATACTTGGAATGGGTCTGCCGGCATTGTTGTACGTCACATTTGTTTCCGCTGGCAGCGACATTCGCGGACTCGGAATAGCAGCTGCGTTGGCCCAGGCAGTCGCTTCACAGAAAGGCGCGATCTTCGGTGGGGCGATCGCGATCCTCGGCGTCTGGATCTTATTCAAGACGCAGCTTGATATTCTCGAAGGAATGACGCGCGCGATCACCGACATTCTCTGGACTGGCAGTTCGCGCATTCGTGCGTGGCGCGGTGGAGACGTGCGTGTCGTTTATTATTCGGTGCTGGTCGTAATTTCGTTGTGGGGCATTGTCGCGCTGCGTTTGACACAACCGATCGTGCTGCTCTCGTTGAGCGCAAACATGGCGGGCATCGTGTTTATCATCAGCTCGCTGCATTTGCTGTACGTGAACACGCGTTTGCTGCCGGTTGCGTTGCGGCCGCCGCTGTGGCGACGCTTGGCGTTGGTAGCGCTGGCGTTGTTTTATGGGTTTTTCCTGATTTTGTGGCTGTGGGACATAGCAACGCGAAGATGATTTTCACGCAAAGGCGACGAGCTTTTGCGCCTTTGCCGGAAACTTGCTATAGTTCTTGCCAATTAGATGGTTGGTGAATCCTTCCATCCAAGTGGTTGTCGGGGTGAGGACGATGACCACATAAGACTAGGCGCGACGGCCCAAAACCGCCGCGCCTTTTCGTTAATCGGTGTAATCTGCGGATAAAATTTTGTATTGCCCAGCGCATCCGTGTAGTATGTCGTCAATCATCTTCAAGAGGAATCGCTATGGGAACAACTCACACGCGTGTTGCCGTCTGCATAATCGCTCTTTTCTTCATCACATTGAGCTCAACTCAGAGTAAGGCACAAGAAGCAGCTCAATCACCGGCGGAGAAGTATTTCACTGACACAGTCCTGATTAATCAGAACGGCGAGAAGATGCGCTTTTACACTGATCTGCTAAAAGGCAAGACAGTCATTATCAACTCCTTTTTTGCTACCTGTCAGGCCAGTTGTTTACCGATGAACCGCAACCTCGAGAAGTTACAGGAAGCGCTCGGCGACCGGCTCGGCAAAGATGCGAACATCATCTCGATCAGTGTCGATCCTACCGTCGATACGCCCACCGCTCTGAAAGCCTATGCGAAAAAACTGAATGCCCGGCCCGGCTGGTACTTTCTCACCGGCGACAAAGCAAGCGTTGATTTCGCGCTTAAGAAGCTTGGTCAGTTTGTCGAAGACAAGCAGGATCATCTAAACATCATCATCATCGGCAACGAACGAACCGGACTTTGGAAGAAGGCGTTTGGACTCGCGAAGAGCGATGAGTTGATGAAAGTTGTCGAGAGTGTGATTAACGACAAAGGCGCGCAACCACAGTAGAACAGGATTTACAAGATTTCGAAGGATTTACATGATAACTCTTGTTCATCCTGAACGTCCTATCCATCCCTGGAAAGATTGGCACTAAGTTATGCGTTTACTAATTACCTCATTATTCCTCTTTCTCATCGTCACTGCCTCGGCGCCCGCACAGACACGTCGCTCGGCAAACCAAAAATCTACGGCGGCATCCGTTGTTTACGCTTGCCCGATGCACCCGGACGTCACCTCGACAAAACCTGGCCATTGTCGCAAGTGCGGCATGAAACTTCGCGCCGTTACGCCGGACAGCAATCCCGCTCTAGCGGCAGCCGATCCAAGCCCGGGCACATCGTTTTCTTCAGCGAAGATTCCTGATGTCCACATCTACGATCAAAACGGCAGGCAGCTCAACTTTTACACCGATCTCGTCAAAGGCAAGACAGTCGCGATTAATTTCATCTTTACGACCTGCACCGCCAGTTGTCCGCCGTTAACTGCAACTTTTCGCCGCGTTCAGCAGAACGCCATGCAGCGCGATCTCGACGTGCAGTTGATCTCGATCAGTGTCGATCCAACAGTCGACACTCCCGAACGCCTGCACGACTTCGCCGAAAAGTTTAATGCCGGGCCTGGCTGGACGTTTGTGACTGGCGACAAGTCTGAGATCGATTCGCTGTTAAGGGGATTAGGCGCGGCGGTGAGCGATAAGAACAATCACACGCCGATGATCATGATCGGTAACGATATGGTCAACTACTGGACCAGAGCCTACGGCCTCTCACCACCTTCGACGCTGGTTGAGCTTATTGCCGGCGCCGCCAGCCGAAAATAAGCGCGCGAAGATAAGGGCCTCCTTGGAGTGTGGCGACCTGGCGCCGCTTTGTCATCGATCGCGCTTGATCGAGGCAAAAGCGCCGCCAGGTCGCCGCACTCCAAGGAGGCTCTCGTCGCGGAGCGAGTTGTTGCTGCGAGCAATAATTCGTTATGCTTAGACCAAAAGGGATCGCTCTGATCATGGAGGAAGATTTGACCCACAATACATTCTCCGTGGTGCCGCCGGCGCCTGAATACAATCCGGTCAAGCAAGCTATCGCGAGGGCTGAAGAACTCGGCGAGAAATCAATTGCAACAGCGCTCGGTTACTTCGCTACCATGCCCGCCTCGACCGGAATCATCGCCAACCCGGTATTGCACCACACGCCAGTTGACTGTAACGGAACTGAAATTACGTTGGATATAAGATCGTTCACGATCCGAGGCACCGTGCCGGAATCCGAGATCGTGCGCGGTGGAGTTGGTCCGATTGAAGTGATTTACACCGGCCTTTTTGGAGAAAAAGGGAACACTGCCGAACTCGCTGCTTTTGTCGATCAGAAATTTTTTCAAAGTCTTGGAATCAAAGAAAAGAGCGGTCCGCTGATTGACGACGTCGCTGCGTTCGTCAAGAGATTTCCGGTTCTCGGGCCGGAAGTGGCGATGCACCATTTTGCGATTCTCAGGAAAGCGAAGCTAGGACGACAAGAACACCAGGACCGTGGCATGCACGACGAACGCGATGCTCAGTCGTTGCTGGTCGAGATGATTGAAGTCCACATGGAGAACGTCGCGGTCGGCGGAATCTCGGCATACATGAATTGTGTGCTGGCAAATAATCCGCAGATCACTGACAAGGATCTCGCCACGGGCACGCGCCAATTCATTGAAGAGGAAGCAAAGCAGAAGAGAAACGCGTTTCAGATCTGTTACAGCCTTATCCTGGGCCGTCATGCCAACGAGCACGAGCGAGCGATCCTCGAACGCATGGGCACGATTCAGATCCATCACGGCTCAGCCGGTTCGAGCATGGTGGCGAGATACATGGCGACGCTGCATACCTTTTCAGTGATCGACTTCTTCATCGCGTCGCACATGGCGCTCGACGGCGCGCGACACTTCGGCGCGATTCATGACATGTCAGACTTCGTTCAGGAGCTCGAGCCGCTGGCTCCGGAACAACGCGCAGAAAGAATTCGCGAGAAGATGTTGACGGGAGGTTTGCCGACTTTTGGTCATCCGGAGATCGCAGCCGCCGGAAGAGGCAATCACGTGCAGCAGGATCCGCGACCAGCGATCTATATCGATCCGGTGTTTAAGGCAATCGATGCCGGAGAGTTGACAATCACGCCACGCCAGCACGAACGTCTTTCAATCGCGAGGCTGATTTATCTCACGGCGTTTGTGAATGGAGTGCTGAAGCCGGGTAAGGAAGACAGTCCGCCGTTGCGTTTGACGGCGAATACTGATTTCGGCGCCTGGTGTGTGCAGGAAGCTTTGGGAGTTGAAGAAGCCGATCGCACGCTGCTGACTTACATCTTCAGAGGCTTCGGCTGGATGATGGATGCGCGCGAGCAATTACAGCAGAAGATGATCCGGCCGGTAATCGCGCCCGATCCGAAGATCGTGCCGAAGTCGAGCGACGATCCGACGATACCGGATCTCGTGTCGCGTGTTCATCATAGATTGACCCAGGACGAGCCCTTTAATCCGCAGTAATATTAGCCGCGGATTTTACGGATGGCCTACATTCCAATGCCTTTGAGGTGATATCTCTCAGTGTCGTAGTATCGCTCAACATCCACAAGGTTGATCTTCCCTTGCACCGTTGAGATATCGACGAACGACAACTCACATGCGGGCGCGACACCTCGCGCAGAGACCATCTTTCCAAAACGATTCTCAGCCACTGCCTCAGCCGCACGCGCTCCAAACATCAATCCCATGATGCGATCGATCGGGCTTGGCTGACCGCCGCGTTGTGGATGGCCCAACACGACCGCCCGCGCTTCGTAAGGAGTCTCGGCGGCAACTCGTCTCGCCAAAACTTCTCCAATCCCGCCCAGCCGCACGTGTCCGAAAGAGTCGTGACGATCGTCAATCGTCACCATCTCGCCATCGTCCGCACGCGCGCCTTCCGCAACCACGATCACTGAGTAACGCGGTCTGCGTGACAAACCACGACTCAAACTCGACTCACCCAAACGAGCACTCAACAAGTGGAAAACTCTCTCGTACCGAAACGGATATTCGGGAATCAGGATTAAATGCGCTTGTCCGGCAACTCCGGACCAGAGCGCGAGGTGACCAGCATGTCGTCCCATCACTTCGACAATCTGTACCCAGCCATGCGATCCGGCTGGTGTTCGCGATCGTTCGATGACTTCGGAGATATTTCTCAGCGCGGTGTCAAAACCGAGTGTGTAATCAGTGCCTGCAAGATCTTTATCGATCGTTTTCGGCACGCCAATGATCGGAACTCCTCGTTGCGCGAGAGTAGCCGCAACTCCGAGCGTATCTTCGCCGCCACAAACAACTAGCGCATCGAGCTTGAGCTTCTCGATGTTCTCTTCGACTTCGTGTGAGCGATCGCGTAATTCACCGTCCTCGCCCACTTGTTTGAAAGGATTAGTGCGCGACGAACCGAGATTGGTACCGCCATCGCGGTCCCAGCGACGCACTGTCTCACGGTCAAGTGGCAGCACGTCTGGAAGCGGATTTATCAAGCTGCGCCACCCGTCGAACAAACCGATAACTTGAAGACCCAGCTCCGAACCACGATAAACCAAACCTTTGATTGCAGGGTTCAAGCCGGGCGCATCACCACCCCCGGTTAGAACTCCCACGCGCTTCGCCTCAGTCATCCAAAAGCCCTCTCATTTTTATAGGTCCAATAGGTCCTATAGGACCTATCATCTATTTGCATCCTTAATCAACACCACATCGCTCGCAACCACGCCGAGCGATGCGACCACGGCGCCATTCTTCAACCAGCCAAACGCAAAAATCTTGCTGTCCTCAAATTTCGTTAACTGCCTCGGCGCGCCGCCATCAATCGGTTGTCCCCAGAGGTTATCGTTGCCGCCGCTATGATCGACATAAACGAGATAGCGACTATCGGGACTCCAATGCAGAGGCGTATCCCATTGAACCTGCACCGTCGGCGCCACGTCAAATACGTTAAATGTCGCACCACTCTCGAACTCTGCCACCTTCAATCTCCAGCGCGAGGTTTGCTGCGCATCGTTGTACCAAAAGGCAATAAACTTTCCATCGGGAGAAATGGTCGGTCTGATTGCATCAACTTCAATGACTGGCTGCGGCTTGCCGCCCTCGATCGGCACGCGCCAGAGACCGTAGCGAGTGCCTGGCTCGTAATGCTGGTACACGATCCACTTTCCATCAGGCGAGATGACAGGCCACGTGCTCTCTGTCGCTCCGAAAGTTAACTGCTTTGGACTGCCACCGTCGCGATCGATTCTCCAGAGCTGAAACACACCGGTGCGGTTCGAGTGAAAGACAATGTAATGATTGTCAGGAGAAACAACCGGCGCATAGTTTCGCCCGCCCGCGGAAGTTAGCGGCCTCGGATCGCCGCCGGTTGAAGCGATCTCGAAAATATCAGCCATGCCACTGGCGTCTGATGCATAGATGATCTTGTCGTCAGGCGCTATAGAGAGGTCGTAATACCTGCTGGTGCCGGAGGTGATCGGCGTTGGCTTTGATTCGCCCGGCCGCAGCAGCCAAAGTCGCGAGAGAGTTTGCGCTTGAACGGTGACGAGAGCACTGCCATCCGTGCGCAAACTCAGTTCCCGGTAGTCACTGAGATCATTGGTCACGCTGCGCAGCGAACCATCCCGAAAGAGCTGCCAGATCTGAACGAACGACGCGCCGTGAGCTTTCGCCAACATGATCACGCCACTGCCGTCAGGTAACACCGTCAGCCGGCCCACCTCGTCAAATATTTGAGATGACAGCGGAATCGCGCGCTCTGCACCGGTAATGAGATCCTTTTCGTAGACGGCGACGGTGTAATTGCCGGCGGTGTCGGCCTTATTGGCAGGATCCGAACTGAGCATCGGTAACATGAGCGTTCGATCGTCCGCGGTCCACTCTGGTCGTGTTAGCACATCAAAGGCGAATCGCTGCGGCCATTTGCGTGTCGCGATAACCTGCTCACCAGTGCCGTCAGCGTTCGTCACCACGAGCGAGTCCGTTTGATTAGGCGGGTCATAACGAATGAAAGCTATTCGCTTACGATCGTGCGACATAGCGTACAGACCGTCCTGCAAATCAATTCTCGTCGCTATCGCTCCGATTCCGAGTATTGGTAGCTTGTAGATCTGTCCGGCGTCGTTGCGCTCAGATCCGGCATAGCCAAAATAGACATAGTTGCCGTCAGGCGAGATGGCGATGCCGAGATATCGTCCTTCTCGCGGCGCGATTAGCTGGGCATTGCTATTGATAGCGACCTGTCGCAGCCAAAGGCTCTGCTTTCCACTCTCTGCCGTCACGTACGTAACGTACTTGCCGTCAGGCGATATCGCTGCCATCAAAGCGTTTCCATTGGTAGTTAGCTTCGTGACATCGATCCGTTCGAAAGGCACACGCGTCTTTGTTTCAGTTCGCGGACGCAGCTTGTAAATTCCGAAGCCCGCCGCTGCGAGAACGAGTAGGATGCCTGCGGCCAACGCAATCCAGATAGTTCTCCTGCTTTCTGTTTTAAGAAGGACGGTGTCCGCTTGCTTTAACTTATTTGTCTCGACTTTTCGATCTCTTGTGTATTCGGCGCCATGCGATCCGGCGCTCGGCGCAAGCGAATGATCGAGCATTGAGTTCACTTCCAGCTCTCTACGTAGGCTGCGAAGATCGATCGCCATCTCCTTGACGATCTGATAACGCTCGTTTCGATCTTTTCGCAGTGACTTCTTTACGATTCGTTCCAACTCCGGCGGCGTGTCTTCAACGTGATGCGATATAGGCGGCGGGTCCTTCTCGACAATCGCCACAACAACATCCGTCGCGGTCTCGCCAACAAACGGCGGAATGCCTGACGCCATTTCGTAAAGCACAACGCCCAGCCCCCAAATGTCGGTGCGCTCGTCGACGGCGATGCCACGCGCTTGTTCCGGCGACATGTAAGCGGCGGTGCCGATCACGGTTCCCGGCGACGAATCAAAAATCAACGTCGACATCGTGAGGTGCATCGCGCCTTTGTGTCGTTCGGTCAGTTTCGCCAGCCCGAAGTCGAGTATCTTCACGTAACCTTCGGGCCTGATCATGATGTTCTCGGGTTTGATGTCGCGATGGATGATGCCTGCTTCGTGTGCGGCAATCAGTCCTTCGGCGATTTGGATCGCGATGTCGAGCACGTCTCCGAGTTTCAGCTTCTGGTTTTGCAGGCGCTGTCGCAACGTCATGCCTTCCACGTATTCCATCGCGATGAATGGACGGCCATCATCGGTCTCGCCGATTTCATGGACCACGCACACGTTGGGATGACTCAGTCTTGATGCCGCGCGCGCTTCCTGCGTGAAGCGCCGCAGGCGGTCGGGATCTTTGCTGACGAATGCGGGCAGAACTTTTAGCGCTACTCTTCGACCAAGAATCGTATCGGTCGCCAGATAGACTTCCCCCATGCCACCTGCCCCGATAAGACTCACGATCTGATAGTGCTTGAGACGTTGGCCGGGTATGAGTTTTGGACTCTCTTCAATAAAGAACTCCGTGGTATGAGCCACCGCAGGCGTTTCCATAAAGCTGCCCGCGACTTCGTGAGAACGGAGCAACGATTCAACTTCCTCGCGCAGCTCGGTGTCGTCGCCACATTCGCGATCGAGAAATTCCTGGCGCTCGGCGCCTTTGCGTTCCAGAGCGCCTTCAAATACTTGTTTTACTTGTTGCCAGTTCCGTGGATCACTCATGCTTGTCGACGTCGCCGCTGAGTTCGCGATGGAGCCACGCTTTAGCCATGCTCCAGTCGCGTTTCACAGTCGCTTTCGAAATACCCATCACTTCGGCAGTTTCTTCGACAGTCAAACCGCTAAAGAAACGTAGCTCGACAACCCGGCTCTGTTGCTCGTCGAGCTGAGAGAGTTGTTCCAGCGCTTCGTCCAATGCGACGATGTCGAGGCCCTGGTCCTGTACCGCAACGGTTGCTTCGCCGAGTGAAACTCGCACGTCCGAGCCGCCGCGCTTCACACGTTTTTTCGCACGCGCGTGGTCCACCAGAATTCGTCGCATCATTTGCGCAGCGATGCCGAAGAAGTGAGCACGATTTTGCCATTGGACGTTTCGCTGATCGACCAGACGGACATAGGCCTCATGAATCAGTGCGGTAGTTTGCAGTGTGTGTCCGGCTTGTTCACGTCGTAGATAACGCGCGGCCTGGCGACGCAGTTCTTCATAAACTAGCGGCATCAGTTGGTCCAATGCGTCTTTGTCGCCACGCCCGTAACCGAGGAGCAACTCGGTGATGTTTTGCGACTTCGGCGGCATCAGGCAGGAGCATAGAGGAGTTTCACGCAAAGGCGCAAAGCCGCAAAGAAAGACATTAGGTTTGTGAGGGTTTTTCTTTGCGACTTTGCGTCTTTGCGTGAGAAATCTGTCGTGAGCCCATTTCTGTAAAACCGTCGCGTTAGTAGGTAAGCAGCGATAGTGCTGCCGGAAGAGAAGTTAGGAGAAGTAGTATGAAAATCTATCGAGTAGTTACCGTTTTAAGTATGTTTTTGGCGTTGGCGTTGGCTGGTGTGCAGGCGCAGGCGCCAAGCAAGGTGGAAGTTAACATTCCATTTGAGTTTTCCGCTGGCAACACGACGTTCAAACCGGGCGTTTACAGCATCAAGCGTGGCTCGGGAAACCTTTTGACATTACGAAATAACAACGACAAATCGACAGTGCTCCTGAACGCGCCACTCACCCTCAGCTCGCAAGATACCAAAGCCGGTGAGCGACTGGTCTTTAACAAAGTTGGCGATCAATATTTTCTGGCGCAGATCTGGCTCACCGCCGACACCGGACGCCAATTGATCGTGGACAAAAAAGCGAAGAACGCCGAGCGCATCGAGATCTCATTGTCCACCTTTGCCAGATAGTCGGTTTGCCCTGGAGTCGGGTGCGAGAGTATTGTTTGCCGCGAGGTCAGATTATGAAACACTCGCTAAAACGTCTCTCTCTTGCTCTCGCACTGCTCTCTGTCACTGGTGTGGTCATCGCACAGGAAGCCGCGACGATCCTGACTGGCGCTGAATTAGCGCGCGTCGTTCCCACCGGCTTTTACTTTCAAGGTCTCAGCGCGCCGACTCAGATGCGCAATGCAGCCGCGGCGCGTTTCGGAAAAGATCGTTACGTCATCTCAGGACTGGTCGACACCTCTGGTTACTCCGCCGACGTGAGAGCGAAGTATGTCGGGTTCCTGATCACCGATTCGGCCATCACACTCAATGGCGAATCTTTGTCGCCCGGTGCTTACGGCTTTGGCTTCGCTACTGAAGGCAAGATGACGGTGATGGACCTCGCCGGAAAAGATCTGGTTTCCGTCTCAGTCACAAATGACAAGGCACTGAAGCGACCGCGGCCGTTGATGATGGCGACAGATTCGGGTGGCATTCGGTTGTACAACGGCAGAGATTATGTGGTTATTGCCGCGAAGTGAGCCACAAAAAAGCACAAAGAGCAGGCCACAAAAAGGCACAGAACGCACAAATGTTTGGCCAGGCTATTTTGTATCTTTTGTGCTTTTTAGTGGGCACGTTTGCGCAAACGGGTGGCGCTTCGACTGGAGCGCCGAAGACTTACACGTCGCGTCGCACTGTCGGCATCACCGATCCAAGCGCGCCGATTATCTTTGAAGATGTAACCGACAAAACGCAACTCGCAAACTTTCGCAATCATTCAGGAGAGGCCGCGAAAGACTACATCTTCGAAACACCTTCAGGCGGCGTGGCGATTTTCGATTATGACGGCGACGGCCGCCCCGACATTTATCTGGTAAACGGATCGACGACTGCGGCGATGCGAGGCAAAGAGAAACCTCCACGCGCTGCGCTTTATCACAATCTCGGTAACTGGAAGTTTGAAGACGTAACTGACAAAGCCGGCGTCGCAAACGAGCGTTGGGGCTTCAGCGTCGCGGTGGGCGATTACAACAACGACGGCCGGCCCGACATGTTTGTCGGCAATTTCGGAGTCTCGCGTCTTTATCGAAACAACGGCGATGGCACGTTCACCGATGTAGCCGAGAAGGTGGGTGTCGCGCGCAAAGGCTGGAGCACTGGAGCAAGCTGGGGCGATTACGACGGCGACGGGCGTCTCGATCTTTTTGTTCCTGGTTACGTGCAGATCGATCTTAATAATCTACCGCCGAGTCCGAGTGAAGCTACAAAGTCAGGTGGCGTGGGACAAAACTTTTGCATGTTTCGCGGCGTACCGGTGATGTGTGGTCCACGCGGTCTGCCCGGCGAGAACGACACTCTCTATCATCAGAAACCTGACGGTACGTTTGAAGATGTAAGCGTGAAGGCAGGCGTCAACGATCCGCAAAAGTATTATGGTTTTACTTCCGCCTTTGTTCACGTTAATGACGACAAACTGCTCGATCTGATCGTCGTAAACGACTCAACGCCGAACCAGCTTTACATCAATAAAGGCGACGGCACGTTTGAAGAGATCGGTTATCCGTCAGGCGTGGCGCTCAACGAAAACGGACGCGAGCAAGCGGGCATGGGACTCGCTGTTGGTGATTATGATAATGATGGACGCATCGATTTTCACATCACCAACTTCTCTGACGATTCGAACGTGCTTTATCACAACGACGGTGATGACAACTTCACTGACGTGACGTTTCAAGCCGGACTTGGTGAGGTTTCGATTCCGTTTCTCGGTTGGGGTACGAGTTTTCTTGACTTCGATAACGATGGCTGGCTGGACCTGTTTGTCGTAAATGGTCACGTCTACCCTGCTGTAGATGAGCATCAGTGGGGAACGAGTTACGCGCAGCAGGCGCTGCTGTTTCGAAACCTCAAAGGAAAGTTTGAGCGTGTGGGCGCTCCGCAGGGAAACGCGTTGGCAAATGCATGGCCGGGACGAGGACTCGCGATCGGAGATCTTGATGGTGATGGGCGTCTCGATCTGGTAATTAACAATCTCGATGCTAAGCCAGTGATGCTCCGCAACGTTGCGACTGCGACTGGTCATTGGTTGGGTGTGCGATTGATTGGTGACGTCGCGAAGAAGAGTCCGCGCGACGCAATCGGAAGCATTGCTTATTTGACGGCGGGCGGCGTGCGACAACGGCAGGATGTTGTGAGTGGAGCGGTTTTTTGTTCGCAAAATGATATGACACTGCACTTTGGTTTGGGTGCGGCGACGAAGGTCGATAAACTCGAAATCAAGTGGGCTGATGGAAGCAGCGAAGTGTTTGACGTCTCTGCTATTGACAGGATCGTTACGATTACAGAAGGGAAAGGGCATTGATCCATCCGCAGATTACGCAGATTACCGGAGCTTGAAACTTGCGACGACTCGATCTCAGAAAGGCCCAGGCGGCCCGGCTCAACACGATCCGCGACATCAATCGTCAGATCGTATTGAACTATGTTCGCGAGCGTGAGCCGATCTCGCGCGCGGAGATCGCCCGCGAAACTGACCTCCAGCGCTCCACGATCTCGGCCATCGTCGAAGATCTCAAGACGGAAGGCCTCGTCGAAGAAGTCGGGGAAGGCGAGTCGACCGGCGGCCGCAGACCAACACTGCTCAAGCTTCGTGCTGCTGGTCCAATTGCCCTCGGCGTTTCGATAACACCAACCTGCACAACGATCGCGATCAGCGATCTCGCCGGGCGAGTCATCGATCAGGAAGAGTTTCTCACCCATCCTGACAAGACCATCAGTGAGGTGATCGCGGTCACTCGCAAATTCGTCACACGCTACAAAGGCACGATCGAGGGCGTTGGTGTGAGTCTCCCGGGTCTGGTCGATCCGTCAACTGGAACAGCGCTTTACATTCCGTACTTCCTCTGGCGCGACCTTCCGATCTCCGAAATGATCTCGAATGCTATCGGGTTGCCGGTCGTAATCGACAACGACGCCAATGCTGTTGCGCTTGCTGAACTCTGGTTTGGCAGGCCGGAAGTTAACAATGCCAGAGACTTCATACTTGTGTTGGTTGCAGAAGGCGTCGGCACGGGAATCATTTTCGACGGCCAGGTTTATCGCGGCCAGCGTGGCGCAGCCGGCGAATTTGGTCACATGGTGATCGGACGTGGCGCGCCGGTTCCGTGTTCGTGCGGCAGCGACGATTGCTGGGAAGCGTTCTCTTCCGAGCGCGCAGCGATCGCTCGCTACCTGAAGTTGTCCGGCGCTTCGAACGAGCGTGAGATTACGTTTATCGAAGTCGTCGATCGCGCGCTTGCCGGCGAAGCACATGCCGAGGCCGCACTGGTGGAAACCGCACGCCAACTCGGCGTCGGCATCTCAAACCTGATCATCGGTTTCAGTCCCGAAGCCGTCGTTGTTGGCGGAGAGATCGCGCGCGCCTGGCACCTGATTGAGAGTGCACTGACCGAAACCATCGCCAACAGCGTCCGCCGCGGCTTACCATCGGCGCGCATCCTGCCGTCAACACTCGGCGAAAAACCTACTTTACGCGGCGCCCTGAGCCTCGTCCTCGCGAGCAAGTTCGCCGCCGCCTTCGCCGCCTGATCCGCGTCTATCCGCGGCCAAAGATATTTCTTAAAAAACAGTTGACAGCCCGCTAAATCTATACTAAAAACTTCGTTCGCTGAGACAACAAACTAGGTTTCGTCCAGTACCCGCAAGCCGTTCTAGCCGCTAATCAGCACTTTTTGAGGAACTCGAAATGAGAAAACTGCCCGCTACCGCCCAGATTCTCCTGTTCGGACTGCTCAGCCTGACTTTCGCCGCTTCCGCCTTCGCCCAGAACAACAAAGGCGCGATTGTCGGCACTGTCAAAGACCCAAATGATGCTCTCGTCTCCAAAGCGCAGGTCAAAGTTACCAGCGTCAAAACCGGAGAGGTTCGCACCGCTGAGACCAGCGATGACGGCGCGTTCACCGTTACCAACCTCGAGCCAGGCGCTTACAACGTCACCGTCGAGAGCTCGGGCTTCCAGGCGGTGACCGTCGAAGCAGTACAAGTTGAGACTAACTCCCGTTTGCCGCTCGATGTGAAGTTCAGCACTATCGCAACCGGCAGTTCGTCAGTGACTGTTACCGCCGAGGGTGCGCCGCTTATAGAAAGCGAAACGAGTGTACGCGGTGATCTGATCACCGGCAGGCAAGTTACCGATCTCCCAATCCCGCAAAGAAACTTTACTCTGCTGGCAGGACTTTCGCCCGGTGTAACTCGTCCAAATCTCGGCTTGCTTGGTGGTGGTGGAAACTTCGTCAACGGTGGTGGCGGCCAGAACAATACGGAGTCGACCCGCTTTCGTGAGTCCGGTGGCTCAGTGCTGGTTGTTAATGGCGCCCGCGCAACCAACAACAATTTTACTCTTGACGGTGTCGACAACAACGAGTCGCAGTTTGGTCAGATCGCGATCTATCCGCAACCGGACGCGATCGCAGAGTTCAAAATTGAGTCGAGTGTACCTTCAGCAGAGTCTGGCCGCGCCGGAGGCGGAATTATCTCCACGACCTTCAAGTCAGGTGGCAACGACTTTCATGGAACTGCCGGCGAGATTTATCAGGGACGTTTTCTGAGTGCCGCCGCAAGTAAGTTCCACAATCCGCCATTTCCGCCAGTTCCGAATTACGTGACGCACAACTACTACGGTACCGTTGGTGGACCAATTTTTTTGCCAAAACCCGGCGAAGGTGGATCATCTCTTTACAACGGCCGAAACCGTTCGTTCTTCTTTTTCTCGCTAAACGGTCAGAGAAACAGCACGCCGATCTTTGGCGGTACCGGTGATCCGCAGGCAGTGCCGGTGCCGACGGCCAAAATGCGCGTCGGCGACTTCAGTGAGCTGTTAAGACCCGGCACGCCTCGAGATTATCGGCTAGCCAGCGGCGGCACCGTTACTGCTCCTACTGGAACGATATTCGCCCCCAATGGTACGCCCATTCCGGGAAACGATCTTCGGAACTGTCCGAGCTGTGGTCCATTTTCAGCATTTGGTCTTGCGTATGTGAATGCGTTCCCGTTTCCGAATCTCCCGGGTGCCGGTCGAAACTTCGTTACCAATCGCAAGGAACACGCCAATGTCGACAGCTACGACATTCGTATCGACCATCGCATCACGGGCAAGAACAGCATCTTTGGTCGATACAGCAAGTCAGATACAGCTCGATCGCGCGACAACTTCTTCCCACTTGGCAGTTCACCGACCGGTAACGATCTGCCTGCTGGTCCATCCGCGGGCGATGAGTTTGGTAACTCTAAAGGTTTTACTCTGGGCGACACGCACATATTCTCTCCGACCGTGGTGAACGATGCGCGTTTTGGTGTAACGAGAGTGCAGATTGGAATCTTTAACACTGGTGTTAACGGCACTGGCGGCTTTAGTCCAACTATCTCGGCGCAGCTTGGCGCGCCCAACATCAACATCAGCCCAAACACGAGTGGAATCGTGTTGGTGGGTATTGTTGACAACCTGACCAACGAAGACCGCGCCACTGAGTTCACGGGAGATGGTGGTCCATTCTATTTCTTGTCTAACAACTTCCACGCAGCGGATGCCGTGACGGTCGTCAGAGGAAACTCATCGTACAAGTTTGGTGGCGACTATCGCGTCCGACAAAACAGTAATTACGACGGCGGACGCAATAACGGCACTAAAGGCAACTATCAGTACGGAACCACGGACAGCGGGTTCGTTTCAGGCAACTACAATGGCATTGGCCCGAACGACACAGGCTCATCGCTCGCCAATTTCCTGCTCGGCTACGAGCCTGGTTTTGTGGGCCGCGGTGATCCGGGTGGTCCATACTTCCAGTCGAGTAAAGAGATCGCCTTCTTTGTGCAGGACGATTGGAAAGTCAACAACAACTTGACCATGAATCTCGGTCTGCGTTACGACATTTTCACTGCGCCGACCGAGCGCTTCGATCGACAATCCAATTTCGATCCAGCGACGAAGACGATTCAAATGGCCGGTGATAGTGCGCCCGGTGGACGCGACCTCGCGAATACCGATAAAAACAACTTTGGACCACGCATCGGCTTCGCTTACAGCGGTTTCAAAGCTGACAAGACTTTGGTCGTGCGGGGTGGCTACGGTTTGCTGTATGCGGTTGACATCAGCGCGACGCAACCGTTGACTTCAAATCCGGGCACGGGCGCAGGTAGTTACGCTTGTACTCCAATCACGAATCCAGCGGGCTGTCCGACATTTTTCCAGTCGCGCAATCCGTTCGACAGGGGCGTTCCAGTCGCGCCATTCACCGTGGCAGCGCCGGGGACGAGTTTCGCAGCGCCGACTAATGGTGGTCTCATTCTCTTCAACGATCCAAATCGCCATGACGAGATGTATCACCAGTACAACCTGACGATACAGGATGAATTCAAGCCGGGTTGGCTGGGAGAAATCGCCTACGTTGGGTCACTCGGTCGAAATCTACTGGTGCTTCAGAACATCGGCACTGGTAACGACCAAGGTGGTCCAGGTTCACGCGAAGTGGTACTTGTCTCTCCAGCCAGTACGAATGCGATCACCGCTACACGATACATTGGTAGTTCTAATTACAATGCGTTGCAAAGCAAACTCGAAAAGCGGTTTACCAGGGGATTGTCGCTCCTCACTTCGTACACCTGGGCACACGCCATAGACGATTCACCCGGCGGTATCTGTACCGGCGGTGCAAGTGCGCGTGATTGCGGTCCGGACGATCCAACGAGGCCGCAGCTCGAACGAGGCAATGCTGATACTGATGTCAGGCATCGTTTCACCTTCTCGAACGTTTGGGATTTTCCGTTGGGTCGCGGTAGACGTTGGGGCTCTGATATGAACAAGGCTCTTGATACAGCGATTGGCGGATGGCAGTTCAACAACATCGTTACGTGGCAATCAGGACCGGTATTCAACGTTACGTGCGATGGCGGACGCGTAGACCTGATCGGCGATCCGACACCTACTGATACGCAGAGAGCCCAGGGCTTCGAAGTCAATCGCAACGCATTCAGGTGTGCGGTCGCGAAAGTGTTCCCAGGCGATCCTGACACGTTCCCCGGCGGTCAAAAGTCTCCCCGAATAGGAACATTTGGTCGCAATGTACTTCGTGGCCGGCCGCAGTTTTACTGGGACGCCTCGTTATTCAAGAATTTTCCGATAACGGCCATCAGCGAAGCGTTCAACGTGCAGTTTCGCTTTTCGGCCTATAACGTGCTGAATCGCGTGAACCGTTCGTTCCCCAATGGAGACTTCAATAACACGAACGATTTTGGACGCGATGTCAGCGAGCAGCGACGCCGGCAGATGGAGTTCTCCCTCAAACTTATCTTTTAAGAAGTAGCCACAAAAAGGCACAAGAGCACAAATGATTGTTGTTGGATCGTTTGTGCCTTTTGTGCTTGTTTGTGGGTTAATAGGGTAATGGTTTTACGTTCTCTTATTCTTATTTGGCTCGCAGCCTTTTCGGTGGTGGGTGCGACGCAGCGTCCGTCACTCGAGACGGAGTTGAGTGAGGCGGGAGCACTGGTCCAGGCAGGTCGTCTTGAAGAGGCGGAGGCGGCGGTTAGGAAAGTTCTCGGTACGCATCCGCGAAGTGCAGAGGCTCACAGCTTGTTAGGCGTGATTCTCGATCAGCGCGGCGCTACAGCTGATGCTGAAAAGGAGTATTACGCTGCGTTACGTTTGCAGCCGAAGCTCGTGAGTGCCTTATCGAACCTCGGTGTGTTGTTGGCGCGAACCAACCGCGCGACTGAGGCAATCGCAAAGTTTGAAGAGGTCTTGCGCATCGATCCTAATTACGAACGAGCGATGTTCAATTTGGGAACGCTCTATGCCGCGCGCGGAGATTACAAACACGCCGTTCCGTTGTTGGAGAAAGCCGGCGGCGCGAAAGCACTGTTCACGCTCGGGTTGGGTCTCGCTGAGGCGCATAAGTATGCGGAAGCAGTGCAATTGTTTCAGCGCACGAACGAGCTGCGGCCAAATACTTATGAGGTGCTCTACAACCTCAGCCTGGCGCTCTATAACCTCGATCGTCTTGACGAAGCGCAGCAGGCGATGTCGTCGGCAGCGGCTTTAGCTCCGAATGAGGCAGATCCGTATTATCGCCTCGGCTTGGTCGCCTCCGCGAAGAATGACAGCAAGGGGGCGTTGACGTATTGGACCAAAGCTCTCGAGCTGCGACCGGTGTTTGCGGAAGTCAACTTCATGATCGGTGAAGAGTTGCTCAAGAAACAGCTCGCGGAGAAGTCGATTCCGTTTTACGAAAAGGCACTCGAGCAATCGCAAAAGCAACTGGTCTATTTTCTGCGGCTCGGCGTCGCGAATGTTCGTGGACAACGTTACGACCGTGCGCGTGAAGTGTTTACGCAGGCGCTGCAAAGTTTCCCTGACAACGCCAACCTCTACTTTTTGCTCGGTTACACGGGTCGCGCGGAAGGACAGTACGATCAAGCGGTCGCTGCGTTTAAGCAGGCGCTCAAGCTACAACCTGACAACCCGGACGTGCTTGAAAACCTTGGTTATATCGCGAGTCAGCGCGGAGAAAACGAGGAAGCCGAGCGTTTGTTGAGACGCGCGATTCAGCTCGATCCAAACGGATTTCCTTCTTATCACGATCTTGGCCGGCTGCTGGTGAAGTTGAAGCGTTATGACGAGGCGTTACCGTTGCTGACGCGTGGCGTCGAGCTCAATGCGAAAGATCCGGGAGTGCACTATCAATTGTTTCTCGCATACTCGCGGCTCAAGAAGAAAGATGAAGCGGACAAGGAGCTGGCGGAGTTCAAACGGTTGGATGAGGGTAACCGGCATGGAGCGACGCCGTTGATGAATTCGGCGAAGGATGGAGAAAGTTTACCGCCGCTATCGACCGCAGCAGCCGGCGACACTGCGAAGCCGCGCACGCCAAGAGACTGAATGACAGCCACAAAAAAGCACAAAGGATTTTCTCCAAGTTTTTTGTGCTTCTTTGTGGCTGGTTTTTGTGCGTTGACGTATGCGCAAACTCCTTCAGTCACGAAGGTCGATCCACCTTCCTGGTGGGCCAACCACACGATCAATCCAGTCCGGCTCCTGGTCCATGGCGCTAATCTCCACGGAGCGCGCGTGAGTTCCGCCGATCCAGCGTTGCGTGTTTCCAACGTTTCAGTTAATGAGCGAGGCACTTATCTTTTTGCGGACGTCAACGTCAACCGCGCAGCGCGTCCGGGAAAGTATTCACTGATCGCGGAGACCGCCACCGGTCGCGCCGATATTCCATTCAGTATCGAATCGCCACCCGATTCACGCAGCAACTTTCAAGGCATCACGACCGACGACATCATCTACCTGATCATGATCGATCGCTTCGCTGATGGCGATCCTTCGAACGACTCGCCAACGGGCTCTCCACGCGAAGCAAACGATCGCCACAACCCGCGCGGCTATCACGGCGGTGATCTCCGGGGCATCATCAATCAGCTTCCTTATCTAAAAGATCTTGGCGTTACCGCTCTCTGGCTGACTCCGTGGTACGACAACTGGAACGGTGTTAATCGCTGTGATAAGCCGTGGTGCCCGAACACTTACTACCACGGCTATCACGCGATCGATTATTACGCGGTTGAAGATCATTTCGGCGATCTCGCGACGTTGCGTGAGTTAGTCCAGAAGGCGCACGCGCTCGGCATCAAGATCATTCAGGATCAGGTCGCAAATCACGTCGGTTCGCGACATCCTTGGGCCAACGATCCGCCACTTCCGCAGTGGTTTCACGGCACGCTCGCGCAGCACCAACTAAACAAGTTCAGAAACTACGTCTTGCTTTCGCCGCACTCGAATGAACGCGACCGTCGCAACACGCTCGACGGTTGGTTCAGCGACGATCTTCCTGACATGAATCAGGACGAACCGGAAGTCGCGCGTTATGAAATCCAAAACGCGCTGTGGTGGGTTGGTATGAGCGGCATCGACGGCATTCGTCAGGACACGATCCAATACATGCCGCGCACGTTCATTCGCGATCTATCAGATGCGCTTCATCGGCAGTATCCAAAGCTCTGGATGGTGGGCGAAGTCTTCGAACGCGATGCCGCGCAGACGGCTTTTTTCATTGGTGGTCACAAGGGTTGGGATGGCATCGATACGAAGCTCGATTCTGTTTTTGACTTCTCGTTGTGGAACACGTCGCTGTTGGTGTTCACGAACAAACTGCCGGTGTGGTCGCTGAGTCATCAACTGAAGTACGACGCGCTATATCCCGATCCATCCAAAGTGACGGTCCTGGCAAATAATCATGACACGATGCGCTTCCTGTCGTTGGAAGGCGCCACGACTGCGGGCGCGATGATGCACATCGCGTTTGTCTTGAGCGTGCGTGGAATTCCGCAACTCTACTACGGCGAAGAGATCGGTATGGAAGGAAAGGAGGATCCCGACAATCGTCGTGACTTTCCGGTAGAGGCATTCAAAGCGAAGGGACGTAACGCGAAAGAGCAACAGATGTTTGACTGGACGCGCGCGTGGATTCGTTTGCGGCGTGAGCATCCGGCGATGCGCTCAGGACGTTTGATCGATCTCTTTGCTGATGATGAGGCGTATGTGTTCGCGCGGCAGGTCGGGAATGAGATGGTAATCGTCGCATTCAATCGCGATCGTCAGGATAAGCGAGTGACGATACCGTTAAGAGATGGCGTGAGAGTGGAGGCGTTGATTGGGAATGTGAACTCACGCGTAGTCAATGGTGAAGCTGAACTCAATCTTCCCGCTCAGAGCGCCACGGCAGTCAGAGTTTTTTGACGGGATCTACATGATTAACAAAACCAGATCAAGCGGCATCCTGTTGCATCCGACTTCGCTGCCAAGCCCTTATGGGATCGGCGATCTTGGACCAGCCGCGTATGAGTTTGTCGATTTTCTCGTCGCCGCCGGTCAGAGCTTGTGGCAAGTGCTGCCACTTGGACCAACCGGCTACGGCGACTCGCCTTACGCGTGCTATTCGGCGTTTGCCGGCAATACGTTGCTCATCAGTCCCGAACAGTTAGTCAAAGAAGGTCTGTTAGACTCCGCACCTGCTCCAGCAGTCAGGTCATACAAGATCGATTTCGGAGAAGCACACAAAATCAAAGAACAGCTCCTGCAAAGAGCTTACGAGCGCTACAAGAGAACAACCGACACCGCGCTTCGCAGTGCCTTCGAAACGTTTGCGCAACTGCATGCCTACTGGCTCGACGATTACGCACTCTTCCGCGCGCTGAAAGATGCTCATGGCGGCATCGCGTGGAACGAGTGGGAAACATCGCTGGTTCGTCGCACGCCTTCTGCGATTGCGCGTGCTCACGATGAGCTTCGTGAACAAGTCGAAGCGCAGATGTTCTATCAGTTTCTCTTCTTCCGGCAGTGGTCTGCTTTGAAGAACTACTGCAACGATCGCGGTATTCGGATCATCGGCGATCTGCCAATCTTTGTCGCGCAGGATTCGGCGGATGTTTGGACCAACCCCGAGCAATTCAAACTCGATAAGAATGGCCAGCCGCTCGTCGTCGCCGGTGTGCCTCCTGATTACTTCAGCAGCACCGGACAACTCTGGGGCAATCCGCTTTACAACTGGGAGCGGATGGAAGCCGATGGATTCAAGTGGTGGATCGAACGCGTGCGCGCCACGCTGACTGTTGTCGATGTCGCGCGCGTGGACCACTTCCGCGGTTTCGCTGCGTGTTGGGAGATACCCGGTGGTGATAAGACCGCCGAGCGTGGACAGTGGGTCGAGGCGCCGGGAAGGGAACTGTTCACTGCGATTCGCAAGACGCTCGGTGAGTTGCCGATTATCGCGGAAGACCTGGGCGTGATCACGCCTGACGTGATCGAGTTGCGCGAAGAGTTTGGTTTTCCCGGGATGCGGATCCTGCAATTTGGTTTTGGCAGCGACTCGAAAAATATCGATCTACCACATAACTACGTTCCTAACGTGGTTGCTTACACGGGGACTCATGACAACGACACGACTGTTGGGTGGTTTCACAGTGTTGCTGGTGAAGGTTCGACACGAAACGCACAGCAGATCGAGCGCGAGCGAAAGTTTTGCATGGATTACTTAAACACCGATGGTGAAGAAATTCACTGGGACTTCATTCGCGCGGTGCTGGCCTCGGTTGCGAATACCGCGATCGTTCCTTTGCAGGATCTACTCGGATTGGGAACGGAAGCGCGCATGAATCTGCCGAACAGTACGGAAGGAAATTGGGCTTGGCGTTACACGCCCGGAATGTTGATTAATCAAATCGCAATTCGACTCAACAAGCTAAGTGAGTTATACGGAAGAAACTAACCGCTGATGACACGGATTAAAAAACGGATTTTTTCTTGGAAGGCTATAATCCGTCTTTTCTGCGTTTATCCGTGGCTGGTTTTTGTCGTTGCAGCGCAGAGCCCGGAGATCCTCAAAGTCGATCCTCCAAGCTGGTGGACCAGAAGCTCTGCTAACCCGGTTCGTCTGCTGATTCGCGGCAGAAACCTACAAAACGCTCGCGTTCAAGTATTCGGATCGGGTTTACGTGTTGGACCACCGACCGTAAACGACCGCGGCACGTACATCTTCGTCGATCTTTTCATCTCTACGAACGCGAAACCTGGGCATCAGTCGTTGTCAGTCGTCACGCCACGTGGGTCAACGCGTACCGAATTCGAAATTCTTCCCGCTCTGAATCGCCAAGGCCGCTTCCAGGGCTTCTCGCCGGCGGACATTATTTACCTGATCATGATCGATCGTTTCTCGGATGGCGATCAGTCGAACAACGATCCGCCGCAATCGCGGGGTCTTTACGATCGCAAGAACAAGTTCTACTACCACGGTGGTGATCTACGAGGCGTTATCGATCGTCTGCCTTATTTGAAAGAGCTCGGCGTCACCGCGATTTGGCTAACGCCCTGGTACGACAATTACGATCGACCGAACCAAATCGAGTTGAAGGAAGACAAACCGAGCACCGGCTTTCATGGTTACAATCCGCAGGATTTCTACACAGTTGAAGAGCATTTCGGCACGCTCGCAAAGCTGCGAGAGCTCGTCGAGGCCGCGCATCGCGCAGGCATCAAGATTATTCAGGACCAGGTGATGAACCACACTGGTCCATATCATCCATGGGTCGACGATCCACCGACGCCCACCTGGTTCAATGGAACCAAAGCTCACCACTTGAACAATGCGTTTCAAACGTGGGTGCTGCACGATCCACGCGCCGTCGAGTCGTTGAGACGCAAAACCATGGAAGGTTGGTTTCTCGATTTCCTGCCCGATTTAAATCAGCATGATCTGGAAGTCTCTCGTTACCTGATTCAAAACACGTTGTGGTGGATCGGCACGACCGGTCTCGACGGCATACGCATGGACACGTGGCAGTACGTGCCAAACTCCTTTTGGCGCGACTGGACCACGGCAGTGAAACACGAATTTCCGAACTTCAAAGTAGTTGGTGAAGTGAAAGATGGCGACGTGGTCCATACATCGTTTTTTCAAGGCGGCAGAGTTCGCTTTGATGGCGTTGATTCCGGTCTTGATTCGCTGCTCGACTTTCCGCTCTTCTACCCGATTCGACATGCGTTTGGCGAAGGCAAGCCGCTCGACGAGATTCCGAAGACACTCGCTAAAGATTATCTCTACAACAACTCCGAGATTCTGGTGACGCTGCTCGGCGGACATGATGATGGACGTTTTATGAGCGAGAAGGGCGCAACGATCGCCGGTCTGAAACTCGCGAATGCCTTCGTGTTGACGACGCGAGGCGTGCCGCAGCTTTACTACGGCGATGAGATCGCAATGGAAGGGCCTGACGAACCCACGACGCGCGGTGATTTCCCCGGTGGTTTTCCAGGTGATAAGCGGAACGCTTTCACAGCTGCAGGACGCACAAGAGAAGAGCAGGAGCTGTTTGAGTACATTGAGCGCCTTACGCGACTTCACCGCGAACACGAGGCGCTGCGGAGCGGAAGCCTGATCAACCTCTACGTTTCCGAACAGCAGTACGCCTACGCCCGCGCCACGGGAACGAGCGCCGTCATCGTTGTTATCAACAACGACAGCAAGACGTCTGAAATTGAGTTTGAAGTATCGCGCGCCGGTGTAAAAAATGGCGCGCGTCTGAAAGATGCTCTCGGTATGAATGGTGAGTTGATGGTCCAGAATGGGCAGTTGCGAGTAAGTCTACCAAAGCGTTCGGCAGCAGTCTTTGTAAATCAATAGACAGGATCGGGTCTATATGAAAAAACCACGCTTGAGCTTCTGGCAGATCTGGAACATGAGTTTCGGATTTCTTGGTATTCAGTTTGGTTGGGGCTTGCAGCTCGGCAATATGAGCGGCATCTACGAGAAGCTCGGCGCAGATCCCGATCGTCTTCCGATACTCTGGCTTGCCGCACCTCTCACCGGATTGATCGTCCAGCCGATCATCGGCTCGATGAGCGATCGCACCTGGACGCGTCTCGGCCGCCGGCGTCCTTATTTTCTTACGGGCGCCGTGCTGGCGAGTGTCGCCCTGTTCTTTATGCCGACCTCTTCGACTCTGTGGATGGCGGCAGGATTACTCTGGATTCTCGATGCGAGCATTAACGTCAGCATGGAGCCGTTTCGCGCGTTTGTTGCCGACAAGCTCAACGCGGAACAGCGCACGACCGGCTTCGTGATGCAATCGTTCTTCATCGGCGTTGGAGCAACACTTGCCGGCTGGTTGCCGTTAGCGTTCCGTCGCTACGGCGTTACAGGGAATACGAACAGCGGTATTCCGCTGACGATCAAGTACGCATTTCAGATCGGCGCCGCAGCATTTCTTTTGGCTGTGCTCTGGACCGTTTTTACGAGCGAAGAGTATCCGCCGGAGGACCTGGACGCATTCAATCGGATGCGTCGTGAAAAAGCTGGTTTTCTCGCCGGACTTAATGAGATTTTTGCTGCGTTGCGTGAGATGCCACGCACAATGCGACAGCTAGCGCCAGTGCAGATCTGCACGTGGCTCGGACTCTTCTGCATGTGGTTGTTTTATGTTCCGGCGGTTGCACGGCACGTCTTTCATGCTGTCGATCC
Organism: Pyrinomonadaceae bacterium; assembly: GCA_035248565.1. Taxonomy (GTDB): domain Bacteria; phylum Acidobacteriota; class Blastocatellia; order Pyrinomonadales; family Pyrinomonadaceae; genus PSRF01. The sequence goes on along the minus strand of DATFHH010000101.1, from coordinate 33,459 downwards.
GAAGTCAGAAGCGTACACGCACGGAGTTGAATGGGGCGGCTTCGCGATGTCGTTCATGAACATTACTTGTTTCGTTGTCGCGTTCCTGCTGCCGAAAGTCTCCGCGGCTACGAGTCGAAAAACCGTGCACGCGTTGTGTCTGATCTGCGGTGCCGCCGGTCTGCTTTCGGTGTATCTGATCAGTAATCCATGGCTGCTCGTGCTCTCGATGGTGGGAGTGGGTGTCGCATGGGCCTCGATCTTGTCGATTCCGTACGCAATTCTCTCCGGTGCTCTGCCCGCCGCTCGAATGGGCGTTTACATGGGTGTCTTCAACTTCTTTATCGTCATTCCGGAGATCACGCAGGCGCTGACATTTGGACCACTGATTCGCGGGATTTTCGGCGGAAACAATCCCCGCAGCCCGCTTTACGTTGTGCTCATCGGCGGCTGTTTCATGTTGCTCGCTGCATTGTTGGTTGCGCGTGTTGAGGATGTCGCCGATCGTGACGTACCGGAAAGACTCGTCCTACAGGCAGATCGAGAGGAGCCACTGACAACCGTTGAGTCTGTTCAGCCGGTTCCGAGCACTGGATTAATTGATAAGAAATGAGTCACTCGTGTTAACCCGACTTTCATCGCTATTACTCAGCATCTTGCTCGCAGCGAGTGTTTGTTGGAGCGAAGCCCATCCACAGATTACGCAGAAGAATATCTGTGTAATCTGTGGATGGATCGGCCAACAGCCAGCTCGCGATTTTTCGAAAGAATCAGCTCGGCCCACGCGCGACTGGGTGCGTGATGGAGTGATCTATGAAATCTATCCGCGCGCATTTTCACAGCAGGGAAACTTCAACGCGATCACGGCGCGGCTCGACGAGCTCAAAGATCTCGGCGTCACGATTCTCTGGCTCATGCCGATTCATCCCATCGGTCAGGAGAAAAAGAAGGGAACTATCGGCAGTCCTTACGCGGTCCGCGATTACTACGCCATCAATCCTGACTACGGCACTGCCGATGACTTGAAGCGACTCATTCGCGAAGCTCACGGGCGCGGCTTGAAAGTGATCATCGACATCGTCGCCAATCACACTTCATGGGACAGCGTGTTGATGAAGCATCCGGAGTTCTACAAACACGATGCAAAGGGCAACATCACTTACCCATACGACTGGTACGACATCGCCGCCTTGAATTACAGCAATCAGCAGTTGCGTCGTTACATGATCGACATGCTGAAGCACTGGCTACGCGAGTTTGACCTGGATGGTTTTCGTTGTGACGTTGCTGGAGAAGTGCCCACCGATTTCTGGGAAGACGCTCGTCGTGAGTTGGAACAGATCAAACCCGATATCGTGATGCTCGCCGAGGCTCACAAAGCCGAATTGTTGGTGAAGGCTTTCGATCTTGATTATTCGTGGCCGCTTCATAGCGCGCTGACTAACGTCTTGCAGGGCCGTGGTACAGCTTCCGATCTGCGTGATGAGTGGGAGAAGGAGGTCAAAGAGTGGCCCAAGGGCGCGTTGCACATGCGCTTCTCAGACAATCATGACGAGCGACGTGCGATTGCGCGTTTTGGTGAGCCTGCGGCGCTTGCTGCGTCAGCATTCGTCTTCACACTCGATGGCGTGCCGATGATCTATAACGGGATGGAAGTTGGCGACACGACTGAGTCAGGCGCGCCTGCGTTGTTTGAGAAGTTGCCAATCTTCTGGCCGATTGCTGAGCGACGGCCGGAGTTTCCAAAGTTCTACAAACAGATAATGGCGCTGAGGCGTGGAAGTATGGCGCTGCGAAGAGGAAGTCTGGAATGGGTGAGAAATTCTGACGAGGCGCGGGTGGTTACGTTTGTCCGGCGCGCGCCGGGCGAAGAGGTTTTGGTGGCGATCAATTTTTCAAATCGGCCGTTCTTTGGATGGGTGGAAGGGTTGCAAACAGTTTCTTTGGACGCGTGGGCGTACCGGATTTTTAACCACAGATGACGCGGATTTTTTTGCTGATTGTGATTGTGAGTTCCGGTGTGTTGGCGCAGGACGCGCGTTGGCCCACCGCAGCGAAGAATGGGTTTGGCACGTCGACTACGTTGCAATCAAAGGTATGGTTCACGCTGGCGAATGGTGTGATGACGGAAGTGTTCTATCCCACAATCGATAGCCCGAAAGTGAAGACCCTGCAATTGCTCGTGCATATTGGCGCGAGGGTCGAGAGCGAGCTCGACGACACATTTCATCGGATGGAGCTACCGCATCCAGCATCGCTGACGTTTCGCCAGGTCAATACAGGCAAGAGTAGCCATTACACGATTACCAAGACATACATCACCGATCCGCGGCGAAATACTCTGCTGATCGAAGTGCAGTTCGATAGTCTCGTACCGGCGCGTCTTTCCGCCGATTACGTTCCGTCAGCGAATAACCGAGGCAATTCAGCGCTGGTGTCGACTTGCGGATCGCAGCCGCGAGCGAAGTTGCGCTGTACCATCGCGCTTGGGTTTGGCGAGAACACCGCAGAGTCTACAGCCGCAGCGCACGCTTCGCTCGCTCGCGGTTTCGCACCTATCCGAGACGAGTATGAAGCGGGTTGGCAAGCTTATGTCGCGACACTCCCGCACATCGCGAAACATCAGCGGCAGTTCAACATGGCTGCGATGGTGTTGAAAGGACTCGAGGACAAGACTTTTCGCGGCGCGGTAATCGCCTCGCCTTCGACGCCGTGGGGCGGTGGCGCGAACGCAGATGAGTCGACTGTCAGCGGATATCACGTGGTTTGGGCGCGTGACCTTTATCACGTCGCAACAGCCTTTGACGCGATTGGCGATCGTGCTGCAGCCAATCGAACGCTCGACTATCTTTTTCGAGTGCAGCAGAAAGCTGATGGCAGTTTTCCGCAAAACTCCTGGGTCGATGAGCGGCCGATCGGGAACGGCTTGCAGATGGACCAGGTAGCGCTGCCGCTGGTGCTTGCTTATCAGTTGCAAAGAAATGATCGCAGCACGTGGCTCAAACACATCAAGCCCGCTGCTGACTTTGTTGTGCGTCGTGGACCACGCACGGATCAGGACCGATGGGAAGAAAAACCTGGCTACTCTCCTGCCACTATCGCCTCTGAAATCGCGGGACTCGTTTGCGCTGCTGAAATCGCCAAAGTCAACGGCGACCAGACGAGTGCCAAAAAGTATCTCGAGACGGCAGACAACTGGGCGCAGAATGTCGAGCGCTGGACCGTAACCAAGAGCGGTAACGAAGCCGGTTACTTCCTGCGAATCACTGAGAACGACAATCCAAATGACGGCGCCACCCTGCAGATCAACAGCAGCGATCTCGTTGTCGACGAGCGCAAGATCGTCGATGCAGGCTTTCTCGAATTAATTCGACTGGGCGTCAAGAGGGCAGACGATCGAATGATTGTCGAGTCTCTCGCACTTATAGACCAATTAATAAAAGTTGAAACACCTCTCGGGGCGGCGTGGTATCGCTACAATCATGATGCCTACGGTGAAACCCCGACCGGCGGCGCTTACGATGGACGCAATGGTGTCGGGCGACTTTGGACACTGCTGACAGGCGAGCGTGGTGAGTACGAAATTGCTGCCGGGGACGTGCAGAGTGCGCGAAAACGCCTGGATACGATGGCAGCCTTCGCGAATGATGGGTTGATGATTCCTGAACAGGTTTGGGATCGGACTGGTCCAGGGTTTCAGATTGGCAGAGGCACGGGATCGGCGACACCATTGGCATGGTCCATGGCGCAGTTTATTCGGCTGGCGATGAGTATCGAGAAAGGAAGAAACGTGGAAACGCCGAGGGTTGTGGTGGAGAGGTATGTTTCTCACGCAAAGGCGCAAAGCCGCAAAGAGAACCGCAACCAGTTTTGAGTTTCTTCTTTGCGCCTTTGCGGCTTTGCGTGAGCATGTTTTCTGACGATATGAGCACGAAAGATAATTGCAGCCTGATCTTCGCCGCCGATCTTGGCGGGACGCACCTCCGCGCCGCGACCGTCGATCAGAAGGGCGAGATTCAGTTTCGTTTCAAGCAGAACACGCCGCAAGAGACAGGCCCGCGCGCGATTGTTGATGCCGTCGTCGCTGCTGTTCGCGAGTGTCAAAATCAAAGCAGCGGTACTCAAATTTCCGCAGTCTCGTTGGTCGTGCCGGGCACAGTGAAAGTTGAAGAAGGAGCGGTGGTCAAGGCGCCGAATCTTCCGTGTCTCGATGGCTTTCGTCTCGCGGCAGCTTTGACTGAGCAACTCGATCTGCCTGCGATTCTCGAAAACGACGCGAACGCTGCCGCGGTTGGCGAGATGTGGCGAGGCGCAGCCGTAGGTTGTAAAACGATCATCTGCGTCACACTCGGAACCGGTGTTGGTGGCGGAATCATTCTCGACGGCAAATTATGGCGCGGTGTGGACGGCGCAGCGGCTGAGATCGGTCACATGTGCGTCGATCCATTTGGCGGTGTGGCGTGCACTTGCGGGAGTCGCGGCTGTCTTGAGGTTTTTGCTTCCGCGACGGCAATTGTGAGGATGACGCGTGAGGCGAGACCGAGATATCCGGATTCAGTGTTGCAGGGTGATGAGGATCTCACCGCGGAACGAATCTTCCTTGCGGGAAAACAAGGCGACGAACTGGCGCTGGAGATCTTTCGACGCATGGGTGTTTACCTCGGAATCGGCCTCGCGAATCTAATCAACATTCTCAATCCGGAGATGATTGTGATCGGCGGTGGCGTCGTGAATGGTTGGGACTTGTTTGAGAAGCACATGCACCAACAGGTTGAGGAGCGTGCCTTTCCATTGCTGGCCGCGCGGGTGAAGATCGAGCGCGCGAAATGCGGAGATGATGCGGGATTACTCGGCGCGGCCCGATTGGCGATCAAAGAATAGGACCACAGATTACACGGATTACACAGATTTTATGAAAAGGCTTCTCATCCTCATCGCGTTTTTAACTGGCGTTAACGCGCAGGACATAACGACCCTTGAAGCCATCGGTCCGGTTGTCACTATCGAGAAATCAGAGAAGACCGTCACGCTTCATTGCCGCGACAACTCACAGGTCCAGCTAACGATTCTCGCTCCCGATCTGATCCGCGTGCGCACCAGTTTCACCAAACCCATTCCGCCAAAAGACCACTCATGGGCCATCGCTAAAGAAGACTGGCAAACTCCGCGGTGGAACCTGAACGAAGCCGCCGACTCCATTACCATTACGACCGACGAACTCGAAGTAGTGGTCCACCGATCACCTTTGCTCATCGATTTCCGCGACGCTCACACGCATCAGCTAATCAACTCCGACGAGCGTCCGATGTCATACGACGCAAACGGCAAACTAACCAGCATAATGTTTGACCCAAAAGCCGGCATGTTTGTCGCTGCGGCCAAGAAGCTCGGTTTAGAAGAACATTTCTACGGTCTCGGTGAAAAGGCAGCGCACCTCGACAAACGCCGCAGCTCGTTCGTCAACTGGAATTCCGACACGCCCGGCTACACCGAAGGCAAAGACCCGATTTATCAGACCGTTCCTTTTTATATCGGATTGCAGCAAGGCATTGCTTACGGAATCTTCTTCGACAACAGCTATCGCAGCTACTTCAATTTCGGTCAATCGTCGCAGCAGCGCGCTTGGTTCGGCGCCGAAGGCGGCGAGTTGAACTACTACTTCTTCTATGGTCCGTCGATGAAAAAAATTCTCGGCCGTTATGCCGATCTCACGGGCCACATGCCTTTGCCGCCGCTTTGGGCACTCGGCAATCAACAGAGCCGCTGGAGTTACTATCCCGATACGATGGTTGAAGATGTGGTGAACGAGTATCGCAAGCGCGATCTGCCACTCGACGTCATCTATCTCGACATCGACTACATGAATGGCTATCGCGTGTTTACTTTCGATAAAGAGAGGTTTCCGGATCCGAAAGGGCTCACCGACAAGTTACGCCAACAGGGCGTGAAGGTAGTAACGATTGTCGATCCCGGCATCAAGCATACAAATCAAAGTAGCGAACGGTACCACGCCTTCGATCAAGGCCTGGAGAAGAATTTCTTTCAACGCCGACGCAATGGAGATTTATTCGTGCCGCGCGTCTGGCCGGGCGATAGCGTTTTCGTCGATTACACGCTGCCCGAAGCAAGACGTTGGTGGGGAGATCTTCATCGCGTTTACACCGACAATGGTATTGCCGGAATCTGGAACGACATGAACGAGCCTTCTGATTTCGTGGATCAGACGGGCAAGAACCAGTTGGACGTTGTCAGTTATGACGAAGGTGAGAAGACCACTCACGCAAAGAACCGCAACACTTTTGCGCTGCTCATGTCGCGCTCGACTTACGAAGGACTCGAGCGTCTTCAACCCGATCGCCGTCCTTATGTCATCAGCCGCGCAGCTTATGCCGGTATTCAACGTTACGCCACCATGTGGACAGGTGACACGAATAGCACCTGGGAATCGTTGGCGCTGAACATTCCGATGTTTACTTCTTTGGGTCTATCGGGTGAACCTTTTGTCGGCAGCGATGTCGGCGGTTTCATCGGACGTGGAAATGGCGAGTTGTTAGTTCGTTCTTATCAGGTCAGTTTTCTGGCACCTTTCTGTCGCAATCACAAGGTCATCGACGGCTACGATCAGGAACCGTGGCGTTTCGGAAAGTATTATGAAGGCATCATTCGCAAGTATCTGAAACTCCGCTACGCCCTGCTGCCTTTCCTTTACACGACTTTGGAAGAAGCCCACCGCACGGGCGTGCCGCTGTTTCGGCCGTTGGTCTTGAATTATCAAAATGATCCGAGCACTTACAATCTCGACGATGAGTTTATGGTTGGTGACGATCTTCTCGTTGCTCCGATTCTGAAACCGGACGTTACTCGCCGGCTGGTCTATCTGCCTGCAGGCAACTGGTATGACTATTGGACCAACAAGAAATACGTCGGCGGGACGATGATCAGTGTCGAAGCTCCGCTTGATGTGGTTCCGATGTTTGTCCGCGGGGGAGCGATCATTCCGATAGGACCAACGCTCAGTTATGTCGGCGAAAAGCCTGTCGATCCGATTACGTTCAACATTTATCCCGACGACACGGGCTCGGCGAACGGCACTTTGTACGAAGATGATGGTTTGAGTCCAAACTACAAGAGTGGCGTATTTCGTCGGACGGCTTTAACCGCTCGACGTGGTTCTCAGGGCGTTGTCGTTTCCGTTGGCGAGCCCGCCGGAAGCTACAATCCGGGCTCGCGAAAGTTCAACTTCGTTATCACGTCGCCGGAGCGGCAATCAAGAATGGTAAGCATAGCGGATAATGGCAAGGCGCAGCGAGTTGAACTGAGATGGCGGTAAGATTTCGTACATCCCATCTGTCTACTCGACCGATTGTTACACAGATGTTGCAGCGTCGTGACAGTTTCGTGATAACCCAAGCGTACCGTCCCGTGACAATCACCCCTAAAAAAGTATAAACACGCAGGGTAACCCCCTGAGCCCCCAAGGTGTATTTTGTTGCTAAGGATCAATCTATGTCCAAAACCAGGGCTTTGACCGGCATTCTATGTGCCGTTTTCTTGCTGACGCTTGTTTCATCGGCCCGTGCGGATGTGGTTCAGTCAGACAAGTTTCTTGAAAAGCTGATCTATGCCGAGAGACATAATTTAACCGTTCTAGACAATCAACTGGAGGAAACCGGATACCTTTACGCAGGACATTTTGAAGACAATAATGGAAAGCATCTAGGTTTCAGTATCGCGGCCTTTAATCATAGTCCAAAGCTTGGAATTGTAAGGCCGCAGTCTCCAAGCGTTTCTCAGAATCCCGAGCCAACGGCGATGGTCTTGCTCGGAACTGGTCTGGCTGCTGTCGCCGCGTTTGCACGACGACAGGGTCGGAAACGCACGCGGTAAAGAATTCAGGCCACGGATATCACTGATATCCGTGGCTCTTCTTTTTACTTGCCTGGATGTGACAAATACCTTCCACCCGTCCAGCGAATAGCTCCATCGCTCAAATTCGCGCCAACCGCGTTTTTCAAGAGATAAGTCTGTCTGGCCAACGAACTGCGCCAGCCTTCCCGCCCCTCTCCGTGAATCACCGCCAACAAGAGGTCGTTGTTTCCTACAGTAACCCGTTGATTCTTGTGTCCCGGAATAGGGAACTGAGCTGGATCTTCGAGAATCCAATTCACATATTCGCTGTTCAGCTCTGAGACCTTTCCTCTGCCTGGTTTGACAGCGATCGCGATGTCTTCTGAGCGGTCGCCGTTGAAGTCACCAACCAGAAACGGAACTGGCTGGCTGTCGTCGATCGTCACCGCATCTTGATAGTTTCTCTTGACGGCTTCGCGTAGCTCAGCATCGGTAGGTTGTGGTCCAGGTTTGAGAACCGTTTTGTTCGACGCTGAATCGGCAGGAGCAGGCGCGCTGACAGTTGATGGTTCGACTCTCGAACGCTGGCATGCACTCACAAGCGTGCATACAAAAAGTAGTATGAGAACATTTCTGCAGCACATGTTTAACTCTCCCGTTTCGAACTACGCCGAAGGCGTTCGCTAATTCCAGCCCAAGGGTTGGAGCGTAGCGACAACCTTGGGTCACGAATTAAAAACCAATTCGAAACGCTGAAAGCGTTCGCCAAGCGGCAAACCCTTTCAGGGTTTACAAAATTTTTCGATTCAGCCACCCAGGGTTCTCGCTTGCGCTCGAACCCTGGGCTGCATTAGCGAACGCCTTCGGCGTTCAAGCATTAACTCTAGCCAACGCCGTAGGCGTTCAAGGATTAACTACAGAGACTCGATGAATGTGATCAGCTGTCTCTTCTGTGTTGCCGTCAACGCCTGGTATCGCAAACGCACCTGCAACGCTTCACCTGAGTGACGAAGGATTGCTTCGTTGAACGTCAGCGATTCGCCGTCATGCATCAGGTTCGTCCGAGTGCGCACGCCCCAGAGTGGCGCAGTGCGAACTGTTGTGCGTGTGACCGGTCCGCCGTTCTGTACGATGAAATCTCCAGTCCCGATATCGTGAAGGAGAAAGTCACCAAACGGGTGAATGATCTTACGAGCAAGCGCGTCAGGAACATTGAAGGCTCCAGCATTGATTGGTTGACAATGGTTGGCAGTCACAATCGAAGGCACATGACATACGCTGCAACTGTATTGACCATTCATTGATTCAAACAACGCCGCGCCGGCAGCTACATCGGGATACTGCTGGATGATATCGGGATCGCGAGGTGGCGCCTGGGTCGCGCGCATAAACTCTGCGAACACTTTGATATCCTGCTCGGTGTCTTCACCGCAAACGACTGTCGGATCATGGTCGCAGAATGTGTTGTCAGGCACGCTATCGAAGGCTGCAACGGATCGCCCCAAGGACGAATTCTCATTGAGTATCAGGAAATTGGTGATACCGATCTCGTTCAGATATGCATCCCCGGAGAACGAAAGCAGGCTGGCGTGTTGGTTTTTCCAACCGAAGCGTCCGACGCGCTTCTTGCCGCCGGCCTCGAGTACTGGCACGTTAATCACGAGTCCGTGTACTTCCTGATTGGTTTGGCCCTTCTGACGAGCTGCGATCGACACCAAAGTGCCGTCGGCGATCGCTTCGACAAATCCATCACCCAGTGTATTGAGCGATGTTCGGAAGGTCCTTGTTCCCTCTTCGCCGGTGATCGCGGGACCGCCGCCGGGAGGCGGGATGATCCCGGCAGTAAACAAGGGCGGCACACGCTCCTGGACTTTTGCGCTCATGTGTTTGTCGCTGTAGTTGAGTGTCGGTATGCCGCGATTGTTAATCAACGAGCCACCGGGCGCGTCGAAGAAAGTGTTGTTGACCGTGTGTCCGGCCCGCAGCTCGGTGATTTGACTGATGGCGCCGGTGACTGGATTCTGGTGACATTCCCTGCAGGACTGGGCATTGTAGACAGGTCCCAGACCGTCATCGATCTCATCAACATCGTCAAAGACCGACTTATCCACCAGGAATGTGCCGGGCGTGGGCGCAGGCGAAGCACACGGATCGGGCGTTGCGCCTTGAGGAATGAGACCGTTGGTTACGTCGTCGAAACCATTCGCTGGTGCCTGACTAATCGGTGGTTGTACGCATGAAAGGTCTGTTTGTGCCGTTGCCATCGACGTCTCAGACGAAGTCGACGTCTGAGTCGCACCGGCGGCAGGAGGGTCGCTGGTTGTACTAAAAGTGTAAGTTGTTGTGTCGTTCTCCGGCACGCCTTCGAGATCGACTGAGCCCGTTGTATAGGTGGCGTCGGTTGTGGCTGCTACATTTGCTTGGTCTGCCTCTTGTTGTGCAACGCTATGAACAGTCCGATTGGTGGCGGGCAAGATTAGAAGAACCGCCAGCATCAGAACTAAGGTCATAATTCTGAAAACTCTCATTTTTTCCTCCGGACTAGTGGATTCAATCCACTGCGATAGAGCAGAAGTCTGCGTCTTTACATCGGCTAAAGGGTGGAGGCACACGAAGAGTTCGAGGGGCCCTACACTGGAGGACGGATCGAGCAGCAGTGGGTTCTTCGGACAGACTTTGGTCGGGACGGGTTGAAGTACTGTCTGCGAGCCGGGAGTTTGCCTGCTATGGTTTTCGTTTCAACTGGAACAGATGAGCACCGAGATCGAGGCGGCTCTCATCCGACATTTGAATCGCGCGCGGAAGAATATAACTAATCGCAGCATTGTCAACTGAAATCATTGTTACAAAGCTGTCGCGTAGAAATGACGTGATTCACGATAATAATTATTGTGCTTCTTCGTGGCTTTACTTAGCGCGCTCCAGAACGATGTCAAACACTCCAGTCTGAAAGGTCTTACCCTGATCGCTTTCTCAATGCGATACCATCTGAATCAGGACCTGATCAGAAGGATCACGTTTTACTTCCTGAGTCGGTTGCGCATCACAACTCAGTACCAGGCCTGAGGCGCCAAAAGTAGCGAGCCCCATCGCAGTTTGTCGCAAAAAAGTTCGTCGCGTTGAGTCAGACATGTTTCACCTTTAAGTTTGAAGTGATTACTCCTGGATCAGAAACACCATTCGGGCTTATTTTGTGAGGGCACTGTGACGAATCGGCCTGATTCAGTGACGAACGGCGGCATGAAAGTATTAATTGTCACCAAACTACTGGTGAGTTTCCTGATCACTTGTGGCGCCGTCGAGCTGGTATCGGCACAATCATCGATCTCGTCACGAGTCAACGTGCGCCTCGTTACAGATGAAACAGAGGGGGTGTTGAGTATCCTGGCGAAGAAAAAGAGTAATGGCCCTGTAACCGATGCAGACTGGCAAAGACTCTTTCACAGCGAAGGATACACTCGACTGAAACAGCGTGAAACCTCCATACAGCGTCCGTTTGAAGCGTCGCCACAAAGAAGCACAGAAAGCACATCAGGATAAAACTCTTGTGCTATCTGTGCCTTTTTGTGGCCTGCTGATTTATGCGGTTGCTTCGGCAGCTCTCTCGACGAGCGGTCGCACTTCGATCGAGCCGGCGCGTGCGGATGGAATTTTCGCGGCGATGCTGGTGGCTTCGTCGAGATTGTTCGCCTCGATCAGAAAGTATCCGCCGAGCTGCTCGTGTGTTTCCGCGAATGGTCCATCAGTGATCAGTTCCTTGCCATCGCGAACGCGCACCGTGGTGGCTGTCGTCACTGGCTGCAACTGCGATCCGCTTACAAACTGACCACGCGAGAGTAACTCTTCTCTCAACTTCCTGTACTCACCGTAGATCTGCTCGCGCTCTGTCTCGCTGATCGCGTTCCAACTCTGTTCGTCCTGGTAAATCAATAATAGGTATTTCATCTTTCTATCCTCTCCGGTCTCGTTTAGATTTTGCTTTCAACCTTGCGACGGATGAGCATCGTAAAGATCGACATCGTTCTGAAAAAATTTTTATCCGACAGCCTGGCCGTAACCCAGCCACTTTCGCAGATAACTGACCTGGCCGGCGTGATAAGTGTCATGAAATGCAAAAAATGCGACGGTTCCACTCACTTTTCCATTAAACGATGGCGGTCCCTTAGGCGCATCTTTAGTTAACACGTCTGACGGCGTCTCGCTGAGAGCGGCCGACAATTCGGCCGACACTTGTTTCCACGCATTTCGCATCTCTTCGACTGTAGGATATTCCGTGTCGGCAACACGTTCTGCGCCTCGCGCGAAGAGCGATGCCCACGGAGTGTCCCAATCCGCACCGAGAATGTTGAGTGTGCGCCCCCGATGAACAATGAGATGGCCGAGTACCCACATCAGATGATTTGAATTCTCACCCGGCTTGCGAAACCAGTGTTCCGGCTCGACGTCGGCGATGGCTTTGCCGACGATGTCAGTATTGAATTTGAACATTCCTGCGACGTTTGCGATATCTGTTTCCATGTATGCCTCCTTTTTACTGGCAATAATACGACGGATGAGAATCGATGGATCGACGGGTTGTTATGCCACAAAAAAGCACAAAACAAGTAGAATTAGTTCATGGCTATAGAGACTTGTACTCATATCGCAGGGATCACAACGATCAAGCATCCAAAGAAGCGCCAATGCGACGAGTGCGTGAAGACTGGAAGTCAATGGGTTCATTTGCGCACGTGTCAAACCTGCAACATGACTCTGTGCTGCGATAGTTCGCCGAACCGTCATGCAACAAAGCACGCGCACGCGACTGGACATCCGGTGATCACGTCTGCCGAAACAGGTGAGCGCTGGCTGTACTGTTACGATGATGATGCGTTTGCCGAATACTAAGGGATTCATGAATATGCCTAATCCGGTTCACATCTTCCTGCAAACGACAATTCCATACACGGAAGACGACTGGCACATCCAGAGGTTTTCACTACTGCGCGATCATCTCACTTCAATTCGAGATGATCGCGGCGCTCCGCTCTATGAAGTCACTGCGCGAGATCGCGAGACGAACGCCGAGGGCAATGACGTGGTCTTGAGCGTGCTCGATACCAGTGATTTCGATCAGCTCTGGCTATTTGCTGTCGACACTGGAAACGGACTGACCGTCGCAGACTGCCAAGGGATCACGCGTTTCGTACAAAAAGGCGGCGGACTCTTCACCACTCGCGATCATCAGGATTTAGGATCGTCGTTGTGCACCCTCGGCGGAGTAGGTCGCGCGCATTTCTTTCACAGCCAGCATCAGGACCCTGATCGCTCACGGCAGACTCGCGACGATCGTGACAATCAAACGATCACATGGCCCAACTATCATTCGGGCGCAAACGGCGACTATCAAAAGATCACGCCTGTAGAGCCGGTGCATGAACTGCTGCGGAATGGCTCTCGAACGATTGAATACTTTCCGGCGCATCCACACGAAGGCAGTGTCGGTGTGCCTGACGGTGAAGATCATGCGCGAGTGATCGCAACCGGAGTCAGTCAAGTAACCGGCACACCGTTCAATCTGATTGTCGCGTTCGAAGGCAGATCCGACAATCATGGCAATCATCTGGGCCGTGCAGTCGCGGAGTCGAGCTTTCATCATTTAGTTGATTACAACTGGGACACGTCGAAAGGCTGTCCAAGTTTTCTGATCGAGCCACCGGGCGATCAGATCAAACGCGATCCGGAGAAGCTGCGCGATGTGAAAACGTATGTGACTAACGTCGCGAGGTGGTTAAGTCCTGCTTAGCCACAAAAAGAAGTCAAGCTATTGTTGCCAGCCACCTCCAAGCGCTTTGTAGAGTTGGACTAACGACACTAACTCGTCGCGTTTAGTTTGCGTTAAATTCAGTTCTGCGTTGAAAAGATCTCGATCGGCGTCGAGCGCGTTGAGCAGCGTGTCCACACCACCTTCGTATCTCAGATACGCCAAACGCGATCGATCCTTCAATGTCGAAACCAACAACTCCTGCTGAATCCGAATCTCTTTGACTTTGCGATACTGCACCAGCGCATCTGAAACTTCGCGAAAAGAGTCTTGGATCGTTTGTTGATAAGCGACGAGCGCGAATTCCTGCTGCGCTCTCGCAAACTTCACATTTGATTTCAAACGACCAGCCGTGAATATCGGCTGCGCGATCTGTGGCACGAACGTCCAGGCCCCACTCGGTCCCGTAAACAAACTGGAAAGTTGGTTGCTCTGAAAGCCGAGCAGGCCAGTTAAACTGATGCGCGGAAAGTAGGCCGCCTTCGCGGCGGAAACAAAAGCACGCTGTGCCGCGAGGTTCTGTTCTGCTGCGCGAATGTCGGGTCGTCGTTCGAGTAATGAAGATGGTAGACCAGCAGGCACGCCAGGTAGTTCTTCCTGTTGGGCCAATGGCTTACCACGAACGATCGATCCCGGATTGTTTCCGAGCAGCAAACTAATCTGATTTTCAGTCTGTTCGATAGCGCGCTGTGTATCAGGAATTGTCTGCGACGCTTGATAGACCAGTTCTTCAGCCTGGCGCACGTCGAGCATTGTGGCGAGTCCGCCTTGCTGGCGTGCCTTTATCAAACGTAAGGAATTCTCGCGTGTCTGGAGTGTGCGCTTTGCGATGTCGAGTTGACTGTCGAGCTCGAGCAGGTTGAAGTAACCGGTCGCAACGTCTCCGACGACAGTCGTCATCACAGCCTTACGATCTTCTTCAGTAGCGCGCAGCTCTGCGCGTGCGCCTTTCGTTTGATTTCGCAAACGTCCCCAAACATCTACTTCGAAGGTCAGAAGGTTCAGCAGCACGCTTCCGAAGCTGCGTCGTTGACCACCCTGACCGGGAGCAGTCAGTTGACCGTTACTCGAAGTGCGCGTGGTGGTGAGATCGCTGCTGAGTTCAAACTGTGGAAACTGATCGGAGCGCGCGAGACCGAGATTAGCACGCGCCGCATTGATCCGCGCTCCTGCTGTACGAAGATCGTAGTTCTGGACCATCGCAGTGCGGATCAGCTTTTGTAGTTCCTCATCCTTGAAGACTTCAAACCATTTGAGATCTCCGATCGAACTTTGATCAGTTGCTTCGCTGCCACGAAACGCGTCGGGCGTTTTGGTTTGCGCGGCAACGTGGCTTTGCAGCAAAGTGACCGTTAGCAACAAGTACGTTACCGGCTTTAACAATCTCCTTGGAGTGCGGCGGCTTGACGCCGCTTTCGCATCGATCAAGCGCGATCGATAACAAAGCGGCGTCAAGCCGCCGCACTCCAAGGAGGTGCTCAATTTCTGGATCGTTTGCATATTCAATCTCCCGCCGCGGGCTCTAATTGCGGGTGTGTGTTTTGATCTGAGTGCTTCCGTCCAAAGCGGATCGAGAACTTCTCCACCACATAAAAACTCACCGGAATCAGAAAGCTCGCGATCAAGGTGTCAGCCAACATGCCCGCGATCACAACCGTGCCCAATATCTGCCGCGCTGCCGCGCCAGAACCTGTCGAAAACCATAGCGGCAAACATCCGGCGATGAATGCCAGTGACGTCATCAAAAGTGGTCGGCGTCGTAAGCGTGCTCCTTCGAGTGCCGCTTCCAACAGTCCTCGTCCTTTCTCGAATTCCATCTTGGCGAATTCGACAATCAAGATTGCGTTCTTCGCGGCTAGTCCGATCACTACGATCAATCCGATCTGTGCGTACACTCCAAGATCGAATCCGCGAAGCCAAATGCCCACGAACGCTCCTAGCAATGCGATCGGAACCGTCAACAACACAGAGAAGGGAAGCGACCAACTTTCATAAAGTGCAGCGAGAATCAGAAACACGAAGACCAGCGACAACGCCAACGACTTGGCGGCAGCTCCTGAAGTTTGCTTCTCCTGGTATGAAAGATCGGCCCAGTCGTATCCGATCTCACGCGGGAGCGTTTCACGCGCGACCTCTTCCAGCGCGGTCATCGCCTGGCCCGAACTGTATCCAGGTGCAGCAGCGCCGAGAACCTGCGCGCTGCGGTAGAGATTGAAGCGATTCGTGTATTCCGGTCCACTTATGTTGCGCGTCGTCACCAACGCTGAAAGCGGCACCATCTGACCATCACTATTGCGCACGTAATAAGAGCCAATATCTTCCTCGCTCCGTCGCATCTCGCCTTCGGATTGAAGAAACACGCGCCACTGCCTACCAAAGCGATTGAACTGATTCAGATACAGCCCGCCGAGATACGCTTGCAGTGTTTGATAGACATCAGCCACCGCAACACCCTGCTTCAATACTTTATCGCGATCGACGTCCGCATAGATCTGTGGAATATCGGCAGAGAATTGCGATATCACTCCGGCAAGCTCCGGACGTTTACGCGCGGCAGCAAGGAACGCCTGTAGATTTTGATCGAGGAACTCAACCGAACCTCCGCTTCGATCCTGCAACCACAACGAGAAACCGCCGGCACTGCCGAGTCCGGGAATCGAAGGCGGCATGAACGCAAAGGCCTGCGCTTCGGGAATTTGCGTCGCGAGCGCTCCGTTTATCTTCGCGATGATCTGTTTCGCCTGAAGCTCGTGCGAAGTGCGCTCATCCCACGGCTTAAAGCTCATGAAGAAGAAACCCTGATAACTTGCAGAGATGCGATTCAACAAACTGAATCCGCCGATTGCCGTGTAATAACGCACCCCTTCAGTCTCGCCAAGAACGTGCTCGACTTTCTTCAATACCAGGTCGGTTCGTTCGAGAGACGCTGCGGGTGGCAGTTGCACGTGCAACATCGCATAGCCGTAGTCTTCTTCCGGTAAGAAGCTGGTCGGAAGCGTGCGGCCCATGAACGCATCGGCAACCGTGAAGCCGAGAATGATCACCACGCCAATCACCGCCTTGCGTAGTAATGCATGACTCCAGTTAAGGTAGCCATGCATCACCTTGTCGAAGCCGCGGTTGAACCAACCGAAGAAGCGTCCACTCACGCCAGACGACTTCTTTCGCGGACGCAACAACATTGCCGCCAGTGCCGGCGAAAGCGTCAAGGCATTGAATGCTGAGATCAACATCGAGATTGCGATCGTCATCGCAAACTGGTTGTTGAGTCTTCCTTGAATTCCTCCCATGAAAGCGACCGGCAGAAATACAGACGACAGAATCAACGCAATCGCGATTACTGGTCCACCAACCTCCTTCATCGCCTGCACAGTTGCCTCGCGCGGAGATTTACCTTCTTCGATGTGATGCTCTACCGCCTCGACGACGATAATCGCATCGTCAACCACCAATCCGATCGCGAGTACGAACGCGAATAGTGATAGCGTATTGATCGAGAAACCGAGCAGCGGGAACACTGCAAACGTTCCAATAAGCGAGACAGGAACGGCAATGACCGGTATAAGTGTCGCGCGCCAGTTTTGCAGGAACAGAAAGACGACGATGATCACGAGCACCATCGCTTCAATCAATGTTCGCACCGTTTCCTTAATTCCTTCACTCACCGGCAGCGTCGTATCGAACACGACTGCGTAATCGAGGTCGTTTGGAAATCGATCTTTTAACTCCGCCATCGTTCGCTTGAGACCTTCAGCCGTCGCGAGTGCGTTCGATCCGGGCGACTGAAACACCGCAACGATCGCGCCAGGCTGACCATTCATGCGCGAGCTCTGTTGATAGTTGAGCGCACCCAACTCGATCCGCGCGACGTCGCCCAAGCGGACGACCGATCCATCAGGATTTGCGCGCACGACGATTCGCGCAAATTCTTCCGGCGTCTCGAGCCGGCCCTTCGCGCGAACCGTGTAGGTTTTCTCCATGCCTTCAGGAGCAGGAGCTGCACCGACGCGACCTGACGGGTTCACATTACTCTGCTCGCGAACCGCATTGGCTAAATCCGGAACTCCCAAACCCAGCTTCGCAAGCACATCAGGTTTCACCCAGATGCGCATCGCATAGTCACTCGAACCAAACACTCTGACTTCGCCTACGCCGGGCACGCGATAAAGAACGTCGTTCACGTTGATGTTTGCGTAGTTGGCCAGGAACAGCGAATCGTAAGTTTTATTGGGCGAGTAAAGACAGAAGACGAGCATCGGCAGTCCGGTTGACTTCCGTGTCGTAAGTCCAAACTGATTGACGTCGGCCGGAAGATTCGGCTGCGCCTGGGCCAAACGGTTCTGAACGTTTACCTGATCGATGTTGACGTCAGTGTCGACGCCGAAAGTGATTGTCAATTGTTGGCTGCCATCGTTGGCGTTGACAGACTGCATGTAGAGCATGTTGTCCACGCCGTTCATCTGTTGCTCGATGGGTGTGGAGACTGACTGCTCGATCGTGATCGCATCGGCGCCGGTATAGTTTGTAG
The DNA here is from genome assembly GCA_035248565.1 of Pyrinomonadaceae bacterium. Taxonomy (GTDB): domain Bacteria; phylum Acidobacteriota; class Blastocatellia; order Pyrinomonadales; family Pyrinomonadaceae; genus PSRF01. The sequence continues at coordinate 15,301 of DATFHH010000101.1, read as the reverse complement.
AGACGATGATCTGCGGTGGCAAAATCTCGGGAAAGAGCGCCAACGGCAGTCCCGACATCGCGATCAAGCCACCGATAACGGTCACGATCGCGATCACAATGGCGACGATCGGTCGATTTATGAAGAATCTTGAAATCATGATCAGTATAATCCGCGGCTTAACTGTTTGCCGGTGCGAACGGCTTTGGCTTTACCACCATTCCTGGCCTGACTTTGAGCGTGCCTTCAGCAACGACTACTTCGCCGGCTGAAAGCCCGTCGGTGATTACCCACATCGCACCGCTGCGCTCGCCAACTTTCACCGAACGAAAACTGATCTTGTTGTCTGGTCCAACAACAGCGACCTGATAAGTGCCTTGCAACTCCGAAACTGCTCGTTGCGGTATCATCAGTGCGTCCTCTTGCAGACTCGTCACCGCGCGCACTTTTCCAAACTGTCCCGGCCGCAGACCGTTGTTCGGATTCGGAAAGATCCCCGCCATGCGAATCGCGCCTGTTTTCGGATCCACTTGTCTGTCGGCGAAGTAGAACTTTCCCTTCTGCGGATACGTGGATCCATCAGACAGGATCAATTCCAACTCCAGTTGATCGAGATGCCCGCTCTGTTCCGCCTCACTGAAAAACGGTTTCGTGTAGCGCAAGTATTCCTGCTCGCTGAGCGTGAAGTAGACCTTTATCGGATCGAGCGTCGACACCGTTGTCAGTGGATTGCTCGTCGTACTAACGAGATCGCCGACCTGCGCCTGGGCCAGACCCGCGATGCCGTCGATCGGTGAAACGATCTTGGTGAAACTCAAATTCAGCGCGGCCGTCTCTACTGTTGCTTTGGCATTTTCGAGTTGTCCTTTAGCGGTCGCGACGCCGGCCTTGGCCGTTCCGATCTGCGCCTTCGCGTGTGCTAACTGCGCGCGTGCTGCTTCGACTCCCGCTTTTTCAGCATCAACTTGCGCCTTCGAAGCCACGTTTGCCTGCAATGCGTTATCGAGATCTTGTTGCGTGACTGCCTTTTGCTCGGCAAGTGGCTGATACTTTTTCACGTCCAGTTCGGTCTTGACTTGATTGGCGTCGGCCTGCGCGCGTCGCGCCTGTGCTTGCAGAAGTTGACTGTTGGCTTGTTCAAGTTGGGCTTCGGCCTGTGTGACTTGCGAATTTGCCTGTTCTAACTGCCCTTGGAATTGCGCGACCTGTCCGTTGGCCTGATCGAGCGCCGCTTGAAAAGGCCGCGGATCGATCTCAAACAACAGTTGGCCTTTCTTAACAAATGAACCCTCTTTGTAATACTGCTTCAGCAAGTAACCTGTGACTTGCGCCTTCAACTCGGCGTTGACCATGCCTTCGGTGGTTCCGATCCACTCGCTGTAGATCGGCACGTTTTTTTGTTCGACTTGGACCACGCCGACTTCGAGCACGGGTGGCGCCGCTTGCGCTGGTTTACTCGAACGTGCAAATCCAAAAACTCCGCCAAGGACCGCAATGGCAATTAAAGCGATCAAAACACCAACTTTGCGTTTTCTTAAAATCGTGTAGTACTGAGCTATTCGAGTGCTTGTCATTTTTTCTCTTTTCTCCATTCCCCCGCAGCAGGTGAACTCGCCACCGTGCCCACTTTTCGATGTGAGTTCACCTGCCTTTCATCACAGGCCGCGCCTGCCTGTGTCGGGTGTCAGAAGCAACAGGTTTGCCATTGCGTATTGCAGGAGTTTTGGTCCAATCGAGTGTGATCGTGTGACCGTAACTTGTCACGTGACCAAATATCGCCACAAAAAGGCACACAGAGTGGTTAAGAAATGGAGTTGAGCTCTTCGATGAGGCAGCGGCTCATGAGGCTTGTCGAGACGAGCTTGATCCCTTTGTCGTGCATTCGCTTCAGCAGTTGCTTTCCACGATCGTCGATGAAGCTAACGCTTGTCAGATCAATTAGGAGCGGCGGTTGAGCGGCCGATGCTTCTTGCCAACACTTGTCCAGTTCGTCAACACAAGCGCCGGCCAGTTTGCCTTCGATGACAAGCTTCGTCACTGGTGACTCGTTGTGACAAGTAATTCTAATTACTTCATAAACCATGCGCCGTGACCCCGTGCAATTTGCTTGCCGCACCTTACGCCTTCGGCGTAAAAACTGCACCAGCAGCGAACTAAATGCCTGCGTTGCTCGTAGGGCAGCAGTCAAGTATGCTAAGCGGATGCTCCGGGAGGTAGAAGTGAAAGGCAACGCCGCTCAAGTCGTCAGCGTCGATGTGCAAACCCAGAAATACCTGACGCTGCTTGAACTATCGAAGGCCATTGCATCTCAACGCGACCTCACCGGGCTCTTCCACGACATCGCTTGCCGCCTGCAAAAACTGTTTCCGTTTCGCGACCTCGCCGTGATGCTCCACGACGGCAAGAAAAACGTAATGCGTTCATACATTATGGAGGGCTGCGATGCGTCGGAGTGGATCAGCCGGGATCCAACCGAAGTCCCCATCGACTCTTCGATCAACGGTGAGGTCTGGCAGACTCAGCAGCCGATGATCATTAGCGATCTGGATCAGGACTTCCGTTTCCCCTCGGCGCAATTACTTCGCGAAAGGAACATCAAAGCCGTCTGTTGCCTGCCGCTCAGCACAGTCAATCAGAAGCTCGGTGCTTTGAACTTGTGGAGCGAGAAGGTTGGTGCGTACGACGAGTTTGATCTGAAGTTTGCTCAACTCGTGACATCGCAGATTGCGGTAGCCGTTGAGAGTCAGTTTTATCGTGAACAGTTGGCTCGTGAGCGCGACCGTTCACAACTGCTTTTGCAGGTCAACAACACGCTGGTTTCAAATCTGAATCTGCGCGAGTTGCTTTCGTCGATCTCGACTTCACTCGGTACGGTGATGCCGCACGAAGCTGCAGCACTCGCGCTCTACGACGAATCGCAGAATCAACTGCAAGTGGCGGCATTGGATTATCCGGAGCACGAAGGTCCGTGCGCGATGGGCCATGTCATTCCTTTGGAAGGAAATCCCGTCGGCGAGGCTTTTACCTCACGTCGCACTACTGTGATTGACTACGACGAGCCGACGAGCCATTCGGGCCTGGCCTCAGGCTGTGCCGCACCATTGACTTTTCGCGATCGCGTGCTTGGTGTTCTCTGCATTAAGAGCACACGCCCACACGCGTTCTCGGCGGACGACGCAGAGTTGTTCGGACAAGTCGCGAATCAGGTTGCGATCGCGGTTGAGAACGCTCTCGCCTACACCCAGATTGAGACGTTGAAGAACAAGCTCGAGAAAGAGAAGCTCTATCTCGAGGAGGAGATCCGCAGCGAGTACAACTTCGAAGAGATCATCGGCAGCAGTCCGGTTCTCAAACGGGCGTTGCAGAACGTGCAGACAGTCGCAACCACTAATTCAACGGTTCTCATCTACGGCGAAACCGGTACCGGCAAAGAGTTGATCGCGCGCGCGATTCACAATCTAAGCGATCGACGCGAACGTACACTCGTCAAAGTAAACTGCGCCGCGATCCCGACCGGACTCTTGGAGAGCGAGTTATTTGGTCACGAGAAGGGCGCCTTCACGGGCGCTATCGATCGGCGCATCGGCAGGTTTGAGCTTGCGCATCAGGGAACGATCTTTCTCGATGAGGTCGAAGACATTCCACTCGACCTGCAATCGAAACTGCTGCGAGTTCTTCAGGAGCAGGAATTCGAGCGACTAGGAAGTTCGCGCACATTGCATGTCGATGTGCGAGTGGTTGCCGCGACGAACGCTGATCTCGCCCAACTGGTTGAAGAGAAGAAGTTTCGCAGCGATCTGTACTACCGGCTGAATGTGTTTCCGATAAACGTTCCGCCGTTACGCGAACGGCCTGAGGACATTCCGTTATTGGTCCATTTCTTTGCGAACAAGTTTGCGCAGCAGATGAGACGGCCGATTGAAAGCGTGCCGAAGGATACGATGGCTGCTTTGGTGAGTTATCACTGGCCGGGCAACATTCGCGAACTTCAAAATTTGATCGAACGTGCGGTGATTCTTTCGCGTGGCTCGACACTTGAAGTGCCACTTGGAGAATTAAAACAACCGGCACGCGGGGCGAATCACTCGAACGGCAGCACAACGCTCGAGACCGTCGAGCGCGATCACATTCTAAAGGTGCTAAGCGATACGAAGTGGGTGATTGGTGGGCCAAGCGGAGCCGCTGCGCGATTAGGAATGAATCGCACGACTCTCAATCATCGCATGCGCAAACTCGGCATCGTCCGCCCACAACCGCAGGAAGCCACAGCAAGAGTCGGTTAACAGCGCCTCCTTGGAGTGCGGCGGCCTGGCGCCGCTTTGTCCTCGATCACGCACTATCGATAACAAAGCGGCGTCAAGCCGCCGCACTCCAAGGAGAAATGAGCGAATCCGCATCCATCCGCCTGGCGACCGAGGCTGATCTTCCGTCCATTGCGGCTTTGATCCACACCTCGTTTATTGAGTACAAGTCCTCTTACACCGACAAAGGGTTTGTGGCAACCACGCCAAGCGCCGACCAACTCGCAAAGCGCATGGCTGAAGGTCCGATCTGGATTGCCGTGCAAGATGAAGTTGTGCTCGGAACCGTGTCAGTCGTTTCTCGTGGAGACGAGTTATACATTCGCGGCATGGCAGTAGTGCCGCAGGCTCGCGGACTTGGCTTGGGAGAATTGTTGTTGAAAACAGTGCAGGAGTTTGCGTTAGCACACGGTCACAAACGTCTTACCTTAAGCACTACTCCGTTTCTACTCCGCGCGATCAAACTCTATACTCGCTTCGGCTTTGAGCGAACAGCCGACGGCCCTCACGAGTTGTTCGGAACACCACTCTTCACAATGGTGAAGCAGTTGAAATAAAAAGGGCCGCTCTAAAATGAGCGACCCTTGGGTCTGATGCGGTCGTTTGTTGACCCAATTATCGATTGGTTGTCGCAGCGGCAGCCTGCTTAGTCTGAAACTGCTGCCAGTAATCATTGACAAAGTTCCTCTGCTTGCCGTGACCAAAGCCGGAGCCAAACTCGTACTGGTCCATCTCGGCTAAAGCCTGGTCGAGGTTCCAGTGATCGTGAGTGAAGCGATACACGGCTCCCATGACGCCGGTGCGATGGCGCCCGCCGGCGCAGTGTACGAAGAACTTACCGGTCGAGGGATCGTCAACCACCTTCAGAAACTGGTTAACCTGATCCATGCTGGGATAGCTCTTGTCCTCCATGGGAATGTTGACATAACGCAGTCCAGCCTCCTCAGCAGCGGCCTGCTCGTATTCCCGCGAGTTGTCAGTCAAGTCAATAATGGTTTTTACACCGATATCGGCAAGAGCTTTGAAGTCTTCACCTTGGGGACGAGCGCCGCGATAGAAGCGGTCGTCCATCTGGCCAAAATTTTTGATCTTAACTGTCGGAAATTTGGGGTTGCCTTTGCCATACGAGACGGCGGAAAGCGAAAAAATAAGGGCGAAGGTGGCAATAAAAGCAGGGGAAAATCGTCTAATAAACTTCATTTAACACTCTCCTCGAATATCAAGATAGGGTCAAAAACGTATCGGGTTTCCGCTGGTTTTGATCGAACAGGGTTTCTCGGGAAAAAGGCAACTACCACAGGCAGTTACTGATTGCAACTCGTATCAAAAACCGTTGCTAAGATTCACTCAGCGCGCCTATCGTTGCATAGAATATTTGCACGATTTGCGGGCAAAAAGTGCGGATTTCGTGAGGTTAAGGCTGGTTCAAAGGCAAGATTTTTGCCGCTGGAAATGGCCGCGCTCTCAACTCTTAATTCGAATAGTGCCTGTGTTACTCGTTTGGCTGTGCGCCAACACTTTAATCGTACAAACTCCGGGAGACAGATTGTTAGGCAGTCTGAAAATGACTTGGGCGAAACCTAACGTCTCCATCGGTCTTACGTCTTCGGCCGGCACACTAAAGCTCTGACTATTACTATCGACCAGATTGACAGTAACAGCAGCAGCCTGCTCTCCAGGCAGCAACTGGAGGTTAGCCACGAAAATCACCACTCTCGTGTTCTGATCGAACCCTGTTGTCAAAAAATCGTTGCTGTTGATGACGGGGAACGGATCCCGTATATGCAAAATGGCGTCGAAGGCGGATGCCTCAGTAGTTGATGGACCATCGCTCTCTAAAATCAGTTGCAGCGGACTCGGGGTCGGAGTCGGCGTTGGTGTTGGAGTTGGGGTCGGCGTGGGCGTCGGGATCGGTGTGGGAGTCGGAGTCGGTGTGGGAGTAGGCGTTGGTGTGGGAGTGGGCGTTGGTGTGGGAGTAGGCGTCGGTGTGGGAGTAGGCGTTGGTGTGGGAGTGGGCGTTGGTGTGGGAGTCGGCGTCGGTGTGGGAGTGGGCGTTGGTGTGGGAGTCGGCGTTGGTGTGGGAGTCGGAGTCGGAGTCGGCGTGGGAGTCGGAGTGGGAGTAGGAGTCGGAGTCGGCGTGGGTGTCGGTGTCGGTGAGGGCGCTGTACCCGCAGTTACAAAACTCCACACTGGCCCAGTGGCTGTTTTATCAGCCATCGTCTTTCCGACTACACGCCAAAAATACCTCGTTCCCGGCTGAAGCGTGACAGGTATCGTAAATGTCTCCTTAACGCCGTCGTCGACCGAACCGGTGTCAAGAAGCGGCTGGCCGGTGATTGCACCACTTTGAACTGTGCTGACATTCGACACGAGAAGTGGTGGGTCTGAACTTGTGCCCAGGAAGATGTCGTACTTGTGGGCCCATGGCCCACCTTCCCATTCGAGCTTAAGAGTTGTGGGCTGTCCAACCGCAGAGTTCAATGGAGAGATATACGCAGGGGCATCCGGAGGCAGCGGCACAAATGGTTCATTTTCGGTAGTGGAATTCCATTTGCGCTCGAAGTGGTTCACGAACCACTGAAAGAACCACGTTTTCTTAGTGAAATAATTGTGTTCCTGCTGGGAGTTCGATGAAGGGCCGGTCCAATTAGAAGATCCGAAGATTACCATCGCTTGACCATACAGAAGCACCGCCTTCTCATGATTGAGGCCGAGGTGCTTGCGCATTTTGATCTGAACACCACCCATGAAAAGCCGATCGACGTTCCAGGCATCCCATTGTCGCGCGAGATTGCGATATTCATTCGGTTCGTGTAGCAGCCGCACAGGAATACCTCGGCGCACTGCTGCGAGCGTGGTATCGGTGTATCCCTGGTTTGTAATGCGATACATGATCACGTCGATCTTCTGAGCTTCCTGATTGAGATTTGATTCGGTTCGAAGCAAGAAGTCCTGACTGTTATCCACACTCGGTGGAAAATTGAGTTCAGGATTGATCGCAAACGTTGGGTAACGCCGCGTGAGTGGACCAGTAATGTTGGCGTAGTTTCCGTATCTGAGCGTGTCGGTCCAAATGTCGTCAAACTTTTGCTTAAAACTTTGGATCAGCGAGAGGTCGTCAGTGAAATACACGGCTTCGTCGATGTAGTTGATGAATGGAGATTGCGGTACGAAAAAGTCGGACGAAAAATTTCCGCCGCTAAATTCAAGTTTGCCTTGTCCGACAAACAGCATCATCTTCCAATGAAGGATGCCGTCAGTTAACTTGTAACGCATTGGAATTCCCGCAGCCTTTAGCTGGTCCAATATCTGTGCGTTACCGTCATACGTCGGGTTCGCCCTGGGATCCACAAGGATTCGTACGGGAACCCCGGCCTTGTATCTGTTGATTATCTTCGTAGCCAGGGACGTGTCCTGCATGAACCAGAAACCGACATCGATCCCAACAGTTTCGGCATCAATCAAGGCCCACAGAGGCGCGCGGCAATCTTCGAACGCAGGATCACATAGACGTTCTTGTGCTTGAACGTTGGTAGAGAGGAATAGGACCAAGCCTAGAAGGCCTGTAGCAAAAAGATGTTTCGTGTTCATGCGGCGTTCTATGAGCTCGCACGGTATTTTCCAGCAGGGGTGAGCCAATTTTACTGGAGAAAAGGACCAAAGGCAACGTAAACTGGCCCGTGGTCGCTCTTTTCCAGAGACATTTTTAGCCACAGATTACACGGATAGAATCCGGATCCAATCCGTGTCATCGGCGGCTAGATTTCTCCGTTTGAGGTCCAATTACTGGCGGCCAGGGGGCGAAACAGAAACAATCGATCCAAAAAGACCGTGCTCCTCGTCCGCTGGTCCAGCCGTAAAAAACAGAGTCGTTGTTATCCCGTTTGCGCTGCTCGCGTTGGCGCCGTGTCCAAATTGAAGACTCCAAAGGCCATCGATCTGGATTGGAGGTCCGCCCGCGGAATGCAGCAGACCGACGGCTTCGAACTCACCATCAGGTGTCAGGTTCGTCGGATCAAAAGCGTGAATACGACCATCCCCAAAGTTGCCGACGAGTAAATCGCCGCTGAACCTGCCAAAATCAGCAGGCGCGAGCGCGAGCCCCCAAGGCGAGTTCAGTTCGCCCATTGATGCGACACGATGAATGAAATTGCCTGAGGTGTCAAAGGCGTCTACGAAACCATTTCCAGGGCCAGCCACGTCGTCTTCCTGGTCCTCATCCTGGAGTGCGTAGGTCACGTAGATAGTGCCGCCAATATTTTGAATTCCGAACGGCGCGAATCCAGGAGGAAGATTTGGATCGGTGAAGTTGCCGGCCAACGTGACCGCGTGAAACGAACTGTCGAAAACATCGACTTTACCGTTATGGAAATCGGTTGCATACAGAAACTGACCCGCAGTGCGGCTGTCGATGGCCAGACCTTTATAGATAGCGCCATGCGCTGGAGCATTGGCATTCGGAACTACGGTAACAATAGGCGCTCCCTTGAAGGCCGCGATTGTGCCGTCCTCACCAGAGAAGATGAAACGCGCCGCACTCGGCGCGCCGATGCCGTTGTTAACGACAAATCCAGTACCGCCGTTAAAGACCAGACCAGTAGGCCTTCCTTGCGCGCCGCCCGCGCCGGGAACCGTAAAGATCGCAACGATGGTTGCGGAACTTACATTGTAGAGCGTCGCCTTGCCGGTTCCATTGTCGGAAACCCACCACGGTGTTGTTGGACCGGAATCCAGTCCCCAGGCGTTGACCAGGTTGGGATCGACTTGGTCCGCTAGTCCGGCGACATCTGATAGAAGATTGTGCTGGAGATAGAACTGTGAATGTCTCTGCGCGTTATTACTTTCTTTGGCTGTCGTTCCAGCAGACGCGGTCACCAGCGATTGCGGTGCGCCGAATATCAGAGCGATGGAGATAATAAGTAGCAGTATGCCGAACACTACTACGAGTCTTCGCCTGTCTGTCATTTTGGCTCTCCCTTTCATCATTGCGATTAGCAATTCCAAAGAAGGCGCGCGGCCGACATACCGAAAAAATCAAGCACGCCTAAGAAGATTAAGTCTTGGTGGGGGAAATGGTAACCGGCAACGTATTCCCGTATTTGACGATTGTCAAGCTGAGGCAGAGCTTCTCAGCCTACTTGATCATCATTTTGTATAAGTGGTTCTGCCGGGCATAGTTTTTATGACTTCAGTTGTTGTTGCTGCCAATAATCCGGAGCTTCTTTCATCGCGGGATCGGGTCGTTCCATCCAACGTTCAGGCCGGCGCAATTTGTCGAAACCAAATTGCTCGTATAGTCCTTGTGCGTCTTTGGTCGACAAAACCCATCGCCGAAATCCCTGCAACTTAGGATGCGCGATAATGATTTCCATGAGCCATTTTGATAACCCGCGCCCGCGGTGTTCCGGCGCCACGAAAACATCAGCCACCCAGGCGAAGGTGGCATAGTCTGTTACGATTCGCGCGAACCCCACCTGCTGATCATTGTGGTACACGCCAAACGCCATTGAGTTTTCGATCGAGCGCTGCACAACATCGCGCGCGCGACCCTTTCCCCAATATGAATCATTGCTGATGAAGTCGTGAATAAGGTTTATGTCCAGACGGGAACGATCCGTGCTGATCGTATACTCACCGCGTTGCCAAACCTCTTGCTCAGACGGATTCGGTGCAGCTTGAAGCGAATTCAATTTCTGGTTCCTCTGATTACGCACTTCTTCGCGGGTCTCTCTAACGAAGGAAGAGCGAGCTAGTTCGGAGCTTTTCGCTGCACAAAGTATAACAGCTCGATGATTGGACCTTGCGGCCGCCGAATAGTCATCTCGCCTTAGAATCTAACGCCGACACCCAGGCTACACTGAAAATTGTGGGTAGTGCCTAGACGCTGAGCGAACAATCCCTCGCCAACGACATTATTTCCGAAAGGGATGATTACGTCGCCTGCGTCGAACCGCAGGACTACATGACGGTTAGGATAGAATTCGGCAACGCCACCCACATCCAGCGCGAACTTAGCCTGCTGGCGCTCGTTGACGACAAAGTTGGTCTGAAAGCCGGGCCTTACTTTCGCAAAAATGCCCAGATGTTTGGTGCGTTTTCCGGCCTTGATTCCGAATAGACTCTGTGTTGCGTAAGGCGGACCTTCGTCCGGGAGGAAGAAATTCACTTCGCTATCGAACGCTACGTGGTCATTGAGATTGTAGGTGAATCTACTGCCCGCACCCCAACCAAATCCCAGGTCATGACCACGAAAGGAAAAAATCTGCCCACCAATCTCGTAGGTTGGGACTTTCTCGACATCAGATATAGTCTTGTTCTGCGCCTGCGAAATCAAGCAACTGAAACACAGTAGGAGCATACTCGATGCGACGATGAGAACCCTTTTTCGCATAATCACTTCTCCGATCTGTTGCTGAGATAACAAACTCCGTATTGGCAATCGGAGTGCCCGTCGCTGATGAGACTGTTTGTTTGATTTCTTGTGGTTTGGGATCTGGCGTTGCCGCGTAACGACAACACATGGTGAAGTAATCCGGCGCGATAAGTTTTAGCCGTTTGAAGGAGAAATACAGTTCAGCAAGTATTCCTGAGTCAGATGGTGTGGGTGAGGCAAATAGCCCTTGACAGCTTCGTGCTGCGAATCTAGTATTAGCGCACACCCTCGCGACGAGTGAACGAGATGAATGAAGAGAGTCTTGTTCTCTTCAATGAACCTGCCCAGAGTTCTCGAGGATATCCCCCATACATAAAGCTCCCAGGCCTCTGACTTATGGGATCAACCCCGTTGTCAATATTGCGCCTTCGCCATGTGGGAATTTTTATAACCGTGGTTGCAGATGAAACAAGTTTATTTAGAGCGTGAGTCATCGGCGATAGCAAGAAGTTAGGTTGCGATGACCTTGCAAATTATTTTCAAATAGTGACAGGTTGACCGAGCCAAATTTTAAGCGACTTCGCACGTCGTTGGAAAACAACATATCTTCACTGAGGACCCGTGGTATTCGCTGTACGTCAGCAACACAATCAAGGCGAACCGTTCATTACAAGTGAATCGCACTCTAGAAATCTGAATCCTCCCCGAACAGCAGTTAGATAGAGTGTGGTTTACGCGAGGCGTGCAGACTGGGGTTAGGGCTTAGGTTCGAAATGAATTCAGAGCAGTGCGTTTTGCACGTCCTGAATCGAAGTTAATTGGCGCGATGGCTGTGCTTTCGTTGAGCGTCGGCGCAAGCTGACGCCTTAGCCTTGCACTTACAAGCTAAATTGAAAACAGATCGCTGGCGCGATATGCGGTAGCTTTGCACTGCGGATGAAATACTCAGTTGAAGGATGAACAACGATGGACCGAGACGAACGCGAGGATACAACCATTTACAAAGTAGTTATGAATCACGAAGAGCAGTACTCCATTTGGCCCGCTGACAGAGAGAACGCGTTGGGCTGGAACGACGCGGGCAAAACAGGTACGAAAGCAGAGTGTCTGGCCTACATCAAAGAAGTTTGGACTGACATGCGCCCGTTGAGTCTAAGAAAGAAAATGGAAGCGATCGGGGCGGCAGACTGACACACACTGCGTAACGAGCCCACTCCTTGGATCTCGAATTTCACTCGAGGTCTCAACTCATTCAACTTAAGCACTGACGCTGAGTAGTTTCGTAAGTTCCTCTGCGAAATCTCTGCGGTTCATCCCGACCCGTACCACCACCCAAATCCACGGATTACACAGATTAATGGAAACAATCAGTGCACTCCTCTCTGATGAGGCAAGTACTTCGCAGTCTCCGGTACCCGAAGACGTGTTTGTCGCCCCGGCTTCTTTTGCCCAACGACGACTCTGGTTTCTGCATCAATTAGATCCCACCAGCACGGCTTACAACATCACGTTGGCAGTGCGTTTCGAAGGGCGTCTGGTGTTCGCAGCACTGGAGCAAAGCTTCAACGAGATCGTCAGGCGCCACAAGTCATTAAGGACGAGCTTCAGGATGATCGATGAAGAATTGATGCAGGTCATCGAGCCGCACCAGCAACTTCACATCCGCCGCATAGACCTTCAGGCTGTGCCGGACGACGACCGCAAGGAAGAAATACGGCGGCAGATTCGCCTGGCGTCGGAACGTCCTTTCGATTTCGAAAAGAGCGAGTCGCTTCGACTCAAACTGCTGGATCTGAGCGATCGAGAATCTGTACTGGTCCTGGTGATGAATCACATTTGCTCGGATGGTTGGTCGTTGGGCGTGCTGGTCAAAGAGATGGTGGCACTCTACGAAGCGTTTACCGAAGGACGACGGTCGCCCCTTCCCGAGTTAGAGATTCAATATCTCGACTTCGCGCAGTGGCAGCGAGAATGGCTGTCAGGCAGTGTGCATGACGAGCAACTGGGCTTTTGGAAGCGTACTCTTGGCGGCAAACTTCCGGTACTGGACCTCTCCGGTCACACAAACCGGCAAATGCGGCGCACTTCTCGAGGCGCGACTGAGTTGCTGCGGCTGCCAGCGGAGCTGAGCAAGCAGCTCAAGAAGCTGGGCCGTGAACACAGGGCCACGCCCTTCATGGTTTTTCTGACGGTCTTTCAGGTTCTCCTGCAGCGATACACCGGCTTGGACGACATTCTCGTCGGTACTCCAGTCGCGGGTCGCACACGCCCGGAAACACGAAATCTCATCGGCTTCTTCGTCAATACGCTTGTCATGCGCACCGATCTGTCGGGTGACCCGCGCTTTGTTGATTTACTCGCGCGCGTTGTTGAAAACACTCTCGAGGCGTTGATGAACAGCGACATACCTTTCGAGATGCTGGTAGAGGAGCTGCATCCGGAACGCAATCTGGCCCAGACGCAAATTTTTCAGGTCATGTTTGTGATGCAAAACACGCCGGCGCCAGACATCAATCTGAAGGATCTTCGCGTCAGTATCGTTGGCGTGGAAGAGACGACCGCGAAATTCGATCTGCTACTGTCGTTGAGAGAGAATGCCTCGGGCTTCACCGGATCATTCCAATACAGCACGGAATGCTTCACGCATGCCAGAATCCAGCGGTTCGCACGTCACTTCAGACAACTGCTCGAAGCTATCGTCGTCAATCCCGAAGCGCGCGTATCTGCATTGCCGCTCCTCACGGAGGACGAAAAACACCAACTGCTTGTCGAATGGAACGACACTGCCAGAACCAACCCGGGTGATCATTGTCTGCATACGTTCTTCGAAGAGCAGGCGGCGCGAACGCCTGACCGGGTGGCGCTGGTCTATGAAGACCAACAACTCACGTACGCTCAACTGAACCAGCGGGCCAATCAACTGGCCCATCACCTGCGCCGTCTTGATGTTGGACCGGAAACGTTCGTGGCCATCTGCCTGGAGCGTTCGCTGGAGATGGTTGTTGGTGTGCTGGGTATCCTCAAGGCCGGAGGTGTTTACGTGCCGCTCGATCCATCGGATCCACAGCAGCGGCTGTCCTTTACTTTAAGCGACTCGCAAGCACCGGTTTTGTTGACGCAGGCAAGTTTGGCAGTGAATTTTGTGGGACAGCGAGCACGCGTGCTATGTCTGGATACTGATTGGAATGTCATCAGTGGCGAGAGTGAAGAGAATCCAGCGGTGGCGATTGGACCAGATAACCTGGCTTACGTGATTTATACGTCCGGCTCGACCGGGCAGCCTAAGGGAGTGCTGGTAACTCACGGCGCAATTAACAACCACATGCTCTGGAAGCGAGAGAATACGCCACTTACAGCGACCGACCGGGTTTTGCAAAAGACGTCGTTCACTTTTGACGCGTCGATTTCGGAGTTCTTTCTACCATTGATGTGCGGCGCGCAGTTGGTGCTGGCTCGTCCATACGGACATCAGGACAGTGCGTATCTGGTAGAAACGATGGCGCAGCAGGAGATCACGCTGGTCCATCTGGTACCCACAATGCTGCGGGCGGTGCTGGCGGAAAAAGATATTTCTCGTTGCCGGAGTTTACGGCGAGTGTTTTGCGGCGGCGAGCCGTTCACGCCCGATCTACGCGAGCGCTTCTTCAGCGTGTTCGCAGAGGCTGAACTGTATATCATGTATGGTCCAACCGAAGCCGCCGTTGACGTCACATATTGGCCTTGTGAAAGAGGCAGCGAAGACAGTTACGTGCTACTCGGGCGTCCGCTTCACAACGTGCAGCTCTATGTGCTCGACACTCAATTGCGGCCGGTGCCGATCGGAGTGACCGGTGAGTTGTACCTTGGCGGCATCAACCTGGCTCGTGGCTACCTGAACCGTCCGGAACTAACAGCGGAACGCTTCATACCCAATCCTTTCTCCGCAACGCCGGGCACGCGTCTGTACCGCACCGGCGATCTGGTGCGCTATCTGGAAGACAGCCGTCTGGAGTTTCTCGGCCGCAGAGACTCGCAGGTGAAGCTGCGTGGATTCCGTATCGAGCTCGGCGAGATCGAGTCAGTGTTGGACCAACACGAGAGCGTCCGTGCCTGTGTGGTGTTGGCGCGGCAAGGAAGAACCGGCGAAAAGATTCTGGTGGCCTACGTAGTACCCAAAGATGGACAGACGGTCGTGACCGCGGAGTTACGGCAGTACCTGAACGAGCGGCTGCCGAGCTATATGATCCCCACGACTTTCGTCAGTCTCGAAGCCTTGCCGCTGCTGAGCAGCGGTAAGGTCGATCGCAAGGCGTTGCCCGCGCCGGAGGACATGACGGTAGCGGCAAGACGCGAATATGTGTCGCCGCGTACCCAGTTTGAAGAGCTGCTGGCGAGTGCTTGGGCGAAAGTGCTAAAGATTGATCGCGTCAGTGTCGACGACAACTTCTTCGATCTGGGCGGCCATTCTTTGCTGGCAACTCGTGTCATCTCGCGTATCAACGAGGTATATCCGCAGGCTGTATCGCTGCGAAATCTTTTCGAGAAGCCGGTCCTCTCGGAATTTGCTCTGCTGATCGAGCAGGCGCAGTCGGGGCAATCCGTTACAGGGGCGTCTATTACCGCTCAGCCACGCAAGGGAAAAAATCGCGCGCGCCTTCTCGAGCACTTG
>DATFHH010000100.1:0-79699 GCA_035248565.1 Pyrinomonadaceae bacterium | reverse complement strand
ATTTAGTATCCGCATTTGCCGCAATCATTTCACGTATTTGATAGCCTAGTGACCTGCGCTCAAAAGTCCAGGTTAAACTCTGGCTTTTCCTCCTCCCTCGCGCAGCCTTCGGTCTCTTATCCTTGCCCGAAGAAAGTGGTGCCGCATGGATTCACGCGTGCGAACCGCGCTTGCCCTCATGCAAGAGAACCTCCAGGATGCATGGTCGCCTGACATACTTGCCCGCGCACTAAACTTGTCTCTTTCGCGATTTCAACATCTGTTCAAGGTCGAGGTTGGCATGGCACCTGCACACTACCTTCGGGCGCTTAGGATGGAGCAAGCCAGAAAGCTTTTGCAGACTTCTCCATTGACGGTCAAGCAGATTATGAATGGCGTCGGAATCGAAGATAAGAGTCACTTCGCGCGGGAATTCAAGAAGGCTTACGGACTGACACCTACCGCCTACCGTGCAGCTCACTTACTCGCTGGGGAAGTAAAGAGGCTTGCACAGGCCCAGATAGCAGAAAGGGCTAACAGATAGCAGAACTGGCTTCCATTTTTGTGTTGTCTTGCGAGACGTATAGAAGTATTTTCTGTCGCCCAGAGAGGATTCAGCGAGCCGGTTACTGCGACGAGCAGATCCCCCATCGGGGTGCCGACATCGAGCCTCATATCCCCCTATAGATTGTAAATTTGACGCGTATGGTTCTGGATGTGCTGCCGCAGAGCAGCACCAATTGAGTGGTTTCTCTCAGAGGAGTGATCCACTCATGAAGCTTCGCCTTTGGCGTGAGCGTTCTACAAACTAACGAAAGGAGCACCCATGAAACCCAAGCGAATTATACGAGCAACAGTGTTAGCCATTTTGGTGTCTTTGTCTTTGCTCAGTAGCACCGCGATTTGGTCAAACTCATTAGCCTTTGAAGAGTGCGTAATCAGGGATGGAAAATGTCTCAGTACCGGATGCGAGACTAGAGGTGGTGTTTGCGGAATGCCGGAGATCACCCGGAACGGGAAAGCAGCGGCATTTGATCAGTGTTGGTGTCTATTCTAAGGCTGCTCAACGTGCACAGTGCAAGCATCACAAAATGGGAGCTACGTATTCCCGGCGCGGCTTAAACAGCGAGCGGGTATTACTCCGACGAACAGACCTCGGAGTGCCGACATTGAGTCTCATATCGCCCTATAGATTGTAAATTGACGCGTATAGTTCTGGAATGTGTTGCCGCAGGCAACATCGACTGAGTGGTTCTATCTTAGTGATCCACCCGTGAAGCTTCGCCTTTGGCGTGAGCGTTCGACCAACCAACTGCAAACGGAAAGGAGCAGCCATGAAACCCAAGCGAATTATACGAGCAACAGTTCTAACCATTTTGGTGACTCTGTCTTTGCTCAGTAGCACCACGATTTGGTCAAACTCATTAGCATTTGAAACGTGCACACTCAGCGGGGGAAGATGTGTCAGTAATGGATGCACTAGTGCTGGTGGTGTTTGCGCAATGCCGGAGATCACCCGGAACGGGAAAGCAGCGGCATTTGATCAGTGTTGGTGTCTATTCTGAGTTAAAAACACCAAGGCTGCCCAACGTGCCCGGTCCATGAGAATTGCTGTGGTAGAGCAGTAGGCAAATTCTTTAGGATGCAAGCAATCACCAAGTTGGAGCTACGTATTTCCCGGCGCGGCTTAAATGGTCACTAGCGTTAGCGAGCGTGGTGCCGCGCCGGCTTTCCTGTCTCACAATCATCTGCAAACTAGATTTGTGAACGATCACCAGAGTTTGTTGAGATGATTTTAGGATATAGAACAGCAAGCCGCTAATTACAGAAAGAATAACTAACGGTCCGGTGCGCTGATCACGGCAAAACTCGATCCGACTGCTCAAATATCTTTAGGCCCTTGATGAAAGATCTGCTGGAGGGTAAGAGACATGAATGCCTTCAAAGTATCTTGGTTTAAGCTGACTGTCACGCTATTGTTTTTAGGAATCCTCTGCATGAATGTCGTACTAATGTGGCAGACACGAGAATTAAGAACTCGTCTTGAGTTGGCAATGAATAAAGAGTTCAAACTAGGGGAGATTCTTCCTGATTTTGCAGGAGTCGACCTCAATAAACAGTACGTCAAGATAGGATTCAACGAATCGCGTAAAAAGTTCTTATTGATAACTTTTTCCACTGGATGCCCAGCCTGCCATGCCAATCTACCAAACTGGCTAGCTCTTTCCGGGAAACTAGACCGCAACCAATGGCAAGTCGTCTGGCTCAGCCGCGACTCTCTTGATATGACGAGAGAATACTGCTCCGAACAGAATATCTCTGATCAGGTACTGAGCGAGTTTCCATTGAGGACTTATAATCTTCTAGGGCTTCGCGGGGTCCCTCAGACTGTCGTTACCGATTCTCACGGCAAGATAGAGAAGGTATGGGTGGGGCAGCTCGACAATAAAGGTTGGTCTGATGTTTCCAGCTATTTCTCCTCTCAACAGCAGATAGTGAGTCTAGGTAGCCCATAAAGAGCATACTCACGCGGAAGGGTGTATGAGCTACCTCGTCGTTAGCCGATCATCAGTCAAGCATTTCCTCATAGTCATCGTTCGCCTCATCATCGGTGGCACCTTCGTCATATCAGGACTTTTGAAAGTCATCCATCCTGATGCGTTTAGAAAAACGCTCTCGACGCACGGGTTGTTTTCTACAGGAACCATTCATCTCATTAGCTTAGTGCTTCCATACGTAGAAATAGCGGTTGGATTACTTTTTGCTCTCGGCTTTAGAATAAAAGCTACTGGTAGAATAATCATTTGCTTGCTTATACTTTTCACAATTGAGGGTTGGTTTGCGTTTGCCCTCGGCAGTGCCGTGGATTGTGGATGTTTCCCCACCGGGGGCGGCGGCGAGTCTATAGGTGTAAATTTTTTCTTCAGAAATGGATTACTTATTCTGTCTTCACTTTGGGTCACGGAAGGACACAGTAAACCATCTTGTGACTCCAATAAGCCATTCACCTCCAATGAAGAATGGGGTGACAGCCTCCAATCTGATCCTCGCACATAGGCGTCAGTGATTCTCTCACCAGCAAACCATTTGAAGAGTGTTAGCCTATCAGAGGTGCCATATGAAAACCCTACTCCAAGATTTTCGCTACGCTATCCGAATGATACGTAAAAGCCCGGGCTTCTCGTTCGCGGTTGTGAGCATACTCGCCCTCGGGATAGGTGCGAACAGTGCGATTTTCAGTGTTGTTAACGCTGCACTGTTGAGAGCCTTGCCTTTTCAAGACCCTAATGGTCTTGTCATGGTCAATGCCACCCATCAGAAATTAGGCAAGACTGTGGCCTCCGCTGCTGATTTCATTGACTGGAAGAGTCGAAATCGTGTCTTTGCGCAACTCGCGGCTTTTAGAAATCAATACTATAACGTCACAGAGGTGGACGAACCTGAACGGATTTACGGCTTGGCGGTTTCAACAAGTCTCTTTCCTCTGTTGAACATTAAACCCGCTGTTGGCCGCGCTTTTTCTTCCGAAGAGGAAAAATTAGGGGCCAATCCTGTTGTCATCGTGAGCCACGGGCTTTGGCAGCGTCGCTTTGGCTCCGATCCGGGATTCGTCGGAAAAGTTGTTAAGCTCAATAATAATGCCTACACAGTGGTCGGTATTATGCCACCCGACTTTGATTTTCCCATGGCCGCTCAGACAGTTGACATATGGGTACCTTTAACTCTCAGCCCTAATCTCCTCGCGGACCGTGGGAACCACAACTTGTCTGTAGTGGCGCGTCTCAAACCGAGCGTCACATTACAGCAAGCCCAGGCAGAAATGGAAAATATCGCTAGCCAGCTTGCGCAAGAGTATCCAGAAACCAATCGCGAGTTTGGGGTTAGGCTCATATCCCTGCACGAGGAAGTAATTGGAGGGATAAAGAAGCCTCTCCTTATTCTGTTCGGGACTGTTGGGTCCGTCTTACTAATTGCCTGCTTCAACGCGACTAACTTGCTACTCGCGCGCTCGACCACGCGGCCGAGGGAGTTCGCAGTTCGTCTAGCGCTTGGAGCTACCCGCTATCGGATCATCCAGCAAGTACTTGTCGAGAGTCTGCTGCTGGCAGTATTGGGCGGTATTTTAGGCCTTTTGTTATTTGCTTGGGGGGTCAACCTTTTTCTAAAGTTTGGCACCGATGAATTAGCTCACATAAAGAATATAAGCGTTGATCATAATGTGCTCGGCTTCACGCTGTTAGTATCTGTTCTGGTGAGTTTAGCCTTCGGCCTCGCGCCAGCGCTGCGCTACTCACGCCCAGATTTGAACGAGACACTTAAACAAGGAGGTCTCAGCTCCACGAGTAGTTATGGCTTCCGTCGTTTACGAAAAGCCCTGGTTGTAGGCGAGATTGCTCTTGCGCTTGCGTTACTGATCGGTGCTGGATTAATGGTTAAGAGTTTCCTACGTTTGCAAGCAGTAAATCCTGGCTTTAACCCAAATCAACTACTTACGATGGCAGTATCGCTACCTCGTGCTAAGTATCCTAAGTCAGACAAAATTGCCAACTTTTATCAGCAGGTTCTTGAACAGATCAAGACTCTCCCAGGAGTGCAATCTGTAGGTGCGACTACGGGACTGCCGATACAAGGTGGTGGGGGTTCGGCTACTTTTTTCGTCGAAGGTGCAGAGCACACGGCTTCTGAAAAGGGTGCCAACGCTAATTTTCAAGCAATAAACCCTGATTACTTTCGCGTAATGAGTATTCCTCTGATGAAAGGACGATTTTTCACGGAGCAAGACGATGCGAGGGCACCGAAAGTTGTGATCATCGATGAGCTTACCGCACGCAGCTTTTGGCTCGGCGAGAATCCTTTAGGCAAACATCTTATTATCGATAACATTCCGCTTGAAATCGTGGGGGTGGTTGGACAGGTAAAGCACACCGGATTAGCAGTCGGGCCGGAAGCGTCTATCTATGTGCCGTACCTTCAGGGGCCTATCCCTTCTATGATCTTTGTGGTGCGTACTACCTCTGACCAACAGGCAATGGTCGCTGCGGTACGAAGCGCCGTGCAGTCGGTAGATAAGGACCAGCCAGTTTACAAAATCAAATCGATGGAGGAAATCATCTCTGATTCAATTGCACATCCACGTTCAATCTCACTTTTGCTCGGTGCTTTCGCTGGTATCGCTCTCGTTCTAACGGTATTAGGAATCTACGGTCTCGTAGCATATCTCGTAACTCAGCGCACCCAAGAAATCGGCATCCGTGTGGCGCTTGGCGCTCAGCGGCGTGACATTTTCAAGCTAGTAGTGAGTGAAGGTATGAAACTATTCTTTATTGGTTTAGTCATTGGGGTAGGAATGGCGTTCGGCTTGGCTCGGGTGCTCTCTAGCTTACTCTACGGAATTAGTGCGAGCGATCCTGCCACTTTTCTAGGTGTCTCGACTCTCGTAACTCTAGTGGTGCTTGTGGCTAACTTTCTGCCCGCCAGAAAAGCGGCCAAAATCGATCCTATAGTAGCACTGCGTTATGAGTAAGTTCTTTTCCCACTCGATCGCCAGTGCGAGATCCCCTAGAAGCTTTTGTTGCTGCGCAAAGGGTTTGAGAAGGTAGTATCATACTTAGAAACAAGCAAAGTTCGAACTTCGCCAATCGATAGAAATTCTGCTGGCGAGTGTTGGCCTAACAAATACCCCGCGCGGCGGCGGATCTGAATGCCGAATGGTAGAATCCGCATAACTTAATTTCGATCCCACTCCGCCAGCACTCTTTGTGCTGCCCATAACGAAACCTGCATCAGCCGATCGAAGAGGTCCATGGCACGTTCGCGTGTTGAAGCTTCAACGGTCGGATCGGTGTAAACGCGCAAGACTAAACGAACCAATTCTTCACCGCTTCCACTAATTTCAGATTTAGAACTGTGTGGATTGTTCAAGACGGTCTCTACGATGGTGAGAGACCATGTTGGATCCACCGGGCCGTTTTCCCATAGAAAATCAGTGAATTCGTCAAGGCCTGTCTCTAGAGACCGCGACGCTGCAAATGCTTCAATGAAAGGACGCATTGGAAAGAAATCTTCTGCTCGTAAGGAATGAAAGCAGCCGCTGACATATTTTCGTACTTCCTCGTCATCATCGTTGACTAACTCCGTCAAACGGTCGGCGCAATGTTCAGCTCCCCTGCCTGCATTCTGACCGTAAACGCGGGCTGCGCCGCGCCTCCAAGGAGGTGAGCCGCTGAGAGCCTCTTGAGCTAACGACTGAGCTGCGATTTCTGCTACCTGCGACTCCATAGCCTTCGGCGAGATTGCAGCGATGCACGCCAGCTCTGCGCCACGGTGTTGTACGTTCTCGTTAGGATCATTCATCATCGCGACTATGTAGGGCTTCATCCGGAGATAGTTTTTGAAGAACCCATAGTAGATAAAGTCATCAGTGAAGTGCGCGCCAAGCAAAGCGGGCTGCCCCTCCATCACGCATTCGAAAATTGACAATGCGCGTGGGCGGTCGTCCTCTAATATGTAAAGCAGTTCTTCTATGGCTCCCGCTTTTATTGCTACGGATTCATCGACAGCAGCTCGTTCGATTAACTGCCACTTCGCGGCGACATCGCCTCGATGGTCAAAGGCACGCATAAGCGTCCTCATTGCTGCTCCACGGACTGAATTCAAATAGCTTGAGTGTGGCCCGCCGTGAAGGTCGCCCTGGCGTCCATTTCGACGATTCATTTCGGCTTCTCGACGCCACCATGATTCGTCCTCACCAGGGCCTTCTCGCATATATCCATCCAAGACCGCAATCAGGTCATCTGGAATCCCATCATCAACACGTTTCTCTAATGCCCAAGCAATTGCCCGCTTGGTATCGCTTGTCGCAACGGGCACGAATCGTCGAATTACGTCGAATGCTAATTCGGCCGGCGCCGACGACTGCGACAGACCGGCAATTAACCCGCGCACGTAAGCCTCATCGGTATCAAGCGGAGCACGCATTGCCAACTTAAAGAAGCGCTCAGGACTTTCCTTCGTCAGTCTTGACAAGACAGCTCCTTGTTCGCTCGCACCGCCTTTCAGAAAATGTTCGTGCTGGACATTTCCTTTGTACTTGGTCATCGCACGTAGCCATGACTTATCGCTCATTTTTTGAGCAACGTCATCAGGAATGGGTGGACCAACAAAGCCGCCTCTTGCCGTTCCAGGATCTTCAGAAGCTCGTATTCCAGGGAACTTTCGTTCCAACTCGCGCAACTGTTTATGGCCTTCAGCCGTTAAGCGCTCCGGAGGCAGGCACTGTAGAAGGAACAGTTTCTCCAACCCTCGCCATCGCAACGCTACGGTGCCGCGGTACTTCCTAAGCGGTTCGTAAGAAAGGATGGCCGACTCTAAGATCACGAGTTGTTCCTTTGTGAGGTTCGGAACAATAACCTTAATCAGTTGTCTTGAATCGTATTGTTGATGGTCGCCCAAGTCCAACCGACGTCGATCAGAGATCAAGAAGTTAAAGGCATCCTCCGTCATTGAAGCAATTAGATTTCGATAAGCGTGCACCAGATATCGCTGGGGCGAACAATAAGGCAGCGATTCGATTTTTTGCGCGGCTTGAGCGAATTGGGTTTTGGAAATCTCTCCCAACTCAGTTAATGCCTTTATTAACGCTTCGTTAATCTCATGTTGCACGACATAATGAGAGCTATACCAAGACTCAGAGAGAGCGTCGTTCGCGAAACTGAAACGATCGTCGTCCCGAGGTGGCTTGATGCTAACCACACGTTCCAACCACGGTAGCATCGTGTCGAGAAAGTATTTTGGGTCTACCTTAGTGATGTTGCTCAATGCCTCTGTAATAGTGCTACCGTTTAGAATTTCGAGAGCGGCCGGAAGGCGCAATGAGTAAAGGTGAAATTCTCCACCGCCAGTACGAGTCGAAATCTGGTCGTCCAAAATACGATCGAATGCGATCCTAATTAGGCGACAGGCTGCTCTTGGATCTGCCTTTGCAATTTCATGAATCTCGTAGAAGTCCCCCAGCCGTTCGATCGGCGCTTCGCGGAATCTTTCTTCGAAGAGCGCAATCGCTTCTTCGCTTTTCCAATTTCGAATGTAATGGGTAATGTTTTGTACCCGCGTTTTCCACTTATCGTTCTTTTGTTGATGCGGTCGCAGGAATGTGATGATCTCGCTTTGGTTGGCATTGACCATGGAATAAATAAAGGGGATCGTTTCTTTGTCGATCACCTCATCAATCTCTGAGTCAAGACTCTTTTGGAGCTCTCCCTTCAAACGATGGAACCATCCTGTATTTCCTTGGGCCACGGTCAGAAATGCTGAACGCCGATTCCCATCAGCAAGTAATCGCTTCGAAATCACCCATTCATTCTCAGTGGGGTGGATTATCGACCCGAACCAGCGAAGTACATGGTCACGCAAGTGGAAGCGAAGCTGCGAAGCAGGCGCATTAAGGAATTTGCTCAGTTCTCGTATGTATTGTCGTGGATCTACGCCCCTTAAGAATTCAAGCACATGAATTACCTGAGGCCGGGCAAACAAACCCTGATCACCGTCCCGAATAATCTCGAAGAGCGATTTGCGTGCCTCCAGAAAATTCTTGGCATAGCAATAGTCGAAGAACGTTTGATGTAGAAATGCCCACTCGAAACCGGAGTGAACTCGATTTGGCACAAGAATACCTTGACTCGCAAGCCATTCGGCGGCTCGTTCTAGGTTCGGTGATTGAATTGAAATCAGCGACTGTGAGACTGTTGTCCTTTTCGTGCGATCCATTTCGTCAGTTATGACCTGCAATACGAGTTCGCGATCGACAACCGGCGGCAAGTCTGAATCGTGCTTGCGAATTACTGTCTGCCAAAGAGCAGCATACAAGTCCTGTAAGCTTTGGATTGCATGAGCGGTTGTAATGCCACGCGATTTGTCTGTGGTTCTTTCATCTAGAACTCGCAGAAACAAATCTAAATGTAGCGGGACGCGGAGCAATTGACGCGTGGCAGGCGAAAGCTGGTCATAGTCAGTCAGGTGAGGCGCACTCTGAAGAACTAGTCGAACCTCCGTTTCATCAAGTTCAGCAACTTCGAACTTTTTGCTCTTCAGATTGCTTAGTTTCGGACTGTTATTGAGATCAAAAGTGCGGCAAGATAATAGAACGCGAACACCGGAAATGATGCGTGCGCGTGCGACCAGATCTAGCACGAGATCGAGTGTCCGTTGATCACGAGAAAGAGAACGTGAAAGCGCGTCTATTTGATCGATCAATAAAACTGCCGGCGATACACCCGCTAAACGTTGAAGTATGCGCTCGACCGTGTCGGGCAATTGCAGATGCAACCTCAGGTCGTCGGCTGTTGTTATGCCTGACAAAAGATCGGCCTTGATGGCCAAGACGTTAACGCCAGCGCCCTCGAGATTGTAAAGAACGTCTTGAAGGACAACCGTTTTCCCCATCCCAGCGCGATCTACAAGGATCCCGACGTCATCCCTCTCTCCAGTATCTTGAATCCATCTAGTGATGATATTGACAATCGGCCGTGTTAAATGTCGTCTGGTACTACCAAACTGATTCTTATGTTGTTTAAGGCCCGCACCACAGCCCTTGACCATTTCGAGCAACTCGTCAGTGCCCGGTTGCTGCTCGAACGATACGTTGCACTCGGACGTGAGTTGCGCTCGTAAATCAGACGATGAAAATGCCCCTCGCTTGCGAGCTGCGTTTGCAGCTGCATCTCGCAACAATTTGAAAAGCTCGACCGGCGTTTTGTTGCTTGCCGGGATCCATTTCGGCACCAGGTCGCGTTCGAAATCTACTAACGGGTGAATCTCAACATCGACGTGCTTGAACAATGACAGGACTTCTTCTTCAGCGTCACTGTGTTTCGGATCAAATAACGCAGTAATTTTTCTCAGTAGCTTTTCTTGAGGCTTCGTCAGCCGCGAAACCCATTCTGAGGGCGTTACACTACTACTAGCGCGACTCGCTATCTCCCTTAATGCATGGTGCTCGTCGTGTATTTCGCCTACTTGCAGAAGTAACCGATCTCTTTCGATACGAAAGTCCGCATTCCAGAATTGGTTTTCAAATGCCTTCCACAAACCTAGCCAAGCCTCATCGTTATCACGAATGTTTTCCTTGGCTTGTATGAATGCTCTATGTCCATCTCGATGTGTTACAACTATATCGTCGACCGCCGAAGGAGCTTCGATCCGAACCGCTTCCACTGCATATTTGTCAGGACGCGGGGTGCTATCGCAAAGACGCCCCAGGTACAGAGCTGCGATTGAGTTTTGATAGATAATTCCCGATTGCGTAGTTGTTCCGCCGCGTTCCATCGATTTGTTGTGTGAGTTTCAGTAAGGCAACAAATGACTCAAAGTCGTATCAAGTGCTGTCCTGTCAATTCTACAAGTCTTTCCTCGAATGCCTTTCCGCGACGGGGTGACGGTAAAATCTTGCTATCAATCATAAACCAGAGCGCTTGTGCGAACTCGCCCAGAAGCACTCTCTCATTATTTGTTAATGCATTCGTCGAAACTACGCGACACTTATAAGGGTCACCGCCAAGAATATAGGGAACCGCCACGCTCATGTGTTTTGGCGGGCTCTCGCGTGTTTGGTAGATAATGCTTGGCAAGTCTCTTGAGACATTCCGTCGAATATCGCCGATGGCATCTCTGATGTGATCAAAGGTCACCTCAACGGCTTCAATTGGTCCCATCCACGCCACGGTGTAGGTTTCGGCTATTTCCCTCCAGCTATTTTCGATAGTTGCTCTCGCGCGCTTCTGCGCTTCCTCTTGGATGGAACTCATTGGGTGATCCCTTCGTGAATTTTTAATCAGCGATAAAGAAGCTTATTATCACACTTTGCCCAACTGGGATTGTAGTATGGGGGGCGTTTTTAACTTATTAACTTCTATGGCAACAGACAAAGCAGCGATTGGTTCGGCGGCAGAGACATCCGACACTCTATCAGAGTTGTTGCAGCATCTTAGTCGGCCAAATAACCTTGGCTCACTCACGGGTCAGCACATAGAGAAATTTCGGAACGCGATCAATGAAACCGAGTCCGCCGATGTAGCAACGCTGGCCTCAACCTGGCGTTATTCGGGTATCGAGGCACAAACGGATGGTTTTCCCGTCTTGGATGGTTTGTGGGATGCAGGAACAGACTCGCGTAATGGGCCAAGACCTGGACAGGAATTGATCGCCCGCTTAGCTGAGTTTCAGCCCGACTGGATTGGTAGATGGTGGCAGTGGCGGTGTGCGAACAAAACCGGATTGGCATCCAACTTCACAGCAGTCGGTGAAGCCGTTTTAGACGCACTGACAAGAGAAGAGTTAATGAAGTACCTACCTTTGTTGGAACGTAACGCGGCTGCGGCGATTGTATTAACCAAACCAGAATTCTTGGACTGTTTATCTTCCGAGCGACGCGGCATCGTTCTTCGTTCAGCATTCGAGCCGGAAGGTCAGTTTCCTGACGTTCTCCAATCGCTGTCGAAATACGATATTCCGTCTAATGCAACCGCGGTGATAGATCGGATCTTTGACTGGGCATCACCTTATAACAAAGTTGAGAAGGACGAAAAAATAAGTAAGGCATTGGCAGAGATCACTAAAGCGTGGAAAAGTCACAGAGGTTCTGATCCTATATCACGGGCGATTACCGCAGGGCATGCGCGTCTTGAGGCATTCTTACGTTCTCCCTGGGATCAGTCGGTGGGAATTCGCACTGACGACAAAACACTCTGGTCAAATCCAATTCTATGGGAGAGGCGCCGGGTGTTTGGGGTTGCTGCCAGCGCAGCGCCTGATCGATTTAAGCTGGAAGTTGGATTTTTAGTCGGAGTGTCCATTGCCGAAGACGGAGGTGAACCATCGAAAGCTCAAATTACCGAAGAGCTGGAGACACTTTACATTGAAACTGAAGATTCGATCATTCAGGTGTTTACACCAATGGTAGAGCTTTGGTCAGCTCTTCGAAAAGTTGCGAAATACGAAAGCTCCTACGGCCACATGACCGAAATTGTAGGTCTACGAGAAAGGGTTTCTTCGCTGGCGGAACACTCACCGGGCCTTTGGGCTGAATCGCTCCCCTGGATTCTTGCCCGATCGGGCAAATTTGGACAGCTTGCAGAGATAGTGACGTTGGCACTCGCAAGAACCAACTCGCAGGTTCGGGTTGCGCTGGACCACGCCCGCCATGCCGATACCGAACAGGTTCGTGATCTAGCACACGGGCTTTGGACGTTACTTAATGGGGTTGAAGATCCTGGTGCGCAAGTCGCCCGAAGTTTGGCAGACACCGCAGCTCGTTATGTAGACGATGTTCCAGTTTTTCCACATCCACTTTCGCCGATGTCAGCGACATGGCTTGGTTCGCTTGGCGTTGAACAAGCAATTACAAATGGCGTACGACGTGCGGCGACAAGGTTCGCTAACGTGGTACGAAATCAAGGTGGAAAGATAGAGGAAGCCTTAGCTGAGTCGCTGGTCAAGGAAATAGAAGTTGAGTTCCGTAATATCGAATTACGCGTTAAGGCTCTCGGTTCCAATCATGGGCGTTTTCAGGGGCCGCTTCTCTCGGTAAAGCAACGCCCCACGTCTAAGAGCAGTGAAGAGCCGGTTTATGGTTGTGATTTGGCGTGGCTCTTACACGCTACAATACGCGGTTTTTATCTCTCAACCTGGGCTGACCTAGTACAAGTAAAAAAATCCAAGGCTCTCATACGCAATAAGAATGTGAAGGCGCGCTCCAATAATTCCTGGGCCATCGAAGTCAAACAACTGAAGGATATCTTGAAGTGGTCAGCGACTGCGGTCTACTGGTTAATCGCCTCCGAGGGAGAAGTGTTGGTCGTTCCTGCAAAACACCTTTTGGGTATAGCGCGTGGAAGAAGCAAACGTCCCGTCGGCGCTTCGTTTACGGTTGGCTACAATGACGTGCGCTCTGCATTCATACCCTTAGAGCAGTATTTGGTTGATTTGCTGATAGGACAGTGGGTCGGCACCACCTCTGAAGAGGTTGTCAAATTTGTGGAAGGCAACTTGAATATCCGGCCAATGTCAGTGGTTGAGGTGAACATCTCGGTGGATCGAGAGGCGCAATAATTTGGGCTTACCTCTCCGGTCTGTGCCCGCGCATCTTGAGGGAGGGTTCATGGAGACTCATTACCCTTTCGAACAAGGTGCCCATCCACCGCATAGAATGGAAATGAGTCTATCAGCCGTTAGATGGTATCGATTCGTTCGGTTGAATAACGACACTCTGACGGGATTTTGTCCTTGTACTTTGAGCCCGGATAAAAGGCAGGCGAGTCCTCTTCTAAAGAACAGTGGCCTCGCCCTAGACACCTAAGTTTCAACTGTGCTGCTATCTCAGAGGGACGCGCTACATACACTCGCGGAGCTTGTATAAGTTCGACGTTTATAAATCCGACAAAGATATACACTACATCACTTCGCTGGGCCGCCAGCCATCGATCGATAGCGATGTGATAAGTCACCCCTCTTTTGAAGGTAGTGCCTAACATCCAACCACCATCTTGGCTGCCTTTTACAGATATAGGGAGCTTGCGCTCGCCTTTTACCGCCATTAGATCAAAATGAGGCTGATTTGGCCCGTATTGGACCAGAACGTCATAACCAGATCGTGCCAACAAGCAAGCAGTGTAGGACTCAGCTGCTATCTCGCACTGTCGAGCAGTCATTGTACGTGGACGTTTCAAGCTTGCTCCCTCCGAGCTATGGTCTGTCTACGGGAGAACTAAGTCATCGATCTGAAAGTACCAAGCGTTGATGTCAAGGTGCGGTTCTAAAACTCTGAGCTTGTGAACGGGATTGATTTCTCTTAGGAAGTCGCCGCGTGTCTCGACGGCAAACGATTTATCTTCGACCGTGGCGTTAATAATCCGAACAATAAGTTTATTATAGAGTTCATCCGCAGCTCGCAGGTTTAATCTGAGAAGAATTATCTCCTTACCGTCCTCGTCGAGCGATTTGTAACCCTTGATGATTTGCGTCCGAAAATGCAGGCTTTCCTCGTCGGTGGCTTTACGGAGAACGTGATCTACTCTGTAAGATCTTGATCCTATCGACAGCTCCTGCCGGATCAGAGTTTCGCTTTCGCCTGACCCGTCGCCCTTCCTCCTCCAGCAGTAAGATTCATAAAAGCGCCTGATAACCGCGTTCTTAATTTCGAATCTCAGTTCAGCAATAGTTTCGGGTGGGAGCTGACGAAATTGATCGAGCGGGTAATCATCCTGTTCGTCCACCCTGACACCGGCAATTTCGGAGATTATTTTATCGTAAAGGTTCTCGTTTGTTTTCCATTCGTTGTAATACTCGTTGAATATAACAGTCGCGTCTTCTTCATCGTCGTTCTTGTTTGCGTTATGTTCAGCGACCTCTTCAGTCGACCAGTAACGCCTCGTGAACTCTATTTCTTCGCCCCATGTTTGCCATTCGTCGGGCTGCGGCTTGCGAAGGCGATGGGTGGTCTCGTAAG
Organism: Pyrinomonadaceae bacterium; assembly: GCA_035248565.1. GTDB lineage: Bacteria > Acidobacteriota > Blastocatellia > Pyrinomonadales > Pyrinomonadaceae > PSRF01. The sequence goes on along the minus strand of DATFHH010000100.1, from coordinate 65,220 downwards.
GCTCCGAACTATGGCGGTTATGGACCAGAGTGACAGCGAATGGGTAGTTGTTGAATTCGTAGGGCCCATCTTCGACAGATGTATCCGACGCTTCAGCGTCCCCGCTGTTTTTGTCATCGTCTTGCTCGTCTGCCTCATCACGGAGTAGCACTTCTATTTTTATCGTGTCGGCATTTTCCGAATCTGAAGATTCGAGCGGAGAGACAGCAATATCCAAAGAACGGTGGATTCGTTGTCCTCTCATGCCGATGCTGTCGAGTGTTCCTAACCATCGCCGAGTCGCTTCGAGCGCAGGTTGATTAATTGCCGAGACAACCTCTGAAACCGATTTATTAAGCCTCGAAGTCGGGTCCAAAACGGCATCTTTGATGGCTTTGTCGATCTGTGAGATTGTGGGACCGATAACGCTGCGAAGATCCGACTTTGCGGTAATTAATTTTGCGGCCTCGACGGCGGCACTGTGCAAGAAGTCGTTTTGAAAATAGGAAGCCGCTTGGCGGGCGAGGTCGTGGGTTATTCTCTCTATGTTTGTTTTTGGAATCAGCGAGGCGATTTGTGCTGCCCGTGCCTTCTCTATTGCGCTTATGTTACTCGTCGGGATGGCCCGATATACGGCTGTCGGCGAGTCAACCCTTTCGAATGTGGTATTCCGTTTAGCCTCTTGCTCCTCGTCTTGTCTCCTGACTTCCCGAACCTCTTCGACTGCTGCTTGCGCGTCTTCGACATCGAAAAACTTAATAGCGTATTTAATGAATTGCTCGCTTTGGTAGATATAGATCGAAGTGTTCGTTTTCTTCTGAAATTCTTCGAGTAGTTCTAATCTGGGAGAAATCGTCTTACCGCTTTTCTTAACCCACCAGTCTTCCTTCCGGTCATCAGTAACAAAAACGATGGGTCTCTTCTCAACTTTCGCGTGTTCAATCAGTTGAAACCAGAGAACCACGTCACCATATTTTTCAGGTACACCTTTGTCTTTCGCATCGCTGAAGCCGGGAGGGCGAAGAACTGCGAACCGTTGTTCCGCTTCTTTGTAGATCTCCGCGAGTCTGAAGTCACTGAACTGGTCGCCCGTTTTTCCGTCGAACAATTCGACAATCCTTTCTACCAACGGGTCAGAATCCGAAAAGTCCGGGTGTTTTTCTTTGTTCCTTTCCAACGAATTCTTCGTCTGTTCAGGACAGTTCTGATCTGCTCGACGATACCGTCGATTTTCATGGAAGGGTGCCGCCTGTATTTTTCTTCAAGTTGCTTCGCCAACTTCTCGAGATCATCGAGTTTGCCAGCGACTTCCTCATACACCTTCAATTGATCGGCGATTACGCCCTCGCGCCTTTTAAAATATTCGTAAGCCGCCTGATGCGGAATCCATACTCTGTCCTTCAATCGCTCCAGAATCGCAAAAAACTTACCCTGTGTTTCCGGTGTGTAGCGGTAAATGTTCAACAACATGTTGGCATCGAACGCGAAAATGCAGAGCCGCCACATTTCAGCAAACTCCTCGTCGGTCGGTCTACGATAGGCGGTAAATAAATCTCTCATCGTTCGCAGTTATTTAATCCAGAAACCCTGTATTCTTTGCATGTTCCTGCAACATTGTTTTGAAAGCCGACACTACTTCAAGAAGGTGTCCGCAAATCTGCTTCGTTCCTCTGAAATATACGCCACTCGGCCATGACATTGTGATAGCGTGTGGGCCAGAGTTCACTGTCATCACACAGACGCAACGGACGAGGTGCATTACAACGAAAGCGGAGGATTTTAGCCTTTTTCGAAAAAGCTGGATAACGCTCGTCGTTTGGCATCATTTCGACGATTCGGAGTTTGGTTTTCTCATTGTGGCAAGCATTGCAGAGCAATTGAAGATTGTCCAATTCGTTAGCATCACCATCGATGTGGTCGAGAGTGGTACCTGCTTCTCCACATTTACAGCACACCCCTTTGTCTCGCGCAATCACTTCTGCTCTCAACGAACGTGGAACCTGACGTTCTCGAGCCGGGTAGCCTCCGGCCATAATATGGGCAAACCGGATCTCGATTGCCTCTTTGACATCTGCTTGCTTTATTCGTCCATCATGCGAGCACCGTCGAAAATACCTGACGAATTTAGCCTCTTCGGAACAAAGGTCCGAACAGAAAAGTTTGATTTGGCCGGTTACTTCAATAGGTTGGTCACAATTGAGGCAAATGAACGGGGGCGGGTTATGGAATCTTGAGATTCTCTCCTTGCGACTTCTAGACTGAGTCTCTGGTCCAACTCGCTCCCGATCAGTGTTAGATGACTTACGCTTCATACTTCGGTCCAATCCGGCAAATGTCCGACGACTTTCTCACCGACCGTGAATTGCCTTATGTTGGACCGCCGAAACAATTCAGGCGAAAGCGGAATCTCCGCATATATGTTGTGGTAGACGCGTAAGTGTTGCAATTCCTTCGAGATTGGTCGAAATGACGGCGACCGCACTAACCGAAGTATTATGCTCTTTCGACATCTTACGTTTAGGTCCGAACTTCTTATCAGTCAAATAAGGACTGATGTTTCGATCTTCAGGTACAGCTAACAGGTGCGTTTCTAGTCCATACATCGCAACCAAGATGAAATAAGGATTAGCGTGGTCAGCAATAAGAACATTGTTATAAACAACGAGAATTGACGGCAGCCAGCCCTTGGCTCGAACACGAATCTGACTTGCTCCGGCAGTTATCTTAGTTCTAACGCGATCCCCCGGTGTACTACCTGAAACGGCAAGTCCGCCCGCTTCAAATATCCGTTGTTGTTCCATTTCTTCTTCGTTTGGATCAATTTGCTTGATTTCGCAGACGATCTTTTGTTTTCCGATGTAGATATAATAATCAGGAGTTTCTTCTTGCTCCTTTGCCAAGGTTGGAATCGCCTCCCATTTAATACCGTTCTGATCACAGAACGATTCAAATAAACTCTCGGACTCGGTTTTTCTCGACATTCGAAACTTAACTCTACCGAACGGTACATCCGGCCGTCAGGTGACGAGACGTGCTTCACTCACTCACTTAAACCATCGTCTTCCGGCTCATCAAAGTCCACACCGGGCGCGCCGATCACATCCATCAATTTCAGTCGCCCACGCTTGTCATCTAGCTCTTGATAGAGATACTCAAGTTGATCTCGAACAAAAGCCTTTGCCGCATCCGATTGAAAGCAGTCCAAGTACTCGTCCACCAGACCTGGATCAAAATCGAGTGGAGTGATATCACGTAGAAACTGGAGGTACCCCGACGTTTCCGTGGTGTTCATAAAAAAGATCAGCAGTTCCTTCCACAGAATGTCCTCGCTAGGTATATCCGCTTGCCCCAAGAAAATCGTCTGAGCTTTTGAGCCGTCACGCACTTCGTAGGTGTATAGATTAAGTTCGCCAGCCTTTGTTACTATGACCTCATATACCTCAGTCGACATCTTCTGAACCGTTTTTCGGAGAAACTTGCGATACCGAGCATCGTTGGGAATTCCAAATATCGAGTTTGGGTCGCCAAACTCCACTTCCAGGTGCTTGGTGAAAAAACCACAAAGTGCAGCTCTCTCCTTTCCTAGACCTGGAATTGAGGAGAGAGAAAAACGATCGTACCGAAAGGTGCGATAAAACATTGATAGCAGGCTAAGCAGTTCGTGATGTGGTTTACCGAAGCTTAACTGCTTGTGCTTTTTTATTCGTCGCAACAGCTCAAGATGATTGTGTGTTCTTAGCGACCGCTCAAGCGCCTTCTGATCTCCGTGATCTTCATGCTCCAAAAGGACGATTGCAATCTTCAACAAACGTTCTAGTCCAACAGATAAGTAATAAAAGACCTCGAAGATCTCATCCGAGTGGTCGAGCTTTCTAAGTTCGTGGAAGCGTCGGAGACCATTGTAGATGAATGCTCCAGCAATGCTCACCTCCTCACCAAGCTTAAAGTTCTTCCAGAATTGCGCAGGATTCATGGTTGTTTACGCCTTTGTGGTCGCCTCCGGTGCAGCGTGAGTGGAGCTGGTAGATGCCGAATTCACTCGCAGACTAGCGGAGCAATATCATCGTCTCAACGATGCCATTCCAGAATTGCTGGCGAAATTTGATGAAACGATGGAGCAATACATTGCTGATACACAAACTCGACAGGCCATTGAACGCCACGATCGAGCTTTCTGAGGTGATTAAAGGGAGTTGGGACAACCCCGTATGAAGTCCGAATAAGTTTCATCTTGCGATCTACGTGCTATTCGGTAGGAGGCTTCCATAGACTGCTCACTCTTTCCGCGATGGGATCTACTAGGACTACTGTAAGCAACGCCAGCACCTCCACAGCGTACAACGTGTGGTCACGTGGTGAGCCTCCAGTCTTTGACCATGCAATCATGACTATTCCGCTTAGAAGCAAAGTAAAAATGAACCCTGTGAAGTTCCTGATTGCGCGAGCTAAGTAAAAGAGCTTCTCTGTGTTCTGAGGAACGTTCATTTCTAACAGCCAGAGCTTCACTCCGATTACGTAACGTAAAGCGTCAACCGGTGATTTACCCTGAACGTCAAAGATTAATTCAGGCGTTGCTCGATATAGCTTTGCGGGTTTGAAGACCATGAGAGTAAACCAGACTGATTTAAGAAGGAAGACAATGCCGGCGAGAAAAGGCAAAAGCACGGCCCAACTTGGAGATGAGGAGAGACGCGTGTAAACGAAACCGAGCGCCCCAATTAGAATGCTTGCCCCCACAGCGCAGGCCTTTAAAACGTCTTGAGCTTTGTTCTCCGCTCGTTCTCCGCGAGCTTTCTCGCTGTTTAGCAACGCGTCCGCATTGAGATCGCAAATACGTAACACGTCAGTATCAGAGGTCGCTAGCTCATTCAATATGTCGTTAAACTTCATGCGTGGCTAGGCCTTGCTAGGAGGTCGATGATTGAGTCGCGGATTGGGAAACGGACCATCTCTTCGATCCAGGCCCATTGGCCGTTTGGATTTACCTCAAGAAAATAGAAGTCACCATTTTTAACTTGGACCATATCAATGCAAGAGAAGCGCAGATTGAATCGACGATTTAATTCGATGCACTTCAGGCGTAGGTTCTCCGGAAGATCGAACCGTTCGTGTACCAAGTCGACTCCTGTTACATCCCAGGCTCTCCAATCAACAGACGTTTCTGCATTCTGCTGAGACAAAAGAGCTACAGGAAAAACCGAATCTCCGACTACAGTAACTCGTAGGTCGCACTTCTTATCCAAGCGGGGCTGAAATATTGAAGGTACAAGGGATGTAGCGGTCGCTATCGAGGTCAGATCTGATTGGTCCAGGGCACTAGTAAAGAGAAGGTTCATGGTATCCCCACAATTGATAAAAGCGTGCTTTACGGCTTTGGCAATTACCTTTCGATCATGGGTTTCAATAAACTTGAGTACCTCACGTGAGTTTGAGGAGATCAACGTCGGCGGGATTCGAAATCCTAGTTCCGTTGCTATTTTGAGCTGCTTTATCTTATTACCTGCCAACCACAAAGCTTCCGGAGTATTGAGCCACTTTTCGTCGGGTATAAGACGCCAAATTGATCTTAGAGTCTCCGAGAGTTCGCGGCGGTTGAACGCCTGCTCACTGTCCTCGGATTGCCCGGCGCCAATCGGCACTTGTGGTTTGCGGAAATACGCGGCGGTGATATCGGCCAATCTGACCTCAACGTGCCGACTAATGTCAGTAAGCGATAAATCAGCGCTGTCAGATCCAAGCCTTAAGGAGACTTCAAAACCTGAAAGCAGATCTTCCGTATTGAATCGAAAGAATGAAAGGTGCCGCTGTTCGAGCCGACGGATGAAGTAGTCGGTAGTGAGATCGTCTTTGCCGGTTACTATTAGAATCAATGCATCAATAAAGCTCTTCGATGCCCGGATCCGGATCATCGTCAGTAGGTGCCTGATGAGTCTTAGAGTTCGTCGGCAATCGATGTGGTTGGTCGATTGCAGGCTCTAGTCGCTCTCCGACTCGAACCATACTAATCTGCTTCTCAGCATCGTAGGTCAGCTCGCTGTAACCAATGTCGATTGTAAATCTTTTGCTAAATAGAATTGATCGCGTGGTCATTGGATTCATTTCCACCTTCGGTCCAAAGAAGATACCACACCCCAAACCGTACGGGAATTGTAATGGACACCTTCGAGGTCTGAGAACATAACACCAGAGGTCGAAGGTGAAAGGTACTACGTAATTCTACAAATTGAATTCGACGCAATTAGAAACTTCTGGAACACGTCAATCGCGAAGCCTTAAATGAGATTGAAACGGTTCCACATCGACAGTCGAATACTTTCCTCGTCATAACACTTCCTCGAGATTGAACGAAAGTTGATATCGCACCAACTTAACGTTGGATAGACCTTTCGCCGCGAAGACCACTCGCGAGTCAAAGTTAGACGCCACAAGGATCCCACGCACGGTCGTCTCGGACGCTGAAAGGCAACCCATATATCCCAACACTCTGGATTATATATCTGACTATGCTTTTTACTCTCAACTGCATGGACTAGGAGAGCAGTCGTCTAAACAAATTGGGAGCAGAAACGACTCGTTTCTGAGCTGCGTTAGCAGCTCTTGTTGACTCTTAAGCCGCAGCGAGGAAGGCAGTCAAGGGCGGAGCGAACTGTTTTTAGTTCGCGGAGTTCATCGGAGCGCAGCGGAGACCCTTTACAGCCTCCGCAGCGGAGGCTCCCGTATCGCTATTTACTTGGGTTGGTAAAGGGCAGGGAGCGAGTTATTGAATTAGCTGACTCAGTGATTGATTGGAACTTCAACATCGACACTGAGAGGGTCGCGTCGACTGATATTTGGAAAGTGATTAGCGGTAGGAAAGATCACAGTGCTCTTACGCAAATCAAATTGTTAGTTCGATTTCATCGTCGATGATTTGTTCGACAGGAATTTCTACGAGGCGAGCATAAGCGAGCAGGATGGCGAGAGGAGGTTCATTCTTATTGAGTTCGTATTTGGAAATAGTTGTGTGGTCGATCAGAGCTTGAACACCAAGTTGTCTGACCAACTCTCCTTGAGACGCTCCTAAGCTGCGACGGATTTGCAGGAGCTTCTTTGCAAGATGTTTCGGACGGGGTCGCGAGTGTCCCATAGTTTTTAGGTTTCGGTGAAATAGGTGATTTGTGTGAATGACTGAGGCTTCTACCGACGGCAGCCCAAAAGAATTCAGTGCAAAATTATCGCTGGTAGAATTACGGGCAATCGAGAATCTGCGGATTGTGTAGCTCGTTTGCGAATTCTGCGATGAAGGCTTCCGCTTGCTCTTTGTTCTTGAATATGAACGCCGTATTGAAGTCTGTTGAGAACAGAGTGGGAATGCCTGATATGTAACCTAGAAATGTCACGATAATTACGCCGATCTCCGTTTCTCCACCTGCTGCATCAATCCGTCGTAGTCGTTCCAACATTGCCTGGTTGATCGCCTCGGCATAGAGTTCGTCCGCATTTGGAATGTGACCAATCTCTAACAAGTGAACGTTGGTGCCAAGAATCGCCAGCAAAGCTAGTCCTTGTGCATCAGTGCCGATTTCTGCATCTTCTGGCACATCCATTAACCAATCGAGCAGTTCATGTTTAGTCGTCGGCATTAGTTGCCTCTTTCTTCTCGCACAGAAGAATCGCGGTCCAACTCACTTCTAGCCGTCACCTGAATGACAGCTTGGCTGCGAGTTGGCCCGCGATTGTTTCCAAGGAACCTATTTGGCTTTGGCCTTCTCGATCAACGCGATCTCTTTAGTGAGCGCGTCACGGAAGCGCATGAGAATGGCAATAAGCAAATTGATCTTAGCTAGAGATCGGCGACGCTCTCGCTTGGTCCCCAAAAAGAATTCGATCTGGACTCGGCGCCGACAATCGGCAATGGTAAGCATGTTGTGTCCCCACCTGTATTCGCCCTCGTTCGAGGATTCAACCTCGGCGAGGATATGCGACGTATAGCCAGTCGAGACAGGCGAGAGGAATGAGCGCTTGCGAAGAGAGAAAACGTTTTTCATGTTAGCAACCTCGGAGGAATCTGATACGGTGGAACTCCGTGTCTGTGGGCAGACGATTTGTAGTGTCGCGTCTTTTGAGAGACAGGGAGGCTGGATACGCCAAGAACGCAGCGTGTGGCTTATCTGGTCCAATGCAGTCGCTTTGGCTTTATGGACCAGGGCCGGCGAAATCCTTTCTGCTAGTGGTAATCCCAACCGAGTAGCCGACAGCTACTTCCTCTCCAGGTGCGGGAGTTTGGTCGATAACCAATCCGGGTTGAAGGGTTGGATCGTAACGTGTTGCCAACAGCCGAATGTTCAAGTTATTGGCGTGAAGCTTCTTCTCGGCGTCTTCATAGGTCAGTCCCTTGAGCAGTGGCACCTTGGTTTGATCTGGTCTAGACCGTCGCTCACATTGGACGTCAAGACGCAGCGCCAGAAGCGCAATTGCCGGCAAAACGACAGCCGACAAAACGACGCATACAACCAGCAGCGTCACAAGAACTTTGATAAGCAGTTTGTGTTTGCCTCGTACGGTGTAACCAACGAGGACACCAAGCAAGAATCTCATTACGGCGGTTCCCTCTGGAGATTTCCTAGTGAATCACCGCCTCGTTAACCGCCTCTTTTCTTATTGGTTGTGTCGAAGAATGTGAGTCTAAGGAAAGCGTGAGGTGGAGGTGCAAATTTCCGCGGATGATCGAGGCGTTATCGGCATACGGTCGACGTCAACCGTACGTTTGCTTGTTTGGCCACTTACGGTGCATGCCGTTGTTGGGCGCCTTTCTCGTAAGAAGTTCACGAACACCTCTTATAAGTCAGCCCTGCTGGGGGCTGATCATGTGATATAGGCTGTCGGCCAGAACCTTATCCTGCACGGAGCTTCTTAAGTCACTGAAAAGCGGGCTCTCGGGATTTACATCCTTCCCATAGGACTCGAAAAGGTATTTTACGCCTGTGTAGCCATAGAAATTTATGTAAGTGAGCAGGGTGCATCTCCAAGCCGCGTCTTCGGTCGGGTGCTCATTTTTCGTTATCGCGTCCACCCAGTAACTGAGGAAAGGTTCCAGCTCCTCGGCTGATATCAAGCCCGAGTTGATGTAGTTCGCGAACCTGTCAAGCCTGGTCAAGAAGACATCATACGTGTCCCTTATTTTTGCCTCGTTAACAGTAAATCTACCGCTCTGCCCCTCCTTGTATTTCGACTCATTAGGAGAGTTTTCCGCTTTCTGCGCTGGGTAATTCTTTTTGAGAGGGTGAGGCAAAAGCGCTCTCCACTGTACGTCCCTGGTAATCTCTACATAATCCGCATCCTCCGGGTCTGGGCGAAGAAAGAGATTGATTCTGCGAGTGCCCCAATCAATCATCAACAAAGCATTTTGAACAACGGGATCAGACTCGAAGTCTTTGAATTCGCCCGCGATAAATTCAGTCCTTTTCCATTGTTCAGACCTTCTGTACTGAACGTAGGCGAAATAAAAAGCAATAATCGCTCCACTAAAGCCCACCAGTGAAACGATCATTTGTGCCAATGTAAGTTTATGTTCGATGTGCATTTCAGAGCCGAAGCGATACACTATCGCCACAGGAAATCCGACTGACGTTATAAGGAACAATGCGAAAGCCGCCCAAATGGCGTAGCCTGCTCCAGTAAATTGAGATTTACCTGACACGATAAACAACTCTCCTTAATTTGGAGTCGGGCTCTATTTGTCGCTGAACTCTGATTATCTAATGATGACGATGATAAATCCGAGTAACCGTGACTGGGCGTAGCTCCAGATATGAACTTCGGGTCCGGATTTTGATCAACCGATGACACGGCTGAGACTTTCTCGAGGAGACAGAGCACGGCGTACTCATGGGCATACCTCGTAAAACGAATTAAACGGATTGCCAAAATCCCGGACAGTGAAATGCGTGAAGCCAGCTTCAATGGTCATCTTTCTGGCCACCGGTTCGGGCAGACCCAGAGTTCCGAGGCCCGCGCCTCCTTCTTCGAACGTGCTGCACGATAGGCAGTCCAAGACTGAGAACGAATAGAGGAGGCTACCAAACGGCTGGGTATAGTTTTCCTCTGGTGTGGGTCTCCCGTTAATGTCAACGATTAGCCAAGTACCATCGGCCTTGATCGCCGTCCGGATCGCGCGCATCGCCTCCGGCGGGTTCGTCATGTCGTGCAGACAATCCCACGTGATGATGAAATCGAAAGACGCGTCGCGCGGAAGGGAATTTGCTGCGGCATGATGCAATGTGACGTTACTTAGACCAGATTTGGCAAGGTTGTCTTTGGCGAAGCCGATCGCCAGTGAGGAACTGTCGTAGCCGTGGAATTCCGAACGCGGAAAAACACGTGCCATTTCTAGGAGCAGTTTGCCAGAGCCGCAACCGACATCGGCAGCCTTCGCACCGGCGATGAGCTTCGATGCTACACCCTGAAGGCCCGGGATAATGACGGGGACGAGGTTTGCCCTCATCCAGGGACTACTGAACCGACTTTCTTCCACCGCATGATTTGCGCCAAGTTCGTTGTATGGAACACCCCGGCCGGTTCGGAAAGACTTGAAAAGCTGCTCCCATCGCTGAAAGAGTGGAAACATCAGTGCGAAGCCGCCCGCAAGGAACGCCGGGTTTTCTTCGTCAGCAAGCACCGCCGCTTGCTCAGCAGTGAGTTCAAAGCGACCTTCACTGGTAAAGCGCACGAGTCCGGCGCTGGCTTGCCCGTGGAGCCACTCGCGAACCCAGCGCTCATCCAGTCCCGCCTTTCTTGCGAGGTCTGCGCTCGTGGAGGGGCCTGCACTGCGGAGTGCGCGATAAAGACCTAGCCGATCGCCCATATAGACCAGGGCGGAGACTCCAGCTCCAGAAAGATAACTGATTGCCTTATCCGTAAGCTCGTCGATCTTTTTTGGATCCAATGCACCCGTCCCCATATCATGCTCCTTGCTCTCTTTTGGCTTTACCTGCGCATCTCATGACGACGACAGGCGAGAAGGCTCAATTATCTCCATCAAATTCCAGAACGAGTACTCTTGATCATAGAAGATTTTTGAGGGGCTATCTCGATTTTACGACACAATGGTTGGTAGAGTGGATTGTCACAACAGCACGTTCCATTTCTCACGGATTCTGAAGACTGTATTCTGAAGCTCCTTTCTTTGCCCTCGTTCTCGGGCCGTCAATTCCAACCGTTCATTTTATGAGACTGACCTAAGTAAGAACGAAGGGTGTCGTTCGCTCAGGACCCGAACGAGATGATCCTTTGAGACGTGTGTGTATCGTTGTGTAGTGGCGATCGATGCATGGCCTAAGAATTCTTGGACCACTCGAATGTCTACGCCATTGCGAAGCAGCAGGGTTGCTACCGTATGTCGTAACATATGCGGCGTGATATGTCTTTTGATTCCTGCATCCTTGCGAAATTGAGAAACAATATTCGCAATACCTTGAGTGGATAGCCGTGCCCCTGTTGCATTCAGAAAGAGGGCCTGACCTGCCGAAGCAATAACAGAACGCAAATCTAAATGCTCTTGTTGTATACGACGCGTTTGGTCATCAACCAAAAACGCTAATCTATCGCGGCCGCCCTTTCCCTTGACGCGAAAAGTTGACTCTGAAACCACAAAATCCTCGACATTGAGTCCCGAAACTTCACCGACTCTCATGCCTGTTGCAAAAAGTAGATCTATGAGTGCTAAGTTGCGTAACGGAAGATATTGAGTGAGAAACGTTTTTGTTGGCCTTCCCTTAGAGAGCACTGCTCCTTTGCGCGGAAGTTTCGCAGCGCAGTGACTCTGCTTAGCTTGAGCGAGCAAGCCTCGGATTTCCATCTCGCTTAGCGATCGTGGAAGCTGCACTATTCTTCCGAAACTTAGCTTTACTCGCCAAAAAGGAGATTCATTAAGCACACCTTTCCTAACCCAATACGAGCAAAAAACTTTTAGAACAACCATTTTTCGCCGCATCGAAGCGGGTGAAAAACTCCGTACACGTAAATCAGCTGCCCAACTCTCTATAAAGGATGGATTCAATGAAACTAACGCAAAGTCAGACCCTGCGAAAGCGGCAACCTGGTTAAGGTCAGAGCGATATGCAACCTTCGTTTTTGCGCTGCGTTCATGAGTCGAAAAATATCCATTGAAAAACTCATTGATTGCTTGAACTAGTAACACCAGCAAACACCTCCGTAAACAGTCCGACCGCCCTGTTTGAGATATTTTTGCAAAGCTTTGGAGCGTCTTGGTGGGTGGGAAGCCGCTCAAAGTCTAATGTAAAGAACTAAATAGATTCAAGCTAAGGCGTAGAACACCCGAGGTAGGGAAAGGCCGAAGAATTAGAACCTGACGAAATGGGTTGCAGATTCGCTCTGTTTCTCAGCCGACCTAATCCGTATGAAGGGTTGACAGTTTGCCACATCGATCTTGCTGGCTAAAGAAACCTGCTGAAAAACATTGACTTTTGGTAAATACAGACCTATCTTGCGTGAGATTTTCGAGGCTGCACCTCTACGAGCCTTGCATCCTTGCATACTCGCCTTTGCTAAGCCTCGATCAATAATGGATAACTTTATGGACAGGTTTGAATAACTGAGAATTATCCGGCTCGGATTAAAGAAGAGGAGACCCCTGATGTTCTTAATTGTTGATTCTACTGATGAGTGCCCAGGCGCGTTGACGAACTTCCAAGATTATTCAAAGATGGTCGGACTTTGTGGCCTGGACACAAAACGTTCAAAGACAATAATTCTCGAGCCCTGTCCCAAGAATGATCGCTCGGACTATTGCATCGTACGCACTCTGGTAGGAAATGTTGGACAGGAGCGATGGTCTGTGTCATCAACCATTGCAAAGCTGGGAGCGTTGCCGTTAGCTGACAACAGCGTGGATCTACTCGTTTGCGCAGGCAATCTTCTCAATCGGTGCGACATCGGAGTAGCGATTTTGGAGGTCGGTCGGGTAGTTGCTCCACGAGGATGTCTCTCGGTCGAATTCGACAGTAGTCTCAGCCTCGAGTTACGTGGACAAAAAGCATTCGGGAAATCAGTAGGATTCCTGGCAAGGAAGGATAATGGTTCATACGCACGATACGCGGTTTACAGCCGCAGATACATCAAGAACCTTCTCCGCACGCTGCAATTCCAAGAAGTGCGAGCGACTGCAATCGAGGAACTGAAGTGTAGGGAACGGTGGCTCCGGTCACGGAGTGTTTTTGTGGGGCTTATTCGTCGTTTGAGCTTGATTCGGAGGGCTCTGACTTTTTCAAATCGGTGGGCGCAAAGGCAACTGGTCGTCTGCCGAAAAAGTATTTAGCCAGAGAGGCGAACTCCTGAAACATTGCTCGCGCCTCCTTTGACACAATGCCAGCCATGGCTACAAACGACGAAATCGCTAAGCCATAGATCGCCGCAAACGAAGCATTAGAAAGATTGAACATCCATTTGAGACTTAGCATGAACGCTGTCAAAACAATTACGACTATTAGAGCTTGCGTAGAAAACGAGACTATTCGATGCACTGTCATAATAGGTGCTTTCTCCGTAGGCGGTAGAATCTCGGTATAGCCGTCGACAACTATGGTCGGTTTGTTTTTAATTTCCTTCTCGATTTTGCAATAGAGGTCATCTAGATAGGCTTTATAACTCTCTTTAATAGCCGGATCTTCACTGCTCCACCTCAGATAGTTTTCAAAATAAATAGCCCGAAGAATAGACAAATATGTTTCGGTACGAATGGTTTTTAGAGGTGTTGGGCAATAAATCATCAATGATCCACTCAGTTCACTCTCAGTGTCGTTCGTCAAAATTCGTGGTTGAAAATAGGGAGCATGTATCACGCGAAATCCTATGAATTTTAGTAGCCGAATGAGATTTCTTTTTGCAGCGGATGGCCGATCTTGGCCTGGTTCGTTCATTACCTCAGTCACACCGTATCGATAATCTGGATGTGCCTCTTCGAGGAAGCTTCTAATTTGCTCCACCATCTCGAAGAAAACATTATTTCGTCTGTGTCCTTCGTCGATCGTTAGGTATTCGATGAAGTACAGATACTCTAGCGGGAAGTATGCAGCTTGGGCATAACCCACTAACTGTTTATTTCGATAGAACCCAAAAACATAAAACGTTTCTCTGAACCTATCTGAATGCTGGTCCAGCCAATGGGTGATCTCACGACTATCTGATCGGATGCTGGGCGGCGTGTACCTGACATAAATCATCAGCGCCGCGGCGAAATCAGGATCATTCGAATTTGAAAACCGCTTAAGTCGGTACGTGGAGGTAGAGGGCATGGATAATTCTCAGTTATCAGTAGCACCTGACTCCCTGAGGCTTCGCACAAGCCATTGGAAGTCGGCTAAAGAGCTAGATGGCCTAACGAGAAGTGCGATTTCACTACCGCTAGAAGAGGCTGCGAGACGAAAGGAGTTTCTCTGGAATGCGATGCTGACCGAATACGACGCGTCAAACTTTGCGCTTTATCTGTCAGACCGTGAATTTTCGCTAGACTTCAAGCGATTCGAACGTGCCTGGCGCCGAGATGAATGGAACCATTATCTGGGGTTTCGGCGGATTGTTGCTCTTCTTTACGACCAGAACGAGGCGAAGATTGCGAGAGAGGTAAAAATGGACCGCGGAAACTTCGAACCAATTGGCGACTTCCTGAAAGACGAATTTAGAATATGCTTGCTTCTCGCCTACGATGAGATTGCGACCTTTAAGTCATACCTAGCAGAGTTTCCGTTTTATAGGTCCTTTGGAGATCCCCGAGTGATCCGTTGGTTTCAGAAAGTCACGCGTGACGAGTTGAATCATTTCATAAACTGCGTCGAAATCATTCGACATCGACACCAAAATCGAGTTCCGGAAGTCAAGGAATCACTAGACCAGTTCATAGAATGGGATCTTCGCCGTAGTGTTTACGAGCGAACATTTGTCTTGGACCATTACTGGTATTCGGTTGAATACTTACAACATTGCCAAGATGTAATTTGTGACTACTTTCGGAATGGATTAAGGAAAGCGGAGTTTGTTGCCAAAATACGAATTGACAATACTAAAGCAATAGAGGAACGCTACGAATATAAGTAGAAGCCTTTTTCACAAGGCGAACACAAGGCTGTAAATGCTTTGGTGATTTCTTGATACACTGAGCAACGGTAAAGAACAAACTCTGAGCCATTGCGGACAGGGCTACAATCCAATCAAGCAAGGTGTTAGCAGAGTCAGTGGTTGGAACGGAGCGAAAGATAAATCGCCTTACTCACCGATAAATCGCCAAAGCTGCTTGACATCTTGCTTTTTGCGGGGTTAACGTCAGGCCCATCTTACTCATACCCCCTGGCGGACCAAGAAGACCCACTCGTTCTCGTCGTGAATCTTAAGTCCCCCGAGGGGCATATAACCGTTTGGATGCAACGACCTGTGCCGTTGAAAGACCGTCTTTTTAGGCATGCTTGATGAATGGGCTCATCTTATCCCCGATGATGTTGTCACGAGTTTCAACGAAGGCCCGTTGCCGGTGATCTTTTTGGGATCCGGTTTTGCAAAGGAGTCGCTTCCCCCATTAAAGACCGGAGGCGAACTCGCTGTTGACTTGAGAACCGAGCTTCGTATCGACGATGGCGGCGAAGGCCTGGCCGAGCTATTGCAATACTATAAGAATAGCATGTCCAGGAACGACCGTGCCGTTGTTACGTGGTTAAGAAGAAAACTTTTGGACGGCGAGAGCAAGCCTGGAGGTGCTTACAGACTTCTGCTTGAATTGCCATGTAAAGAGTTTTTGACGACCAACTATGACTCGCTTCTGTCAGATGCGAGTCGAGAACTGAAGGGATACTATCTCACGCCCGTCGATGATCCCACGTCCTATAAGGAGCTTCGGGCCAATCTTCACAATGAGAATGGAAGACCAATTCTCGGGAGGTTACATGGCGCGTTTGAAAGCCAAACGCGCATCGTTGCGACAACGGATGATTACATAAGAAACTACACTAGGGAACAACAATGGCGGGAAATACTTCAAGACATCATCTCAAATGATCGGGTGATTTTTATCGGCTACAGTATGAGGGACTTTACTACTTGGACATCATACATATCAATGTATGTGAGATGGGACGGAAATCGGTATCCTCACGTAATGGTAGGGCCATCCTCATCAGATCATGTCATCAGTTTTTGGAATAACTATGGCGTCAAATTTGTCCCATTAACAGCAGCGCAATTTTTAATTGGAGTTCACTCCAGGATTAAGACGCTAGAGACTAAGGAGACCGTTCTGTTTGCGGCCGCCGCAGCCCGGTTGGGTAAAACCTATACTGAGACTTTGGAAGAACTAGAACGTCGGAAGGAACGACACAAATATCCGAACCTCAAGCTTACTGCCATGAAGGCAGTTTTGGAAGATAGTGATGCAACAATCTAGAGAAAAACTCAAGTCGGACATCGTAGAGTTTGTTGACCAGTATGTGAATGATAACGATGTTGTTGTCGGCGTCCTTAGATATGGATCTCATATTCCGCACGTTTATCAGAAGACTTGTTTGGAACGTGGAAGGAAGCCCCGAAACATTCAGCTGGTGTTAAGTCACATGCTGACGTTCTTCCCGCCGGAATTTTTCCCGGACCGCGACTTCTTAATATTGGATGATACGGTTTACGAAGGCGTGGTAATGGGTGAAAAGCTATCACAGATCCGCGGTTTGGGTGCCTCCCCCAACCGTGTACGAAGTGCAGTGTTAGTTGCTCATGAATTGTCAGAATTTGAGGTGGAATGCCCTAAACCATTGGTTCGGTTGCCGGATGCGGAATACATTGCGTGGAAGGAGGAACTTGCATTTGTTGTAAGACAAGACATTAGACCGACTGAGAGAGATCATCCGCTTTATTACTTTCGCGGAGAGAACTTAGAATTAGGCCAGCTACTTTCAATCATCGAAAACTATGGCAAGCTTCATCCGGTTGGGAGTGATTGGAACGCACCTGTATTCCGGGCGAGCTTGACGATCGATTCGAGCATCCTGTGGGATGTTGCCGAGCTTGACGGCATAGAGTTAGACAAAATCGCGAAGATTCGACTCTATTGGCAGAGTGTGGAATCTGGGTATCAGATGACTTTGGCCCCCATCGTTTTCGCTGCCGTTGAGATCCCCAGATTTGTGGAGAAGAGCTCACAGCGGTTAGCTACGCTACTCGGATTACCTGATACATTCTTTGCAAGCATGTACGAGTCTCGCCCGCCAGAGATGATTTTCTATTTCGTTTCGCGGTGTATAGCCGCTTTGCTTTTGCATCGCTTCCTACTTCAAATAGGCCCAAGGTTACAAATGTCTGATCGCAGTCTCACTATGATTGCACCAGAAGTCGTTGACGGCCACGTTAATTACATATTTCCAGCCGAGTACGTCCAATTCTATCGAGTCGTAACAGATCAAATTACGAAGATACTAGCCTCTACGGCCCAGACATCAATGCTTCCGCTCGGGGATGCTTGGAAGTTGCCTGAATGTAGCCTCATTGAACGTGAACCCGGACGCCTCCTTCCGGACGTCTACAGGATTCTCGAATTCATGACACGACAGGGTGATCCAGCGGTTTGGGATGGTAAGAGATGGCTTCCCCGGAAGACTGTGAACGGAGTTTCCTTCCAAGAGATCGTCGGCCACTTTGGCGATGTGTGTTTTGTTTCAGCGGCATTGGATGAGCTCTTAGACTGCGGATTGATTCGGGCGAGAGATTATCAACGAAATCGCACTAGTGGGACTTACATGGTTAGAGAATTCCTCTCCGGCGGCGAATATAAGGCCCTTCAAGTCAGCCGGATCGCTGATACTTGGCGCTTTGAAGCTCCTGCTGTTAATCCCACCCTACGGGAGGCTGAAGCCCTTGACCTTTGGGGATCTGACTGATCAAGAAAAACTCCTATTAGAACAACGAACGTCAGCCTTTTTCAATTTGGCTGGTGTTCGTGCGCAAGAAGTGCTTGGCGCTTCGGATACTGGTTTGTCCACAAAAAAGATATATAAGATCCTCGCCAATGCTATCCAAGATTGGACTTGGCTATCCTTTAGAGGCCACGATCGTAAAGAATTCAAATTCCGTGGAATTGGCGGACTCACTTGGATTCCACACAGGTTTGGTGCGTTGGGGTTAGTACGTCCGCACATTCAATATACGGTCACGTTTCACTATGGCTTGTTTCCAAACATCATTGACTTGGTTGCTGCTGATGAATATGCGAAGTATGGGTGCGTTTCTAAAGAAGAGAGTGGTACCCGACGCATAGTCTTTCCCTCCTATCTAACCTATGAAGTGTTGAGGAAATTGCCAGTTGAGGGCAATGAGCAGCATTTTTGGTCAAAGCTGGTAGAAGTTTATGCTCGTCTTGACGGTGACTCTCTCGATGCTATGGCCTCATGCAGAACGCGAACAACTGCCGCGCATAGCTTGTGGATCCAATTTGTTCATTGGAAACGTGAAATGGGCATTGCTCTAGATCGACTAAGGGAAGATGATTCGGTCTTAATGGATCAGAAAACGAAGGAGTCAATAAGAAAAAAGGTCGAATCCGCGCGAGCCTGTATGCACAGTATCACTGCTAAAATGGGATTTCGACAAAATTTAGGTCAGTATGTCGAGAGAGTCAAATCTGCAGCCGCTAATACTGAGCTCAGTAATTATCTTCCTTGTCTTGATGAGCTCGATCCACCAAAGACACCAATTCTAGATTTCGATAAGTTTGTTCGTCTATATCCCTATTTGGCGGCCATGAGTGAGATCTGTGAGGAATATCTAAAGCAAACCGATATACTCCCAGCAACTACTAGTGCTGATCTTGGGGTAATCGAGCAGCGCCTTCGGGAACTTGGACGATTTGGAAGCATAAAACGAACACTTATTGATCCTCGCCGTTGGTTTACGCTGCTCCGTCCTCCAAAAGACAAGAATAAGGAGATCGCAAGGCTTTGTTTAGAGTTGATAACGGAGCTTTTCCGAGCTTTCGAGCAAGAGCTTATATTACCTATTGCTCGTCCGACCGAACACTACAGCGATTTCCTTGCGAGGCACTATCCGCTGCCGGTCGATCATTTCTTACCTGGCTTCTAGTGAGCGGAATCTGAACTAAATCTGTGAGCACTAATCTACAGTCAGGCTAAGAAATCGACAGGTACGATTAATCAGAAACAAGAAAAGAATCTGCGGGAGCTTGGCGTGAAGATGTGTGAAAGCCCGCAGTTGTTGTCGCCGCTTTCGTGTCTAATTGACAGGCCGAGTTGTGACGGTATTGTGACGGGAATTCAGATAAGAGTAAGCGCAGACGATAGCTGCATCTTTAGAATACCTTACGGTGCTATCCACGCCGCAGGTTTTCTTTGAATTCCCCTAATTGCTCCTCTTTCACGGCGGCACTAGTCACGTACTCCAAATGAAAGAATTAAATCACCGAAGGAGGCTTTGACGTGTTACCTAGCATCAGGGGCGGGATTGACCACCATTGTTTTCAATGGTGTCTCTTTGGAGATTCCCAAAGGCGCTACGTCCCTTAACATATCGCCGCTACGTTTGATGCCGCCGAATGGTGCTGAACTAATTTCCACAGGCCGTGTTCTCGGAAAGGGATAAAAGAAATAGATGGCTGCCTGTGCATCTTGTTTTCTCAGGACAGGAGGAATTCCCGATGGAGGCCATTCATCAATTGTTCTCGGCTTTCCGTTTGTAAGGTCAGGCGTACATTTAGTTTCAGTCCATGTGAGCGCTGAGGATTCGCCCGGTCGAAGATCAATGAATGCTGGCAGATCGCTGACAAAGTTTTCGCCTGAGTCCAGCGAAACACATAACTTAATAGGAGACCCACTCTCTCCCTGTTCGATCAGCAGATATTCGGCATAGCCAGCCGTATCTAAATGGAATAAGACCGGGCTGGCAGAAGTGTCAGGTGTTATCGGATTGAGCACGATAATTTCTAGAATGCTTCCATTCTTTCCGTAGAAATAGGCATTAAGTCCCTGGATTTCTTTGCTGTGTACCTCAAGTTCAACCAAAAGATTACTGCGCATCAAACCCTCCACATCGGCATAAGGTGGAAGAGAATAGGTGACGACAGAGCTTGGTTTTTTGAAAGAGTAAGCCAAACCCGATATTGAAGGTTTCGATGAGCTGCAGCCGACGGATAGGAACAGCGTTAGCAAAATACCAGCACTCAAAATCAACTTAGGTCGGCTCGGCGTTAAGAGTGAATGGTTCTGAGTAGAAGCTAATTCGTCGACCATCTTTTTCCTCCCTCAAGTAACAGATCGCGTTAAGAATAGGAGCATAGGTCGTCAGCTGGTAGCGGCCATAACGGCTTAAATCAAGTTCTGCCGTTGCTTTGCTTCGACCCCCCAAAGAAATTAAAGCAGCGGAGCTTGAAAAGGCAGGCCAGACTCAACGGAGGCTAACCGGCCAGATGAAGAAATAATCTTGAGCTTTTGTTCCGCTCGCCTCGCTCTCGTTGACCTTAAAGCCATGAGAATCGATCTGCGACTTGCACCTGAACGTGAGCTGTCCATCCAGCCCGTAATGAAACTCCTCCAACTCGACTCCTTGAAAAGAATTATTTGAGGTTCGAAGGCGCAATAGGCGTGCTTCTGCAAGAAGCTGTCCCGACGAATTGGTAGCACGTGCGCCACTCGCAATGCCCCCTGCTGTAAGCTCAACTTGGTCGTAGATATACGTATTCCGAAAATCGCCGAATTCAGAATAAACTTTGACCGTGCCTTGATCGAAAAAAGGGCGCACTCCGGACCTGACCGTAAACGGCGCTGGTCCGTCGTAGAAGGGTGGACGGGAATATATTGTTTCTGTAGTTATGAATGTCGCCTTATTTTGCTTGGTGACCGTTTCATTGCTCCAAATAGGAGAGAACTTAGTCATCTCGCTTTGTGAAGTGTTGGAAGACTTTTGAGGAGTCTCTTGTCGGGTTGGCGAAGGGGCTTCTTGCCTGACACTTACCTTACTTAAATTGCTTGCTGCGTCATCGCCTTTGGGGGTGTGGGCCAACCAGGCACGGAGAAGGTAACCTGAGAGTAACAAGACCGCCAGTATGCCGAGCACCGCCAGCAGAACCGTCTTGAATGTGAGTTTGGCAGTAGGCGACTGTTTTGTGCTTGAACTTTTACCTACTCGATTGTGAAGGTTTAAGTTTGGGAGTCTTTGAAGGAGATCGTCTGCTCTCTCTTCCCGTAGATTGACCTTTGGAAACTTCACATCTGGAGGAGCAGTTTCGGTGAACAGGAATTGCTCATCATCCTTAATGAAGACCAGTGTCCCGGTATCAGCTCTGATGAACACAGGATACCACTGTAAGCGATGAGGGACCCACCACAAGGGTACGTTTTCGCCGTCGACATTAGCGGTGCGCAATTGAAGCAACCCGGTGCCGCCCCAGCCTCCCGTTTGTAAGTGACCGCCATACCGCTCAACTAATGTACAGGCTTTATCGCTGTCGATTTTCCACCCGCTGATGGGCGGATATTCTGCCGCGGGGTATGAACGTTGTTCTCCCGGCGCACTGACGCCATCATCCAAACCGTCCGTTGTAGTGCCTTCTGAATTGACGGATACGGAAACCCACTCCTTGTCAGATCGGGCATACGTAAACATCCACTCTTCTGCTACATACACGAGCCGGTCACTGTTAGTTATCTGGAACACGGCGGACTTAATGGCCAGGGCGCATCGCAACTGCATTTCTTTAGCGTACTTGCTAGCCAATCGTTCAGCGGACATAGCATTCAAAGAACTAAGCCTTTGTGGACCGGTCTTCGCTGAGTGGTCTCTGCCTCCACAAAATTGATAATGGCTAGCAAACACAGAGCCATCTATCTCTTGGCCGCACTTATTACATCTCATGGCTAATTTCTCTTAGCTGACAAATCGGCAATGCTCATTCCCTAAACCGATGTGAAGGTGAAAGGCCGGATGCGACGAGTATCGAGGACACAAAGGCTCAGAGTCAGCCTTTCACTGGAAAACGGCGGGAGAGTAGTCTCGTTTGAAGGCAAAGTCAACCACCCGAATCATGTGTTGGAGTAGACTTTTACATGAGGCACAGGCTGGCCCCAACACTACTGGCATAGTTGCGCGTTGGTCTTCAACTTGTGACGGTGTTGTGACGGGAATTCAGAGAAGAGCACTGGCAGGCGATATAGCTGCATAAAGGAGCATCAAAAAACCCCAGTAAAACCGGTATGGCTGCAACCTGTTTTAGTTAATAGAGTTGAGAATTTGCGTGTTTTCGGATTATGAATCCCACGCTCTAACCATCTGAGCTACCCCGCCATGCCTTGATTATCAACTTTTTACAGCTACCATCAAAGTGCCCGAACCCGCTCTGAGAGCGTGGGACCTGTGCTGCTGTGACGGCGCTGATTTTTTAGCATGACTGCCTCGCCTGCGCCAACCCACAAATTGTCGTTTGCTAATGAAAAGGGACGGAGCGGAGTCCGTCCCTCCCATCCTACGAAAGCATCGCGCCCTCTACCTCCGTCGCCGGTGTGGTGATGCTCTCAAACGACATACCTCTTTCTAAGCTGTTCAATCTCCTTCTGTTGCTCTTGAATCGCATTGAGCATTCGCTCTCAGTACCGCAAAAGCTCAGGAATCACTCGTTGCAATGAAGCGGCAGAATGGCAGCGCAAATGATCGCTCAGGCAAAACAGCACCAAGATAAACGACGGGCTCCTTGCGAGACTTGAAAAAGACTTGCAGCGATACGAAAAGGAACTTCATGCCGTGCTCCGTAGGTATTCCAGAATCAGTTACAATCCTCCTCATGCCCTACTATCTCGATCTCGATACCTGGCCACGACGCGCCGTCTTCGAGTTCTATCTCCCTTTCGACAAGCCATACTTCAACGTCTGCACTCGTCTCGACGTTACCAGGCTGCTGTCAGAGTTGAAAAAGCGAAAAGGGACAAGCGTCTGGCTCACGTATCACTATCTCGCACTGCGCGCAGCAAACGAAATCGAACCGTTTCGCTATCGCTTGCGACAGGGCAGGGTCCTGGTCCATGACGTGATCAACGGCGGCACGACTCTAATTCTGCCAAACGAGACTTTCACACTCGTTTACTTCGACTACGCCGAAGGTTTTCGCAAGTTTATGGAAGGCGCAACTCGAGCCGTCGAGGAGATACGAAACGGCGACGGCGCGTTCAGACCCCGACACGAAGACGACGCGCGCATTCATTGCACCACGCTTCCGTGGATCTCATTTACCAGCTTCTCTCACGCGCGCAGATGGGGACGCGAAGATTCAGTCCCGAAGATCTCGTTTGGAAAGTTCATCCAGGAAAACGAACGCACGCTGATGCCGTTTTCGGTTGAGGTGCATCACTCACTGATGGACGGCCTGCACGTCGGACGCTACCTCGCGCGCATCGAAGAGATGCTCGCGCAGCCGGAAGCATTCCTCGACTAAATGCGCAAACTTCTCGTTTTCCTGCTGTTTCTCGCTTTAGTGAGCGCGGCTGTCACTTATTTTCTTTTTCGACGCAAGCCGTTGCCGACTCCGCTCGGTTGGAAAGCACATATCAGCACACTCGCCGGCGACGGTGCACCACTCTTTCGCGATGCAGCACAATCGACGCAAGCAGGATTTGCAGATCCGTTTGGCGTAGCTGTCGCGACTGACGGAACGATCTACATCACCGACGCAGGCGAAAGCAATCGCATTCGAAAGATCATGCCCGACGGCAACGTGACAACGGTCGCAGGCGGCGAGGAAGGATTCTCCGATGGTGTTGGTGCAGCGGCGTCTTTCAACACGCCTTCGGGACTTGCTTTAAGTCCTGACGGCGATCTCCTCGTGGCTGACACTGGAAACAATCGCATACGAAAGATCACGCCGGAAGGCCAGGTCTCCACAGTCGCAGGCGATGGAACCGCGGGATACATCGACGGGCCAGCAGCGCAAGCGCGCTTCAATGGTCCAATCGGAGTCGCAGTCGATTCACAGGGAAATATCTACGTCGCCGACACTTACAACGATCGCATTCGGTTGATTACGAAAGATGGTCGAGTGAGCACCGTTGCTGATAGCTTGGACACACCCTGCGGCGTCGCAGTGATGAGCTCCGGCAGCATCGTCATAGCTGATACCGGCAATAATCTTCTCCGCAAGATCACACCTGATGGCAATGTCACAACTCTACCGACACAGGATCTTTCGAGTCCAACAGGTTTGGCCGTGTCGCACGATAACTTTATTTACGTCACTGAGCTCAATCGATCTCGCGTGGTCCAGGTCGCGCCTGACGGCGTCGCACGCGTGATTTCCGATGCAGGTTTCAATCAACCGACCGGCGTTGCCATTGGCCCACACAGCGAACGGCCTGCTGAACTGTACGTCGCGGACAGTGGCAACTATCTTGTGCGAAAGCTGGACCAAACTTCTGCCGCAGCGGCAGCTGCCGATCCAATGCCGCGACTCACCAAAGAAACGCTGGGCCAACAATCGTTGTTATGGCCGCTTGCGCCACAGGATCGTCCGCACGAAGTAGTTGCGACAGTCGGCGAAGTCCGCGGCAGCTTCGACTCCACTGACAGTCGCGATCATCTCCACAGCGGGATCGATGTCTTTGGAGCTTACGGTGATGAAGCTCGTGTGGTGCGACCCGAGAAAGTCGTGAGTCCGCTGCCGAACTGGGGATTCGATTCACTTAACGAAGGATTTCGCGTCGGCGTAGTTTCGTACATTCACATCAAGGTCGGCCGCGACAAAGATGGAAACATGTTAAGTGATCCGCGGTTCATTCCCGTGAAAGATCCTCAACAAAAGCTCACGCGCGTACGGGTCAAGCGCGGCACGCGATTTCGAGTGGGCGACGTTGTCGGCACATTGAACCGTATGTACCACGTTCACATGAACATTGGACCACCTGGCGGCGAGATCAATCCATTGTCGCTCTCGCCAGTTGGATTCAGCGACACTGTTCCTCCAACGATCGAGAAGGATGGGATTCAACTGTTTGACACAGCAGGCAAGCAGTTTACTGAGAAGCAAGCGGGACGATTACAGGTGAGTGGTCCAGTGCGCATCGTTGTTGACGCGTTCGATCGCACAAACTTTAACGCGAGCCGGCGGCGCCTTGGCCTTTACCGACTCGGATATCAGGTTCTCAAAGTTGATGGAACGCCTGCGCCTGGCTTCGAACAGCCGCGGATCAACATCGTCTTCGATCGCTTACCGCGAAACAGGGACGCAACCAAGCTCGCCTACGCCGGCGAAAGTGGAATAACCGTCTACGGCAGCGCCTCCACCCGCTTTCTTTACGAGGTCACGAACACGGTGTGCGACGGACGTGCAGCCAACGGTGTCTGGGACAGTTCGCAACTCCCTGAAGGCGATTACATCTTGCGCATCATCGCCGCTGATTACTCCGGCAACGAGGCACAGGACGACCGCGACCTTCCGATCCGCGTTCATCACTAAACAATCCGTAAGATCCGTGGCAAACTTACACTTTGACTTTCGACTACATACAGCGCGTACTCGAAGAGGACATTGGCCCAGGCGATGTCACCACTAACACCATCGTGCCTGCCGGCGCCTCACTGCGCGGCCGCGTAGTCGCAAAGCAGAATGGTGTCATTGCGGGTCTCGACGTCGCCAGACAAGTCATGCTCGCCTTGAGTGAGCGCATCGCGTTTGCAACGAAAGTGACAGACGGATCGAAAGTCATTCGAGGCACAGTCTTAGCCGATGTCGACGGTTCGGCGCGCGCGTTGCTCACCGGCGAACGCACCGCTCTCAACTTTCTCGGCCGCATGTCAGGGATCGCCACATTGACGCGACAGTTTGTCGACGCAATCTCAACCACCAAAGCAGTCATTCTCGACACGCGCAAGACCGCGCCGGGTCTCCGTTTCACCGACAAACTCGCCGTTCGACTCGGTGGCGGACAGAACCATCGCACTGGCCTGTTCGACATGGTATTAATAAAGGACAACCATATTGACTTCGCCGGTTCGATAACAGCCGCCGTCGAGCGAGTTCGCGTGTCGCAAACCGAGCTCGAGATCGAGGTTGAAGCTCGCTCGCTTGACGACGTTCGTGAGGCGTTGCGGCTCGGAGTTCAACGCATTTTGCTGGATAATATGTCGCTTGAAATGATGCGCGAAGCGGTTGCTATCGGCGATGGCAGGGCCAAACTCGAAGCGTCTGGCAACGTTACTCTCGCTAATGTGCTCGAAGTTGCAGAGACCGGCGTTGATTATATTTCCGTGGGCGCGTTGACGCACTCACCGCCGGTTTTTGATGTGAGCCTGGAATTTGTAGGATGACTTATAGTTTGCAAACATGATCATCGAAACGACAATAACTGAAGAGATTTACGAGAAGCTTAGCCGGCTGCTGTCAGATACCGTGCCGGATTTTGAACTGCGTATCAAGGCTGAGTTGGCGGCGGAGATCAATCGACTTAAAGTCGAAAAGAACGCTGTCATTCTTGGACACAACTACATGGAGCCCGCGCTCTTCCATTCGATACCGGACTTTGTGGGCGACTCGCTCGAGCTCAGTCGTAGGGCCGCAGAAACTGACAAAGACATCATCGTGTTCTGCGGTGTGAAGTTCATGGCCGAGACAGCAAAGATTCTCAACCCGCAGAAGAAGGTGCTGATACCTTCAGAAAAGGCCGGATGTTCTCTGGCCGCAAGCATCACGGCTGAAGACGTGTGTGAGTTGAAGCAGAGATTCCCGGGCGTTCCGGTTGTGACTTACATCAACACTTACGCCGATGTGAAAGCAGAGTCTGACATCTGCTGCACGTCGTCGAACGCAGTTAAAGTGGTGAAATCGTTGAAGACGGACAAGGTGATCTTCATTCCTGACGAGTATCTCGCAGGCAACGTCGCGCGCGAAACGGGCAAACAGATCATCTTTCCGACACGCGATCCGCAGATGCGGTTTCCTAATGAGCTCGACTATCAGATGGTTGGTTGGCCCGGACGTTGCGAAGTACATGAGAAGTTCAGCGTCGAGGACATTCAGAACGTGAGGAAGCAGTTTCCTGATGTTGTGATCCTGGCCCATCCGGAATGCAGTCCTCAAGTAGTTGCTGCGTCAGACTTCTCGGGCAGCACCACTGCGATGATCCGGTACGTCGAGCAGACGAATGCGCCGCGTTATCTGCTGCTCACGGAATGTTCGATGGGCGACAACATCGCCGCTGCCAATCCCGAAAAAGAGATGCTCCGGCTTTGCAGCGTGCGTTGTCCGCACATGAACCAGATCACACTCGAAGACACGCTCGAGTCGTTGCGCAAAGAGCAGTTTGAGATCGTGATCGACGAAGATGTTCGCCGTCGCGCGCTGCGCTCCGTCGAGCGAATGCTCGAGATCGGTAAAGAAGACTAGCCACGAGAAGGCACAAAAAGCACAAATGACAAATGCTGAAGTGCTGATCATCGGCTGCGGAATTGCCGGTGCAACTGCGGCCTTACGTCTGGCTCGAAATCCCGAGCGGCAAATCACCATCATCACACGCGCCCCCGACGTTCATGAATCAAACACTCGTTACGCGCAAGGCGGCATAATCGGGCGCGGTCCCGACGACACTTCGGAGTTGTTGTTTGAAGACATAATCGCAGCCGGAGCTGGTGTGACTTCACCAAAGGCGGCGCGCATTCTTGCCGACGAAGGTCCAGCACTGCTGCACGAGGTGCTCGAACGCACTGCCCACGTCGTGTTTGATCACACGGCGGAAGGCGCACCGGTTTGGGGACAGGAAGCAGCACATTCACGCCGCAGAATTCTTCACGTTGGCGACGCAACCGGCCGCGCGATCATGAATGGCCTTGTCTCCGCGCTGAATGATTATCCAAACATCAGGATCAAATCAGAAGCGACTGCTGTTGACCTGATTACTTTTCCCCATCATTCGCGCAACCCACTCGACAACTATCGCGAAATCTCCTGTCACGGATGTTACGTCTTCGATCGATCAGAAAAGACTGTGCACCGTTATCTTGCAAACACCACTATCCTGGCGACCGGCGGACTCGGCAGGATCTATCGAAACACAACCAATCCCATCGGTGCGCGCGGCGACGGGCTCGCGATGGCCCATCGAGCTGGCGCACGCATCGCCAATGCGGAATACGTGCAGTTTCACCCGACCGCCTTGGCAGCGCCGGGTGCGGAAGGTTTATTGATCAGCGAAGCTGTTCGTGGTGAAGGCGGAGTGTTGTTGACGCCTGACCTGCGGCCTTTCATGGAGCGTTATTCGCCTGAGTGGAAAGATCTCGCGCCGCGTGATGTGGTAGCGCGCGCCATTCATCGTGAAATGGAAGCGCAGGGTTACTCTTACGTGCTGCTCGACATCGCTTCGCACATGCCTGCGGCAGCGATTCGCAAGAGATTTCCGTTTATTTATGAAGAGTGCTTGAAGGTTGGATTAGATATCTCGCGCGAGCCGGTGCCCGTGGTGCCGGCGGCCCATTACTTCTGCGGCGGCGTGCTCGTTGACGAATGGGCGCGTTCCACGATTCGCAACTTGTACGCTGTTGGTGAAATCAGTTGCACTGGCGTGCACGGCGCGAATCGTCTCGCTTCAACCTCGCTGCTGGAGGGTTTGGTGTGGGGAAACCGCGCTGCGTTGGAGATTGAAAGAGCACTTAATGAATACAGAAATGAGCAGCGACCGAAGTTCGACGACATCCCGCCGTGGGACGAGAGTGGTCTGAGTGCTGACCCAGATCCGGCGCTGATTCAGGGCGACATGCAGACAATTCAAAACATTATGTGGCACTATGTGGGTCTCGTGCGCAGTGCGGATCGTTTGTCGCGTGCAATTCGCGAACTGAGGCACTTGTGGAATGAGATCGAAACGTTTTACCGCACGACGAAACTATCTGACGGGTTGATTGGTTTGCGTAACGCAGTTGAAGTCGCACTGATCGTCGCGCAGGCAGCGCAGCACAATCGGCAGAGTCGGGGATGTCACTACCGGCAGGACTCAATGACGGTTACGGGAGATAGGCTGATTTAGGGCCGCGAATCTGCGCGGATTGTTTACGGATATGGTCAATATTTTTGCAGTGCTGGGCGTGGGACTGTTGTTTGGGTTGAAGCATGCGACAGAGGTGGACCACGTTGTTGCTGTTTCGACAATAGTGACGCAGCACCGCAATGTGCTGCGGTCCGCGTTTGTTGGCGCGTTGTGGGGTGCCGGGCATACAGCGTCGTTATTGAGCGTCGGGCTGGTTGTGTTGTCGTTGCGGATTGCGATTCCGGAGAGTGTGAGTAACTGGTTTGAGTTTGGCGTGGCGCTGATGATCATCGGGCTCGGAACAGCAGCGTTGTGGCGTTCACTTCGCCGCAGAGATGACGTGCACGTGCACGAGCACAGTCACGATGGTATGTCACACGTTCACGTTCACTTTCACGAATCAGAGACGCAGCATAAAACACAGCGGCAGCATAGTCATACGGTTTCAGCCGTTGGCGTGAAACCAGTGCTCATCGGCATGATGCACGGGCTTGCCGGTTCGGGAGCGCTGACGTTGCTGGTGTTGACTCAGATCAGTTCAGCGTGGCTCGGATTGTTGTATCTCGGGATTTTTGGTTTGGGTTCGGTTGTAGGAATGATCTTGATGTCGGGCCTCATCGGACTACCGTTTGCGCTTACTGCGCGAAATCTCTCGAGCTTGCACTATCGAATGCAGTTGGCGGCGGCAGTTGTTAGCATCGCGTTTGGAGTGTGGTACGCGTTCGAGACTGCGCGTTTCTAAAGTTACAGATTGACCCATGTACCCGCATTTTGGCTCTGTGCCTTGCGATACAGATATTCAGCGCAGGCGACGTCTTCTATCGCGAGACCGAGAGACTTGAAGAGAGTGATCTCAGTTGTCGAAGCGCGGCCTGACTTTGTTCCGATCAATAACTCTCCGATTTCGCCCACGATGTTTTCCGGACCAATGACACCCTCTTTCGCGGCGAGCAGATAATCACCCGCCTCATTCAACGCAGACTCGCGCCGGTCGACGAAGATTCTTGCTGCGGCCATCGTGCCGCTATCGATCTCACGCGAGCTCGGCGAGTGTGTTCCGATCGCGTTGATGTGCGCGCCCGGCGAGATCCACTCCTTTTTAATTACTGGCTCCAGCGACGAGGTGGCAGTAACGACGATGTCCGCATCTCTCACCGCGGCTTCGTTGCTTCCAACAGGCTCTATTGAAAACGGAATCGACGACTTCATCTCGGTCGCTAGCTGTTTCGCATGTTCGAAGTTTCTAGCTGACACGCGAGCACGCCTGATCGGACGTACACATGCCAGCGCGGAGAGATGAGTGCGGCCTTCCACGCCCGCGCCGATTATCGCCAGCTCATGCGCGTCCTCGCGCGCAAGCAGACGAGTTGCGACAGCTGAAACAGCAGCAGTGCGAATTGCTGTGATCTCGGAAGCATTCATCAATGCGAGCATCTCGCCAGTTTCGCGACTGAACAAGATGACTGCACCTTGATGTGCATCCTTGCCCCGTGACGGGTTATCAGGAAAGACGCAGATCGCTTTCAAACCGAAAGCGCCTCGTTCACCTCCACGATAAGCGGGCATCAAGCCGAGCAAGCCACGCGCGTTTGGCGGGCGAATGATCGTGCGCAGCGGTTGGTGCACTTCATCGCGGGCGAGTGCTGACAAAGCATCAGCCATCAGCTCGATGCATTCAGCCATCGGCAGCAACTCGCGGATGTGATTGCTGTGGAGAACGAGAATGTTCATCAATCCTTACCCCAAAAGGTGAATCATGAAACAGAATGCGCACGTTATGGTTAACGTCTTCGCCTCATATTAAGCTCAACTTCCACGAAAACTGCAAAAACATCGATGGCACAGTCATTGCCAAAAGAGGGACACGGAGGCAGTGAGATGAAAAAGGGGTTGTTAACTATTGTTTGTTTGGTGGCGCTGAGCTTGACCGCGATTCCGGTCGGAGCGCAAACACGATATCGAAGGTTTGATAATCAAAGGTACGAACAGCGCGTTGCTGATTCGCGTTATCGAGATCAGGTTTACAGGGATCGACGTTGGAATAGATCGTTTTGGGATCAACACCGCGATAAGCTGACAACGGCCGCGGGTGTCGGCGGAGGCGCGCTGCTTGGCGGATTGTTCGGTGGTAAGAAGGGCGCGCTGATCGGCGCTATCGCAGGTGGAGGTGGAGCAGCGCTTTACACCTACAAACTTCGAGATAAAAACAGGTATCACCATCGCTACTAACCTGTGGCGATAAAGATCGGTCACACATTGAAAGATGAGTGGCCTTGTAAGGGCCCGGATGTGAAGGGGAGAGCACGTCCGGGTCCTAACATTTTTGGGCCACAAAGAAGCACAAGAAATTTATGTGCCTCTTTGTGGCTAAGCTTTTCTTAGTTTTTGTGGCTTAATAGCAGCCATGGAATTCCAGGAAAACGTGCTCGGCTTGATCGGAAATACGCCTCTAGTAAAACTCAACCGGCTCGCTCGAGATGTGAAAGCACAAGTATTCGCCAAGATGGAGAGTTTGAATCCCGGCTATTCAGTGAAAGATCGGATCGGCGTGGCAATGATCGAGGCGGCGGAACGTGAAGGCATTCTGAAACCCGGCGGAACAGTTGTCGAAGCAACTTCGGGAAATACCGGCATCGGTTTGGCGCTCGCGGCAGCAGTCAAAGGTTACAAATGCATCTTCGTCATGACTGACAAAGCTTCCGTTGAGAAGTCGCGCTACTTAAAAGCACTCGGCGCTGATGTAGTGATAACTCCAGTCTCCGCCAAACCCGGCACTCCCGATCATTACGTCTCCACGGCAAAGCGCATCGCAGCCGAAACTCCAAACTCGTTTTATCCGGATCAGTATTCCAATCCGGCAAATCCGGAAGCACATTACCGCACTACAGGACCGGAGATCTGGCGACAAACTGAAGGTAAAATCACTCACTTTGTCGCTGGACTCGGAACTGGTGGTACTATCTCCGGCACAGGTCGGTTCCTCAAAGAGAAAAACCCAAACATCAAGATCATTGGCGCCGATCCTTACGGTTCGATTTTCAAGACTTACAAAGAGACGGGAAAAATCGTGGAGGCGACTCCGTATTTAGTGGAGGGAATTGGGCAAGAGATTGTGCCGGCCAACGTTCACATCAAGTACGTTGACGAAGTCGTCAACGTAACGGATCGCGATTCGTTTGAGATGTCGCGTCTGCTCGGACGAACGGAAGGAATATTTTGCGGGGGTTCGACCGGCACGAATCTCGCTGCGGCATTGCGCGTAGCCAAGGACCTGGACGCGAACGCAGTCGTAGTTTTCATTGTTTGCGACACCGGCGAGCATTACTTAAGCAAACATCACTCGGATGAGTGGTTGAAAGAGAAGCGTCTGCTCGAGCCGCAAAAGATCACTGCGGGTCTGCTTACCGGAACAAAGAAGCCGCAGGCGCCGAAGTCACTGGTGTTTGTTAACCCGGCTGAAACTGTCGGTGACGCGCTTGAAAAGATGGACGAGCTTGGGGTCACTCAGATTCCTGTATTGGAAGAAGGACGAGCGGTCGGTTCGTTGCGCGAGAATCGATGTCTTGCGAAAGTGGTCCGCAACAGGGATCTACTCAAGTCGCCCGTGAGCGAAGTGATGGAAGCGAGTTTTCCCATAGTCGATGTCGACGCCAGTTCGAATGAAGTGACGCGACGATTGCAAACGAGTCCGGCAGTGTTAGTCGAAGAGTACGGACGAATCATTGGCATCATTACTCGTCACGACGTGCTCGATCTGAAGAACGTGGCGCACTGAGACGGCCTTGGCGAAAGAAGAAAAAGTTTTAGCAGCCAATCGTGCTGCGTTTCATAATTATCATATTTCGGATAAGTACGAAGCCGGCATTGTCTTGACAGGCACGGAAGTTAAGAGTGCGATGAGTGGCCGCGTACAGCTCAAGGAAGCATACATTTCCGTGCACGATGGCGAGGCGTGGTTGTTCAATGCACACATTTCGCCGTATTCTCATGGTAACCGCGAGAACCACGATCCGCTGAGAACTCGCAAGCTGCTGCTTCACAAACGTGAGATATCCCGACTCGACGAAGCAACAGCAAAACAGGGAATGACTCTCGTTCCCACACAGCTTTACCTAAAAAACGGCCGCATAAAAATCGAAGTCGGAGTCGCGCGCGGTAAGAAGTTGTACGACAAGAGAGAGGCGGAGCTGAAGCGCACCGTGGAAAGAGAGACGCGAGCGCAGCTCAAGGAGCGTAATCGATGAAAGAAACGAAATAATCCCAAATCCCAGGAGAACTTACTCACATGCAAGTTGAAGCCAACCGAGGACCAATTGAAGAGCTTGACGTGCAAGCTCTGGCGGTTGCAGTTTTTAAGAACGAAAAAGCAAACGAAGGTTTTTTGAAGAAGCTCGACGACCTTTCGGGCGGACTGGTGCGCTCAGCACTCGAGTCCGAAGAGTTTGTCGGGAAGGAAGGTGAAGTCGCTTACTTCCATCTTGTCGGAAACAAGAAGCTCAAAGCGCGCCGGCTGCTGCTGGTTGGTGTTGGCGAAGCCAACGATTACAAACCCGCAAACGTTTCGCAGATGTCCGGAACTGCGGTCCGTTCGTTGCGCAGCAAGAACGTTAAGACTATAGCGGTACTTCCTCGCTCTTCTTCTGACGCAGCGCAAATCGCAACGACGGCAGTGGAAGGTGCATTCATCGCACTGTTTGATCCCGATAAGTATCGGACCGTCGAAAAAGAAGATAAGACGATCGATCGTCTAGTAGTAGTCATCGAAGGCGCTGACGAGAAAGCCCTCCAACAAGCCGTCAAAGTTGGAACGATAGTTGGCGAGTCGGTCAACTTCACACGCGATCTCGCGAATGAGCCGGGCGCTTACATGACGCCGACTGACATGGCCGAGCGCGCTCGCGAAATCGCTAATGAGTTTGGACTGAGTGTCGACGTGCTCGACGAAGCACGAATGGAACAGGAAGGCATGGGATCGCTGTTGAGTGTCGCTCGCGGATCCGATCAACCAGCCAAGTTAATCATTCTCAAATACACGCCACCTAATCCTGTTGCAGATAGCAAGGAACTGCTCTCATTCGTCGGTAAGGGAGTGACCTTTGATTCCGGTGGTATTTCACTCAAGCCTGGCGAGAACATGGAATTGATGAAGTACGACATGACGGGTGGCGCCACCGTGCTCGGAGCAATGCGTGCGATTGCGCAGTTGAAACCGCCCATTCCGATTCTGGGAGTGGCGCCTTGTACGGAGAACCTTCCGTCAGGCAAAGCGACCAAGCCGGGAGACGTTGTGAAAGCGATGACGGGCAAGACGATTGAAATCATCAACACTGACGCTGAAGGACGTCTGATTCTTGCTGACGCGATCGCCTATGCCAAGAAGCTCGGCGCGACGAAGATCATCGATATGGCGACGTTAACTGGCGCCGTCTCGATAGCGCTCGGCGATGTGAATGCGGCTGTGCTGGGAACGGATCAGGAACTGATCGACGAGATCATCACTGCCGGTAGGGAAGTGGGCGAAAAGTTCTGGCAACTGCCGCTCGACAAGGAATATTCAAAACAGATCAAGTCAGATATTGCCGATATCAAAAACGTCGGTGGCCGGAAAGCGGGAACAATAACCGCTGCCGCGTTTCTAAAAGAGTTTGCAGATGGGATTTCGTGGGCGCATCTCGATATTGCTGGCACGGCCTGGAGTGACGATGCGAAGCCTTATCGATCCAAAGGTCCAACCGGAATCGCCGTGCGGACACTGCTACGGATCGTGGATCGAGCGAGTCAGAACTCAGCGGGCTAACTGGCGTGCACGGGCGACTTGCCGCCGCTTTGGCCAAAGCGGTGCCAAGGCACCGCACTCCAAAGAGGCGCAAGGTGTCGTTAACGGTAGACAGTCGGTGTCTTCGGTTGTTGACACTTCCAGCGTTGACAGACGTGCGATGTTCGATTTTTCTGAGGTTTTGTGAAAAATGTGGAATGGCATGGCGGTTGTACTAGGGAGCGCAACCCGCCAAAGGGTGCGAGTCGCCTTATTTATTTGTCCTCGCCCCCTCGAATGCCGCTCGAGGTTTTTCCCGGCTCCCCTTTGGCACCCCCCTTCTGCCAAACCGTCATCTCAGTGAGCAGCAAAACCGACCTTTGAGCTTGCGCAAGGTGGTATACTTTCAGGCGAGTGACGCGGTGTCCTCAGGCCTGGCGGGCTCCATCGCTGGCTTTCGGAGTTTAGAGAAGCACAGTGATTGACTACTACAAACTTTTGGGCGTTAAGACCAATGCATCGCAGACCGAAATCAAATCGGCCTACAGGAAACTTGCGCGCAAAAGTCATCCCGATCTGAATCCGAATTCACAGGCCGGACGCGAGTTCGCTTTGCTCTCGAAGGTGTATCACACGCTCATCGATCCGCAGGAGCGTGCTTATTACGACGAGCAGTTGAAGGCACAAAAGAACCGCAGCTATTCGATTCTTGATTCCAACAATCCACACGCAAAACGCGCTCGCAATCTCGCTGTGCAAGCGAAATGGGATCGTCTGGTTGATGAGGCTTTAGAACGCGACCGGCAGGAGAATCGGGAGCGTCAGCGAGCAGTCTTCACTACTGTATCACTGTTTCTCTCGACGTTCTTTCTTGCGATGATGCGGCTGCAATTGTGGCACGTTTTTTCGACTATGGGCCGGGTCATAGTGCTGACTTTGTTTGTGATCGGCGTTTGGCACTTGGCCAACCGTCTGCGTGAGTACTTTGCGCACTACACTTACACACCAAAACGCATTCAAGGATCGATCATCAGGCAGGAAGCAGCGCCCGAACAGCCCTTCACGCGTTTCTCAGCTTACACATTTCTGCTGGTTGGTTACGCTCTCAGTATGGGAATAGGTCTGTATATCGGCTGGCACACTCAGGATTTTTTTGATGGCTTGACACTGCTGTTTCGGCATCGTGTCATGGCCGTCCAGTCGAGTATGGTTCTCGATCTGATCTTCTACCCTCCGATTGCCGTGCTGATCGTCGACACAGTGCACGGTCTCGCCTCTCGCATCGACTGAAGAAAAATCCGGGTAATTCTGGAAAATCTTGTAAATCCCGTATATAGTTGCCTCCCCGCTTTAAAACAACAAGGGAGCACGAAAATGGCCAACACAGCAAATCAACGCCAGTTTCTTGCTTCGAAACTCGAAGCACTCAGCGAGTCCGAGGTGGGCGAGGTCCTGGATTACATCTCAGAACTCGAATCAGCTCGACGATCGAGAAAGACGTCCTCGGCAGTTGACGATGAGGTATTGGCCGCTCTAGCAGATGCGCAAGAGAATCGTCGCGCGCGCCAGGCATTCGAATGGGAATCAGTGCGCCGCAAAGCTGAACGACGAGCTTCTACCATCCGATGATCGAACGTCTAAGGCTTCAACTTAAATATATTTGTGCTCTTTGTGCCTTTTTATGGCTTTCTCCGTTTCTTGTTGTGGCGCAAGACACTCGCAACCTCACACCTCTTGAAATCCATATCGAAAAACAGCAGCAGCGCTTGAGTTCCTCAGATGAGGAAGAACGTCGCGACGCGGTTATGAGACTCGGCGCGATGCATGTGCCCGCCGCGTCGCGAGCCGCACTTGCCGGACTCAAAGATCCATCACCGATAGTTCGTGCGACGGCTGCGAAAGCAATCCTCTCAATGGGCGAAGAAGAAAGCGTTGCGGCGCTGCTTCCTTTGCTGAACGACAAGGACGAATTTGTTCGTCGCGAAGTCGCTTACGCGCTTGGATTGACTCATAGTCGAAAAGCGACTGCTGCTTTGAGTGAGCGGTTGTTGAATGACAAGAAAGATGGCGTGCGTGCTGCCGCAGCAGTTGCTTTGGGTGAAGTTGCGGATGAAGCTGCGGTGGTCGATCTAGTCGGAGTATTGTCTAAAGAAAAGAACCCGTTTGTGCTTCGGGCTGTGGCGGCTGCGCTCGGAAAGATCAAAAGTCGCGCTGGGACAGCGGCGTTGGTTGCAGTTTTGAATAACGAGAAACTCGATAATGACGTGCGGCGAGAGGCCGCGAGGTCGTTAGGTTTGATCGGTGATCCATCTGCTGAACCGGCTTTGCGAGCGGCAACGACGGCGGCGGATCCTTATCTTTCCCGGATAGCCTTTGAATCTCTGAAGAAAATAAGCCGCGGATAACGCTGATATCAGCGGCTTGAATCTAGTTCTCGGCCTTCTCTCCGCGGCCGTGGCCTTTCTTAGCCGCCGCTTTCGATGCCTGCGGAATCGGCAACCCAACTCCACCAGACAACGATTCACTCAAACCTTCCGAAGCGCCACCACTCTCCGCCATCTCGTGAATCAACGCGCCGCCCGAGCTCTTCGAGAAGATCAGCTTGTTGCGAATGCCGTCAACGTCGACGTGTACGAGATCGCCCAAACCAATCTGCCCCGTGGCTACAAGGTTCGACAGCGGGTACACCAGAAATCGTTCAACCGCTCTCTTCAAATGCCGAGCGCCGTATTTGTAATCGAGGCCTTCCTTCATCAACATGTCTTTCGCGGTGTCGGAACACTGAAAGACAAACTTCGTACCGGCTGACTGCATGATCCGATCTTGAACCGCCTGCAATTCGAGATCGAGGATCTGCCGCAGATGATGTTCCTTCAACGAGCGAAAGACCACCACTTTGTCAATTCGGTTCATGAATTCGGGTGAGAATTTACGTCGCGCCGCTTCGACCGCCGTCCGATAGATCTTCTGATCCACCTCGGTGTCGTTTGGTGACTTCGTACCCTTGCCCGGTGCGAAACCGATGCCGCCCGAGATCAGTTCCGACATCTCGCGCGCGCCCAGATTCGAGGTCATGATGACCATTGCTTTTGAAAAGTCCACGCGCCGGTTGTCGCCGAGAGTTAATGTAGCTTTGTCGAGAATACCGAGCAGCAGTTGCCATAAACTATCCGACGCCTTTTCAATCTCGTCGAAGAGCACCAGCGACACTTTCATATCGTCAGTGTGCATGCGATCGAGGTTTTCCTGAGTCAGCATCGGGGAAGTTTCGCGATGACCCAGATATCCCGGGGGCGAACCGATAAGTTTGGCAATCTCGTGCGAGTGCTGGAACTCCGCGCAATCGATTTTGACGATCGCGTTCGGATCGCCGTAAAGCACTTCGGCGGCAGCTTCAATCACACGAGTTTTGCCGGAGCCGGTGGGACCCAGAAACAGCATCGTTCCGATCGGCCGGTTTGGCGGATTCATTCCCGCCAAAAAGATTTGATACAGACCGCTCATGCGTCTGACCGCGCGTTCCTGACCTACGATGCGGGCAGTCAGTCGCTCCTCAAAATCTTGAGCACGGGGACTCTTTTGATCGGGATCGAGGAAAACTGTACCGGTATTATTCATGTCTCTTGTTTTTGTCACGTCACTCTCAACTAACATCGGCTCTCTCCTTGCCAGTTCAATTCGAGGATAGTCCCGAATCAGCCTTTAAGGTCTGGCCCATGAGCTTACTAGCAAGGAACGATCCGCACATCAAATTGATGCATTTGAAAGAGCTTATGGTTCGCCAACCCTATATATACGACTCCGCAAAAATTGTCACCACAAATATAGTGACAAATCAGCGCGAAAGATAACAGCATGACATTTCCTGTCAAGCACTAACTGACAATTAATTGCACCTTTTGAGCCACGGATTACACGTATCCGCGTAATCCACAGCATGGATTTTAGTCGTAGTATTCGAGGCCGAGGTGAGTGATGAGATCTTCACCACGCAGATGCCGGAGAGTGTTCTTCAGTTTCATCAACTGAATAAAAATATCGTGCTCCGGATACAACCCTGGCGCGGTCTGCGGAGACTTGAAATAGAACGAAAGCCACTCCTGCACGCCCTTCATTCCCGCTCGTTGAGCGAGATCGAGGAACAACGCGAGGTCAAGCACGATCGGCGCCGCCAGGATCGAATCCCGACAGAGAAAGTCGATCTTGATCTGCATCGGATAACCAAGCCAGCCGAAGATGTCGATGTTGTCCCAACCTTCTTTGTTGTCACCACGCGGCGGGTAGTAGTTGATTCGCACAACGTGTGAGAAGTCTTTGTAGAGGTTCGGATAGACTTCAGGCTGAAGAATGTATTCGAGCACTGACAACTTCGATTCTTCTTTGGTCTTGAAAGAGTCGGGATCGTCGAGCACTTCGCCGTCGCGATTACCGAGAATGTTGGTGGAGTACCAGCCATGTAATCCGAGCATCCGCGATTTTAATCCCGGCGCGATGATCGTCTTCATCAACGTTTGACCGGTCTTGAAGTCTTTGCCGCAGATGGCGAGTTTGTTCTGCTCGGCGAGCGTCATCAACGCAGGAATATCAACGGTAAGGTTTGGTGCACCGTTCGCGAAGGGAATACCTGATTTCAGCGCGGCATACGCATAGATCATCGACGGCGCGATCGCCTTGTGATTCTCGCGCATCGCTTTTTCAAACGACTCGATCGTCTTGTGTACTGCATGTTGTTTTAAGAATACTTCCGTGGAAGCTGCCCAGATCATCACCACGCGCGCGCACTTGTTTTTACGTCTCCACTCTGCGATCTCGTCGATCAGTTGTTGGGCCAACTCGAATTTGTTCTTGCCGGTCTTGACATTCTCGCCGCTAAGTCGCTTCACGTAAGATTGATCGAAGACTGCTTTCATCGGTTTGATCTTGCGCAACGGCTCTTTCAGTTGTGCCAACAGTTCCTTTTCGAGCACTCCTGCGTTCAGTGCGGCGTCGTAAGCAGAGTCGGGAAAGATGTCCCAGGCGCCGAAGACGAGATCGTCTAGCTTTGCGAGCGGAAGGAAATCTTTGATCAGCGGAACACGATTCTCGGTTCTCTTGCCGAGACGAATCGTTCCCATTTGCGTGAGACTGCCTATGGGTTGCGCGAAGCCTTTTTTGATGGCTTCGACGCCCGCGATGAAGGTAGTGCTGACTGCACCCAGGCCTACAAGCAGAACTCCTAACTTACCCTCGGCCGGATTGATCTCGGTTTGTTTGGCGACTGCCATTGACGATCTCCTTTAAGCCACAAAAAAGCACAAACAATTATAGGAGATACACGCGCTCACAACCGCCGAATCTTGCTCATTATTGGCGATGTATTGCTAGGCCACAAAAAGGCACAAACATCTTCAGCCACAAAAAGGCACAAGATGCACAGATGATTTATGAAAGAAGTTTTTGTGCTTCTTTGTGGCCGACAAGATTTTTCCGGAACTCGCGCGGTGTGGCGCCTGTGGCGACGCGGAAGGCTTTCGTGAAATGACTGCCACTCAAATAGCCGACGCGCGCGCCGATCTCAGTCACTGGAAGATCAGTTTCGGCAAGTAACAACTGCGCGCGCGCCGCCCGAATGCCGGCAAGATAATTGTGTGGCGAAGCGCCTGTCAGTTTTTTAAACAGTCGCGCAAAGTGAAACGGTGAAAGATATGAAGCCGCTGCCAATGACCTCAACGTGAGATTCTGATCGAGTTGACTGTGCATCAACTCCACCGAGCGTCGAATACGTCTATCAACCAGACCAACACGCGAGAGCTCTAACTCCTCAGAGAGACGTGGCGTGGAGTAGTTTCTCAGAATATGAACCAGCGTCTGCTTCGCCAACGCGCGCATCACGATCTCTTTGCCGGCTTGCTCCGCACTGAGTTCAGACACAAACTCAGCCAGCAGCGCGTCCAGTCTCTTATCGCCGCGCAGATGTTCGCGTGTAAACGTGACGATCGACTTCGGCGGAATCAAGTGCATTGCCGTAGCGTCTTGCAGGACCAGCGACGCTGAAAACGTGAGGAAAAGCAGTTCAACTTGCTGCCCTCTTGCGTCAAGACCTGTGTTGGGTTCCAGCACAACAGATTCTGAGTTCCGGAGAGTGACAGGTTTGCCATCGAGCGTGTATTCGAGCTGTCCGTTGAGACTGGTCAGCAGTGAATACCCTGACGTCGCCTGACTCTGCCAGACAAGCTGTTTGGCGCGCCGGTAATAAACTGAAAAATCCGGTGAGACGAAGAACCGGTTGAGCTGAGCCAGGGAACGAGTCATCGATGAGCCAGCATAGCGGCAGGATCGTTTGTAATCAAAGCATCGACGCCGATCGATCGCGCGTGCGCAATCCACGAGGGATCATCGACGGTCCATATCGTGAGTTGCAATCCTGCGAGTTTTGCTTTCTCGATCAGTGATTGGCGTGCGAGCCGATGATGAGGCGCAAGTACTGAAGCTCCAACTTCAATTGCTTTATCGATGATGCGCTGATCAGATAACGAGAATGCAGGCTCAAAAAGCGCCGCTGTTTTGATTTCAGGATCGATATCTTTGACAATCGGGAGTGCTGCCAAATCGAAGCACTCGACGATCACACGCTGCTTTAACGAATGCTCATTGATCAGACGGCAACACGCTTCTGCCAATAGCATATGTTCCGCGCGCGACTCGCACTTCATTTCGAGCACGATGAGCAAATTGTTTGATTCAAAAAGTGTGAGCAGCTCTTCGAGACTGGGAACGGTCTCGTTCGCAAATGAAGTTCGGCTGCGCGTAAACCAACTGCCCACATTGATCTGTTTTATCTCAGCCCAGGTAAGATCTGCGACGCGAGCAGCCAAACCCGCAGTGCGCCGTAACGTGTTGTCGTGAATGACTACTGGAACGCCATCGTGCGTGAGGCGAACGTCAAACTCGATTCCATCACAGCCCGCCGCAATCGCTTCGCGAAAAGCAGCCATCGTGTTTTCCGGCGCCACTGCAGACGCACCGCGATGACCGATGATCAACGGCGTCTTCATTAATCATTTGTGCTGTTTGTGTCTTTTTGTGGCGAGGTAACGATGCTTTTCAGTTTGATATCAAACGTGCCGTAATCGGTTTTGATCTTTCCAGCCACTGGAATATGTCGCGCATCGTCGGTGATCCAAATCGAGAACTCACCTTTCTCGTCGTCGATCAGTCTGTCTGTGCCGAAGAGTTCCGGACTAACTCGCAGCGCGTCGACACGTCCGAGAATCGTGTTCATTCGCTTCTTCTCGACGACCTTCACCGGAATCTTGTAAACGTGGCCGCCATCTCCGATGAATACCTCAAAAGTTTTTCCCACTTCGAGCGACTGTGTGCGAATGAAGTAGATCGCCGACAGTACGTCCTGTAACTGTCCGGAGAAGTCGGTGATC
This sequence comes from Pyrinomonadaceae bacterium, assembly GCA_035248565.1. GTDB lineage: Bacteria > Acidobacteriota > Blastocatellia > Pyrinomonadales > Pyrinomonadaceae > PSRF01. The sequence goes on along the minus strand of DATFHH010000100.1, from coordinate 23,038 downwards.
GACCGCCGCGGCTCTGCCGCTGGATTATTCGGATCGCGCGAGCTCCACGTCATCTGACCTTTCGATCGATCGAAAATCGACTCGGTGGTTCGCACCCGTTTGCCTTGCTCGTCAAGAATCGTGGTCCTTTGTACCGTGAACGAGACTGGCTCAACCGTCGATTCAACCTGCTCCCGAAACTTCAGATTGAACAAGCGAGCGAAGAAACCCTTGCTTGCGATGTCTGCGCTGAAGGTCAACGCATACGGTGCTGAATCCTGAGAACTGTTTGCGGTGTCTGCGAGCCGTGTGCGGGTGGCGCGAAACTTCAGATCCGCAACGTCCAACTTACGAATCAGCGCGCGCGAGAATTCAGCTTCGAAATGGAGTTCCTCGCCCCACTCGAAATGTTTCGCATTGCTGGATGATTGACGTTGCTGAGCACATGCAGACGAAGCGCTGGACGCGACGATAATCGCAATCGCGAGCAGGGAAGCGAAGCTGGTGATCTTTAAGAGTTTTTGCACTTAAAAGTAGAAAGTTTTAATTAGCAGCAATCCCCAGGCAATTACAAGTCCCAGTGCGGCTCGATACTCTCGATATCGCAGATAAAGCGTACCATCGAACTTGTTTTCTGCCGACTCACCCTGCCGAAAAGGAGTAATTCGCGGAATAAACAACGGCACGGAGCGGCGGTACGCTTCGTAGTTTTCACCAAAGAGCTGGGCCATAGTGGAGGCTTCGACGCGCATAACCGGCAAATAGATGCCAAAAAACAGCGCGGCAAACAGCAATCCGAGCAGCAGCCGGCCGGAAGCAATTGTGAATCCAAGGCCCAGTAAAAAGCTACCGAAGTAAAGTGGATTGCGAGTAAAAGCGTATGGACCAGAGGTGGCGAGTTGTGCATTTTTTCGGATGTGGCCTGCGGCCCAGGCGCGGATGGCCAAACCCAGAATTGAAACTGATGCGCCGATCAGCAACGCTTTCGGAGTGGGCCGCGCGAACACGATAAATACGACGGCGCATAAAAAGCCGAGCGGCACGCGCCAACGTTGAATCCATGTCCCTCTGCTATTCATTCCTGCATTTTGTGCTTCTTTGTGGCTAATCTTTTCTCCACTGCCTCCATCACGCGGCCGACTTCAATATCCATGCAGATCCATTTTGAGCACGAGCGTCGATGACAGTCCACACGACAGTCGATATCGTTTCGCTCGACGCAAATATCCTCCGAGCGTGGACTCCCGTTGCGCCACCACTCGGTCGGCCCAAACAGACCAACGATCGGCGTACCCGCCGCGACGGCAATATGCGTCGGACCTGTATCTCCGCCCACATAAACTCGCGCCCCACGCGCCAGTGAATAAAAACCCTTTAGCGATAAATTGACGGGCGTCGCTCTTCCTGAGGCTGACGAACGGCGAACGCTTTCTGCAAGCTCGAGCTCACCAGGTCCGTACGTGACTAACGATGAAATACCATAGCCAGACCACAATAGATCCGCCAGTTTTCCAAATCGATCCGCACTCCAGAGCTTAGTCGGCCAGCCACCTCCCGGATTTAGAATCGCATAATTTCCGCTCCCACCAGCGGCCGCATTTTGAGCCTCCGTTTCATGCTCCGCCGCGATGTTAATCGGAAATGAAAGCTCCTCCGGTTGTTCCGGAACAGAAACGCCCAACGCTCCTTGCAGCAGCATCAGCGACTTGCGAATAACGTGTGTTTGCTTTGGAACGGCGATTTTTTTTGAGAGGAAGATCGCGCTGGCGGGTTCTCGCAATCCGGTGCGCGAGTATCCAAAAACACGAGGCGCGCCCGAAAGGCGCGCAATTGAAGCGGACTTGAGAAGTCCCTGAAAATCTAAAGCTACATCGAAGGCTGAGGCGCGTAACCGACGTAACTGCTGGCGCGGTGCCCGCAGCGTCTCCCCAGACATCAGCCCGCGCCTCAACGCCTTCGTGTCGACTTCGATGAGATGATCAAGAAGCGGGTTGTCTTTCAAAATTTCAGACGATTGGCGTTCGACGACCCAGGAAATCTCAGCTTGCGGCATCGCGCAGCGCAACGCCGCGAGGGCAGGCAGAGTGTGAACTATGTCGCCGATGCTTCCGAGTTTGACTATCAGAACTCTCATGTACCGCCAAAATAGCTGAACTTCAGTTTCGCTTCTGCCAACTTTTTTCCTGCGCGAAACTTCGTTAACGTGCCTTCGAGGACCGGACTCTCATCGCCCAACCAAGTGGCCGCGAAGTTTCCGCCTTTGAGAAATTTTCCTGCAAAGCTGTAAGAAACACCGTCGACCGTCACGGTTGTAAAAGTGAAGTTGTCGCGTTTGACGGTGAAGGTTTTAAAACGGTAGGTCTTGCCATTGTTTGTTTGCAGTCCAGTTGGCGGCAGTCGTCTTAGCTTCTTGGCGTTCAGATTTATGGCGCTGAAGTCCGAGAATTCGGTTGGTGGTGTTCCGACTATCCAGAATGAGCCGTCAGGATCGAAGCGCGCGCTTTTGGTTTGGCTGAGAACAGACGGAGAGATCACCGCTAAGAGACAGAGTGTGCTCACGCAAAGGCGCAAAGACGCAAAGGACGACTTAACATTTCTTTGCGGCTTTGCGCCTTTGCGTGAGATTTGCTTAGCCATTCACATCTCCGAGACGAGTGATGATCGCCGATGTCGAATGATCTTTCGGATCGCCGACGATCGCCACTTGTCCGCCGTATGATCGTACCACTTCACGCTCAGGGACCGTGTCCTTCGTGTAATCAGTGCCTTTCGCGTGTACATCAGGCTTCAGGGCGAGCAGGAGTTGTTCCACTGTCGGCTCATCGAAAATCGTGACGTAGGTTACCGATTCGAGTGCGGCCACGATCTCCGCGCGTTCGCTCGCAGGCAGAACCGGCCTTCCAGCGCCTTTCTGTAGAGCGACCTGTTCGTCAGAGTTGATACCGACGACCAACACGTCACCGAGTTTTCTCGCGCCGTCAAGGTAGCGCACGTGCCCGACGTGCAATACGTCAAAGCAGCCGTTCGCGAGAACGATTCGCGCGCCAGTTTCTCTGTCAGACGCCACTCGCTTCATCAATTCCTCGCGGTCTAAGACGTTTGAAAGCATCTATCGTGTAATCACGTGCTCCAGTTCACTGGCGCTCACTGTCGCTGTGCCTCTCTTCATCACCGCCAACCCGCCGGCATAATTCGCCAGGCGAGCTGCATCTGCAAACGAAGCTCCCGATGCAAGCGCGAGCGCAAATGTCGCTATCACAGTATCACCGGCCCCCGTGACGTCGACCGGTTGCTGCGCACCGACAGCACGAATGTGCAGCGGCGTTGCGTCGTCTTCCAACAGCATCATGCCCTGACCGCCGCGCGTAACGAGCAGCGCGCGATATCCGAGTCGTTGTTTCAACTCGCTTGCCGCAATTTCCAGTTGTTCGGTCGAAGAGATTTGTGTGCCAATCAGATTTTCGACTTCCTCCTGGTTCGGCGTGGCCGCAGTGAAGTCAGTGAAATCTACGAGATGAAAGCGCGAGTCGACCAACACAGGAATATTGGACTTTCTACTTACTTCGACAGTCTCAGGATTGACTACGCCGTAGTTGTAGTCGGAAATGATCAACCCGTCGGCGTTCGCAATCGCTTGCTCCAACTTTTTGGTGATTGCGTGGCGTAGGTCGGCTTCGTTGATGGGGGCAGCGTCGTAATCGATTCTGATCACCTGTTGTTTGCTGGAGTGTGATTGGCCGGCGAGAATCCGCACCTTGGTCGTGGTTTGGATTTTGTCTGAAACGATCACATTGTTGATGTCGACACCTGCGGCTTCGAGTTTTGCACGCAGCTCATTTCCTGACTCGTCGGCGCCAGTCACTGAAATCAACGAAACGTGAGCACCCAGCGCGACCAGGTTCATTGCGCAGTTTGCAGCGCCGCCCGGCAGCGTCTCAGTTTTGTCATGACGCAGGATAAAGACGGGCGCCTCGCGCGAGACGCGGCTGATCGAACCGTGCACAAACTTATCCGCAATCGCGTCTCCTACGATCGCGATTTTTTGATCCTGAAATCGCTTGACGATCTCGAACAAGCGTGTCTGAAGTTCTGTATTTGAACTCATTTTGCGTCTCTTTGCGCCTCTGCGTCTTTGCGCGAAATTAATTGTTTCACGCAAAGGCGCAAAGGACGCAAAGTAAGATCAAGAAACAATCATCTTCGCCGCTTCGAGCAGGTTCTCACAAACGAGTTCCGGCTCGTGTTTCCACGAATGTCTCTGATATTCCCACTCGCCTCTGCCATAACCACTCAACACAAACGCCGAATGCAAACCCGCATTGCGAGCTAACTCCACGTCACCGTAGCGATCGCCGATCATCCAACTTGCCGGAATATCGATTTCGAAATCTTTCGCCGCACGATCGATCAGTCCCGTTTTCGGCTTGCGACAATCGCAGTCAGCTCGATACGGCGGCTCACCAACCGATGGATGATGCGCGCAGTAGTAGATCGCATCGAGTTGCGCATCCTGCAAGTCGCGCTTCAATTGATCGTGAACATTAACAATCAGCTCTTCTGAAAAGTAGCCCCGCGCCACGCCCGCCTGATTCGTAATCAAGATCGCCAACCATCCAGCATTATTGAGGATCCTGATCGCCTCCGATGAATATGGAAACAGACGAAAGCGCGACGGATGATTGATGTAACCAACCTCTTCGGAGAGTGTGCCGTCACGATCGATGAAAACTGCCGGTCGCTTCATCCGAATACTCAGGCGACTGAGTCGCACAAACTCCTCACCGTCTTCGCAAAGCTTGCTCGCTTCAATAACGCATGCGAGTGCTCGAATACTTCGTCCACCGTAATAGCGGTCATGCAACGATGATCGATTGGACAATCGCGCAGCATGCATGGCGCGCAATCCGGCGGATGTCGCAGGATTTCCGCGTCGGGAGAAAACGGACGCGTCGTCAGCGGATTAGTCGGACCAAAGATCACTATCGTCGGCCGCCCCAATGCCGCGCCGATATGCGCCGGACCGGTGTCGTTAGTTACGACTAAATCTGCCGTAGCTAGCACTGCAACGATTTGATCGAGGGTCGTCTCCCCGGTAAGCACAACGGGCCGATTTCGCATTCGACTCGCAACTTCCTGCGAAACGTCAGCCTCATCGCGCGAGCCAATCAGCAACACTTGCCGCTGCGATTCGATGAACCGATCGGCAAGCGCTGCATACCTTTCCGCCGGCCAGCGCTTCGCGCGACTATTTATCGATCCCGGACAAATCGCAACAACCGCTTCTTCTTCGCGAACACCATGCGCGCGAAACAGTTCGCGTGCTTCGGCTTTCCTGCTTTCTGAGATCTCAATACTCGAATCAGGTTCGCTTTCACAAATGCTGCTGCTCGCAAACAACATTTGCTCGAGTGCAGTCACGAGATATAAATAGTAAAAAACTTCGTGCCGCGATGAACGCCAGTCAGGTAACGCCAGCGGATGCGTCAGCAAAGCCTGGCGCGACTCAGTCGCATAACCGAGTCGCAACGGCACGCCGGCAAGAAACGGAATCAACGCCGCTTCAAAAGCATTTTGAAACAGCAACGCCAGATCAAAATTCCTTCGCTTCCATTCACGAATCTGCGACACGACTGAAAACGCGCTGCGTCTGTCGTAGACGAGCACGTCGTCGATAAACTCAGCTTCAGAGAAAACTCCTTTCGTCCCCGGACGAATCGCGAGCGTGATGTGTGCATCCGGCAACACGCGTCTGAGAGCGCGAAGCGCCGGCACGGTCATCACGGAATCGCCGACCCAATTCGTGCCTCGCACGACAACTCGTTTAATACTTTCCGCATGCACGTTGGTCATTACAACAGCATTCGCAACCCTTCATCAACACCGATCTCAGGTCGCCAGCCCAATTCATTACTGATGCGCGTCAAGTCTGAGACGTACCGCAACGGCACCGGCGCAGGCAGCGACTCATCTTCCTGGATGATCGGTTCTATCTCAATCATCGTGCTTATTCTTTTGATTAAGTCGCGCAAGCTGACCGCGTTGACGCGTCCACCACCAAGATTATAAAGCCCGAAAACAAGATCGGAATCGATGAAGGCACGACAAGCTCGCGAGAAGTCGTCGACGTACAGAATGTCGCGAGTTGGATCGACGCCGGCGGGCAGTCGAATCGGCCGGCGATACTTTATCGACTCGACGTAGTGAGTAACGATGCCGAGATCATTGCCGACTGAGTATCTGGCGAAGACAGTCGATAAGCGGAAGATGCAGGCGCGGACGTTTCGCTGGCGCGTATAGTATTCAACGTAACGCTCGCCGATTAGCTTGGACCACTCAAACGCCGACTGACCGGAGTACTCAGTGCTTGTGTTTTCGTCGACGTCTCTAGTCTCATCCACGTTGCTGCCGTAAACGTCTTTTGTCGATGCGTAAATGAACACTGAACCTGATTTCATTTGGCGAATGATATTCGCCGTTCCGTTTGCGTTGACGCGGAAACACTCGCGCGCGCCCTCAGGACTCTTGTCGAAGTGTGCGGCCAGATGAATGACTACGTGATACTCGGAAGCCTTCTCCGCAGCTTGCTCGTAACGAACATCCAGACCTATACGGCGGGAAAAATCGTCGGCTGAAAAGAACTGGCGCACGTAAGTGCCTAAATAGCCGCTACCGCCGGTAACTAAAATCTTCATCTAGACTCTTCCTCGGAGCGCCTCCTTGGAGTGCGGCGGCTTGCCGCCGCTTTGGCCAAAGCGGCGCCAGGCCGCCGCACTCCAAGGAGGTGCCCGATTAAACGACTGCGCGTCCTCGGGCGAGCACGTTGAGTTTGGTTAACGATTCAGCAGTGCCGATAGCTATCAGCATGTCGCCGCCCTCAATCTTTGCTTCGCCACTCGGATTAAAAATCTTCTCACCGCTGCTGCGACGAATACTGACGACCACGATATTGAGCTCAGATCTAATTACAGTCTCGCTGAGTTTACGACCAACCAAGGGCGAGATTTGCTCCACTTCGAGCTGTTCAAATCCAAGCTCCAGATCGTTGGCTGTAACTGAATCAAGAAAATCGCCGACCGCAGGTTTGGTCAAAGCCATCGCCATGCGGTGTCCACCGATAATCGTCGGTGCTACGACACGATTGGCCCCCGCTCTAATCAATTTACTTTCCGCCTGCTCCTCCGCAGCACGCGCGACGATGTGCAGACTTGGATTCAGATCGCGAGCAGTCAAGACGACGTAAACATTGTCTGCATCGTCAGGCAAACACGCTGCGAGTCCGCGCGCATGCTCGACGCCGGCTTCACGCAAGCTCTCTTCGAGCGTCGCATCCCGCACCAGCACTGGAACGCTCAAGTCCATCAGTTCCTCGACCTTTCTCGGATCACTTTCGATGACGATAAACGTACCCTCATTGCGTCCAAGGCTGCGCATCAAGTGCGATCCAACGCGGCCCGCGCCACAGATGATAAAATGATCTCGCAGTTTGCTCATTTTTCGCGAACGGCCATACGCGGAAAACAGTTCCGATTGAACGATCGACTGCACGGCGGCCGTCAGAGCATAAAGCACGATGCCGACGCTGACCATCATGAACCCTGTGGCGAAGACGCGGCCAGACAGCGTGCGTGGAGTCAAGTCGCCGAAGCCAACGGTAGTGACCGTTTGGGCCGTGACGTACAGACTGTCAAGTATAGACCAGCCTTCCAGCACGTGAAACACAACGGTTCCGAGTGTCAATGCCGCGAGGACCGCCAGGAAGACAACGCGGATTCGAGCGCCGCTGGCGAGAAGGAAACGCAGACGAGGTGTTAGACTCATACAGGCGGAGCGGCATCAAAGCCACTCGGGCGCTCAAGCGAGGCCAGCCACGGTAACGAATGCGGCCAGTACTGTCAAACAAAGCGTCGATCGAACCGTGGCGCGAAAGTGACGTAATATCTTACGTGACTTTGGTGCTTCTTTGTGGCTAAAACATTTTATGCCAGTACGTTATCCACCACCGAATAGACCGCAAATCGTTTCTTACGTCCAAGCTGAGCCACGTTTCACGCGCAGAATGCTGCGACGGTTGTTCAGCGCGCCGGTCATCATTCCAGTGGTGTTTGTCGGTGCGATCGTACTCGGAATTCTGATCTACTACTGGACGGTCTTCTCACATCGAATCGACAACCTTCTCGCTGGCGAAGTCTTCACGCGAACAGCCGGTATTTATGCTGCACCCAAAGAACTGCATGTCAACGAGACGATCTCGCTGAATGAAGTTATAGCTTTTCTAAAACGCGCGGGTTACGTCGAGAAAAGTCAACAGGCAGATAACTCTCGTGGTCGTTATGAAATTAATGGGACCGCGATCGATGTTGAGCCGAGTAGCGCTTCGAGCGTTGACGGCGTGAAGCAGTTTCAGCATGCAAGGATTCAGTTTGCGAGTTCGGCAAAGGCGATTAACTCGCTCACTGATCTCGACAGTCGCAGCTCGCTGCAACGGATTTGGCTCGAACCGGAATTGATCAGTTCAGTCACTGGAACTGAACGCGCGAAGAGAAAAGTGATCGGTTTCGGCGACCTGCCGCCGCAGCTCGTCCAGGCAATTACGGTCACCGAGGATCGTTCTTTCTTCGAGCATTACGGCGTCAACATTCGCGGCATCATTCGGGCTTTTATCCGGCGTTACGACACCGATCCAAACTCGCCACTCGCGCGCCAGGGCGGTTCGAGCATTACGCAGCAACTCGTCAAGAATCTTTTGCTTTCACCGGAACAGACCTGGCGACGCAAGATCGCCGAGGCATACATGTCGATCATTCTCGAGACTCGCCTCAGCAAGCAACAGATCTTTACGCTCTACTGTAATCAGGTTTACATGGGCCAACAGGCCGGGTTCTCGATCAATGGTTTTGGTGAAGCAGCGAGCGCTTACTTCAATAAGGATGTAACTAATCTTACGCTGCCGGAATCGGCCTTTCTTGCGGGCTTGATTCGCAGTCCAAATCGTTATAACCCGTACACGAAACTTGACACCGCGACTGCGCGCCGCAATCAGGTGCTGGATTCGATGGCTGATGCCCGCGTAATCACCCAGGACGAAGCAAATGCGGCTAAAGCGAGCCAACTGCAAGTGGTTCCCGCGCGCGGCCGCATCGACGTCTCCGACGCACCTTACTTTGCTGACTACGTCCAGAACCAACTCGGCGACATGATCGCGGGTGCCGGCGCCGCGGAACATCTGCGCACCTACACGACCATCGACATGGATCTGCAACGCGCTGCATACGCCGCGTTGACGAAACAGATGGCGGCGCTCGACAAGGTCGAGGCGAAACGATTTGCGCCGGGAACATTGCAAGCCGCATTGGTGGCAATGAATGCGAAGACAGGCGAGATCGTCGCGATGGTTGGTGGTCGTGATTACTCAAAGAGCCAGTTGAATCGCGCGAGTGACGCGTTCCGGCAACCCGGTTCGGTTTTCAAACCGTTCGTCTACGCCACTGCGTTGAATACAGCCTTCGATCCTGTGCCGCGTGTGATCACTCCGGCGACGACGTACATGGACGAGCCGAAGACGTTTACCTTCGACAACCAGGAATACTCGCCGGGAAATTTTGGTGAAACTTACAGCCACGAACCAGTCACGCTGCGCGATGCGCTGGTCCATAGTTTGAACGTCGTCACGGTTGAAGTCGCGATGGAAGTCACGATTGGACGGGTCATGAACCTGGCGGCGAAGGCTGGGTTGCCGAAACCGCCCCGCGCGTATCCAGCAATGGCGCTCGGAACGAGTGAAGCGACGCCACTGCAAATCGCTTCGGCCTATACTTCTTTTGCAAATCTCGGGACTCGCATTAGTCCGATTGCGATCAATCGCATCACTACCGGCGACGGCGTCACGATCGCCGCGCCCACCGCGCAAAGAAACGAAGTCATGCGTCCGGAAGTCGCTTATGTGATGACGTCGTTTATGAAAGACGTGATAAATCGCGGCACAGCGTCAAAAGTGCGCGCGCGTGGTTTGAAAGAAGTACTCGCGGGAAAGACAGGAACTTCGCGGGATGGTTGGTTTGCCGGTTACACACCAGATCTCGTCTGCGCGGTGTGGGTCGGTTTTGATGATGGCTCGCAACTCGGTTTGACTGGCGCGAATTCCGCGCTGCCCATTTGGTCTGACTTTATGGAAGTCGCGCTCGCAGAGCATCCCGAATGGCAAGGCGACTGGGAAATGCCTTCAGGTATAGAGCAGATTGAAATCAATCCAAAGACAGGAGCGCCGACTCAACCCGAAGACACTGAAAAGCGAGTCGAGTTTTTTATCAACGGAACTAGTCCGAGTAATCCTTCCGAGGTCGAGACTGAGCCAGTGACTCCGTCAGAACTGCCGGAGCCGTCGCCTCCGGTCGACCAACCATACGAGGTACCGCCACCGCCGTTGTCCTCGCCATCACCATCGCCTCGACGTGCGCCAACATTGCCCGAAACTGGTCTCGAAGGAACGATCACGTTGGACATCGATCCGACGACCGGATTGATCGCCGTCGAAAGTTGTCCGGTGATTCGCACAAAGACTTTTGTATTAGGAACTGAGCCGAAGAAGTATTGCGGTCCACAATATCATCAACACAACACGATCGAACCGGCTGGTCCAGGCCGCCCGCGCGTCGTAGGCACGCCACCGCATTAGTTCAGCTTTGCCAAGGCGGAGTGGAGTGTTTCGATCGCGAGCGCGGTTGCGTGATGTTTTCTTGAGGGTAGTCCGCCGATCGCCTTCAAGAGATCGGCGCGTGTCAACTCCAATGCTTCCGTAGTTGTCTTGCCTGTAATCAATTCGGTCAAAACTGATCCGCAAACGAGCGTGGGTGGGCAGCCATAAGCGAGATATCGCGCCGTTTCGATCCGATCGTTCTTAACGATCAACGAGAGCCGCAAGCGATCACCGCAAACAGGATTCTTCTCGTCAGCAATCGCACTTGCTTCCGGAAGTTCACCGACATTCCGCGGACGCGATAAGTGTTCTTTGAATGTGGCAGAATAGGCCAAAAATCCGTCTTTATCCGTGTGATCCGTGGCTAACAGTCAAAGGCGAGAGTGCCCGTAACCTCTCCACCGCGCGCATCAAAACCTCAATCGCATAATCAACATCCGCGTCAGTATTATCCTTCCCGAAGCTGAAGCGAATCGAACCACGCGCAAGCTCATCATCAACACCAAGAGCGCGGATCACCGGCGACGGCTCCAGTGTTCCTGACGAACACGCAGAGCCAGTCGAAACCGCCACGCCTTCCAGGTCGAGATTGATCAGCAATCCCTCGCCTTCGATAAATCGAAAAGAAATATTCGACAAATGGCTGAGACGCTGCTCGCGATCTCCGTTCATCACGATGTCGCTGATCTGCGTTCGCACTTTCGCTTCGAAGCGGTCGCGAAGGACACGGTCGCGCGCGGCGCGCTCACCAAGTTCTTCGCGCGCAAGTTTCGCTGCTTCACCGAAAGCGATAATGCCGGGTACGTTCTCGGTGCCTGCGCGCCGCTCGCGCTCCTGGTGCCCGCCGACGTTCTGACTGTGAAGCCGCACGCCACGACGAACATAGAGCGCACCGATACCTTTCGGCGCATACAATTTGTGCGCTGAGATCGTCAGCAGATCGCAGCCAAGCTCATCGACGTTCAATGACAATCGTCCGGCAGCCTGCACCGCATCGGTGTGTAACCACAGGCGCTGGCCCGCAGCTCGTCTTTCACGAACGAGCGATCCGATGTGACTCACCGGCTGAATGGTTCCGATTTCGTTGTTGGCGAGCATTACAGTGATTAGCACAGTGTCAACCCGAAGCGCGTGAGCCAGGTCATCAATCTTTACGATTCCGTTGGCATAAACAGGCAGACGCGTGACTTCCCAACCGCGCTTTTCCAGTTCGAGACAAACGCCTGCCACGGATGGATGCTCGATCGCTGAAGTGATTATGTGACGACCGTGCGCGACTGACGACTCGCACAATCCACGGATCGCGAGGTTGTTTGCTTCGGTCCCACCAGAAGTGAAGACAATCTCATTCTGGCGGGCGCCGATCAACGCCGCCACTTCACGCCGCGCGCGATCAACTGCCGCGCGCGCTTGTTGCCCGAAACCGTGCACGCTCGATGCATTGCCAAAATTCTCGATCAAAGCACGAGTCATCACCGCCGCGACACGCGGATCGACGGGCGTCGTAGCGCTGTTGTCCAGATAAACTCGGCGTGCTGACATGAAATCAACTCCGTGGCCGCCAACTCCGGCGTGGAATGTGGCATCTGAGCGTCAGTTTGCCATAAAGAGGCTCAAACTGCACAAAAGCGTGATAGCATTCAAACGTTGCTAAAGGTTGGCTCTCCCGAGACACTACGACCTACCCAGTCGTAACTCTTTGGAAGGACACAATATGAATTATCTTAAGCTTCCCCTCGTGGTTTTAATGAGTATTTGCGTGAGTGGCTTGCTCGCCATTGTCTCTGCCTCTGCGCAAGCACAGACGACAGCGCTTGAACGCGGTTATCGCACCGGCTATTCAGACGGCTACAACGCAGGCTTCAAAGACATTTCCGACGGCGCTGCCCGCAACTATCAAAATAAAGAGGACTATCAAAAAGCCGATCGTTCTTACAACGAAGCATGGGGACCAGTCGAAGATTATAAGGACGGCTACCAGCAGGGCTTCGAAGTCGGTTACACGGCCGGTTACGAACGTCAGCAGTTTAATTCGACTCTTCCAACAGGACTGCATCGACGCGGCAATGCGCCCGCCGCGGCAAATACTAACAATCCTGTTCCGAACAATACCGAACCGGCTGCGAATCCCGATACTACAGCCGCTCCGAGTGGCTCGCTCTCAATTCCACGCAACACGATTCTCGCGCTGGAGTTGTTGACACCAGTCTCGACTGATGTGAGTCAGCGCAACGATCGCTTACAAGCAAAGGTCGTCGAGCCAAACGAGTTCGCCGGTTACATCGTTGAAGGACGCGTCGCACAAGTTAAGCGACCCGGGAAAGTTAAAGGTGTTGCGGAGCTACAGTTGTCATTCGATCAGATTCGTTCACCTGACAATCGCACCGCTGCTCTTCACGCCGAGCTCATCGAGATAACTCCGATGGGTGGTGACGTTCAACCGGACGTCGATCCGGAGGGAGGCGTCAAAGGACGTGACTCGACCAAAGATGACGCGGCGAAGGTTGGTGCTGCATCTGGCATCGGCGCGATCATCGGCGCCATCGCCGGCGGCGGCAAAGGCGCGGCGATTGGAGCGATCATCGGCGGCGGCGCAGGCACCGCGGGCGTGATGACGCAGCGCGGCAAGGACATCCGGCTCGATCGCGGACAGCGTTTGAAGATTCGTACTTCAACTGATACAAGCGTTCTGTGAAAACTGAACGCAAGGATCTCAAACCAACGGGGAGAAAGGGCAAGTCGTCCGATCTCCCCGTTATCACTTTACTCACCGATTTCGGAACCGCTGATTACTTTGTTGGCGCGGTCAAAGGCGCGATTCTGTCAATAAATCCACGCGCCGTTATCGTCGACATCACGCACGAAATCGCACCTCAAGACATCGATGCAGCGGCCTTCACGTTGTTCGCTTCGTATCAGACGTTTCCAGCCGGGACGATCCACGTCGTGGTTGTCGATCCGGGGGTTGGATCAACGCGCCGTCCGATTGTCGTGAGTGCAGGTAAACAGTTTTTCGTTGGACCGGACAATGGCGTCTTTACTTACATCTACGATCGCGAGCCGAGACACCGGACGCATCACGCAACTCAGGAGAAATACTTTCGCCAGCCAACGAGTACGACTTTTCACGGGCGCGACATCTTTGCGCCCGTGGCTGCCGCGCTTTCGACGGGAGTAAAGCCGCAAGCTTTTGGTCCATCAGTCACTGATGCGGTTAGATTGGAAAATTTACTAAGGCCGGTGGTCCAAACGAATGGTAGGATTGAAGGGCGCGTCATTCACATCGATCGTTTCGGCAACTGCATTACAAATCTCACACGCGACATCGTTAAAGGCGCGCCCGAGATGTTGCTGATCAAAGAAAAGCAGATCAGCAGCTTCAGAGAGTTCTTCAGCGATGCCTCGGCAGCCAACGAACTCTTCGCAATTTGGGGCAGCGCTGGATTCCTGGAGATCGCGATTAATCGTGGTTCTGCAGCGTTGACGCTGGGAGTGAAGCGAGGAGAACCCGTTGTTTTATCCACAGATTACGCAGATTGATTTATTAAATCTGTGTAATCTGTGTAATCTGTGGATAGTTCTTACTGAGCCCTCGCGGCTTCCTTCGGCACTGTCGACGACATGTAATATCCCTGCCGCGAACTCACCAGGAGTTTCCGGTTCTTTCCCTTCTCATCCTTCGTATTAACACGCACCTCGAGATTGTGCATGCGGCCGTCGTCAACCTCGCCTTCCGCCAACGCGAATCCCAGGCCGTAGCGCGCCGTCAGGTTGCCGATGATTTTCGACAGCCCCGTGCCGTAATCCTTCACGCGACCTACCTTGACGGCCTCGCCACCGGATCTCTGTGCGAGAAGCTTGGCGCTTCCATAAAGACTCATCCCAAGCCAACCAGCGACCGGCTTGCCAATCGGCAAGAGAAACTTAAATAACGTGCGCAGATCGACCGTCAGTGAGTTGAAGATGACATTGTTACGGATCAAGATCTGTTCAGTTGCATCGCGGTCCTCGAAAAAGATCGGTGCGATGCCGTCCGATATCCAAACGAGCGATGTCTGCGAATTGGGACGGAGCTCTTGCGCTTTTTGCGTCGCCTCTCGCACGGCCGCAGCCATGTCGTAGACTTCACCCAGATCCATTGTCACCTTTCCGTCCTTACTTACTCGCTTCACTTCAACATTTCCGTCTCGTCTCGTCGCACGCGTAATCACAGCGCCATTGCGCCCGTGGATCGTTTCAGTTTTGATGATGTCGTCAGGCTTGCCTTCGCCCGCAGTCGTGTTCTTCTGACTCGAAATTCCCTCGGGCGGTGGTCCATCAGACGGTCGACACATCGCAGGCACTCGCGCCAGCGCAGCGGCAATCTTCGCACGATCATTGGTGAACTCGGTTAACCACGCGCGCTGTTCGTCTTCTCCAATATTCATAACCATGATTGCAACTTCATCACCCGGAGGAAGCTGGGCCAATTGATCTTCCATGGCCTTGAGGATCTCCTGGCGTTTGAGGAACCTGCCGGCGCCGTCTTCTCGCAGATCCAGAATGAGCACTAGTGCGAGTGGCTTTCGCGCCTGGCCTTCACGCGTGAAGTAGGAGATCTCGCGCGGCTTGCCATCGTCGAGCACCTGGAAGTTATCAGGACTCAGGTTTGAAATCGGCAGATTCGTTTTCTTATCTTTCACGAGCGCGTCTAGAAACACCGCGCGCGTTTTGATCTTGATCGTATCTTCGACTTCCTGCGCGTTTATCGAGAAAGCCGCCAGCGCGATAACGGTGAAAAGTTTGAGGAAGTATTTGTACATGATTACTCCTGATCGATGATTGTTGCTTCTTCTGTGATTGCCTTACCGGTACCTTCAGGGTCGCGCAGTAAGATGGCGAGATTCTTTTGTGAGAGAGTCGCCTGGACCACGGTCGCATCGCGTTGTTCGATCGTGATCACCAGTACGTTGAATTTGTCGCCAACATCTTTAAGAAAGACGTAGGTCTGCTCTTCATTTTTGGCGAGTGTTTGAATCAACGGCATCCACGTGGAGTTCAACGCATCATTTAGCGAGGCGCGAAACTTCGTAAAATCGCCGCCGAAGTCCTGGTCCTCAAATACCGCGAGTTTAATGCTGCCGGCTTCGGCAAGCCTTTTTGCATTGCCGCCCTTGATGCGCGCGGCGACGGTTGCCGTCTTCATGCCGGCTTTCGCCAGAAATGGAATTCCTTCATGCTTCACTCGGTAAAACTGTTCGATCATCTTTACCACTGAGCCAAAATCGTCACCTTTGGCGTAAACGAGGGTCGCCATGGTCATAAACGCCAGCAGCAGAATTACAGTGAAGCTCGTTTTCATCGAAGAACCTCAGTTCTTATCGTTCTTTGTCTTCGGTTTGGTGGTTTCAATGCCCAGGTCAGGAACGCCGAGCTGTCCTTCGAGTTTGGCAAGTTTCTCGAGGTCAACTGGACCAATGATATTGACTACCGTGAGCTCTTTGTCTTCGGCACTCAGCACTGCGAGACCGCCGATCTGTTCGCCGTCCATCAGCATGTACACTTCAACGCTGCCCTCTCTCTTGCTGGTGACGTTCAAGAGGCGCGTCCATCCCGGCGCGCGGAGTTGTGTGCGGATCGACTCGACATCAGCCGCGCTGTATTGTCCTTCAGTGTCGAATTCGAAACTCTTGACGTAGATGCCCTTCAGGCCGGCAACTAATTCTTTGACCTCTTTTTCGTCAGCATCTTTATCCGAAAACAACTTGGCCGCCATTTTCATCAGCCGCTCGTCGATAGTGACATCCACCGTCTCACTTGCTTTCGGCGCGAGATGATCCAGACTGCTCATCTGGATTCGCGAGCTCTGAGCGTGCGCCGTGAATGCAGTCGCAAGGACCAGCATGACGACAAGCAGTGGCGTCGTTGTGTTGATTTGGAAGAGTGATTTCATAACTACTCCATTCATCCGACTCGATGTTGATTTTTGATCTGGTTTGCAGGCGTCGCGCCCTGAGTTTTTCGCTGGGCCAGGTTTAACTTCTCACTCGCCAGCCGCAGCGCAAACATCAGTTGTTCTTTTGCGGCCAATGCCTCTTCACGTTCACGCTGTTTTAGAATTGCAAATGCAGCCCTGTTTCGATGTTTGTTGTTTCCGGCAATGGGGTTTGCAGCAGGCGCGGGAATCGCATTTTTCACTATCGCATCTCGCGATGTCTTCTTTTGTTCAAGTGCCGGCTGCGGATTAGTCACATTGGCTTGCTGTGACTGTGACTTGTTGCCAGCGTGCAGTCGAAACCACAAGCCCGCCGCAACAAGCGCTAGCAACACAGTCGCTGCAATCGCCAGCATCGGAAAATACCTGCGTCGCTGATGGACTGCGAGATTCGCCGGGAGTGCGAGTGGCTTGGGCCGATAACGTAGCGGCCTCAGGATCTCTTCGAGCTGTTGTATCTCCGGATCAGGCTCACCACTTTTGTCCCACAAGTAATCTTCGTTCATAAGCCCTCCACAAAGCCGAGCCGCTCGCGCAGTAGTTTCATTCCGCGATGCAGATTCACTCTTACCGACGCGGCGGTGAGTCCGGTGCGTGCCGCGATCTCCGGTCCCGTCATGCCTTCAACTAATCTCAGCGCCAACGTTTCACGGTAGGCTTCAGGGAGACTGCGAATCAGCTCGAGAATTTCTACCGCTCTTGAATCGTGCGTACCGCTGCCGCGCAGTTCGTCGTTGATCTCGACGGTTTCTTTCGAGCGCCGGTGAAAATCGACTGCGCGATTGCGAGCAATCGTCGCGATCCATGGTCCGAATGCCGCACCGTCGCGCAGCGTGTGAAGTTTCTTGAACGCGTGAAGAAAAATGTCCTGCACGAGGTCGTCGACTTCAACACGCGGCACGCGCGCCAGCAAAATTCCGTGGACCAGCGGAGCATAAAGATCGTAAAGCTGCGCGAACCCCTCTTGATCTCCTTCCAAGACCGCCCTGACAAGTGCAACTTCGACAGACGACTCTGACTCGACGCCAGCGCGTCCGGTTTCTTGTTGGCTCATCAAAAGCACGTCGAAGGTGGCTGACATGGTGGTTATGGCTTTGGGTCTATGGGCTTTGGTCTTCGACCTTCGGTTTCATTGATCGAGAGCGGTGCGGGTTCCAAAGACCCAAGACCCAACTCCAACAACATCGATTAAGACGGGAGAGAGACGGAGAGTGTTAACAACGCGAGACGCTCATTGCCTTTCAACAGGTCGAATGCTTAGTACGCTCGAAGGCGTCGCAGGGTTTTCTTCAGAGGTCAATTTTTTCAACTCCGGCGTGGATGAGAGCCAGGGAGTGCGCCACAAAAACACGGTGATGAGCGCCAGCGAGATGGTGCAGCCGATACCACCTTCAATGCCGTAGCTTCCACCGGTTAACCAGAATGGTCCGACATCGTTCGCTTTTAGCAGTGGATGCGAAACGAGTTGAAGACCGCTGACCGGTAATCCGAAAAACCAGCCGAGCGCCCAGTTCCATGACCAGTGAACTCCGAGCGGCAACCAGAGGCTGCGTGTGCGCAAATAAGCAACGGCGAGCCACAGACCAGCGAGCGCAGTGTTGGTGAAACTAATTATCGGCACCACATTCGGGTTTTCCTCGTGCGCTAAGCCAAACAGCAACACAGTCAATAACACCCCGACCCACGCGAGCTGAGCGCGAGCCATCGTTTGCAATCCGTAGCCTCTGAAGAGCGCCTCTTCGGCCAGTGCTGCGACGATTAATAAAGTCAGGGATCCAAGCATCGAGACGGTTATCGATCTCACTGCGGAACCACTAAATGAGAACTTGAGGCCGCTCCCCAACATCGCGATTCCCACTGCTACCGCGAGTGAGACAAAACCAACGGCGGAACCGATAAGGAGATCTCGAAACCAACCCTTGTGGAAGGTTAGACCTAGAGACTTCCACGGGAGTTCTTCCAGAAAGTGCGCGCAGAGATAGCCGGCGCCCAACGCAACGAGCAGCAAGCCAATCCTGTAAATCACGTCTGCGACAAACTGTGGCTGAGGGATCGACGGAATTTCCAACAGCACTGCGTACACAAGACGCATTAGTTGGGTTAAGAAAAACGACAGCACGAAAATAACAGCGACATAGATCAGCAGCCGCCATCCACTTCTGAGGCGGCCAAAGTCGTTGATGAAGATATCGCGCGGGTTCATGTCTGAGGCCACATTGTAACTAAATGAGGTGATTGGGAAAATTGCTATATCAAACCGAGTAGTGAGGCGGTTTGCGCCGAAGGACAGGTAACGCCGAAGGCGTTGACTAATTCCAGCCCAGGGTTTGAGCGCGAGCGAGAACCCTGGGTAACCTTAACCCGAGCAATGAACTCTGAAAGAGTTCGCCAATTGCCGAACACTTTCAGCGTTTGACTACCCTTCTGATTCTATTCCCAGGGTTGTCGCTGCGCTCCAACCCGTGGGCTGAAATTAACGAACACCTTCGGCGTTACTGAAATTGCACCAAATCGAGGGCAAATAGTGCGTCGGCAATGCTGGTAAATCGTGTGATAAGATTCCGCAAATGTCTGAAAAAGCCACGATGGCTACTACTCCAAACTCAATTTGCGAGTACCTGCAGAACGACAGCATTCGACCACTCTTCATTCATGCCGACGCCTTGAACGCGCTTTCTACAATTCCAAGTGAATCGATTGATTGCTGCGTAACCAGCCCACCTTACTGGGGACAGCGGCAATACGCTTCAGAAGGCGTTGGCTCAGAAACCGACTACCGAAAGTATGTAGCTCACCTTGCCGATATATTTTTCGAAGTCAAGCGAGTGCTCAAAAAATCCGGATCGTTTTGGCTAAACCTTGGAGACACATATCTAAATAAACGATTACTCGGAATTCCCTGGAGAGTGGCGTTTGCATTGACAGACAAGCAGGACTGGATTCTTCGTAACGATGTCATATGGCACAAAGTGAAGGGCGGACCTGACAACTCGCTCGACAAGTTGAGGAACGTTCACGAGTACGTCTTTCATTTTGTGAAAACAGCTAACGCCTACTACTACAACGCGGACGCTATACGGTCCAATCCTAAGAACAGCAAGGTGGTTAATGGCGCGGTCGTGTCCGCAACCGGCGTGCGCGGAGTTCGTTACAAACGACAAATTGAACTATCCACCGCGCTGTCTGAAGCTGAAAGATGTACAGCTTATGAAGCACTCGATGAGATTCTGTCTCAAGTCAGGCAAGGCAAGATCTCCGATTTTCGAATGATCATTAGAGGACAGCAGCGAACCACGCACTCAGATTCTCAAAGCGTTTCTGGCCGCGCAAGAGAACTACACGAGAAGGGCTTTTACTTTCTTAAGTATCATCCGAACGGAAGCAAACCACGCGATGTGTGGGATATCTTGCCCGAGGATACTCATAAACGGCGTACGCATTTCGCAGCGTATCCTGAGGACCTTTGCAAGATTCCGATCGCGGCGACCTGCCCGGATGGCGGCGTCGTTCTCGATCCATTTTGTGGCACGGGCACTACGATGCTGGTTGCACTCAAGTTTGGTAAGAAATCAATAGGCATTGACGTCTCCAATGACTATCTGAAAATCGCGCAGGAGAGAATCTGCGTAATCTGTGGATAAAGAACCTCTGTGCTAAACTCGACCCACCTCGATGACCGACAATCGCGAAAACCGAACCCAACGCCGGCGGCGTGTTTTGCTGTGGGTTTTGGGCGGTACCGTGCTGCTGTTGCTCGCGATCATCGTCTCGCAACAGCTCTGGCTTTGGACCGTCGTGCGGCCCGACACCGCGGCTGACGCGCTGGTCCTTTACGCTTTATCGACGCTCAACTTCGTCGCGTTTGTAGTCTTTCTCTTCATTTTCGCTCGCAATCTCCTCAAGCTGCGGCGCGAACGAAAAGAACGACAACTCGGTTCGAAAATAAAGACGCGTTTGCTCGTCTACTTCATCTCGATCAGCTTCCTGCCGATCACGGCGATGGCTTTCTTCTCTTATCTCTTTCTGAATCGATCGCTCGAGAAGTGGTTCAATCCACTGCCTGACGAGATCATCCAGCAAGCAACTGAAGTAAAGCGCCAGACCTTATCGACCCAGGACCAAACTCTGCGCGACACTGCTTCGCTACTGGTGATGCTGCTGGATCGGCAATCGGCGGACGAGCGACGCGCCACGATGGACGAGATCGTGTTATCTGGACAGTTGGTGGGGATCGAGATCGTCGATAGTAGTGGCGCTGTGGAGGTGCGCAGCCGCGCCAATCTATCCCCGGCTGATTCAGACGAGCTCGAAAAACTGTTTACTGAAGCGCGCAAATTTCGTGGTCCAAGTGGGACGACTCTCGCCGACGGAAAAGATTATGACGTACTAGCCGTGCCTTTGAATCAGACTGAGATGCTGATCATCGCGCCACAGAAGCGCGCTTCGAGCGACCTGGCAGATTTGGTTACCGGCTCCGAACGTGATTACCAGGAGTTAGTGACAAAACAGCGTCGCGTGCGTTTCCTCGGACTCTCAACGCTCAGCCTGATGACGTTGATCCTATTATTCGTTTCGAGTTGGGTCGCGATCTATCTGGCGCGCGGCATCGCGACACCAATCAAAGCGCTTGCGGAAGCTTCGAAAGAGATCGCGCGTGGCAATCTTTCGCATCGGGTTACGACGATCGCGGAGGACGAATTGGCTTTGCTCGCTGAGTCGTTCAATCAGATGACGACACAACTCGACGAGAATCGCCGTCGTATCGAGGCCAGTGCAACCGAGTTGCGAGATAAGAATCTGGCGCTGCGCGAACGTCGTAACTACATCGAAACTGTGCTCCAGTCGTTATCGACTGGCGTGATCTCAGTTGATGAGAACGATTGCGTCACAACGCTGAACCCAGCAGCAGCGCGCATGCTGGCCTTGGTCGACAAGACTGAAGAGAACCCAAAACTGAGCAGCCTCATTGGCAGCGAAGATTGGTTGGTTGTCGATCGCTTGTTGCGCCGTGCGCGACGAACCGGCCACGCGACAGAACAGACTCAATTGGAAAGTGGTGGTGGACCACTGCCAGTGGCCATCACCGCTACGGCTTTGCGTGATTCGAAAGGACCGCGGCGCGGAGTCGTTCTGGTAATCGAGGATCTTTCGGAGTTGCTTGCGGCGCAGCGAGCAGCGGCCTGGAGCGAAGTGGCCCGGCGCATGGCCCACGAGATCAAAAACCCGCTTACGCCCATTCAACTCTCAGCCGAACGGATCGCGAAGAGTTACGGACGCGCTACTGCAAACGGAAATGGATCGAATGGCGCAACTGACGATCGAGTCGACGAAAAGCGCGTCGCAGCGGTGATTACCGAATGCACGGAAACGATCAGCCGTGAAGTCGCTGGCTTGAAAGCGATGGTTGACGAGTTTTCGCGTTTCGCTCGTCTGCCTGCGATTCGGCTCGAACTTGCAAATCTCAATGAAGTCGTCAGTCAAGCTGTCGGATTATATGAAGAACGGCTCGATGGAGTTTCGCTAACGGTCGAAATGGATCGTGAGCTTCCGTCCGCGATGCTTGACGTGGAGCAGATCAAACGCGTGTTGGTGAACCTAATTGATAACGCGCTCGAGGCGCTCGTCGCCGTGCCCGAGGAAAAGCGGATCGCAATCACTACGCGTCACGATGCGGACAGAAGTTTGTTGCGAGTGGAAGTAGCCGACACGGGGCAGGGAATCGAGCCAGGCGACTTCCGTAGATTGTTTGAACCATACTTCTCGCGGCGTGACAGTGGCACGGGTTTAGGACTGGCGATCGTTCAGCGAATAATATTGGAGCACGGCGGTTACATTCGCGCTGAGAAAAACCATCCGCGCGGCGCAAAATTCGTGATCGAACTCCCCGTCGCAGCCTGAATTAATTTTGTGCGTTTTGTGCCTTTTTGTAGCTAAATGGATTCGATTCTTATAGTCGATGACGAGCGCGGTATTCGCGACACGTTGCGCGCGGTCATGGAAGACGAAGGCTTTGTCGCCGACGCCGTCGCCACGGGCGAAGAGTGTTTGAAAGCACTCGGTCGGCGCGCTTACGGCTGCATCCTGCTTGACGTCTGGCTTCCCGGAATCGACGGCCTCGAAACACTCAAACAGCTCCGCGCTGCCGGATCGGATGCGGCCGTCGTGATCATCTCCGGTCACGGCAATATCGAAACCGCCGTTCGCGCAACGAAGATGGGCGCGTTCGACTTCATCGAGAAACCACTGTCGATCGAGAAGACTGTGCTCACTGTCCGCAACGCGTTACGCCAACAACGGCTCGAGTTGATCAATGCTGACATGGCCGCCGCGCTCGCTCGTGAATACACGATGGTCGGCGAGTCTGTCGCGATGCGCGCGCTGCGAAAACAGAT
>DATFHH010000099.1:0-43497 GCA_035248565.1 Pyrinomonadaceae bacterium | reverse complement strand
AACATTACCACCAGAGCTCATAGAGTTTACTTCACCACCTGGCACGTACTTCGATGCGTTCCCGATTCACGTGCTCACTACGGCTTCGCTGGAGATGATGAAGCGGTTGAATCCGACGGCTGCGTGGGATGTGCGTCGCTTTCGACCGAACTTCTTAATTGAGACGGATTCGGGAATCGAAGGTTTGGTTGAGGCGGACTGGAGTGGGCAAAAACTCCGAATTGGTGAGGTTGAGCTGCGATGCGAGATCCCAACGGCGCGCTGTGGCATGACGATGCAGACGCAGGCGGAGTTACCAAAAGATCCGAGTATTCTGCGGTCAATCGTGAGAGATGCGGATCAGAACCTTGGAATTTATGCGACTGTTGTGATTCCGGGTGCCGTGCGTGTGGGCGACGTTATTAGCCGCGGATGACGCGGATTGGATCTGGATTTTATTCCGTGTTATCCGTGGCTCAATGTATTTCTTCCCGCAGTGGGCGGCTCATTAATTCGGTTACCGCATCGCGCGCTGATTTACCATCATATAGCACAGCATTCACTTCATTGGTAATCGGCATTTCGAGTCCAGCGCGATCTGCAAGTTGCTTCACGGCTCGCGCAGTGTTGATTCCTTCCGCCACTTCATTCAGTTCCGCAACGATCTCATCGAGCTTTCGACCTCTACCGAGTTGCTCGCCAACGAAGCGGTTGCGCGAAAGACTGCCAGTGCACGTCAGCACCAGATCACCGAGTCCTGCGAGTCCCATCAACGTTTCGATCTGTGCGCCTTCGCGTCGAGCCAGACGCGTGATCTCCGCCAGTCCGCGAGTGATCAATGCCGCAACACTGTTCGTGCCGAAGCCGAGGCCGGTGGTCATTCCGGCAGCAATCGCCATCACGTTTTTTACCGAACCGCCGAGCTCAGTTCCAACAACGTCGGCGTTTGTATAGATGCGGAGGTTCTCAAGACTCAGATCGTTTTGCACTGCGCGTGCTGCCAAAAGGTCCGTGCTTGCGGCGACAATCGCCGTGGGATGTCCTGCGATTACTTCTTTGGCGAACGATGGTCCAGAGAGACACACAAATGGATGCGGATCGCTCACAACTTCTGTCGCGATCTCGGATATTCGTTTGCCGGTTTCAATCTCGATGCCTTTCGAAACGCTAACTATGATCGCATCTTCTTCCAACAGCGGCGACATCGATGTCAGTAGTTCGCGCGCGCCGTGCGACGGAACGGCGAGCAGCACTAGCGAAGCTTCACGCAATGCCTCACTGAGATCGTTCGTCGCCGTCACATTCTGCGGAATCGCTGTTGAGGTCAGATAACGCGAATTAGTTCGGCGCTCTTTGATCGAGCTCACCACATCTGCACTTCGAGACCAGAGCCGCACGTCGTGACCGGCTCGCGCCGCAACAACTGCGAGCGCCGTTCCCCAGCTTCCCGCGCCGACAATGGCGATCTCTTTCATGTCAGATCCGAGATTCCGTCCCGCGTGCTAGTCTGCCGATATTGCCGCGATGCGCAAATATGATCAGGAGTGCGCTGATAATAGCGGCTGTCAACAACGGTCGTAAGTCTGCTACCGGCTCAACGAAGTAGGCCTGCAACCAAACATACAACGGAAGAGTTGCGGCAGCGGTGATCGAACCTAGTGACACATACCGCGTCAGTACAACGATCGCCATAAACAGCACACCAACACACAACAGTGCAACGGGAGCAAGTATTAAAAACACTCCCACGCCCGTCGCGACTCCCTTTCCACCACGAAATCTCAACCACACGGGAAAGATGTGGCCCACAATCGCCGCGATAGCCGTCGCGGCGATGAACCAATCGACACTCGGCGATGGTCCAGTCAGGATTATCTTTGCAAGCACGACTGCCAGACTTCCCTTGAATGCGTCGAGCAAGAGCGTGACTACGCCCGCTGCTTTTCCTGCGCGTCGCGAAACGTTCGTTGCGCCGGTGCCGCCCGAACCGCTGTGGCGAATATCGCCGCCAAGCTTCTGCCGTACGATTAAATATCCGAACGGAATCGAACCAAGCAAGTATGCAATAATGATGACGAGCAGTGCTCGCAACTACTTTACTCCCATCGAGGCATTGTTATCGTGCTCGAAGGCAAGCGTATATTCCTTCGTCATCCCGAGGAAGGCGATCAGGATGAATACATTGCGCTGAATCTTCTCAGTGCTTCGTTCCACCGCGGTCTTGCGTCGCCGCCGACAACGCCGGAACAGTATGCAGCGTTCCTGCGAAGGTGTCGCATAGATACTAACGTTTGGTTTTTTATTTGTCGTCGCACGGATGAGCACATACTCGGGACGATCAGCTTGATGGAGATCGTTCGTGGTGCTTTTCATAGCGCGTACCTTGGCTATCAGATCGGCGCCGAGTTCGCGCGACAGGGTTACATGACAGAAGCCATCGCGCTGATGCTGCGTCATGCGTTTGTTGATTTGAAACTGCATCGACTCGAAGCGAACATCCAGCCGGGTAATGTTCCGTCGATCGCGTTAGTCAAACGCGCTGGGTTTGTGAAGGAGGGATACTCGCGGAGATATTTGAAGATATGTGGGCGCTGGCGCGACCATGAACGGTGGGCGATTTTAGTGGAGGATTGGCGAAAGAGAAGCCGCGGATGACACGGATTTTTTCAGAGCAAACGGCGGCGCAAGAGATCAAGCGCGGCCTGGGAGGCGCGCCAGCGAATCAACTGGCGATCGCCGGGAAGGTGCAGCCGGCGATGTTCGGTCTTGACGTCGTCGGCCAGCGCGATGAAGACAGTTCCAACGGGCTTTTCTTCAGTGCCGCCACCCGGCCCGGCGACTCCCGTGATCGACAATCCAAAATCAGTTTCCGCACGTGAGCGAACACCCTCGGCCATCGCCTCCGCCACGGGCGCGCTCACCGCACCGTGTTCCAACAACAACATCGGCTCGACGCCAAGAGCTTTCGTCTTCACTTCATTCGCGTAAGCCACAAGTCCGCCGATGAAATACTTCGACGAACCAGGCACATTCGTTATCCGTTGCGCCAACAGACCTCCGGTACAACTCTCAGCAACCGCTAACGTGTAACCACCGAGCGCCAGTTTCAATCCCACGATTTCTTCCATCGTCTCGCCGGCGAATGAGAACACCGCGTTGCCGAGTTTCTCTTCAATCTGTGCTGACAAGCGATCGAGCAGATCGTTCACTTCTTTTTCCGTACGCCCTCGTGCAGTCAAATGAATCTCAATCTCACTTTGATTGAACAGAATCGTCGTCACGGGATTGTCGTACTGCGTGTAAACAGGTGCGATCTTTTCATCGACTGCCGACTCGCCCATGCCGGCCACACGCAATGTGCGTCGAACGACGCGCAAACTCCCACCACGTCGCACGAGTTTCTCGGCAACGTGATTTTCAAACATCGGATGCATCTCGCGTGGTGGACCAGGCAGAAGCACAATTGCAGTGCCCTGATGATCGATGAACATTCCCGGCGCCGTGCCGTTTGGATTCGGCAAGACTTCAGCGTCTTCGATCACCATCGCCTGCCGCGAATTACGCTCCGGCATCGAGACCCCATAGCTTTGAAAACGTTGCCGAATCTCCGCCAGAACAGCTTCGTCGAGCAACAATCTGCGTCCAAGCGCACGGGCAGTGATCTTGCGTGTGATGTCGTCTTCAGTTGGACCAAGGCCTCCAGTGGTGATCACCACTTTCGATCTGCGCACGGCATCTTTGATTGCTTCTTCGAGGCGGGCATCGTCGTCGCCGACGATCGTTTTGAGTTTTACTTCAATTCCGAGGCGGTTGAGTTGCTCGGTGAGCCAGAGACTGTTTGTGTCGGTGCGATCGGGCGCGAGTAGTTCCGATCCGATCGCGATGATTTCGGCTGTCAGCGTTTCAAACAAGCGCGACGACTCACGATTAATTATTGGCTCCGGTTTCGTCCTGGTAAACGTCTCGCAGCACTGCGGAAATCGGCGGTGGTGCGGAGATCGAGCTCAACGGCAAGGACGGCGCATACTTTACTTCCTCATGCGTTTCTTTCACTTCCGGAGGCTGAACCGGCGTTACTTTCTTTTCGCTTTCGAGCAGACTGCGAGTCTCGAGCAGCATTTTTTCGGCGCCGCGTTGGCGCGAACGTTCCAGACTGCGAATGGCTGCCAGTGTTTGTGGCGCGGTAGACGGGTAATACTCGATCCGCCGCAACATCGTCACGTAACGCCGCAACTGTGGTGACGGCGAGACGCGATGTGTTTCGTCGTAGTGTTCGTCTTCAGTGATGTGCGAGAGATATTCAGCGGCCGCTTGATGATTTCCGAGCCGGTGATGCAACGAGCCGAGCGCGAAGTAAGCTAGCGGCGGCGGATCGGGCATGAGCTCCAGTAAGCTCTCGCCGTGCTCGATCACTTCGGCAATCTCGAAACCATACCAGCGTCGTTCTTCTTCACGCAGAATCGCGTCGGCAGCAACATAGAAATCGAAGATGCGCTCGATCTCGCGAGCTTGTGCATGGCGCGCAAAAAGCCAAATAACCAAAACCACGCCGGTGATGAACACCATGACCATCGGTGGAAGCCCCACTGCGTCGAGCATCGCCACAATAATTACCACCGCGATCGCCTTCGTCGTGAGTTTCCCCGTGTTCGTCATGACTTCTTCACCTCTACTTCTTGATACTACCGAGGCGCGCGATGATGGCCGCGCCTGCCTGTTCTGTTGAAAGTTGTCCGCCGAGATCTCTTGTAGTTTCGTTTGCAGAGATCGCTGCGCGAACAGCCTCTTCGATTTCTTTGCTCAGCGTTTGGAAGCCTAAGTATTCTAACATCATCGCCGAAGTCAGAATAGCTCCAATCGGATTGGCCACTCCTTTCCCGGCCAGCGGCGGCGCGCTGCCGTGAACCGGTTCAAAAAGCGAGACTTTTCCGGGGTGGATATTTCCGGAAGCGGCGAGTCCGAGCCCGCCCTGAATCGCAGCGCCGAGATCCGTCAGAATGTCGCCAAACAAATTATTACTAACAATTACGTCGTACTGCGACGGATCGAGCACCATGTACATTGCCATCGCATCGACGTATTGATGGTTCGCTTCGATCTCAGGATAACCTGCCGCGACTTCCTTGAAAACTCGTTGCCAAAGATCGCCGCCGAAGCGTTGCACGTTCGACTTATCAGCCATCGTCACGCGTTTACGGCTGTTAGCGTGCGCGTACTCAAACGCCGCCACGATGATTCGTTCCACGCCGCGGCGCGTGCTCACGTCTTCCTGTAGCGCGATCTCGTCTACTGTTCCGTGTTTAAGAAAACCACCGGCAGGACAGTAAGCGCCTTCGGTGTTTTCACGAAAGACGACGAAATCGATGTCTGAAGTTTTGCGATTCAGCAATGGTGTGAGTCGCTCGTGGAGCAGACGAACCGGACGGAGATTGATGTAAAGATCGAGACCGCGTCGCATGCCGAGCAGAATGTCTTCGGCGTGTTTGTTTGATGGAACGCGCGGATCGCCGAAAGCGCCGGCGAGGATCGCGTCGAAGTCGGAGGTCAACATTTCGAGCGCGCCGTCTGGAAGAGTGACTCCGTCTCGCAGAAATTTTTCAGCGCCCCAGTCGAAGTCGACGAATTCGAGTGCGGGGGTTTTGTTGTCGTTGAAGTATCTGAGGACGCGAACAGCTTCGCGCACGACTTCCGGACCGATTCCGTCGCCAGGAATGACTGCGATTCGCTTCATATCCCACAAAGAGGCACAAAAACATCAAAGAGGTACACACAAGACTGGCACGCGCGTGCCGCGTAGAACTTTCTCAGCGGTCGAACCAAACAGCAGTTCTTCAGCAGGCGCTGATTGACCTCGTATTCCCATCACGATCATCGGCAGATCCAGATCGCGTGCGATCTTTAGAATCTCAACGAACGGCAGCCCGACGACGATCATCTTCTCGACGTTGACCTTTCCTGTTTCCAGGCCTTCGAGGACACTGCTGAAGTTACTCTCCGCTTGCTCTTTGAGACGCGCTCTAACCTCATCGGTAGATCCCATTCCAGCGGCGACAACGCCCTGAATGAATTCTTCGTCGATGACGTGCAGCAGTGTCAAATCGCCTTCAGGTGACGCCATTCCAACAGCAACTCGAAGCGCATTCACCGAACACGGCGAAAAATCCATTGGCACGAGTATCTCAGGTGATGTAAGCATAATTCTTTAGAGATCCGCTTCAATCCGCGTTAATCCGCGGCTGAAACCTTGTTCGGTTTTTTGGCGGCAGCGATCTTCGGCAAACTCGCCAACACTGTCTCGCCCACAACTTTCATACTCTGCGACGATAGTTTGTCGATAGTGTCATCGGCTTTATGCCAGTATGGATACGACGCCAGTTGAATCAGATCAACTGCAGCCACTCCTGCCTCTATAAAAGGTTCATGATCATCTCCGCCAACGCCTTCCTGACGATCGACAAAGATCTTGCCATATCCGAGTTCACGTCCAGTTTGCCAAATGATGTCCTGCAACCATCTCGTACTCAAGTTATCACGACCGAGCTCGAGATTCTTATAACCCATCATATCGAGGAGGATCAGCGCGTGAGTACGCTCCAGCTCGTTGCGTGATTGCAGTTGTGCGAGGTAGTGGCGGCTGCCGTAAGTGTGATCGGGCTCGTCTCCGTTATGACATTCATCCCACTCTTCACAAAGCGCTTCTTCACCATCAAAGAACACCAGCCGGTAAGTCGCTTTCGGTTTTTCTTTCACACTGCCAAGCACTCGTCCGATCTCGAGCAGCGTCGCAACTGACGCCGCAGGATCGTTCGCGCCGACAAAATACATGTCGTTATAAAACTTTGTATCATAGTGGCTGGTGATCAGGATCAGCTGGTTCGTCTCACCGGTAACCTCGCCTACGATGTTCGCCATCTTCTTCTCGCCGCGCGGCGTCGTGGCGGTGAATTCGTCGAGCGACACCGCGAGCCCGTAAGACTTCAACTCGTTGACGATGTAAGCCCGTGTTTTGGCAAGCTGCGGACTGTCAGGCGGGCGTGGTCCAAACTCGATCTGCTTCCGCACATGGTCCATCGCTCGTTCGCCATTGAAAGTAGCAACTACAGGTGCGACGGATGCGACCGGTCGCGTGCCGGTCGAGATACTTGCGCGTGGTCTTGGTGGCGGATCGTTTCTCGGACACGCAGCGAAAAGCACTGGTGTGAGTGCCACAAAAAAGCACAAGAAGTACAAATTATTTCCTGCGTTTTTGTACTGTTTGTGCCTTTTTGTGGCAAAACCCATGATTACCTTTTATTACTTCGCATGCGGCTCGCGCGGGCGCGGTTTGCGATTGCGTCGAACGTCTTCGCGCCGAACGCCAGCGGTTTCTGAATCGCAGAATCAAAAGCCTCCGAAGCAGTGATAGCTTCCAGTTGCATGAGCGTCGCGATCTTTTTGTTCAATGGCAAGGCGGCGAATTTTGTACGAAATTCTGCTTCGTTATCGTTCGGCTGACTGCGTGTCTGCGGTCGTGCTGCAACCATCACTACCACTTCACCATGATTTTCGATCTTCGTTTGACATGCTAATCGCAACGACTGGTCCAGGTGTTCCTGACCGAGCTGCTTCTCTTCCGCCGCGCTCGGCGTCGAAAGCAGTTCCGCGCCTGCTTTGACTGAGACAACACACGCCGGGCACTCACCCTTCCCTGCCGTGCAACCCGCTCCAAGTGACGCGCCCATGCGTCGCGCTGCGTCAATCAGGTAAGTTCCCTCGGCGACAAGTCCGTTAATTCCGGAGGGTTCAAATGTAATCGAAACACTCATTTCAACCTCCAACAGGTGTGATCGGGGAGATCAGTGCACTTCAGGCGTTGGCGGGGGAGCTAATTGCGCCGTGCTTTCGTGCGCGCTGGCATTGCGCGCAGATACCGATGATTCGCAGCAGGTGCTGAGTGATCTCAAACCGGTGCTTCGCGGCCATCGCGTCTTGTATCGCTTCGAGCTCCGCGGAGTAAAACTCAATGATCTTGCCACACTCCGAACAGATCATGTGATCGTGATGTTGATGTTTGTAATTGTGTTCGTAGTGCGTGCGTCCGTCACCGAAGCGGACTTCGCGTGCGAGTCCGGCGTCAGTCAGGATTTTCAGGGTGCGATAGACAGTGGTTTGACCGACGGAAGGATCTTCTTTCTTCACCAGTTGGTAGAGATCTTCATTCGAGAGATGGTCTTCAGTGCGGAGAAAAACGTCGAGAATCAGCTCGCGCTGAGACGTGCGTTTCAGTCCCTTTTTCTGGATGTGTTTAAGGAAGACTTCCTGCTCTTCTGATAGTGGCTCTGCCGTCGTCATCAGTGCACAGATTTTAACACCCCATGTGGGTTCCGTCATAAAGTGAAATTGGCATCAACGGAATCAACAACTTACGCGGACGATTCCGTCATTAAATGAAATTCTTGTCCTGCATAACTTGAAAGTTTCCTACAGTTTTCCGTCATAACTTGAAATTTTCTCACCGCTCCTTAGTCTAGAACCTCAGCGAAGGACGTGACCGAGGGCTCTGCTTTGTAAAACGTGCAATGTGTTGATCAGTTCATCTCTCTATCTTCTATTGTTTAACTTGAATCCTCGTAGTTGAGAGAATTCCTGGTCGGTGGCGAGGTTTATTCCCATAGTACGGTCGTGTTCTAGATCTCAATTCAGCCGACGGAGTCCTACGATCTCAGACCTTCTCTTTCCAGTACTGAACGGGCGTACCGCGCGAATGTTGATTCGTGTGCGATTCTGTAGTAGCATCTGCATTCGAACTAAGCAGTAGCGGTTAGTGTATTCCCAGAACTCATCCTCCGAGTTCATACACGCACTGATGATTTGGGGGGGGTACCCTTCTCGCATCTCTCGTGTCAACTTAACTCCACGCAAGGGTGCTCATGTCAATGAGAAACTCCATGCTCACATTTTCAACCTACACTTAGCCTACGTGTCATCACACGTATTACAGAAGGAGTTCTAACATGCTTCACTTCACCAAATCTCTCTGCACCATTCTCATAGGAGCTTGGCTGCTTCTATTCATCGCGAGCGAAGCCCGAGCGGATACGGTAGTCTTTAGCAACTTCGGCCCTGGAATGACTTTCAATGAACTTCAAGGGTTTGCGATCACGGGAAGCAACCTCCTCGGGGGAGCGATTCCAGCCCTCGCGTTCACACCGTCAGGGACTTTTACTTTTAGCAGTGCCCAGCTCGCGATGAATCTAGTTACCGGGCCAAACGATTTCCAAGTGCTATTAATGACGAGTTCAGGCGGATTGCCCGGGAACATCATTGAAACTATTACGTTGACTGATGCCGTGCCGATGTTTCCCCCCCAAATCGTGGTAGCCAACTCAGCACTGCACCCAGTTCTCACTGCCGGAACGCAGTATTGGCTGGTTGCCTTTGCCCCAGAACCTAGTACTTTTGGGATTTGGAACCTTTCGCTTAACGATTTTTCAACCCCTCAAGCACGTGGCTTTGTCAGCCCAACGGGTCCATGGATCGTGCCGAACACTCTGATAAAACCTGCTTTTCAGATCAATGGCGAGCCTGTTCCTGAACCGAGCACTATGCTGCTGCTCGGCACCGGACTAGCAACCTTAGGCACTGCGGTACGTAAACGTCGTCAAAATAAGAAGAAGACCACCGGCATGCCCAAAGAAACGCTTGGTTGAATCGAATAGCAAGGGCGCTACAAGTATCCACCTACCCGTAGCGCCATCAAAGCGTCACCGATCCTTTGCCCCCTCTCGGTTCGGTAATCAGACGGGTCAGTTCATTTACATCCAATGGCCAGACGGTACTAAGACAGTCGGTGGCGACTACAAGGTAGACGACGGTTCTGAACCGACGGCCAGGGCTACATTTCTGCTCGTCCGCGTTTAATCCGCTAAAATCCGCGGCTCAAAAAGAATATTCGATATAGAGGTCGGCCTGGTTTATCTTCCCGACTTTTGGTTTCGGCAGATCCACGCCTTTTGTGGGCTTAATAACTGTCCCGTCGCTGATAGTAATTGGGATCGCATCGCTGCGAACGAGACAAGAGCCTTTGCTCAACGCCTTCATCAAGGGAATGCGCGGGACTTCTGAGTCGTTCTTGATGCTGCCAAAGACCCCGTCTTGAGTTGAACACATCGAGACAAAGCCCTTGCTGCCTTTAGGTCGATCAATCGCCGCTTCGACCGCCTGTATCGGCGTAGCGTTAGTGCTCCCGTGATGCCCGACTTTGTAGAAGTCGATTGTTTGTAACAACTCCTTACTAGCTTCAACGATGTCTCCGGCTTTCGTCGGATCCTTCTGCGGCCCTCCCTCAGTCTTGAAGAGCCAGTACTCCCAATTGCCGCCCTGCGCATCGCCCGCGAAGAGCAGCTTCTTGCCGCCGAATTCAAACAGAACGACGAGACTCTGGTTGTTCAGGAAGTTCTCGATCTTGCTGGCGGCGGCAACAAGCATGTCCGGCTGTGCATTGTCGACGTACTGAACAAATTGCTGGTAATCGATGCGCTTATCTCGCACGTCGACCTCTGGATAATCGTCTGACTTCGCATCCCACTCTCCCGGAAAGGGTTGAAGCGCCTTGGGAGGGCCGCCTCCTTCCTCGTTCATCGAATCGAGATATTGGCCCACGCCCTTTTTGAGGTCCATCAGCGCTAAGAAGGCCTTCGCCTTCCCGGGGGGTGGTCCAAGTATTGTCGCCTTCAAATCCTCGAGCTCTTCGGGCAGTTCTGCTTCATCACCGGCCGCATAATAACGGACGTTTTTCCCGTTGTTGCCGAGATGATTCTTGAGCAGGTCGAGCGCGGCGGCGTTTCCACCACCGCCCTTCTTGCCATTAGCAGCAGCACTAAAGTTTTCGATGCCGGTTGCGTTAGCGAGTTGCGCGAGGGCTTCTTTACCGGCTGGGTCGTCTTTTCTTTTTGCGCTGAATTGCAGCCCAAGATTTGCCGCGAGCCCCTGAATGTCGACGAGGAGATCGTGAGCATCTATTTCCTCTTCGTCGGTGCTCTCTTTATCCAGACTCAGGCTTTTGCCGGCTTTTTTGGCTTTGTCTTTGGGATCGTTAAATTGCTCCCAATAAGGCATCCACACCATGCTCGCGGTGAAGTCTTTAAAACGCGGGGCCTTGCTGAAGCCAGCAATGTGATCGGCGTGACGATGCGTCATGATCACCAAGGCGAGATGGCCCTTCGTTGTCTTAAACATGTCTTCAACGGCGTCGACGATCGATCCGATGTCGCCCGTGCCCGAAGTTCCCTTGAACACTCCGCAATCTATCAGGATGTATTGATTGCCCGACGATGCTGGCACAGTTATCAGAAAGAAATCACCAAAGCCAACGCGATACATTCGGACCTTCAGGCCTTTGCCATCTTTCGCTGCGGATGCTCGTTTGGTCCGGGATCGAGTCGCTGATTTCGTTGACTTACGAGCAGTGCGTTTGCGAGCAGGTTTTGTTTTTCGTGTCGTCATTTTTTAGAACCCCGAATGCAGCATGTTGAAGTTTAATTGGAAGCGTTTCGGATCGTTTCCTTCAAGGAGTCCTTCGCTGAGATTGAAACTCCGTTGCCGGAGCTGACGTCGTTCGCCGTATGGTCCATCAAGTCGTTTTCGAATTATGTAACGGACTTGTCCGGCTCCGTAAACGCCATCTTTCAGTGGGGGCTTCGTGATTAGCAAAGTCGAGCCGCTGCGCATTGGAAAAGTTCCCAGGCCAGGATTTTTAGGATCATAGGGAATGTCCCGTGTCTGCGCCATTTCGACGACCATATCGATGCGCATTGTCCCATCAGGAATGAGACGAAAAGCGGGATGAAAAGACGGGACAGAGATAAACTTTCCAGGAGTGAACCCGAGTTTGTCTGCGTTGACCTGCGCATACTGTCGCAGCACCCTGCCGTTGTGATCCTTCTCGTCTCTCGTTAATCCGTTTGGATCTCCGAAAATCAAGTCGTTAAACTCCGGCATTTCATCCTTCTTCGCGCGCGACCAGCAGAGCGATTCTTCGGAGAAATACTGCGCATCTTCAGGCAGGATGCCTCTCAAGCGAAATGCCTGCATCAACGCATCACGTATTCCTAAAGCATCGGCTGGATGGTTGTCGCGATCGGATGTGATCAGTGCGCGCAGATAATCACCAAAGGTGATGTCGACAGCGGGACAATAATCGATCGCACGAACACAGATCTTAAACAGGATACTCGCCGTCTTACTGGCCGCTTTCACGAGCAGGTTAGCAAAGGGGCCAGATACTTCAGTTGTTTGTAAGTTCACGTTTGAGCGGTACAGGCGAAACAGATCGGCTGTTTGTCGCAAGTAAACCGTGAAATAAGCATCAAAGATTGCGGCTACGAGGATACCGCCGCGTTCGTGTGGTTCAAGACTCGGATCCTGCATCTTCTTCGGATCGGGCAATTCACTCAAAGCAGAGCGCAAGGCCTTTCCTGTTCCACGCGCCTCGCCGAATTGCTGGGCCAATCCAATCAAGGGATTGTCTGGTAGGTTTTGCGCTTGAATCGTCGCCTTACCTTCACTCAGAAGCGCATCAGGCGCGAGGTGGTACTCGTAAAGCCGGCCACCTGTCCTCTGTATCGTATCGAGCAATGCTTCCTTGTGAGAGAAGTGTCGAAACAGCGCGACGATGTCGGCGAACGCCTCGTGAAATGCTGCTACCTCAGGACCGGTTCTTTCGGAGAAGTAAGTGCGAATACCGTCGAGGACTGCGTGGGTCATTTCGTGGACGATGATGTCGTGTGATAGACAAGTGAAGACGGTCTGACCGGGAAGATTTCTTCCGGGATCTAGTGTGCTGGCACGAAAGTAACCAAACAAAATCCCCTTTGCCGAAGGTGAATAAGCAGCGTTGGCGGAAACCATTGCGTGCGGATACAGGTTCAGGCGGTAGATGTCTCCGGGTCGCGCGCCTGGAGCTATCGCGCCGTTCTCGTCAGGTATTCGCTCATCGAGCCGCCATCGAATACGCCGTCCCAGCGCAGCCTCGAAGTTTTGGATAGTTTCACTCGCGACCGCGTAAACCATCTGCTGATGAAAGCGTGGATCTGACTCGCTGGGATTGAGTCCGGAACGAATCAGGAGGCTTGGGTTATCGAGATCGACCGGCTTGTAGAATTTTTTGTTCTCACCGTCGTAGTCGATGACAGCGACGCGGTCGCCGATGGGACCTGGACGTAGCTTTTCGTACTTCACGTTGAGCGTCATTTCATTCCCGAAATACTTTCCGGCGCTGGGATCGAATGCGTAGCACTTGAGCGGGCGCGTTTCGGGAGTAGGAATCTCGATGATGTCGGTGAGTGTGCTGTCGTTTGCTCCGTCGTCACCGTTTGTATTCTCAACGTCTTGGCGTTGTTCAGTTTCTGGTTTATTGGCGTTTGGCATCGTCAAGTCCTTGTTAACGGATGGAAGTGTGTGTCACCTGTATTGTTATGGAATATCTCGCCAAAACATTTCCGGCTGGATTGTGAAAAAACGCGAGGAACGCGATTCGAAGTGAGGAAACTATTGTATTGAGTGGGGAGAAGTCAATAGTTTTCTGTTTTGGTAGTGCACTGTTTAGACTTTTATCCACAGATCACGCAGATTGCTTTATAGAATCTGTGTAATCTGTGGATGAGAAAGTCGAAACTAGGCCAGCGCCCAGATTAAACCGAACATAGACAAATAACTAATCAGCGTGACATTGCCCAGCAGAACAGAGTGCCTGGTTATCCATCTCTTAGTGGGGGCACTTATAAGGCGGGAATTGCACAAGCTGACTTTCAAGAAGACCATTAGGACGATGAAAAACGTCTCGTAGAACATCTTGTCGCCAATCGTCAGCGCATTTGACATAGGAGAGAATTGAGCGAATTGAAAAGAATATGTAATCAAGCCCAGGAAAATTCCCACGCAAATCTGACCCTGTGCGGCAAATGACGCGTCACGGATGTACAGTAAAGCAATCGCTGCGAGTGCGATAATAAATAGGGGCATCGTGATTGTGACAAATGGGCCTTCCCACCGGCGGCTGACCTGTATTCTAAAATTCAGCGTCTCAGA
Source organism: Pyrinomonadaceae bacterium (assembly GCA_035248565.1). GTDB lineage: Bacteria > Acidobacteriota > Blastocatellia > Pyrinomonadales > Pyrinomonadaceae > PSRF01. The sequence goes on along the minus strand of DATFHH010000099.1, from coordinate 29,451 downwards.
TTTCTCGGGCAGACTCTCATCAAGGCCCGAATTAACTGACGGCCACACTTCCATGCGGACGTCCTTGGTAACGTAGTAGTCTTCGATTGTCCATTCGTCCAAAGAATCGCTCTCGAGTTCAATTTGTCCGATCGAGAGGCTTGGCCTATCTGCCTGCGGGTCTTTAATTGCCAACTGGATCCTTAATTGCTGGGTATCCGCTGGATATCTGCGAAGGTCGACATCCATGTTGAAGTCGCCAGAAGCTTTAAATCTCTCGACCGTTCGCTTCCCAGGTTTGTCGTTTGAAACTGGACTCCCATTGATTTGAGGACTTGAGATTGGCTCGTGATTAATCGCCGTCCTGGCGTTGGGAAAATAAATCTTGTCCGCGAGGCCCCACTGATCAGAGATAACCGTACAAATGAAGTCGGCGTGGAAGGAGCGGTTTTTGGGATCGATATTCGTTAGCCTGACGTTGTAAATGCCAACCTCTACCGTTGACCTCGTTTCACCTTTCGGACCCACTTGCCTCTCAAACGAATGTACTTCGTCGCGAAAGTATTGTTCAAAGCGTCTCTCATCAGCTACGCGCAAGTCGTTATCGAAAATGTAAAGGTCGTATTCACCCGCATACCGTTTTCCAGCCAACTTGGTGCGAAAGAAGTCAATGAAGCCTTGCCTCGATAAGCTGGGCCGGGCGTTTAGGTTCAGATTATAAAGTAACGCTCCGCGAATTATTGAGACGGCATCAAGGCTGCGTTTCACAAACAAGAACTCGTTAGGTTTTTCAGGCAGTCCGCCATCGGTCCTTATTTCTTTCAGGTCAGTGTGAACCTTGTTGCTCACGGCATCGTGCGGGTAAGTAAATATGATCAATCTATTTCGCCTCTCATTACGGCCAAAGCTCCCGTCATAGTTTGCCCAGTCGATAATGAATGGGCCACCAAGTATGTCGACGTTGTTTTGGTGTGCTTCTATGTACTTGATAATCTGGAGACCCCATGATCCGTGCGTATTCACGATTACGGTAGGCCGGCCGGAATGAATTTGCCGCCAACTCTCAAGCAGACCATCCAAGTCGGCGAAGAGCTTCTCTTGTTCAGATTCGTTGCCCTCCCGAAAGTCGTTTACCGGTAGACACTGCGCTTGAATGCCGGCTTCCTGAAATTTCTCGCGGAAAATATCAGTCAACGCGTATTGTTTCTCCCCGATGAAGATGGGATTCTCGACATGAAGGACTTCTCTCGCAAAGGTGGTCACTCTGAATGGTACTTGGTCGTCATACCCGAGAAACACCGCATTGCCTCCAAAATCGGTGGCGCCCTTGTCTGCATTTATTGAAATGACAGGAAGGCCGCTTTTAGCAATCAACGGGGCCACGCTGCGTAGCTCACTACCCCAAGTGTTATCAATAACAGCGACTATGTGAGGATCTTCCAGGATTTGTTGATAGACCGTTTCTGAACCTTGCGAAGAGTGCTCATTGCTCAACGCTTTTAGCTTGAGAATTATGCCCGGATTCTTCGCATTCACTTCATCCAGGTATTTCTCCACCGACCGTACATGTAGCTCGTCAAAACCAACTCGTGAATATCTTCCGACATAAGCGATATAGAAAACCTGCCGAGACTCTATAGAGTTACGCGCCAAGAAAAATAGAATAACGCCTACGATCATGACCGGGATCAGTAGAACCGTTGTCGCGGTCTGCTGGCGGAATCCGGCGATTGAGTTAATCGATCGCAGTCGTTTGGAGCTTTGCAGTTTTCTAACTCGGCGTAATAGGCTCCGCAGTGAGGCTCTAGACTTTGCCGATAAATTTCGCGTCCAGGAAGTCATATTTACACCCTAAAAATTTGATCGTCTAACCTATTGACTTCGAGGAGAGAGTGACTGCTTCGCCAGTAATCGTGGGGCGAAGCCCTTATGTTTCGGAACCTACCATTGGAGTGGTTATCGGGAAAACAACTAATTTCTAATGCGGTTAAAAAGCACACAAAATTGTGGACATTCAGGACACTTTACAGCCGTGAAGGGCGCTAAGAAAAAAGAGTGTTGTGCCTCAGAAAAAGGTCGTCTAAAATTCGCCCGTTTGGTCCAGGAAGGCGTCGTCCCCAATGCCCGATATTCGACTCCTCACAAAACACTACAAAGATTTACTGAGTTTATATAAGAACCCCACCCGAGCTCTGCGTGGACAAGCTGCTCCGATCGAAGAGAAAGGTTTGATCGAAGAGAAGCAACTGAAGGAGAAACGCACGGAACTGCTCCGGCTATTCAATGATTATGAATGGAACGACGCCGAACATCAGTCACCGCTTTACGTGAAGATCTTGGGACTGCTTTATGAAATAGACGATTATCAAGGTCTCACTCCAGCGGTTGAATATTTGATCCTGAAAGAAGCAGATGCGGCAATGAAGCATCTTCAAATCGTTGGCTCGGCTTCCGCCTCATCTAGAAACTTCAAGACCAAGCTGCGTGAATCCGAGACCCGTTCGCTTTGGAAAGCGCGAGTCCTGTGCTGTGTCGGCGCAATAGAGACTAAGAGAAAACGTGGACTAGATCACGACTATGAGACGCTCAAGGCTGACTTGCAGAATCTGGAGCGCTTCGTCGAAACCTATTTGCATAGCGGTGGGTTGGTGGCGTGGACCACGCTGGCGACCGTGCGGGCGGCTCAAGCTAGATTGGCGAGACAAAACCAAAAATATGCATATATGCGCCGGAAATTGCTGCGTGCGGTTCACTGCCTTGACGAACGCGCGGCAGAAATAATTAAACGCCTCGATGAATTGAGCCGAAAAACCTGGAATTCACGGCCAGAAAAAGTCGAAATCCAGGAACTGGTGGACGATCTTGTCTTTATCCGCCAAAAACTGACACTTTCGATCTCATTTAATGTAGGTCTGGCTGAGCTTCAGCGGGGCTTCCTCCGCAGTGCCGATTACGCCTGCCAAACCGCCAACCTGCAATTTCGTTTGCACGGGCATCTCTATCACAAGAAGTTCAACGATCTGGTACTCCTTTCGATTCGCCGGGCTCGCACATCTCACAGTGACAAGACAATGTTTTCTTCTCTGGAGTGTGAACTGAACGACAAAGTCATTCGGTGGCTGGAGCCAGGAAATGAATGTGACAATCCCAAACTTTATCTTTACGCGCTGCGAGAACTGGCGGTAATTCAGATCCACTCCGGTGATTTCAGAGCTGCGTTAAGAACTCTGAACAAGATGAAAGCAAAACATCCACGGTGGAGTGCGAGAATCTCCAATTTACGCGCGCGCGCATATTATCGCGGCTGGAATCTTTCTCCACGCAAATCAAGAAAACCAAAGCTGATTAATAATGCGCTCCGATCCAGCGAGCTCTCGTTCACACAAGCGGCTGGTTTAAGTGACGGCATTCAGAGTTATGAAGGATGGCGGGACTTGCTGACTGATATCGAAAACTCAGCTAACAAGAGTTTGATAGATACGATCGAAAGTCTAGTGACTTACGGTACAGTACAACTGTTTCTCAACAACCCAGACGAAGCAATTAAGTCCGCGGAAGTGGTAATCGCATTATGTCAAAACGATAATCCTAGATTGTTGGCAATGGGCCATCTGGTAATGGCGGAGGCGCAAACCCAGAAGAAACTCTACGCTGAAGCTGACGAGCACCTCGCGAATGCCAAGATCCTTGAAAAGCAAGTGGACCACAGATATGTGGAAGACAGAAGACGAGCGGTTGAGCATCACTTGCCCCAGTACTTTGACGTAACCGACTTAGAGTTAAAGGACGCTGAAAAGGACCTGTTCGGTTGGTATATCGAACATCGTTCGCGGAAGGAGAATCCCAATCGGATTAGTCTCGAGCTAGGAGTGGGTCGAAAAACGGTGATCAAGTACCTGCAGCACCTGAAGCCGCGATCTCCTTATTATCACCTGAAAGTGCTCTTAAATAAGCCGGGCAAGCCGGGACGTATAAGCAAGAAAAATGGAAAGAAGGGCAGGGTCCAGGGGAAGTAACAATTTCAGCCACGGATACACGGATTCATTATGGATGATCCGTGTATCCGTGTGATCCGTGGTAAATTCCGAGGGACGGAGTTGAGTGCTGTTACTGCGTTCCCGCCTTCTCGCGTTCACGAAACTTTGCGGTTTCTCTTCTCAGGAAATCGATCAGTGTGTTGACGTCGGTTTCGGCTAAACCAAGGTTGGGCATCTGCACCTCCTTGTACTTCTTGAACAAGGCGGTTGCGATCGGATCTTTCTCCACTAACAGTTTATCCGGGTCGGTTATGGTGCGGCGGAGCCAGTTGGGATCCCGCACGCTGGTGACCCCGAGAAGATCCGGTCCCACTTTGTCGCCGTTTCCGATTGTGTGGCAGGCGGCGCAACGCGTTGTAAAAAGATACTGCCCTTTGTCGATATTAAGCTTGGTCGCTCCGACGTGATTCGTAGCCACTGTGCCGGCCGGCTGCGCCTCATAACCAATCATCTGTTCGATTTTCAAAGCGATGAACCTGATGTTGTCGAGGCCAGAGTTTCTCATCCATAGTCCAGTTGCTTCGTTGCCGATGAGCAAACTTGGAGTGTGCCCGTCGGGGTCATTCGGATCCGGGAGGGAATCCAGTCCCAACTTTCTGCTGATCAACTTTATGTCCGCTTCTTTTCCCGTCAGGAAGGTCCAACCTGGCCCAATGTGATACTTTTCGGTATAAGCCTTAAGTACTTCCGGAGTGTCCTTGTCAGGCTCAATCGTGATCGAATAGAAAAAGACATCCTTGCCCATTCGATCACCCAACATCTTCTGCACCTGGACCAAACGTGCAGTCTCTAACGGACAGTTGTACTTGCAGGTGGTGTACATGAGCTCGATCGCGACGACCTTGCCTTTGATTAGGTCATCGTAGAAGTGAACCTTTTTTCCGTCCTGGGTGATTAGCTCGACGTTGGGAAAGTGACTCGAACTTGGATTCACGTTGTTGTTGGCGGCCGAATCGGTTGCATTCGATCTTTGTTTCAACGTCATGCCGCACTTAGGACACGAACCCGGTTTTTTCGACTTCACCTCAGGATGCATCGGACAACTGTATTCGACATCCTGCTGTTGGGCGAAACTGCCTCCGGCTAGAAAATTGATTGACAGAGGTATGCTGAACATCAGCACCCCCAGCAAAAGCAGCTTCGCGTTCTTACGTTTCATGTCTTACTTCTCCTTGTCTAAAACTTGCGTTGAGTTGAGCGACCCTGCGACGCTCACCGCACGGGCGGGTCGTCTTGTTTTGGACAGGATCGCTCAGCCTCAGGCGCCGCGAAGCGCGTTTCACATAGTTGCATTGCCAACCGCCGCAGAAGTAACAACGTTGTTCCCGACGTTGATACTTCCACTCGTCAGTTTTCCCGTGCTGGTATCGAAGTTGAGAGTGGCAGTCACCAGCATTGAACTAGCCGACAGAACATCTTTAGTGCTGTCATAGTAGGGGCACGTGACGATGATCGTGTCAGAGACCTGCAGCGGTCTGAGTTCGGCAGCATGATTGTCTCCGGTGATATACACCTTCTGAAGTTTCAAAGAACCCGCCGTTCCCTGTAACTTGGAAAAATCGAGGTCAAGCACTACAAGCGCAGGGCTCACACCAGTGGTATCTATCACTCTTCTGCAATTAACAATCACGCTTCCCTTGAATGTGATGGCGCCGCTTGGATCGTTCACCGTGCCACTAGCCGAAAGCGTGATGCTGCTGTCGACAACAGCCGGAGTACTAGCAGGGGGGGCGGTCGTGGCGGTCTGCGCCTGGGCTGACGGGCAGCCCAGCAGCAGCATCCCAACGACACCGACCAGGAGTGTTACGACGATCGAGCTAAATAGCGGTCGTCGCGTCTTGATGTTTAGATATGTGTTCATGTGATTTCTCCTTTTGTGCCCTCAGAAAGCGGTCGGAAGTATGTCGTCCGGCGCCATAAACGTGACTCCTTGCGGTTTCGGAATGGGAGTCGGCAGCGGTTGCAGGAACGGTGCGCCGGAATCATCGATCTCCCACCTCAAGAGCATCGCGTTGTCTTCGTGCATGGTGTTGTGGCAGTGCTCCATGAACATGCCGCCAAAGTCGCGGAATTGAAGCGTGATTTTCACTTCGCCACTAGGTCTCAGGCGCCAGACGTCCTTGCGCCCTTTCTCCCAGGCGGGAACCTGTGATGCGCTTCCGTTGCGAGAGAGAGTCTGGCACTCCTCGAAGTGGATATGAATCGGGTGATCCCAGCCACCGCCACCGTTCTTCAATGTCCATATCTCTCGGGTGCCGAAACGTGGAGCCGCTGAGACCCTGCCAAAGTCGGCTGCGAGCGTTCCTCCTTGGTTGTCGGTCTCAATGCCCCAAGGCCCGAAAAACGTCGTGACCGGATCGTTGGTTGTCTGACCCGCGCCGCGGTTGAATTCGAAGACACGTTCGCGAGCCACGGGAATTCCGGACAGATCCGGGTTTGGAATCAGCGTGCTGGGCACCTGACTTATATCGGGCTGTGCGGGATTGCGGACGATCCGAAACTCGAGGAATTTTCCAACAGCAGGATCGGGCGAATCGCCTGACAGCGCCTCCGAGATACTGAGGTCTTTGTCCACTTTCCTTCCGTCCTGGTGTTCAGCCAGATTCACCATCCACACCTTCTGGCCAATGCTGTAACGAGAGAAGTCGATGACGATATCGTACCGCTCCGCTATGCCCTGCTCGTCAAGTTGGGTAAGCACCACTGGGTGCGGCAGCAAATTACCGTCGTTGGCTATCTGAATCATCGGCGAGCCGTCACTCAGTGCGACTTTGAAGAAGCGCGAGACCGCCCCATTCAGGATGCGGAAGCGATACTTGCGCCGCTCGACCTCCATGAACGGCTTGTAAACGAGATTTACGGTCATCTGATCACCCAGGAAGCCGTCGAATTCAAAGATGTCCATCGCAAGCTGCCCATTCGCATCCCAGGCCTTATCGGCAAGCATGAGGTTCACGTCATAGTCGAGGTTGCCCCACGATTTGCCGCTGACGCTGGCCCGTCCGCTCGGCAATCTCAGATTGACGCCGTCGTTAACGTCTTCGGCACCCCGATCCAGACCGCTGTAAATATTGAACATTCCGGCCATGCCCTTATAGACGTTCTGCGCGGTGAAGCTGAACATGTGATCGTGGAACCAGTGGGTGCTCATCGTCTCGTGCCAGTCACCAGGGATCTTGTTAAGACCGCCGGCATCAGTGGGACCGGAGGCGCGATTATCAGTCGCTGTAGTATTGATGGTGTTGCGCCCGGCCAGGACGACAGGGTAGTGGTAGTCGTAAAACTGGTTAGGGAAGAAGTAAGCTCCGGTAAAGCCGTCGTTCTCCGCTCCGTGATGTCCGTTGTGTTCGTGCGTAGAGATCGTGTGGATGCCGAAGCCTCCGTTCTGGTTTTGGTTAACGGACAGTTTGTTGCTGAGGCGAAAGAGGATTGGCTCGCCATACCGCACCATCATAAGCTTGGGAGGAAAAGTTCCATTGTAGGTCCAGAACTTGTCAACGGTCTGGTCGGGTAGCCCAGGGTGAAACCTTGGTGGGAAAGGATTCGCCGCATTGATGCCGGAATTCTGGAGCGACGGAACGCCAGGATTGTAAACAGTATTTGTTTTGGCGCCCTCCATCGAGGCCTGGATGGCCAGCACGGGCGGGAGCTGGGTGAACTGTTGGTGCGCCCAAATCGGTCCGGGGGGTCGCCCCTCGATCGGACCAGTGCCTCCGCCGAGTGCAGGGTCAACAGGTTGTTGTGTGGTGTTCGCCTGGGCCGTTGGAGCCGGATTCAAGACGGCCACTGGATTCCGCGGCAACACGTCGAAACGCGGCATCGGCTGAGTAAAAGCCTGGACTCCGAACAACGGACTAGGCGGAAGTCCAGTCGGAATATTGGAGTCGGCGAATACGCTGCGGGCAAACGGACTGAGGCCGCTGATTGGAACCAGCAGGCCGGCTCCGGTAAATAATCCCATTCTGATCAGGTCACGACGCGAAACCTGTCCCTGGGAGTGTGCTTTGATGATTTCCCACCGGTTTTTTCGAGCGTTCTCCGCTTCGCGCAACCGAGCTTTCGAGGCCTTTGATGACAAAAAGAAGTTTCTATCGGACATCTTTTCTCCTTTGTTGGTGCAGAAATCCCGAGGTTTTTCGTGGATCGTGAAAAACAGTTGTTATACGTCCCACAAGGCGAACCCCTGATTCCGATCCTATGGACCAACCTGGTATGTAGTATGAATGACGCGGCAGTGACGAGAAGATGAGCCCTCATCAGCGTCAACCGTCAAGCGACAATCAAATCGAGAAGCGTGAGGATACAACGCGGCGGGAATCATGAATGTCAACCAAGTTACAATTGGTGCAACTCGTCGCTTTGTCTGAACCAAGACATAACTATCAACTTTTGACCTGTATAGTGGCGCTGGCGTTATTACTTTCGGCATCTTGTGCCTTAGCCCTCGCTTTCACTCGCGCCATGCTGTTAGAGACCAAGACTCTTCTTTAATTGCTCACCTGTAATTAGGAAGTACCCCCAGCTTGCGACACTGTCATTTCGTGTATTAGTCGGTTCAGATCTCAAGGAAGTATCAGCATGCACCCACCAACAGAAGCTGCTCACGATCTTTCACGGCCCTGGTTTACAGGCCGGCTCGAACTGCTAACTGGAATGAGTCAGCAGGCAGTGCATCGCTTCAACTCAATGATGCAAACAACAAAACGCGGCCGTGGTGACTGGCTCTTTATGCTTGGCGACCCCGCCGACAGCATCTATGTTCTTCAGAAGGGCCGGATGAAGCTCACCGCCTTGGGCGAAGATGGTCACGAAGTGTTGCATGAAATAATTGGCCCAGGCGAGATTTTCGGAGTTACGAGTACAATCCTCGGCATCCCGCGCACGACTTCAGCTCAAGCTCTCGAGACTTCGCTGCTATGTGAAATACGTCGAAAGGATTTCGAGTCTCTCTTGACCGCATATCCGGAGATGTCGTTGCAGTTGCTCAAGTCTGTGGGCCGAAGGTTAAAAAAGACCGAAGCTCAGTTGCTCAATGTCATTTGCAATGATGTCTCCACGCGAGTCAGAGAAGCTTTGATTGACCTAGTAGCAAGTGAGTCAGGGATCTTGCCTGATCATCCTGTCAGGATTGGAATCACGCAGCAGGATCTGGCAAATCTAATCGGAGCATCGCGGCAGAAGACGTGGGCTGCTCTCAAAGAGTTGGAAGATTCGAGCGTGTTGAGACTGATGTATCGCAGTATTTTGGTAACCGCTCCAAGTAAACTCCACAACTTATAGCGGGGCTGCGTGAACGGTCAGCACCGGTGATAGAATTCCGGGACTGACAAGAGCAACGCGTAATGCTTCAGAACGTAAGACTCACCGACGATGGCGGGGTGGCGGAATGGCAGACGCTGCGGACTTAAAATCGGTTGTCCGAAAGGACTTTCGGGCGCAACCGCACGCAGATCGAGACAAGGCATGCTGAACTGCTCGATCACTTGGGGCAGCAGTTACAACGGTTTCCCTCGCTAAAGGCAGAGTTCGCTGCGGGCGCTGAGAAAATCGAAGGACAAGGGTGGCCCAGGAGCGTGAGCGCGCGATCGTGACTTACCTGTCCGACCCGGAAAATCGCGCGCGAGCGAATCGAACTCAAAGCAGATGACGTTCAACGCCGCGAAGTGACGCTGAGATTTACCACCAGGTAGACAATCGTGCCAGTGTGATCGTCTGTTCACGGTTGCGCGTTGCCCATTGCCTTTCTGAACGAGATATACAACTCGGCCAGTCGATCGGCAGACGCAGGATCGCTTCGGGCAAGCAAGGTGATGAGATCGTCTCGCTGATTAAGCAGCGGTCTGAGACTCTCTTTCTGAGCGGGTGTCAAATCTGGTGGTTCGTTCGCCAGATCCACTTGTTCGCGCAAGGACGTGAAGAAGTTGCTGGCACCTACACGTGCCTGTTCGTATTCGCCGCGTCGTGAGTCGACGGCCGCTGACAAGAGGCTGCTTTCCAATCGGCAGAGTCTTAAGTCACGTTGAGCCGCCGCCCGGTCGGCCGCGCGACCATAAGCCACAAGCCACATCGGTATAAAACCCAAGAGAAAGACACCGACTAATACGCCGGCATAAATTAGTATGCGGCGCATTGGACCACCCGCACGACCTGTTTCAACTTCAGTGGTGCTCATCGTTATTCCTTTCGCGAAAAGTTGCATGCTGCGTAAGTCGAATCATTTTACGCTTTGCTTGAGCGGAGTAAATAAGCGAAGTAACGAAATCCGCCCAGAGGTCGGTGCCAGGGACGGTAATGCGCAACACCTGATGCAGCGGCCGAGGTCGAGGTACACGCGAAATCTGACGGTTCAATGGTTGAACGGTGAACGTTTGAAGATTGTTGGGGGCGAAAGCCGAGATTTCGAATTCCGGTCCATGCTCCGTCCCGCCAATGGGCAATTTGAGGAATACAAGGAGAATCAGACTTGGAGAAGTAAGGTAATCCAAATTAGGAGACTATCGAGGTGTCAGAACCTTATTGGAGTGCTTTGATCCGGACGGCCGAGGAGGTGAGTTGTATACCAGCAAATCGCTGAAGACGAGGTGTAGCGGTTTTGTAGTCGAGACAAATTAGCCTCAGTCAGAATGAGCGACGAGCGTATCTCTTCCGCTCACTGACTTATCCACAAGGGTCACTTCTCGGTACTTCTTCTCTGTGTTGTGCCCGCACGAAGGTGGCACATACATTGCCAAACACTTAGCGCTGCCAAACATTTCAAAGCTCGCTAAGGTCTTCAATTGCAAACTTTTATTCTCGCCGATTTGAAAGCTCGCGGTGGATTTGTCAACAAAGACACCGTAGCGGGTGGTTACGGGTCGCGCTTTCGCGCAGACTCCGTGATGACTCGACTTGCCAAAAACGTTCGATTCATCTTTCAAAACCTGCCGAGTATTCAACTAGGTTACGCTGCGTCTATTTTGTCGCGTGCGGGCCATCGCGTTGTTTACACGCAAGGCGAACAGGTCAAAGGTGATGTGGCACTCATTCTCTCCTCAATCGTTGATTACAAACACGAGCGATCGTGGGCGCGCGTTGCAAGTCAGAACGGCATTCGCGTCGGTTTCCTGGGAACAACCGCTACGCACATGCCCGAACTGTTTGAGGATGCGGCAGACTTTGTTATTTGCGGTGAGCCGGAAACAGCTTGTATTGAGCTCGCATCAGGCAGGGAGCTTAACGGTCGTGTTCCAAGCACACCAATAACCGATCTCGATTCGCTGCCGCTTCCACGTTGGGACTTGATCAAAAGCAGACGCTTCGGATACGTGAACCGAGGTCACTTCGGGCTGACCCGAGCGGTGCCGATGCTAACCAGCCGCAGTTGTCCCGAGCATTGCACCTACTGTCCGCACCGTATCACTGCCAGTTTTCGCGCGCGTTCGGACAACAATGTGCTCGACGAACTCGCAGAATTGTGCCGTGGACATGAGCGCATCCATGTCGTCATTCGCGATCCTCTTTTCACTCTCGATCGCGATCGCTGTTTTCGTATCGCCGAAGGAATTCGCGCACGTGGACTCAAGCTCACGTTTGAATGCGAAACGCGCATGGACGACCTGGACGAGGAATTGATCCGTTCGCTGCATGCGGCCGGCCTGCGTGAGATTGGCTTTGGCGTCGAATCTGTAGAACCAGCAACACTCAAGCGCGTGGCGCGTCGCTTCATTCCGCATGAACACATGAGGAACATGGTTGCGCTTTGCTGGAAACTTGGGATTAGTACGACAGCCTTTTATGTTTTCGGTTTTTTACAGGATACGGAAGAAAGTCTGGAGGCGACGATTAGGTTTGCGTGCGAACTCGGCACGACGCGCGCGAACTTCAAAATCCTGACCCCCTATCCGGGAACGCCTTTGTTCAAGCAGATAAAGCCTCTCATTTTTGAGAGGGATTGGGAACAGTTCGACGGATACACGCTTAACTTCAAGCATCCCGTGTTGACACCTCGACGAGCCCGACTGATGCTTGGCATGGCGTACTCACGTTTTTTCTTCCGGCCGTCGCAATTAATGAATATGCTCGGACTACACGAATACTCGGGAATTCATTTTTTGCGTCGTGCCGATGAATGGTCATGGCGTCGCCAGGACTATTTCGATCGCCCATGGGTTTCACAAAGAAAGAGTTCAGCATGATGCTGTCGATACCTCGCACCATTGCCCGTTACGGCGTCCGTTCCGCACCCGGTGACGAGAAGGTTGTCATCGCAGCCTTTCGGCGTGGCGAGGCAGTTAGCGGTCCTGCGATTGAAGAGTTCGAAAAGGAGTTTGCGAAGTTTCACCGCATGGAGTACGCAACCGCGACTTCATTTGGTCGAATGGCGTTCCATTACATTCTGCGAGCGCTTAATCTGCCGGCAGGGTCCGAAATTATTTTTCCTGCACTGACATTTTGGGTAGTGCCTGAGATAGCTCGTCGCAATGGACTTCGACCGGTCTTCGTCGACGTTGACCCGTCAACCTTCAATCTCGATCCCTCTAAAGTGGAAGCTGCTCTGACCGAACGCACGCGCGCAATCGTGCCGACGCATCTTTACGGACTACCTTGCGCGATGAGTGCGGTAATGAAGATTGCCGAAAAGTATGATCTCCTTGTTATAGAGGACTGTGCTCAGGCAGTTGGCGCACGATATCGAGGACAAAGAGTCGGTACTTTCGGAACAGCGTCCTTCTTTAGTTTTCAGTTGCTCAAAGGAATTAATACTTACGGCGGTGGAATGGTTCTCACGAGCGATGTCGCGTTGTCACGAAGCGTACGAGCTCAGGCACTGAGGGAACCTCCGCAAAGCTTGCCGGATCTCGCGCGACGGTTTGCCGCCGGCTATGGAGCACGCATCGCCGTGAGTCCGAAGGCTTTCACGTTTTGGGGTTATCCGTTGCAAGCAGCCGTCTCTCTGTTGGGCCAACACGATTTTTCACGCTATGTCTGGGAGAAGATACGTCCGCTCGAGCGGTTTCCGCGCATGTATCACCAGAGATACTCAAACGTGCAGGCTTTACTCGGGCTGCGAGGTCTCGCCAACCTTGACCGTCATAATGGACGCTGTCGCCAACACGCTGCGCAATACACTCGCGGGTTAATTGATTGTCGGAACATTCAAACTCCGCGAGTGCCGGTGGATGTCGAGCACGTCTTTTATCAGTACTGCATGTACACGTCCGATTCGGCGCTGCTGAGTCGATGGGCGATCAGGCGAGGTATTGATATCGAGACGACGCATGTTGACGTTTGTCCCAAACTGGAGCTCTTTAGGGAGTTCGGCGCCGAGTGTCCGGGCGCAGACGCAACGGAAAAGGCGCTGCAATTGCCTGTGTACTCCCGCTTGCGCGAGTCGGATATCGATCGAGTCTTGCGCATTGTGCGCGAAGCGAACAGAGATGTTTTGACAAAACAGAATATTTCTCACGCAAAGGCGCAGAGGCGCAAAGAGACCCCTTTAGAAACGCGGTAGCGCTTTGCGCCTTGGCGCCTTTGCGTGAGAAATATTCTGGATACGATTGAGGAGAGAGTTTGTTAGCACGATTGTTACCAGAGTATGGATACTTCGCAGTCTTGATCGCCGCGTTCTGGGAAGGCGAAGCCGTATTAATTGCAGCAGGCACGCTTTGTGGGGCGGGCTATCTTGATTGGCGACTGACAATTCTCGCGGCGGCAATCGGCGGCGCAGCCGGCGATCAGATCTATTTCTACGCTGCGCATCAACGCGCCGCTCGGTTGGTGCAAAAATCCAAACGATTGCGAAAACTGTATCCGCGCGTAAGCAAGTTCGTCCTGCGGCACGGAACAATAGCCGTTCTCCTCTCGCGCTTCGCTGCGGGACTACGGATTACAATTCCGTTAGTCTGCGCGACCGCAGCGATGCCGCCGCGGAAATATTCATCACTGAACTTCTTAAGTGCATTATGTTGGGCGTCGGTTTGGGTGGCCATCAGCTATCAATTTGGTGCACGTCTTTGAGCCACAAAGAAGTACAAGTAAGCACAAGATTAGCAGGAACCATTTTGTTTCTTTTGTGCTTTGTTGTGGCAAACGCTCAGGTACAAGCCGTCAAGCTCGCTATTAGAGTCCTGGACGAAACTGGAGTGGCGGTAGCTGACGCCCGGATCGTTCTCGAGCAAAGCGCTACTCAGACACTCGTCAGGGGCGAAACCGATGCTGCCGGACGGCACGAGTTCGACATCGCCAACGTAGGTTCCTATCAAGTCAAAATCGAGAAGGAAGGTTTCTATGCTTCAACGAGAGATGTTCGTGTTGGTGAAACATCGAGTCTGGAAATAACGATCTACCATCAGCAGGAAATTGCTGAAACAGTGAACGTCTACGACTCACCGCCAGCCATCGATCCGGATAAGACGGCAAACGGGGAGGCAGTGACGAGCCGCGAGATCCTGACGGTGCCGTATCCCTCGACGCGTGATTACCGAAAAGCCCTGCCACTAATTCCCGGCGTGTTGGCAGATGCCAGTGATCAAATTCATCTTGGAGGTTCAGCTACATACCAGGTTTTCGATCAGCTTGACGACTTCAATATCAGGGATCCGGTCACTGGCCTGCTGAAAATGAGAATCAGTCCGGATGCCTTGCGAGTGATCGAAGCGCAATCAAGTCGCTCATCGGCTCAGTATGGCAAGGGTTCGGGCGGAACACTGAGCCTGACGAGTAGCATGGGCGACGATCGATATCGCTTCTCGGCAACAAATTTCATCCCTTCACCTCAAAACCGCAAAGGATTGCACTTCAATGAATGGACTCCTCGCGCAACTTTTTCCGGACCCCTGTTGAAGAAGAAAGCATGGTTCTTTGATGGTGTCGGCGGCACGTACACGCTGACAATTGTTCCGGAGCTTCCTGACGGTGCAGATCGGGCCATTTCCTGGCGCGTCGACAATTTGTTGAAAGCACAAGTCAATTTAACTGAAAGAAACATCCTCACGGCGAGTTTTCTCTCCAACAATTTCCACTCCGGAAATAATGGCCTATCGCGATTTGAACCTCAGGAGACGACCGCGAATCTGGACGGTCACGCGTATTTGGCCACGGTTAAAGATCAATTCTACGCATTCAACGGCGCGCTCTTCGAGATAGGTTTCGCCGTAAACCAGTTTCACGATACCGAGGAGCCAAAAGGAAGTCTGCCTTATCAAGTCAGCCCTGAAGGAGTAAGTGGAAACTTCTTCAGGACTTCGAATGCGACTGCTCGACGTTATCAATGGATTGCGAATCTGACATTGCCTTTAGCGCGCTGGGCTGGCACACACGAGATTAAGTTTGGCACTGACCTCGACCAGATCACAGACGAGCAGTCGGCCATAAGAAATCCAATCTTCATTGTGAGAGAGGATCGCACTTTATCGCGGTTGTCGATGTTCGTTGGCGGCGCGTCATTCAGTCGCCGCAATTTCGAATCCAGTATCTATGGGCAGGATCGCTGGTCTACCTCGAAGCGCCTGCTGTTGGAATTAGGCCTGCGAGCAGACCGCGACACGATTATTCGTCGCACATCAGTGTCTCCTCGAGTCGCCGCCACCTATCTCGTAACGCGAGACGGCAGTATGAAACTGTCGAGCGGCATCGGTCTTTACCACGACGCGACGAATCTCGATCTGATCACCCGCCCACTCGCGGGACAACGGTTGGATCAGTTCTACGCGAGTAACGGAATAACACCTCTTGGACCACCATTAATAACGTCGTTTCAGGTTAACGAGCAGGGCTTGAGAGTTCCGCGTTATTTGAACTGGAGCGTTGAGCTGGAGAACAAACTACCGGCTCAGATCTATCTTGATGCAGAGTTTTTGCAGAAGCGCGGTAAGAATATTCTTGCTTATTTTGAAGCGAACAGTGGCTTTGAGTTGCTCAATGACCGGCAGGATCGCTACGACGCTTTCCAGCTCACTCTGCGCCGCGCATTTAAACGAAACTATGCGGTTCTCGCAGCCTACACTCGCTCGCGAGCGCATTCGAATGCGGTCTTAGAAAACAACATCGACGATCCTGTATTTGGCCCGCAAGCTGGTGGGCCGCTCCCCTGGGATGCCCCCAATCATTTCATCTCATGGGGCTGGATGCCACTGGTTAAGAAGTTTGACTTCGTCTATTCGCTTGACTGGCGCAGCGGCTTTCCATTTAGCGCAGTGGACCAGCAACAGCGACTCGTCGGCGATCTGAACTCACGCCGTTTCCCCGATTATTTCACGCTAAATACTCACCTCGAACGGCGCTTCACTTTGTTTAGCTACATCCTCGCCCTGCGAGCCGGTTTCAACAATGTCACTAACCGGCAGAATCCAACCGTCGTGAATAACAACATCGATTCACCGCAATTTCTGACGTTTGGTGGCACTGAGCATCGGGTGTTGACAGGTCGCATTCGCTTTATCGGTCGAAAGTAGCGATCTTCATTTGCCCAGCAACTGGTCCAATTTCTTAGTGTACTCATCAACGTTGTTACGCTGAATCACAACTGTGGGAATAAAGATCATCTTGTTGCCGGGAATCATCGAACGATCACCTTTTAGGATCTGCTCTGCTGTCTTGACCGCCCGGTATCCGTATTCGAATGGCTGCTGCGCCACCGTACCGACGATTGCGCCTTCCTTTATAGCCGCGAGGGTCTCTCGTTCATCGTCGAAGCACACAATCTTAACTGCAGCGAGCTTTCCTTCGGGTTTAAGCGCTTGCACAATCGCGGGGCCGTTGTAGGACCACAAGCCAACCATGCCTGCTATGTCAGGATATTTCTTTAATGATTGATAGGCGTTATCTCTGGCATTCATCGGATTAGCATCGTCAGTCATGAGATCGATGATGGTGACCTTTGAACCCTGGAGTGACTCCTTTAATCCTTCGAAACGATCCTGTGCGTTTTGCACCTCACGTTTGCCGACGAAGACCATGATTTTTCCTCCCTGTGGGAGTGCTTGCTTAATGAGTTCTCCCGCCTGCCGGCCGGCCGCCCGATTGTCTGCGCCAAGGTAGAGAGCACGATCGGTGTCGGGCGCATCGCTATCCTGAGTCATGAGGAAAACTCTCTTTGCAGCATCATTGATGACCTTCTTCTGAGCGACAGGATCGACCGGGCTGATAGCAATAGCATCAGCGTCGTCACGATCCAGCGCCTGTCGAATGAGTCCATTCTGCTCCTCGACCGCTCCCGTGTTTGTCGTTTTGAAGGCGACTGTCACATCAGGCAGTTCTCCATCAGCCTTCTCGCAACCTTTATGCGCAACCTTCCAGAAGTCGGAGGTGCTATTAGTAATGAACGCAATCGTCTTTACAGTCTTCGGCGGTTTAGAAGGAGAAGCGCAACTCACTGATAGGCTCAAGACAAGAGCCAGCGCGCAAACCAGCTTACATTGAATTGAAGTTTCCATGGCTGAGTCCTCCGTTGATGAAGTCGTTGTTCGCATAGGTTTGGAGATCTACTCGACGACCCAATTGTAGTGAGATACTAAGATAATGCGCGATGGTATAGTCATACGTGATTCAAGTCGATAGCGGAGTTCGAGCGATAGAGTAGTCTTCTCTTCGTCTCCTCATCGACGTATCACGTCAGGCATTGGTTTAGGAAAAAGAAAAGGCTTGGTAGAATCGGATTACGGACAACATGCCGGGGTGGCGGAATGGCAGACGCTGCGGACTTAAAATCCTCATTCCGGCTTCTTACCTAAGCAGTATTTATCGACGTTTCAGCCGTCAAAGCAACCTTACGTCCTGCTTGGTATCACTAGGTGAGTCCCGCACCTTTCCCGCACCTTTGGGTGATGAGTCCGCGCTCCTTTGAGGCAAAGAGGCAAGCTGACCATGGATCAACTGGTCCAATTCGATGGCAAACAAAATTCTTGCGTTTAGGCCGCTCGAGCGGCAAATGACCTTGAAAGTGGCAAGCAAAACTTTGGCCAAAAAGCCAATTACAACATCCCCATAATTAGGTTCTTAAACTCGGCCCAGCGCAAAGCGTTGATCCAGATGCGCCCATCGATGAGTCTAGAAGATTTGATGTTCGCGCCACTGCTTATTCGTTGCGCTCAATTGCGCTGATTTCTTTGTGAGTCAGTAGTATTGACCCAGAACGCGGTTAATCTCATAATCCGACCATGACAGAAAAAGAGATCGTGCTTGAAACTATTCGGTCCTTACCGGATGACTGCTCGCTGGAGGAGATAGCGGAGCGAATTGAGTTTATGGCTGCGGTACAGAAAGGCCTCGACCAACTCGATAGAGGCGAAGGAATTCCTCACGACGAAGTAAAAAGACAGCTGGCCTCATGGCTTACAAACTAATTTGGTCTCCCGCTGCACGAAATGACCTGCACGATATAGTCGTCTTCATCGCACGCGACAATCCCAACCGCGCAATGTCCTTCGGATACGAACTGATCTCCGAGACAGACCGCCTGCAAGAATTTCCAGAGTTAGGTCGTGTAGTTCCCGAATATAGGATTGACAACATTCGCGAGATCCTTTTTTGGTCGTACCGAATCATTTATCGAGTCCATCATGACCGAAAGCTCTGTGAGATGACCCGCATTTGGCATTCGGCGCGCGGAGTACCACAGTTGTAGAACATAATGTCTGCGCCCAACGCTTGCTAATAACATTACGTATTCTTAGGAGTGGGTTAAGCAAATGCCAGAAAGCAAAACAACTAATCATAGAGATACAAAGTGGAAGGATGCTTTACTCAAGACAAGCCTGCCTTTGGAATACTTGATAGGAAAGATATTAGTTAAAAATAAACTAATGGTGTGGGGCGAATACTGCTTTACACGAAAGAATGAGGAGAACGTCGACACAGAGTTTTCCGTCGACTTAAGAGCCTCAGAAATCCTAACCAAGAGAAACGGCCGGTACTGGGGCGACCTGAATTTTCTCGTAGAATGCAAATACAATTATAGGAATGTGAAATGGATTTTCGCGCCTCATCCAGATGACTTAGATGTGAACAGCCAAGTTGTGACCACATTTCAGGAATTATCCACGAAGAAAATTCCGCATTCTGCTCCAATCTTTTCATCCACGTCTAAGTTGCCGGTTTGCGCAAAAGGAATCGAACTACTTCAGCAGATGCGAACCCTCAAGGCATCACCCGCGGGCTGTATCAACTGAGATTCGCGGCTGGACGGCTAGCCAGTGATTTAGTATCAGAACAAACCACCGTCCCGAGTGACGACGATTTACTCATTGGATTTGTCTGCCCTGTTCTCGTGACCACGGCTTCGCTGTTCGTTCTAAACAAACGAATCAATTTAAAAACGATCGAGAACTCGTCGCGACTGGAGCAATTTGCCACTCGTGTGGACGCCTTGGTTGTGGCTAAACAACCCGGACCGGCGATGAAATCCTACAACGATGATTTAATAACTGACCTTTACACAAAACTACCCGAAATCAAACCGCGTCTGGAGCAACTATATACCACTTATCGATTTTCACCTGCGTCACGGATCTTGGGGTGGACAAATGCTGCCGAACAATTTGATCGCTCAATTAGATCAGCTACGAATAACATTCTGGTTGTGACCTTCGAAGCCTTCGAACGAACGTTAGGGACAATCAGAAAAGCGGCCGTAACCTCTGGATCATCGGTCGTTCAATTCGCAAATCTAAGGAAGGATCAGTATGGTCGAGGGACTTGGGTTGAAGGTTTCCAAAGAGATCAAACAAAATCAAAAGCAGGCCATCAACGTAAGGGAAACTGAAGGCTTCAAACTCAGTTTAGACTCGAATCCAAGTGATACATTGGACAAGTGCGCGCAGTAACTCTCGACCTTCGCTTACCCATTGACCGTAACATTTATGATTCCATAAGCCATTAGTTCGCCAAAAAGCTGGTGAACCATAGCATCGAGTTTGTCCTTCTCGAAACTAATGTAGCCAATATCTTTGAAGTTAGAGGGAAAGTCTACACCTACTTCTTTAAAGATAATAATCTTGTTGTAGAGTACAGAGGAAGCTCCAAGCTCAAAGACGACGTTCTCACTGGGCCTCATATAACTTCTCCCTCGGGGGTGCGCATTTCCTCATCCGCAGTAAAGATAAGAATTCCTGCACCACACTCCCGCATTACACTCGCAACTTTTTCGGAGATTGGACGAAACTTGTTAGGCTCATCAACTGCAACCTTATATGGGATGTGATGTTTGTCGAGTATTTTCTTGAGTTGTTCAAGGGGAACGCGATTCTTACCGTGTCCCAAGAAGATGGAGTTCTTGCGCGTTTCTTCGGAACGAGTCGGGACTGAGAAATGTTGGGACTCCATCGCCTCGATTTCTTCTTCCTCGAGTTGCTCTCCTTTACCGTTGCTTGATCCATTTGAATCTATGGGTACCACTCGACCTTGGTTACTATCGGAGGCGAACCATTTACCGCTTGTGGTGTTTTTGACCAGTCCCAGATACTCCATATTCGAGATGAAAATTTCGACGCATAGCTTTGCGTGTTCACGTGGAACGCCAAACTGCGGAAGCAGCCGTGGAAAGTCGATTGAACCATTGAACCAATCGCTCAGTTGGTCGAGTTCTAGAAAGGCCGGATAGGGTAGTCCCGAATCTTTCCCGCACCGAGGTATCGGATGTCAGTATATTGGTGCTTTAGGGAAACGGAAAGACTTGCTACAATTAGGGTTACGGACAACTGCCGGGGTGGCGGAATGGCAGACGCTGCGGACTTAAAATCCGTTGTCCGAAAGGACGTGCGGGTTCGACTCCCGCCCTCGGCACCATAAGGCAGTCAACAGTCTACCGGTATTCAAAAGAATCCTTTCGAACTCTTCATGTCTAGTCTTGTGTTCCCATGATTACCCGACTAGTTTTTCTCGCCTATCAAGTCTCTATAAGTAAACCGAAGGCCTAGATATTGAGTTCAACCCGTGACCGTAACAGCGCACCCGTTATCTCCTATTGGGCCCTATGCCGCGCACTTCCAATGCACTCGCATTCCTCCGAAGCTCATGAAAGTAATCAACAGGTATTCAGCTCATACCAACATAGCGCCTCGAGCAGGGTGGATTTCACAAAACCATCCTTCGCATGCATGTACCCGATATTGTCGAAACGATATTGGGCAGCAATGCGTCGCTTCAACTCTCCATAGGCAGCCGCCTTACTGCTATGAGCACGCAGGTAGTCGCGGAACGCCAGCTTGTCGAAGATCTCGCAATGTCCTTCTGCGTATACGTGCACGTGATGTGAGCGGATACCATTCGTCTCCTTAGTGAAATAGAACCGTCCTGGCGTACCGGGGATCGCAGCGTCTAAGCACTCACCTCGCACACGGTAGCCAAGTCTTGCATTGCGCGATTAAAAGAGTCGATGTCGTCTGTGTGATCGAGAACGACGAGGATGTCAATAATTGGTTTCGCGTCGAGACCAGGAACTGCGGTGCTGCCGATGTGATGCACTTCAATAACTCGTAGACCGAAGACAGCATTCAGTATCGCCGCCTCCTTCTCGAAAGCTGCAATCCAAGCTGGATCATATCCGACGACTTCAATTACGCGCGACATTGGAGCTCAGCCTATACTATTGCCCGTGTGGATACATTATGAAAGATGGGGCTAAGATGGTGGCAGGACGTCTTAATTACCAGGCCGGCTGACGACCCCTAGGCGCGCATGAATAACCGACTTTCAAATCTTCGCACGCAAGCTCTTCACACTTGCTAACGAGTACGTTGAATTTGAAGTTAGCAGTCGCTGATCACCTGTCGTCGAATAATGGGTAAAGACACTGCTACAAAAGGCACAAAAACTCAGGAAAATCATTTGTGCTGCTTGTGCTCATGAGGCTTGACGGGTTGGATGTTGAATTTTTTCCAATAACTGAAAGGCGAGGTCCTTTTCATTCCGAGCCTTAAGTTCGCCGTGTTGGACAAAAGCCATTTCGTTGTCCCGAAGATCAAGATAGACAAGACCCAAATAATAATGTGCGCGGGCACTGTGGGGATCGATCTCCAATGCCTGCCTAAAAGCCTTCATCGCCTCAGCATAGCTTCCTATGTTGAAGTAGACCAGCCCAAGGTCATTTCGCAACTCCGGATCCTGAGGCGCCAAAACGATTGCCCGTGCATACATTTTCAGGGCTTTCACAAAATCGCCGAGATCGTCATAAGCCACCCCGAGGTTTTTATAAGCGGTCACAAAACTCGGACGGACTTCGAGTGCTACTAAGTATGCTTTGATCGCTTTAGCTGGTTGATGCATGCTGTGATAACTGCGGCCCAATTCGAGCCAAGCTTCCGCATGCTGAGGATTTGCGCGCGTAGCCGATTTTAATTCAACGACAGCATTTGGATAGAGGCCTTTCGTTGCCAGGCGAATGCCTTCGTCAAAATGCATTTGAGCCTCGTTTACTAGGTCTGACTCTCGTCGTTTCAGCCTGGAAAAGAAATAGTTGCCTATCATCGTATCCTCTGAGACTCTTTTACTAGTACTCGCTGACAGAAAGCACAGGAATCCCGCCAAGTCGCAACGCGTTATTGACTTTATTTCGATCCAATTGGAGCCAGGAGGTGCCACTGCCGGAAGAAGTAAAAGTCGGGGCTAAGAAATCGCCTGTACTGTCGAATCTCGCTACTACGAAAGCACCGAGAGAGCTGCCATTCCCACCGCCACTGCGATCGAGGACGCCACCGCCAAGCACAAGCACCAGACCGTCGAATGTTTGACTTCCATTCATGGAAAGCGTGCCCGTAACCACCAAGAGCCCTTTTCCTCCAGAGCTAGGAAGAGAAACGTCTCCATCGACGAAGGTAAAAAGTCCGTTTGTAGTGCCTGCTCCAAAGTCCGACGGAGCGGCCTCGCCGGCTGCTGTATTAAAGTAGCGATCACAGCTTGAGCTCTGACCGCTACTACATCCATAAAACTGCTGCTGAGCGGCCCTTCGAAGTTGATTGACGAATGCTCGCGCGCCAAATACGGGGTCGGAAGTCGTCTGCAGCCATTTAGGCAAGAGCGCTACGTCGTTCGGCAACGTGAGTTGCTTCAAAATCGGCGTAAGACCACTCGGATCGCCCTGGACTCCTGTGGGATTATTGCTCTTGACAGTTGATAGGGTTGTGTAATCCGGTGTAGTTGTGACAAGGAATGCGGGTAAAGGCTCTCCGCCGGCATTGTCGACTCCCGAGTAAACATAATTTGCACTGCTGCCGATTGATATCGTCGACGCGCTGGTAGCATCGTTACCAGCTCCTCGCACTACAAAAGTTGCCGGCGGATCATACGTAATGCCAAAACGACTGATCATCATTTGCAGATTCTTCGAAGCGCCACGTGGACCAAACCCAAGAACCTTCACTATCAACCGTCCTGGTTCTGGCGATGTGACGGCAACCTGGAAAGTAGTGACCGTGCCATCTGTCGGTAGTTGAATATTTTGACTCGGCAGTATGAATAAGGTGCCGGCACCGGGGACCTCGATGGTCTGACTTGTAAAGTTGAGCGACACAATACTGCTGGTTGAAGTTATGGATCCTGAGAATGTGCCCTTAATGGAGGCTGCGATTGGCACTGTGACGCCAGGCGGGAGAGGCGCAGTTTCGGTAACTTGTAATGTGAAGCTTGTAGGTTGGGTTGCGAATGCAATTGAGGTATTGTTCTTTACTCCTGAAAAAGCAAGGGTGCCTAAAGCCGGATTACCGTTGGCAGTGATGTCAGTCGAAGGTTGCGGTGTGTAAGTTACGGATACGCCACCGCCGAGAGACAGACTTGACGCCGACGTGCTCAGTGAGTTGCTGTTAAATGCGCCGGCAGTGGAATAAATCACTTGCCTTGAATTATCTGGATCGTTGATCCCTGTAATCGCATAGGCCATTCCATCGGTTTCGGAATAATTTGGGCTTAACGTCACACGATTTGGATTGCCGACAGGAAAATCGTACTGCAACCAACGCGAAAGTTGTGGCACGCCCGAACTCGGGTTGTTCGAAGTACCGACGTTGATAGCATTCTTGAAATTCATTTTGGTGCCATCGTTCGGGTGAGGCGCAACGTTGCCTCGCAGCACATTCAGCGCGTCCTGAAGACCAGCCTCGGCCGCGTAATAGGCTTGCATTTCGTCGGTGGCGGTGATGGCGTTTGTCGCTGACGTGGTGGTGGTCAGTAGTAACGTTACCGCCATTGCCAAAATCAAAAGAGAGGCAAAGAGGACTGTAATTAGTGCCGCACCGCGTTCACTCTTGCGATGGTATCGATTGGCCTCAGTTGTGACTACCAGCTTCCGACGCATGAAATCTCCCGGCTAATTACTCAGTAGTTAACAATATCCGCATTACGCAAATAGACGTCCGACACGAGTTGAACTCGTGAGGATGGTTGATAACCCGAAGAACCGACCGCACCGCGCGCTGGTAGTTCGACGCAAACGTTGATGACTATGTATCTCGTGTCGCTCTTTTGTGTGACTTCAGAAGAAGTTGTTGAGATATCGCACGCGCTGCCGTTTACTGTGTAATTTACCTTCGCTGGGTAATACCGGATGCGGAGGGCATCAACGCGGTTAGCAAGCACCGTCGTTTGATTCTGCGTACCGATGTCGAGACGCACGATGTAGCTGTCATTCCCCGCGGTGTAAAGTGAATACTTCACATCTTCGTTGCGGTCGCTGGTGCTGTTGCTGGTAGTTTGACCATCAAAGGCATTAAGGTTCGATCGCACTCGGATGGTAGTTTCGTTAGAGTCAGCGGCGACGATGCCATTATTCGCGAGACCGAAACCGGTGTTGGCAATCTCGCGCGTCATAATATTCAACGCGCGTTGTGCATCAGCCAACGCGTCTGTCTTCTGGTTCTCGCGGGCGCGTACATTGAAAGAGCCCGCCAGGAGACCACCGGTTAGTCCTAAGACTGTAAGCGTGATCGTCATTGCGATCAGCAATTCGTTCAGGGAGAAACCAAGTTCCGCCGTGCGAGGATTCCGTTCAGGCATAAAATTATTCTTCCATGATTTTTCCAGTAACGAGTTCAACCAAGATTCGAGCCGCTCACCAAACTCGTTCGCTTCGTATAGACGATGATTTGGCCGCGCATCCAACCCTCATTGCCTGAATAGGCCGATTCAGCAGTGCTCCTACCTTGGGGCGTAACGACGATCTTGATGTTCTTCAGGGTCGCGCTCGCATCTGTGACTGTAATATCGACAGTGTAGGTCTGTGGTTCTGTCGATGATCCAACCGTGACGATTTCAGATGACGAAATGCAGGAACTGAAAGGACTCGCTCGAAGTTGTTCAAGCTTGCGCTGTGCGACCGCCAAAGCTCCAGCGCGGATTGCAGCAGTAGAGTTATATTTCATGGCGTAAACGCCCAGAGGCACGACGCCGCAAAGAATAATCAGCAGCATCGCGAGGGCGATGCAAGTTTCAAGTACGGTAAACCCGCACTGCTGTTTATGGTCGGGTGTTTTCATGCAACATGCCTCGGGAACTCAATTTGTCACATTCACTTTAACGATTATTGAGGAACCACACTGCGACGCGAATGTCACATTGAATGGACCGCGTAGTGTGTTTTTGGACGAGATTGAAAAATTCGAGCCGCTGGAGACCGTTTGCGAAGCGGGTGAAATTGTCAGGTTCGAAGGATATGTTGCGACGATCAGACTCGGAGTGCTCATACTGACGAGCACGCTGCCAGTACCGCCGCCATTCTTTTTGATAGCGATGCTTGTCGAGTTGACGTGAATATTGCACGCCGGTGGACCGGAGTCAGCACCGATTCCGCCGCCTGAGAGATCCATGCAAGGGGTGTTGTCCAATATTGCCGAGCCCGCAACCACGACGCGGCTGTCAACACCATCGGAAGAGCTTACAGTATTGTTATAGACGACGTTCGGTAGGCTGGGTTGTTGATTTTCCACCGTTACGTCACCCGACCCGGATACGTCAACGCTTAAACCATTTCCGATTGTGTCGCTGACCGAGAAGGTCGTCACGCACGAAGATCCGCCGCTAAGTGTCCGCCCACGCCAGTTAAAAGTGACATTGGGAAGATCAGAACTAGCCAACTGAACACCATCTTCAAAAGTAAATGTTCGAATACTGGGACTGCCACTTATGTTGAAATCCATCGTCACGGAATATGTTCGAGGATCGCTAAAGGTAACTGTAGAAGTACCATGGCGGCGCACCGCGTCGACTCTCGCTTTTTCCATGTAAGAAGCGAGTTGCCGCACGGAGTTCTGTACACGTAACGCCGACCTGGCCGATCTCACCCGAACGAGGGCAAATGTTGAAACAATACCTACAATCGCCACGACGATCACTAGTTCCGCCATACCAATCCCGCGCTGGGCGCTAATACCGTTTCCACTGATTGGTCTTCTCATCTCTTTAGGCTTACGTGGTGGTTGCGTTTGTTCGGCCGAGAATAGGTAGGTGGCGCGGTCCATGATGCGCGTCAATGGGGGTCCCACAACGCAGTGGGATCCACGTTTGAAACATAGCAGGATCTACCGCTCCCGCGCATGAGACGGTTCTTCGTTTTTCGCTGGGACATAATTCCCAGATGCGCAGGGGTGCGATGTAGTAGTAATGTCCTAGGACGGCTAGTACAAACCGACTACTTCATTGGCTGTATTGAATACTGAGAACTCGTTTTGAGGCATCGCCGGACGCGTTTGACGGCAAGCACTCATGAGCCTGGCGTGCTTAGCCCATGCTTGACCGCATACATAACCAACTCGAGCCGGTTTTGAACGTCCAGCTTACTGTAGATCGAACTGAGGTGATTTCGTAGAGTGTGTTCGCTCATCATCAGATGAACTGCGACCTGTTTATTTGTCGATTGACCGTGGTTGATTATAACGTCGATGATTTCACGCTCTCGCGAAGTCAAACTTGCGATCTTCGTCGCTTCTGGTGACGCGCCAACAGGCTGCAGCAGCTTACTAAAAACTCTGCCAGTGCTCGCTCGGTCCAACCAAATCTCACCTCCGTGAACTTTCTTTATTGCTTTCAATATGATTTCTGGCGCCTCTTCCTTTTGCACTACACCTCGCGCGCCTGAAAGCATAGCGCGGTCGTGTATTTCCGCATCCCTTACTCCGGTGAGGATGAGCACATAAGCATTTGTTGCTTTGCGCAGAAGCGCCATCGAATCCAAGCTGTTTACGCCGCCCAGATCAACATCAAGCAAGATTATATCGGGCTGTTCTCTTTCGGCTATCGACAGTGCTTCGGCGATATCTGAAGCGGTTCCGATGACTGTCGTGTTTGGTCCATCACTCTCGATCAATTTGACCAAGCCCCACAAAAGGCTTTGGTGATCATCGACGAGCAAGACCTTTATCGAGTTCTGTGCGGCGAGCGTCATCGTCTATGCCTGTCTTCTTTACATGGGAATAATGACAGAAACAATAGTGCGTGTGTCATCTACACGAACAGAAACTCGCCCGCCCAATGCTATGGCACGCTCAGTGATCGAGCGAGGAGTGAAGGTCTTGTGAGTCTCGCCACTCGGCGACTCGTTCTCAATGTCGAGGATCAAATCACCGTTAGAAGAAGCCATACTGATTCTGGCTGTGGCAGATGCAGTATGGCGCTTGATATTGCTCAATCCCTCACGCACGATCTGAAAGACCTCCGCCGCCAACCGATCATTCACATTCATATCGGCAGCCGCATCGACTTCAACACTAATACCGTAAAACTCGCCCAGTTTGCGCGCATGTCCCTGCACGGAAGAAACGAGCACGTTTACGAGTTCACCTGCGGCCGCTTGCTGTAGGTCTCCGACATAAATTCGCAGATCCTTTATTACGGAGTCGGTCTTGTCAACTAACTCCGCTATCCCTGCGGCGAGCGGGTCATCATGCGAGGCCCTTCGCCGCAAAGCCTCAAGGCCAAGTTTCAGACCGATATAAGGCTGAATTGCGCTGTCGTGTATGTCACGAGAAATCTTTCGTCGTTCATGCTCAAATGCCTCTGAAGCAAACCGATCGACAAGCCGCACATGCTCAATGATTGGTACAACGTGCTCCACGACTTGTCTGAGAAAGTCGATGTCTGAATACGTGAAGCGCCTGGCTTGCGACGTAAGGTACAGTCGCCCGGTAAAAGTGTTGCGTTGGTAGACCGGGATACTTAAGAATGAATTCGCGTTGAGCAAATCCGCGACCCATTCGAATGTTTCGTCCGCATCCCTCACACGCTCTCCCGAAGCAAAGTGATAGATCGCAAGAGGAGTTTTACTGAACCACCACTTATTTGGACTCTTGTGCCAGGCAATGGCCCAGTCCTGCGGCCATGCCAGCAAAGGCGCCGCTTCGTCCTGACTGAGATCTTCTGTTCGATTGGCTAACTCAGGATGATGCCGGTCAACGCGACGGAGAACATGTGTGCTAGGGACTGAACCAGTGCTGATAAGGAGACATGTATCGGCGTCATAAAAATCACGAAGCTTGCTCATGATTGAACCGATTGTCTGGTCGACTCCGAAACGCGGGTTCGACAATTTGCTGACGTCTTTGAGCAGCGCAAGCCTGCGTTTGTGCGTAGTCTCGGAACCGCCCCAATACGCCATCAGGTAGCCGATGCTGGCGAGGTAGACGGCCCGCAAAAGAAACCGGTTCGGTTCTACCGGAGTTGGAGTCGTGTAATAACCCACCGTGACAAAGAGGATCGATGAGACAATGGTGACCTTCAAACCCGCCTTGTAACCCGAACGGAAAGACGCCACTAGAATGACGAAGAAAAAGAAGAAGAAAAAGAGGCTATTCGTTCCGCTGCTTAATGAAATAAGGATCAGATACCATCCTATATCTATCCAATGAAGAGAGATGTTTTGGAAAAGCGATTGACGCTTGATGGAGAGAACGTAGACGAGCGCGCTATAAACTGTATATAGGGCAAGCGTGGTGTAAGTAATGTTGACAAGGCGATCCGGTTCGGAGGGATCAACGTAGATGATGATCAGAGCCGATAGGCTGAGAATCAATCGTGTAAGATTGACCAATCGCTCGTCAACGGATTCAACCGTTTGACTCTTGGTCGTGCTTGGCGGCAATTTTTCTTTTCGGACTCCTTTCTTTCCTTCTACGCGGGTAAGCCCACTGCCGCGGACGATCTCGAAATGTTGGAGAAGTGTGCTTACAGTTCTCTGTAGCGATTTATGCGCAAACCGAATTCCCGCGCTCGAAGAGTTGACTAGATACCGTGAATCGGAGGTTTAATCAGCGCCCACTGAGGCCGTTCGACGCGATTCGTTGCCCTGCTGCCATTATTACTCACCTGTGACTAATAGTCACAACTATTTTGTCCATAGGGCTTTGATGTTATGAAGGCAAGCGCCTCCCGCCTTGAGTAAACTCAGGGCTGTCTTTGACAAGAGACTGAAAGGAGGCGCTATGGACACAATATATATTGGCGTTGACTTTCATGCACGACAACAGACGATTTGTTATTT
>DATFHH010000098.1:0-42665 GCA_035248565.1 Pyrinomonadaceae bacterium | reverse complement strand
AAAGCGAATGGGCGCGACATACGTGGGAGTGCGTCGCGCCCATCCATATTCGTGGTTACTGTCCTCACCCCAGCAACCACTTGAGACGGAGGATCCACCAACCGTCTCTCTTGCCCCACAATATACATCGCAACGCCTGTGCCGTGCAAGAGGGTTTTTGTTGGACCTATTCGAACCGATTGTTTGCTAGGAAAGCGCGATTATGGGACCAATCATAGACTCTCGCCCACTATTTTCTGGAAGAAAGTCGTGTAGATTTTTCTCGGGTCGGCGTGTAGAAAGTTCACGAGCGAGTTCGGCCCGCGCCTATCTCACGCCTATCTCACGCTCAATTGCACGCGCGATTTTGTGCGCGTAGGCTTCGATTTTGGCCTGGTTCTCACCCTCGATCATCACTCTCGCCAGCGGCTCCGTGCCTGAGTAGCGGAGGAGCAATCGTCCTTTGTGCGAAAGCAGTTCCTCAACCGCGTCGACCTCGGCTCGAACAGACGGCAAGTCGTTGAACGCCGCCTTCTCACGCACACGAACGTTCACCAGAACTTGTGGATATTGCTTGAATCCCGCTGTCATTTCGGAGAGCGTTTTTCCTGATTCCCGCATGGCTCGCAGTAAACAAAGCGTTGTAATCATTCCATCGCCGGCGAGACTCAATTCCGGCAGGATGATGTGTCCTGATTGTTCACCACCGAGACTGGCTTTTAGTCTCAACAATTCTTCGAGCACATATTTGTCGCCAACATCGGTGCGCACAAGGCGTATGCCCGTGGCGCGGAACGCGATCTCGAGGCCGATATTGCTCATGACTGTCGCGACGACTACGTTGTCTTTCAATCGCCTGTGCGACTGAAGGTGCGTGGCCAGTGCCCAAAGCGTCGCATCGCCGTCGACATAATTTCCGCGATTGTCGACAAACAAAGAGCGATCAGCATCGCCATCGAAAGCCACTCCGAGATCGGCGCGTTCTTTCACGACCTGGTCGCGCAGTCCGTCGATATGCAGTGAGCCGCAATCGCGATTGATATTTCGACCATCCGGACTCGCGTTGATAGCTACAACTTTCGCACCGAGTTGTGAAAACAACACGGGAGCAAGATTCGAGCTCGCGCCGTTCGCACAATCGATAACCATTTTGAGACCGTGTAGCGACAGTCCTTTGCCAATCTCATCGGCAAGAAACGACAGATACTCGTGTTGAAGTTTCTCTTCACGTTCACGCGAAAAGACTACCTCGCTTGGC
Organism: Pyrinomonadaceae bacterium; assembly: GCA_035248565.1. Taxonomy (GTDB): domain Bacteria; phylum Acidobacteriota; class Blastocatellia; order Pyrinomonadales; family Pyrinomonadaceae; genus PSRF01. The sequence continues at coordinate 41,428 of DATFHH010000098.1, read as the reverse complement.
TCAGAGTATGAAGGTTGATTGTTGGCGAAAACGTCGGCCTCGATAAGACGCTCTACTGAGTCGTCCATCTTTTGACCCGATGGAGCGAAGATCTTAATGCCGTTGTCTTGATACGGATTGTGTGAAGCGCTGATGACAACTCCGGCTGCGGCTTCATCGCGACGCGTGAGAAACGCAACTCCGGGAGTCGTGATCACGCCGGCTGAAAGACAGTTTGCGCCAGCGCGGCTCGCACCTGCTACCAACGCGTGTTGGATCGATTCACCGGATTCGCGTGTGTCTCGTCCAATGACGATTTGCGGAGGCTCGTCGGATTTCGAAGCCAGATGCGACGCGAGTGAAAAACCGATTGCGCTGACTGTTACAGGATCGAGCGGAAATTGTCCGGCTTCGCCTCGAATGCCGTCGGTACCAAAGAGAGCTTTCATCTATTAGAGTCGATCTGCCTACTACAGAATTACAAACTTCGAAGCGTGCACGGATTTCAGAATTACTTTTCCTTTGAGTGCAGCCGGTAACTCGAGTCGCGGCTCAGGAGTTTGTCCCGCCTCTTCGACGACGATCTTCAAGTCCTCGGCCTTTAAAGAACTGAGTACGCTTGACGGAGCCAGCACCGTGATCGATGTAGTTGAAGGTTGAACCTTGCCGCCGTCTGATGTGGTCACACTCACACCAGAAAAACTCTTCTCTACTCGCTGTTCGCCAATCTCGACATTGACACTCACCACCGGCTCCAGCAGATCGACCTTCGGATCGGCAACGTCAGTCGCGAGATTTGGCGCGGTGAAACTCTCTTTGTGCCCACCGAGCCAGATGCTTTCAGTCGTCACTTTCTGCAACGTGTTCACGTGACTTGCCGGGCCTCGAACGGTGATGCTGCCTTTGTTTGGATAAACTGCGTAAACCTCGTATCCGTCCGCTGGTTTTCCTTCCAGTTTTGGTTCGACTGGCACTTGACGTTCTACGATCTCTTCGAGCCGGACCGGGATCGCGCTTGGTTGAAAGCCGTCGACCTTGATGCCTTGCGGAAGCGTTATCTGCGCTTTGTCAGCGAGCCGAAGAACTCGTTCGCCTGCGCGCTGATCGCTGATGTCGACAGTCGCCACCAGGTCGAGCGTCGATAGATCGTCCAACTTGTTTCTACTGCCGGTCAGCATCACATCGACTGTGCGAGGTGGATCGTTACTGATCTCCAAAGACTGAGGGCGGATGAAATTGAGCTGCACGTTGACGTGCGCGGTGACAGGTTGATTCTGTCCGGTCACTGCCAACCAGAGAACAATCGCTATTGCCAGCGAGAGAAGTTTCAGGCTCCAGTCTTCGATGAAGATCCGGCGCAGCCACTTCTCGACGCGATTTGGCGCCGCTGGCCGCTCGGGTGTGGTGATGTCGTCTTCGTCCTGAAAGGGCATCTTTGTTTTTCTGTGCCTTTTTGTGGCTAGATGGAAGCGATCTCTTTCGCGTCCGCCTCGCTCTCAGCCTGCTTCTGTTCCTTCTCTTTCTTAGGTTGCGCTTGCAGCGCCTCGAAGATCGCCTGGCGCAGCTTTGTTGCATCAAGTCCGCGCCGGATCTCGCCCTGCTGCACGAATGAAATCAAACCGGTCTCCTCTGAAACCACCACAGCGACGGCGTCAGTATCTTCCGTCACACCAATCGCAGCGCGATGACGCGTGCCAAGGTCTCGTGAAAGGCGCGGATTCAGCGTCAACGGAAGAAAGCACGAAGCTGCCGCGATGCGATGACGTCGAACAACCACTGCGCCATCGTGCAATGGACTCGCAGTATTGAAAATACTGATCAGCAAGTCGTAACTGAGCTCCGCATCGAGTTGAACGCCACCATCGGTCACGTTTCTCAGTCCGACGTTGCGCTCGATGACGATAAGCGCGCCTGTTTTGGTCGACGCGAGCGTCGTTGCCGCTAACACGACTTCGTCGTAGACACCTTCGCCAAATTGTCCGCGGTGCCGCGAAAACGGCACGCGAAAACGATTGCCAAAAGAGATTAATGCCTGACGAATTTCCGACTGGAAGAGAACGATGATCGCGATCCCGATGTAGAGCAGTCCGTGGCTGAGAACAAACTCCAGCGTCGATAGATCTTGTTTGAGTGAAAGCCAGTAGAGAAAAACGAGAGCGGCAATCCCGGCGGTCATCGGCGCGGCGCGAGTTCCGCGCAACAGCTTCAAGACCCCATACACGAGCACAAAGACAAGCACGATGTCCGCGACGTTGCGCGGTTCAATCATCCGTCTCAGATACTCGGTGTATGGCAGTAGCAGTAACATCTGAAAATCGATTTTCTCTGATCGGTGTTCATCCGTGAAATCCGTGGCTAAAAGATCTTTCAACCAATGTGCTCTGCGACCGCTCGATAGTTATCGACGTGTTCCGGTCGCGCAGCCTCGAGAAAGATCATCTCCACTTTGGGCTCGGCGCGCTTAATTCGCTCTTCAATCTCTTCGATCGATTTCTCGATATCTCCCGTAACAAGACCCGACCGCAGCTTCACGTGCGCGTTAATCAGAATCTGTTTAGGCGCGAGATGCATTGTCAACAACTCGACGACGTGTTCGACATTTTGATGGCTCTCGATTGCCTGTTTGATTGCCGCCAGCACTTTTGGACTAGCTGCTTCCCCAAGAAGCAAACCGCGTGACGTGCGCGCCAGGGCGAAAGCTACTATCGCGAGTACCAGCCCAATGGCTATTGACGCCACACCGTCCCAATAAGCCCCAACGCTGCCTCCTACCTGATAGTCGGTAAGTACCAGTCCGATGGTGGCGATGACAATTCCTATGAGCGCGGCTGAGTCTTCAAAGAGCACTGTCTTAGCCGTCGGATCCTTCGATTCGCGCAGGTAGTCAGCAAAGCTCAGTCCCTCATGATGCGCTTCTTTGACTTCCTGGTAGATCGCCAGTGCGATCGAACCGCCTTCGAGTACGAACGAGATGGCAAGCACGGCGTATGCCCAGACCAGGTTCGTCGGCGCGTGCGGATGCGCGAGTTTTTCAATGCCTTCGTAGATGGCGTAAGTCGCGCCAACGCCAAAAATAAAAATCGCGGCTATGAAAGACCAGAAGAACCTTTCCTTGCCGAAACCGAACGGATGCTTATTCGACGCCGGGCGCTTGTAGAACCGCAAACCCATCAATAAAAAGATCTGGTTCATGGTATCGGCGACCGAATGGAGGGCCTCGGCCATCATGCCTGACGAGCCGGTCACGACGGCGGCCGCTAGCTTCAGTATCGCGATCAGTGCATTGGCAAAGAGCGCGCCGATAACGGCTAACATAAGGTTTTTACCATCCACAGATTACACAGATTACCCAGATTATGTAAAACATCTGCGTAATTTGTGAATGGTTTTAGCGGGACGCGCGAGCGCGCTTAGTGTGTTTGAATTTGCCTGCCTGGAGGTAACCGACCAAGTCGCCGTTTTTTCCAACCACCGCAACCGAGCCGATGCCGTTACGTTTCATTAACTCCTGAGCGTAGTCGAGAGTCGCAGTTGGCTCGACAAAGAATCGTGGCGCGATCGGCCGCATCATGTCCCGAGCGCGCGTGAGGTGCCAACGTTCGCGCGGTAACGACTTCAGATCTTCTAACGATAATATTCCGTGAAGTCGCTGGTTTTCTGCGACAGGAAAAGCGACTTGCCGGTGCAACGGAAGTATCGAATCGATCAAGTTGCTAATGAGTAGATCAGGCTCGATCGAGAACGGCGCTGACATCGCTTCACCGACGACATTCTTCACTCTTCCACGAACCTGCTTCACAACACTGTAAGCAGCGTCGAAGAGAAACAGTCCGACCAGCACTGACCAAAAGCCCATGAAGTAAGCGCGGAAAGTCGGCGCAATTGCCATGTACACACCAAAGATGATCAGAATCGCGGCGATCAACATGCCGCAAATTCCGGCAAGTCGCGTCGCTTCTCTAATGTCTCCGGTGCGATACCACAAGATGGCGCGCAACACGCGACCGCCATCGAGCGGATAGCCCGGAAAAAGATTAAAGATCGCCAGCAGCAGATTACCCGCGCAAAGCAACAACAGCACTCCACCCAATTGCTGATAGTCAGCCATCATCGCCGGCAGCATCAGTCCAAAACTTATCGCCGAAAAGAGAAAACTCGCGGCTGGACCAGCAACAGCAATTCTGAACTCCGCACGCGGACTCTCCGGCTCGTTGCGCAGACGCGCCAACCCGCCAAACGGGTGCAGAACAATCTCGTCGATCTCGATTCCTTCAGCACGGCCCATTAGCGCGTGCGAGAGTTCGTGACCGAGCACTGAAAGAAACAAGCCGATAGTTGTTATCACCGCCAGGATCCACGCGGTTACGTCGCCGACAGGCAGTAGTTTTACCTGGCCCACCCACATCCCACCGCGAGCGAGGTTCACTGCGATGAGCCAAACACTCAAACAGAAAACAATGAACCAGCGATAGTCAAAACGCACCGGAATTCCGAAGATGCGGACTACTGTAATTCTGCGCTTATAGAATTCGGTGAGTTTCATTGAGAAGGATTAAGAGTTACGTTTCGAAAGCGGTGGCTTCCGTGTCAATCAGCGGGTGGGCTTCAGTGCGCGCAACGCGACGGAGCAAGAGTGGTTCGTCATAAAGTTGGGATAGACCACGCACGATCGCGAAACGCGGATCCTGCGCAACTCTGACTCCGAGTCCCAATTCCTTTTGCAAATAGCTCGGTAGTCCATCCAACGACGCGCCGCCGCCGGTGAGTATCAAACCGCGATCGAAAATGTCGCCTGCGACTTCCGGCGATAGATCAGCCAGTAACGTTCGCACTTCATCGGCAACCCGGCGCATGATCGGCAACGTGATCCCGTAAACCTCACTGGCAGTGAAATCAACAGCGCCCGGACTGCCTGTTTGCACGTCGCGCCCACGCACGTGGATCTTCTTGTCAGGGTTTTCAGGCTCAATGGCAGAACTCAGCTCTAGCTTCAACCGTTCGGCTGTTTGCACGCCGATCGTTAGACCGCGATGACGTCGCAATCGATCCATGATCGCGATGTCGATGTCAGAACTGCCGATCCGTTCCGCCCGCGAAGCGATGATCGACCCGCTGATAATCGCGGCGACGTTCGTCGTGCCGCCTCCGATATCTACTACTGCGGCCGCGTGTTCGTCGTTAATCGGCACACCCGCGCCGATCGCTGCCGCCTGACCTTCCTCGATCATGTAAACACGACTGATGCGCGCTTCTTCAGCGGCGCTCAACAGTGCGCGCTGTTCAACCTGCGTCACTTCGGAGAGCACGCTCATGATCGCCCGGCGGCTAAAATGCGAGATGCCGCTGCGAGCTTTTCGCACGAAGTGGTCCAACATCGTCCGCGTGCGTTCAAAGTCGGCGACGACACCATCCACGAGCGGCGCGATCACCGTGACATCGCGCGCCTCACGACCTTGCATCTTGTGGGCTTCGATACCAACGGCGATAACTTCGCCGGTGACCTTGTTAACTGCAACTACCGAAGGCTCGTCGACGACGACGCCACGACCACGCACAGCGATGATCGTGCTCGCTGAACCCATGTCAATGGCCATTGAATCCGAGACGAGGTTTCGTAGCGCGTTAAGGCCGAGGAAGGTCTTGGTTTTCCCTATGAACGACATAAAAAGAATTGGCAATTGGCAATGCTCTAGAAAGATCCGCTTGCCCGTTGCCAGTCAACTTCCCAGAGATTCACGGGCTGCTGCCGGTTCTTAACCATGATCGGCTCGCGAGGCTTCAATTTGTAGCGACTATGCGCCGCCCTCGCAGTGGCATCGCTAATCAGGATCTCGCCGCCACGAGCATTAGACTCCAAACGTGACGAAGTGTTCACTGTATCTCCAATGGCGGTATATTCAGAGCGGCGATCAGAGCCGATATACCCGACCACCACTTCGCCGGTGTGAAGTCCCATCCCGACACCGATCTCCGGAAAGCCTTCGTCGTGCAGTTCTCGATTGATCGCCAGCATCCGGCGTTGCATTGCAACCGCGGCGTTGAGTGCGTTCGATGCATCGTCGGGCGTGGCGGTGGGCGCGCCGAAAAGCGCCATCAAACCGTCGCCGAGATACTTGTCGAGAGTTCCACCGTGAGCAAAGATGATGTCAGTCATCGCGGAGAAGTAGCGATTAAGCAGACTCACGATCTTCTCCGGTGGCGCATGCTCCGAGATGCGTGTGAACCCACGAATGTCAGCAAACAAGATCGTAATCGTTTGACTGACGCCGCCGAGTTTGAACGACTCGGGATTCTCCAGCATCTGCTTTACTACATACTCCGGCAAGAAGCGACTGTAGTTTGCGCGTGCGACTTCTTCTCGTGCCAAACGTTCGTGAGCACGCGCGTTCTCAACCGCAATTGCCGTTTGTGCAGCCACAGCGCTAATCAGCTCAAGATCGTCAGGCTTGAATGCAGCGAACGGATCGAGACGATCTGCATACAACGCTCCGTGAACACGGGTCTCGGCGACGAGAGGCGCACAAATCGTCGAGCGCACGCCTTGCGAAACGATCGAATCCACGCCTGCAAACTGTTCATCAGCCGCCGCGTCTTGCGACAACAGTGCGACTCGATCCTTCATGACCTTTCGCGTGATCGTGCGACCGATTGAAAGCTTGCGCGCATGTGCTTCGAGCTTATTGTCGCGCGCGCGCATGGCGATCGGCATCAGGTTCGAATCCTGGCTGCCTTCTTCCGCGAGCAGCGCCACGACACGATCTGCCGGCGTCGATCTGAAAATGATGTCGGTGGCTTTCTCAAAGATCGCGTTCAGATCGAAAACAGAACCGAGCGTCTTACTCATCTCGTAGAGCGCACTCAGAATGTTTGCTTTACGTTGCAGCGTCTCCAGAACTTTGTCGCGCTGCGGCGAAGTCGTCGCTTCGTCCTTCGAACGAAGCACGGTCGACATCACGTCATTTGCCGAGATCAACAACTGCGTGTGACCGAGAGGCTTGTCGTCATAGCGAACGTCGGTGGTCCGTTCCTCAACCGGCTGTTCGAAACGCAACGTGCTCGCCCCGATGGTTACGCGATCGCCGTTCTTCAGTTGATGGTCAAACTGCGGTTCACCGTTGATGAAGACCTTGTTCGCGCTGCGACGAAGTTGGCCATTGACCATTGCTCCGTCGACTATCGTGAACGTGCCGTTGTCGGTTTGAGTTATATGGGCGTGATAACGAGAAGCGCGAGGATCGTCGAGCACCACCGCGTTATCGGGCGCGCGGCCAATCGTGCAAGTGACTTTCGGCAGGAAGCTGAACTGCCATTGACGGCCACTTGCGTCGGTGATCTTCAGATGAGCCATCGCGGGCGCGATCCTAACAGTTGAATCTTGAAGCTGACAACAGCCGCGAAAAAGCAGAAAACCATCCACAGATTACGCAGATTCTATTTGTATCAATCTGCGTAATCTGTGGATGGATATCCTTGACCATTCGCAAGATCGCTTGCTAGACTCCAATTACTTACCAAACAGGGCTTCGACGCTATCTGCGTCCTCGGCAATTTCCCCAAAGACCCGCGCGTGCGGCGCAGTCTGATATTTTCAAATTCGATGGAGGTGCAATGGTGGGCTTCAAAGTCGGCCAGAAAGTCGTTTACCCGAATCACGGAATCGGGACCATCGAGCAAATAGAACAGAAGCAAATAGGCAATTCGCTCCAACCTTTTTACACGCTTCGTCTTGTTGCTAATAACTCTCTGGTCTTAGTTCCGGTATCCAATGCTTCAGAAGTTGGCCTGCGAGCCCCAATCTCATCAGGCGAGTGCGACATGCTTTTCAAGGCACTAGCAGATGATTTTTCTTCCCCCGCCAATGATTGGAAGGATCGCTTTAAGGAATTTTCAGAAAAAATGCGCACCGGCGACATTTTTGAAGTGGCCGAGGTGCTGAAGCATTTAACGTATCTAAGCAGTATTAAACCTCTTTCTTTTCGCGAACAACGGATGCTCGAACGTTCACGCTATCTCGTGGTGTCGGAATTGGCAGCCGTGTGCCGCCAGCCCGAGTGCAATATCGAACCTCGCGTCGATCAGGCACTCGCACGCGCCCACAGCAAGCATGATCGACGACCGGTACGCAGCCGCGCAGCCGGGGCCGCAGCCGGACACTAATCAAGATTCTATTTAGCTGCGGATTTTCGCGGATGAACGCAGATCTAATCCGCGTTTATCCGCGAAAATCCGCGGCTAAATATCTGGATGACCCTCGCCGTGTTATGATCTCCACCCCACATGAGTTCTGCCACGGCAATTACCGTAAAACTGCTTGCGGTTCTGGTACTGGTCGCAGCTAATGGCTTCTTTGTAGCGACGGAATTCGCACTCGTCGGCGTGCGTTCCTCACGTATTGAAACACTAGCCGCGCAAGGCAGCCGCTCCGCCAAGCGGTTGATGGTGCTGTTACAGAATCTCACCTCTTATCTTTCCGCGTGCCAACTGGGAATCACGCTCGCTTCACTTGCCTTGGGCTGGATCGGCGAGCCGGCGATCGCGCGTTTGTTGGAAGGCCCACTGTCGGGGTTTTCAGATACGCTGCGTCACGGCATCTCGTTCGTCATCGCATTTTCGATTATCACTTCATTGCACATCGTACTCGGCGAGCAGGCGCCAAAGTTGATGGGCCTCGCGCTCGCAGAGAGAGTTGCACTAGTGATCGCGTTGCCGATGCAGCTCTTCTATCGCATTTTTAGTTTGCCGATTCGTGCACTCGATTGGGCCAGCGCACGCGCTGTGAAATTAGTCGGCATCCAGGCAAGTACAGAACACGCATCAACCTACACGGAAGAAGAGCTCCGCCGTCTCATCGACATCTCGCGTGAGAGTGGACACTTGCGCGCCGAAGAGCGCCGCTTGATACATCGTGTGTTTGAGTTCTCCGACACTGTCGTGCGTGAAGCGATGGTCCCACGCACCGAAATGGCGGCGATCCCGAACACGTGTAGCCTCGAAGAGATCACGAAAGCTTTTGAACAGCATCGTTATTCGCGCTTGCCTGTCTATCGAGAGTCGTTTGACGACGTCTGTGGTTTCGTACATAGCAAAGACGTAATGCCCTATTTGCTTCACCCTGAGGAGTTCAAACTCGAAGACGTGCTGCAACCGCCGCTGTACGTGGTCGACACTGCGCGGCTCGAACACGTTCTGCGCCAGATGCAACAAGCAAAAATGCATTTTGGTTTCGTAGTCGATGAACACGGCGGACTCGAGGGCATCATCACTCTGGAAGATCTGCTCGAAGAGATCGTCGGAGACATCTCAGACGAACACGACGAAGAAGTGAATGAGCAGATCACTGAGGTCGACAAGTCTAACTATCTTCTGGACGGCGGATTGGCTGTGCGCGATCTCAATCGACGTTTGGAACTTTCAGTGCCCGAGTCTGAAGCATACACAACGATTGGTGGGTTTTTGATGACGGAAGCCGGACACATACTCAAGCCCGGAGAAGTAGTGCAGTACGATGGCCTTGTCTTTAAAGTCGAACGCGTCGAGAAGCGTCGCGTGATGCGAGTGAAACTGGAGATTCTTCAAACTGATGACGGAGAAGGGGAACTAAAGGATGAGCTGGATCGAGCACGTTCTGGCACGTGAGATCTTGGATTCGCGCGGTAATCCTACCGTAGAGGCGGAAGTGGTTTTGGCGGATGGTGAAACTGGACGTGCCTCGGTCCCGTCAGGAGCTTCAACTGGTGAAAACGAAGCGGTGGAGCTGCGCGACGGCGATAAGAAGCGCTACGGCGGCAAGGGAGTGTTGACGGCAGTTCACAACGTCAACGAGATAATCGCGCCGGCGTTACAGGGATTTGATGCGTTGGACCAGGCTGAAGTCGATCGCGCGCTGATCGAACTGGACGGCACCGACAACAAATCCAAACTCGGCGCGAATGCATTGCTCGCGGTTTCAATGGCGACGGCACGTGCGGCCGCGGCGCAGTTGGAGCTTCCTCTTTATCGGTATCTCGGTGGTCCAAACGCACGCACACTGCCGACGCCGATGATGAACATCCTCAACGGTGGTGCACACGCCGACAATAATGTCGATTTCCAGGAGTTTATGGTCGTGCCCGCGGGCGCAGCAACGTTCGCCGAAGCGTTGCGAATTGGCGCTGAAGTTTTTCATCAACTGAAATCAGTTTTGAAAAGCAAGGGCTACGCTACGGGGGTTGGCGACGAGGGAGGCTTCGCGCCCAACCTGAGATCGAACGAGGAAGCAATTGAAACGATTCTCGAATCGATCGTCAAAGCCGGCTATTCACCAGGCGCGGATTGTTTGCTGGCGTTGGATCCGGCAGCCAGCGAGTTTTACGACGGCAAGAAATACGTTTTCAAAAAGAGTGACAAGAGAAAACTGTCGAGTGAGCAGATGGTTTCATACTGGAAAGGCTGGTGCGAGCAGTATCCAATCATCTCGATTGAAGACGGCATGGCCGAAAATGATTGGACCGGTTGGAAACTCCTGACAGACGAGATCGGTGGCAAAGTGCAACTCGTGGGAGACGATCTGTTTGTTACTAACACGAGGTTTTTGCAAAAAGGGATCGACCTGGGTGTAGCAAACTCGATCCTCATCAAAGTCAATCAAATCGGGACGTTGACGGAGACACTGGACTGTATCGAGCTCGCGCAACGAAACCGCCGGACCACGATCATCTCGCATCGTTCAGGTGAGACTGAAGATCCATTCATTGCCGATCTCGCCGTAGCCACGAATGCAGGGCAGATCAAGACAGGATCGCTGTCGCGCACCGATCGCACCGCGAAATACAATCAACTGCTGCGCATCGAAGAAGATCTGCGCGGCGCTGCGCGCTTCGCCGGTCGCAAATCGTTCCTTCAATCCGTGTCATCCGCGGCTAAAAAATATGTCTAGAAAACCAGGCCCGCTCGCGCTCATCATAATCGACGGCTGGGGTTATTCTCCGGCTCGCGAGGGCAACGCGATCGCAATCGCAGAAACACCCTTCTATGACGAAATCTGCGAAAAGTATCCGCGCACATTGCTCGAAGCCCACGGCTCACGCGTCGGTCTGCCTGCCGGCGTGATGGGAAATTCAGAAGTCGGTCATCTCAATATCGGCTCCGGTCGCGTCATTCGCATGGACGTCTCACTGGTGGACCACGAGATCGAGACCGGCGAGTTTTACCGTAACAAGGTGCTGGCAAATGCGATTGATCTCGCACGGGATCGCGGTAAGTCGCTTCATCTCATGGGACTTATTTCAGACGGCCAGGTCCATTCGTCTCTAACTCATCTTTATGCACTGCTACGCGTGGCAAAAAAGCATGAAATGGACCGCGTCTTTGTTCATTGCTTTCTCGATGGGCGCGACACCGCGCCGAAATCCGGCACGTCATACATCGAAGCGCTGCAACGAAAGATGAACGAACTCGACTGCGGTGAAATCGCCAGCGTGGTTGGTCGTTACTACGCCATGGACCGTGACAAACGATGGGAGCGAACGCGACGCGCTTATGAGCTGTTGACGAAAGCGACTGGCGAGCGCGCCACAGATCCGATTGCCGCGATCAATCAGTCGTATCAACGTGATGTGACTGATGAGTTCGTCGAGCCGGTTGTGATTGTGCGTAGCGATGGTAGTCCAGTCGCGACGATCAACGACGGCGATTCAGTCATTTTCTTCAACTTTCGACCGGATCGTGCGCGCCAGCTAACACGAGCGCTGGCATTACCGGAGTTCAACGAGTTTCCGATCTTCGATCGGCCGCGCGTGGAGTTTGTTTGCTTCACGATGTACGACAACACGTTCAATCTTCCGGTCGCGTTTCCGCCGCGACAGCATCGCAACGTGCTAGCGGAAGTTTGGGGTCATCTTCGCGTGCGTAACTATCGATTGGCTGAGACGGAGAAGTACGCGCACGTCACCTACTTCTTCAATGGCGGCGTGGAAAAGGAGTATCCGTGCGAGCGGCGGCTGCTGGTGCCGTCGCCAAAGATCGCGACCTACGATCTCGAGCCTGAGATGTCGGCGTTCAAAGTCACCGACAAGGTGCTGCGCGGCATCGATGAAGGCGAGACGGACGTTTTCGTGATCAACTTTGCGAATCCCGACATGGTGGGCCATACCGGGAAATTGGATAAGACGATCGAGGCGTGTCATTACGTGGATAGGTGCCTGGGTTGGATCACAAAGCGTATTCGTGAAGCGCGAGGCATTACGATCATCACGGCAGATCACGGCAATGCGGAGCAGATGATCGATCCCCGCACAGGTGGTCCACATACGGCGCACACGACGAACCCAGTGCCGTTTCACTTGGTTGATGAAGAGTCGGTGGGAGTGAAGCTGCGAGGTGGTGGCGCGCTTGAAGACGTGGCGCCGACAATGCTCGGGTTGTTGGGCTTAGAGAAACCAGCCGAGATGACCGGCGTCGACTTAAGAGCCGGGGATTGACACGGATGAAGACGGATCCCCGCAATATACTCGTCATCGATTTTGGTCAGCTTGGCGACGTGGTGATGAGTTTGCCGGCGCTCCGCGCCATACGCGCGCGCTTTCCACACGCGCAGATAACGGTTGCTGTTGGCAAACCGGGCGGAGAGTTGATCAGTCTGTCGGGTTATGCGAACGATGTCTTGGAAGTCGATCGTGTCTCATTGCGTGATGGCGCGAAACTGATTTCAATCGGACGCATCGTGAAGCTCGTTGCGCAGGTGCGCAAAGCGAAGTTTGATTTCGTAATCGACCTGCACAGTTTGTATGAGACAAACTTACTCGGATTCCTGTCAGGCGCGCCTCACCGTCTCTACGCGTCGAGACGAAATCGTTCGCTTGATTTTCTCGCGAATTTCGAACCGCGCCCCGCAAGAGAAGTAGAAAAAAATCATCTCATCGATCGTTATCTCGAACTGCTGAAGCCGCTCGGTATTCAGAACGCACCGCGCACTCCAGTGCTGAAGACGAATGCCGCCGCGGATTTTGCGCTGGAGTCGCTGCTGAAAAAAGAGAAGGCGCAGTCACACGAACTTCTCGTCGGACTGTTTCCAGGTGCTGGTCACGCGGGACGGATCTGGCCGCTCGATCGCTTTGCGGAATTGGCGGATCACTTAATCCGAAACGATCGAGTTCGCGTCATCGTTTTTGCCGGTCCGGAAGAGAGGGCAATGGTCCCGCAAATGCGCACCCTCTTTCCGCCGTCGACCATTTTCTTTGACCGGTTGACGATCTCCCAACTCGCTTCAGCCCAGGCGCGTTTGACGTTGTTCATTTCGAATGACACCGGCCCGGCGCACATCGCCGCTGCGGTTGGAACTCCAGTCATCATGATTCTTGATCGCCCGGATCCACACAGCTACACACCAGCCGGACGGCACAATCGCCTGATTTTTGGTTCGAGAATCGGCGAAATCCCAGTAAAAGCAGTCTACCAAGCCGCCCACGAACTACTGGCCGCCAGCCGCACTGACCAGCTTTTTAGCCGCGGATGAACATAGATAAAAGGCGGATTGGTGTGTTGAGGCGTTTACCAATCTAGACCCCAATCCGTCTTCAATCCGTGTTCATCCGCGGCTAAATTCCGCTGGACAAACAGTGTTTATCTTCGTTAGTATGGTTTGGGCCCTTTCCCGCCTAGTCTTTCCAGAGTTGGCCTGCCTCAGCGAATTTATGGAGAAAACAATGTCTAGAATGCCTAACCGATTATGTTTTATCACGCTTTGCCTGGTGGTCTTGAGCTCTGCGGCAAGTGCTCAATCCAACATGACAGCCAAAGCCGGTAGTGCCCCAGCCACAGCGCCAGTCGTCGAAAGCGACCGCTCGCGCGACGGCTTGATTGGCCCCGTAAGACGCGTCCGCACCGAAGTGGCAAAGCTTTCGACCGCGGATGGCCGCCAGAACGAGACCAAACCGGTCGTGGTTGAACTTGCGGCTTACGACATCAAGGGCAACAAGATCGAAAACCAGTATTTCCCGATCGCCGGCGCAACGCTGACTGGCAAGGAAGTCTATAAGTACGACGAAAAGGGGAACATCAGCGAGATGACTCTGCTCAATCCCGATGGGACGTTGTTGAGCAAGGAAATCTACAAGTATGAGTTCGACTTCCTCGGTAACTGGAACAAGATGACAACCTCGGTTGCCGTTGTAGATTCCCGCGGCGTTACTTTCGAGCCGAGCGAAGTCACTTATCGCTCGATCATGTATTACCTCGACGAGAGCATGATGAAGTTGGCCCAACCCGGCGCGACGACAACCCCGCAGCCCGTCGCTCCGGTAGCGGCAAACAAACCGGCAGTTGATCCAAAGCCGAACGCAACAAACAATAAACGCAATTCTCAAAAAACGGTTGCTCCGGAACTGCCATCAGCTTCAGCCTCCGCGACTAAGCTCGGATCTGCACAGATGGATCTGAAGGCCCCGACCGTTAGCAGTAGCCAAGCCGTTCCCGTGATAAATCTCGATTCGGAACCGCCACCGAGCCCTGGTCCAAAACCGATTCTCAAGCCTGTTTCAGGTGGCGTGCTCAACGGCACCGCGATCTCTTTGCCACCGCCGATTTATCCTGAAGCAGCCAAGCGCATGCGAACTGCAGGCGTGGTAGTGGTCGACGTGATTCTTGACGAAACAGGCAAAGTGGTTGCCGCAACGGCATCGAGTGGTCCAACAATTTTGCGGGAAGCGGCAGTGCAAGCAGCATTAAAAGCGAGATTTTCGCCCACTAAGCTTTCCGGTCAACCGGTAAAGGTTTCCGGCGTTATTAACTACAAGTTTGCGCTGGTTCCCTAACCTACCTTCGATGGCGCGCTGAGCGATCGGCGCGCCATTCTCCCCCGCTGTTCCAATAAGCACGTTCTTCTAGAAGGGACTAGTTCTCATGGCATTAACTGGACACCTCAGCGATCTTTCACTTTCTGAGTTAATCGAGTTTTTCTGTAATCAGCGAAAGAGTGGCCGTCTCAAAGTTTTGTACCCGCAAGGCGCGGGTTATTTTTACTTGCAAGCGGGCTCAGTGGTGGACGCGCGCATCGGCGTGCTGCATGGAATCGACGCGGTCTACTATGCGTTGACGCTGCCGAATGCGGAGTTTGAATTCAGCGTTGATGCGGAGTCAGTGCACCGGACCATCAATCAACCGTGGACGCAGGTGGTGCTCGAAGGTTTGCGCCGGCTGGACGAGAACATCCCTCCGGGCTTGGCGTTTCCTACCGACTACGTTCCCGAGCCCGATGAGCTCGAAGGTGCGTCGGTTGAAACAATGTCGAAGTCAGAGGTTGAGAACTCAGTGTCGCCTACGTTCTTTTCGTTTGCAGGAAAAGAATCTGGCAGTCGTCGCAAGCCACTTTTCATTGGTGCGATTGCGGTGGCAGTAGTGGCAAGCGTGGCAGTGATTGGTGTGCCGGCAGGTTGGTACAGTAAGAAGGTGGTTGCGACACCGGCGGCGACTATGACCCAGGCTCCTGCTCCGGAAAACAATCAAAGCGCGGCTCCGGTGCAGCCACAAGCATCAACCGCAGAGTCTGAGACGACAAGTGAAGACGCTGCTGCGTTGGCAGCTCGGCGTCAGCGTGAAAAGGAACGCAAAGCCCGAGAAGCGAAGAATGCTGAGAACGGAACGACGGCTTCTGCGCCCCCTCCCCAAACTCTCAAGCCCGGTGCAAAGAAAGTTGTTGTGACGGTAACTTATGATGAGTCCGGTCGAGTGACGCAGGCATCAGGTGGCGATGCGAACGCGTTGAGAATCGCGCGACAGAAACGCTTCCCTCCAGGCAAACCCGGATCTGCGACGATCTCGATTCCGATCAACTAGTAAAAAGCATTAGCCGCGTCATCCGCGGCTAAATCAACCTGGCCATCCCGAGCACGACCAGCAATCCACGCTTCAATCCCTTATCGCGATCGCGTGGGTCATACCATTCATCGAGCGTGTGTGAGTTGCCGGACGCGCCACCAGCCCCAACAGTGATTGCCGATATCCCCAGCGAGATTGGTAAGTTCGAATCGGTTGACGCCTGATCGAGACGCGGCTCGAATCCGAGCATCCTCGTCGCTTCGATCGCGAGTTCGACCAACGGTGAATCACTCGGCGTTTCTCCCGTCGGTCTTTCACCGATGAGATCCAGTTTGACTTTCACCTCTGGACCACCAGCACGTCTGACTGCATTCTCCTCGTCAGCAGCTTCTTTCATCGCGCGCCGGAAGAAAGCATCCAACCGACGTAATTCATTCTCAGCGCTCGACCGCAGATCGACCTCCATCGAAGCCTTGCTCGGAATCGCGTTCACGCTCGTGCCGCCCTCGATGCGCCCGACGTTGAAGGTTGTTCGTGGCTCTTTCGGAGCAGGATAAGCAGCGAGTCTCGAAATCGCGCGGCCCATCGCGTGCACGGGATTAGGCAGACCGAAGTCGCCCCAAGAATGTCCGCCTGGTCCAACGAAGTCGACGCGATAACGACGAGATCCGAGCGCTCGATGCGTAATGCGATCCACGCCTGGCCCGTCAAAGCTTAGAAACGCATCCACGCGTGCGGCCCAACGACCCTTCGTAAAGAGATGACGCACACCGCGCAGGTTGCCTTCGCCCTCTTCGCCCACTGTTCCGACGAACAGAATCGAACCCTCGGTCGCGATTCGTTCGTTCTGAATAGCCGCAGCCAATACGATCAAGGCTGTGAGACCGCTGCTATCGTCAGCAATTCCGGGCGCAAAAAATCTGCCATCGCGCTTGACGATCGTAAAGTCCGTGTCCTTTGAAAACACTGTGTCGAGATGCGCGCTGACGACTATCAAAGGCGAGCGAGACGCGCCTTCGATCAATCCGAGACAGTTGCCTTCATCGTCTATTTCAACTTCTGTCAATCCGAGTTCTAAAAACTTCTGACGAAGATACTCAGCGCGTTCGTGTTCGTCGAACGGGCTCGCGGGAACGGAAGCGATGCGAAGGTGTTCCTGCGTAATTGCTTCCGCGTTTGTTTCGAAGGAGCGCAGTGCGCGTGTAACCTCAGGTGAGGACAGCAGATGTTCGAGAGTGAGCCGCGGATTTTCGCGAATGGAGGCGGATCGGCTCATACTAATTCCATGATCTCACTCTCTTCGAGTACCCCACTCGCCGCCTTCGCATGCTCGTAGATCCGATTAACACGACTCTCAGTTGCTTCGAGACCGCGTTTCTCGAGCCAGTAAATCACATTTGACTTGCCACTCATCGGTCCAATCTCGATTACTTGTTCGAGTCCGAACTCAGCCGCCGGAACTCCCGAGTAAACAATATCGGCCAGCCGCCGATCGCCTTTTTTATAACTTTTGATAACGGCCGCGGCATGCACGCCGGTTGCGGTGCGAAACGCATCGCGACCAAACACCGGATAATTCGCCGGCACACTCCAACCGCATATCCGCGCTGCCGTCCGACAGTAATCACCCAAGCGCGAAAGGTTGTTATCGATCCAGCCGAGCAGTTTCAGATTCACAAGCAATTGATCGAGCGGCGTGTTGCCGACGCGTTCACCGATTCCGAGTGCCGAACCATGAACTTGATCGGCGCCTCCCTCGATCGCGGCGATCGAGTTGATCACACCCAAGCCGCGATCCTGGTGGCCGTGCCAATCCAGTCTGATGTTGCCGCCCTGTTCCTCGATGATACTCTTGACGAACTTCACTACTGCGCGCGCGCCGTCAGGCGTTGAATGTCCAACCGTGTCGCAAACGCAAACTGCTTTGGCGCCGCAGCGAATAGCAGTCGTGTAAAGCGCACGAATTGTCTCCGGTTTCGCGCGACTCGTATCTTCCGTCACGTACATCACCGGCAGTCCCTGACTCACCGCAAAAGACACAGCCTCTTCAGTCATCTGCAACAACTTCTCGAGCGTCCAATCTTCCGCAAAAAATCGCACTGAAGAGGAGCCGATAAAGGTGCAAGCCTCGATCGGAATACCGGCGCGTTGTGAGATCTCGACGATTGGTATGATGTCGTTGCGATGTGTTCGCGCCGCACAGTTTGGTCTAATCTTTAGTTTCTTATCGGCGATCTCGCGGGCGAGTCGTTCGACTCCGGCTGCGTGAGTGCCACCGGCGCCGGGCAGTCCGATGTCGGCGGTGTCGATGCTGAGTGCTTCCATCAAGTGAAGCAACTCGAGTTTTTGTTCTACCGTGGGTTCGCAAACCGATGGGGACTGTAGACCATCGCGCAAAGTTTCGTCGTCGATGCTGATATGACGATTAGGAGCTGTGAGAGACGGTTCGACTGTATTCCAATCGTAAACTAATTCATCGATTGCCACTCGAGCACCTCCGTAATTGGATTACAACAACCGCAGTATTGAATGTCAAGACACGCCTTTATCCACAGATTACGCAGATTACGCAGATTGTATTAAATGAATCTGCGTAATCTGTGGATGAGATCCTGTTCTTGCTATTGACCACGCCTCTGAGCTAGCTTTCGCAAACACACGTCGTATCGATCCCCAAGTCCTGAGGAACTTATAGTTAGACTTGACCATCACCAAGGAACTATTTGACGCTTTACTTAAGTGGCTGGATCCCGATCGCGAGAAGGCGGGCGAGCGGTATGAGGTGATCCACGCCGGCCTCGTGCGCATGTTTGTTTCCAAGGGCGTCAGTGACGCGGGACATGCTGCCGATGAGACGGTGGACCGGGTGATTAAACGATTGCCGGAGATTCGAGACACTTACGTCGGCGATCCTGCCAAATACTTCCACGGCGTAGCACGCAATGTAATTTTGGAAGAGAAAAGGCGGAAAGAAGTCGCGACAGATGTCGTGCCTGACTGCCTGACCAGGGAACCGGAAAAAACCGAGATATCAGAGTGTTTGGCAAAGTGCCTAAAACTGCTGCCTGAGGACAAACAGGAATTTATTCTTGATTATCATCTTTATCATGGGCATGCGAAGATCGAGCATCACCGCGAGATGGCCGGCGAGCTTTCGATCAGCGAGGGTGCTTTGCGGACCCGAGCGCACCATTTGCGCGTAACCCTTGAAAAATGCGTACTTGAATGCATTAACCGCCGTGACAAAAACAAAAATAGCCCCTGATGCCATTATTAGTAGCGGCAGGTGATCGTGGGAGTGACTAACATAAACAACAACGTGAAAAACGAGGTAAAGCGCTATCTGCTAGGCCAGTTGGGCGAAGCAGATGAAGAACGCGTGGAACTGCAATTACTGACCGATGCGACCTTTGGCGAGGAGTTTGACACGATCGTCGACGAGATCACGGATCAATACGTCAACGGTGAGTTTCAAGGCCCAGAATGCGAGCGTGTTCAGCAGTATTTTCTGAAGTCACCGCAACGTCGGGCAAAGGCTCAGTTTGCAGCCGCATTGATCGATCGAGCGTCAGCCCCTGCCAAACCAGTCGTCCAGACGCCGACGCTCGGCGAGCGTTGGCAGGCGTTTTGGTCTTCACAAAGGTCTGCGTTCAGGCTCGCGACCACCGTAGCGATAATCGTGATCGCTGTTGGCATTGCTTATCAGATCTTTAAGGACAAGCCCACCTACAGAAATTTTGCGTCACTTGAATTGACGATGAGTGCGTCAGATCGCGCGGAAGGTTCTCAGGCGACCACATTACATTTGGCTCCGGAAAATGATGCCGCGAGGATTGTTCTTCACCTTCCTGAGCAATCGAATCAATACAAGAGTTATCAAGTCGAACTTATTAATCGTGACGGTGTGAGGCGCCCTGTTGAAATAACAGAACAGAATAAGCAAACGATTACGGTAATCGTTCCGGCTACTGCCGTAACGCGCGGGTCGTATGCATTGCGCGTCTCTGGGATCAAGCAAGACGGTCAACAAGAGGGAATAGCCGGCAGCTATTTTTTCAAAGTGGAATGATTTCCTCTGTGCCTCTGTGCCTCTGTGCCTCTGTGTCTCTGTGGTTCATAGCCGACCACAGAGGCACGGAGGCACAGAGTTTAGCGCGCCGCATGCCATCGCCACAGCCACCAGCCGAGTCCAATCAAAAACATTAGTACCATTAATTCGATACCAACTCGTCGTACCATTGCGCGTGTAGTCAAAGGCACGTAAATGCTTTCCTTGTACTCGCCTTGCAACGTAAACGCAGCCCAGTAGTACGGCGACGTCCAGCGCGGATCCTGTCGAATCGTATTTTGCGCTTCACGCAACGCTGCCGCCGGTGTCATGCCCTGCTGTAGCATGTTTGCGTAAAAGTGTTTCATCAATTCCGCCGTAGCCTCGTCGTCGACTCGCCACAGCGTTGAAACCACGCTCGACGCGCCGGCATGCATGAAACCTCTTGTCAGACCAATCAACCCTTCGCCTTTAACTTCTTTACCTAATCCTGTGCGGCAAGCACTGATCACTACTAACACAACCGGAACGTGTAGACGATAGACATCCTTCATCGTGATGAATCCGTTCTGCGGTTTGCCGTTAGGATCGACCAACGACAAGACGAACCCTGAATCTTCCGGATTCTTCGTATTTAGAATGCCGTGCGTGGCTAGATGAAGAATTGAGTAGTGGCTCAAGTCTGCGCTCTCCAGCTTTTCACGCGACGCATCAAAGCCTGTGGCCAGGAAGGCCTCAGAACCAAGTAGCTCGCGCAGGTTCTGCAACTCCCATCGGGCATAAAACAGAGGCTGGATCTTTTCCGGATTGAGCGCGTCTTCCGCGATGTCGATGTCACGCGAATTACTTCCGGCCGGTTGAGCAAGTCTTTTTTGCTTCGCGACGAGTTGATCGGAGCCGGATTCTTTATACTCCACGTAATTTGAAGGAAATACCGCATCTCCGAAAGCTGCGACTACTTTGTCCGCTGGTTGTCGCTTGGATCGCTCCGATCTCAGCTGGCCCAAAATGGACGCAGAGGGAGTGTTGATAACCTCAACTTTTTCGATCAGCAGTTCGCGATCGAGAGGCAAGAGCTGAAATGGAATGTAATTAAGTCCGCCGTCTGCAACCACGATCACACGGCGGCCGGCGAGTTGGCCGGCGACCGGTCCCAAAACCATTTGTCCCAATTCACGAGCAGCATCGCGCAGCTTTGTTTCGCTTTCAGCCGTAGGTTTCACAGACAGGAGGTTATACAGCTTTCCCACTGCCTCGTTGATTATTGCTTCCTTTGGTATTTCGTAGGACGCAAAGCCGTTCTTCGAGACGAGCCAAACATAACTGGCATTGTTCCCCAAAAGATATTCCAACAGCACAGTTTGGTCATCATTGATGACTTGCTGTTGAATCTGTCGCAGAGAATACGCACTTGGTTGACTGATTCGTTCATAAGATGGATTTACTATCCGGATCTTATCCAGCACTTGTTTGTACTCATCGCGCAAACGCGCGAGCGATGCTTCGAGTTGGTCCAAGTCCTCTTTGCTGTAATCTGTTGCGAGAAGATCGACGCAATAGTCTTCCTTAGCGCGAATCAACTGGCGTAAGGATTTTTCTCGTTCCGCCGTTTGCGCGTCTACACCGTTCAGGAGATCTGTTTGAGTGTCGTGCAGCAACTCAGCCAACGATCTACCTCTTGCCAGTTCACTGGCTTCAAACGCCATTACATCAAGACCCTGCGATGGCTGCTTCGCGTGCTTACGCATGAGGCATTCGACATAGGCGGCATAACGCGCGTGCACACTCGCCGAAAACGCTTGCTTGAGCTCTCGACCGATCGACTTGCTGCGAATGAACTCGGTATATTCGATCGACTGCTTGAGAAATGGTTCCGCTGCGTCGTAATCACCGGCTTCTAACTCCAAACGTCCTAGAGCAAAAGAGACAGCAGCATCACTGACGCGGTCTGATATGCGACGAAATGTTTCCGACGCTTCGAGATAGTTCGCACGCGCTTCTGCGAAGTTTCCCTGTTGTTCGTAGAGTTGACCGATGAGTGCACGAACACGCGCGGCCTGCTTCGGATTGCCGGCACTTTCGTAAATCTTCACGACCGGCAGCAAGTGTTGGAGCGCATCTGCATATTGTGCTGCCGCAATCCGCAGCTGAGAGAGGTATTCATTACATTGGGCGGCATCAACTCCGGAAGGATCAAAACTAGCGAGCGCGGTTTGCAGATGCTCTTCGGCAGCCGAAGCGTTTTGCAGCAGGAAATACGTGTGCCCGATCATCATCGTCATTCGGTTCACGCCGCGTGCGTAGTCAGCTTTTCGGTAAAACTCGCGCGCGCGTTGGTAATGAATCAAAGCGCTATTAGGCAATCCGCTATCAACAAAAACGCTCGCCAGGCCGGCCGCGCTTCGCGCCATGAGATCGGGATCGTTTTCCGTGTTTACGGACTGTGCCTGCGTCAGATATGAAATCGCACTCTGCCAGTCTCCTTTCTCTGCGTCGATAAAACCCAACATGTTCAGCGTTTGGATCTGCTGGTGAAGATTACCCTGTTCGCGCCAGAGTTGAAGTGCCTCCTGATAAGTGCCGGTAGCCTCCACGAGATCACTTTGAGCGAAGTAGCATTGCGCAATTTGATCGAGGGCCAATGCTGCTCCGAGCTCATCGTTCAAACTTTTCGAAATTTCGAGGGCTCGCCTGGCAGTTTCAAGCGCCAGCGAATGATTGTTCTCATTCTGCTTTTCGCTAAGTGCGAGCAGTTGGCGGGCCTGGTTGCTGTCTTGCTCGCGAGTGGGGGCAGCAAGACAGAAGGCAGGGTAAAGCCAGAGCATCCAAACCAAAACAAGTCGGATTACTGCTCTTCGTCGGCTTACCATCATTTGAATCACTCCTCTGTGTCTCCGTGCCTCTGTGGTTCACTTCCTGGGCGAAAACACAGAGACACAGAGACACAGAGAAAAACCAGCGGAGCCTTTAAGTTGCCGGCATCGGCAAGAACGTCTCACTCACTGTGACTGAATCTGGCGCTCGCTTCAGTTGATGCGGATCCCTGATATCGTTTGGGAAATTCTTAATTGAAGGACAACTACAGTCTCCACCAGTTGGATCTTTAGGATCCGTCTTTGCACGTTGATCGAGCGCGTTTTGAGCATTGTGCGGTCCTTCGCGCGTGTAAACCAAACTGATCTTGTCTTCGTAAAGCGCCTGGGCACCCGCCAAAGCCGGCTTATGTTGCTCAACTCGGCTCGGATCACGCATCGTCGCACTCAAATATGCTTTAAGAAAATCGAGCCACTTGCTTTCGAATTCCTTGCTTATCTTATAACCCGCGTACTCTTCGAGAATCCCGCGATCCGCTGGAGGCGTAGACCATGGAAAGTAAACTGAAAGACCATGCGAATACTGGTACTCAGGTCCCGCAAACTCCGAACAAATGATGAGTTTCTCGTCTTCATCACCCTCGCGACCCGGTCTTTCCTTTGCCAGTGCTGACATGACTTCGTTGCAAGCGTCGAGGAGATCTTGAAGACTCTCAGTGCGTGGTCCAGGCAACTCTTCTATCTTTTCTCGCAGGCAGAAGCAGAAGTCATAGACGTCGGTGTACATCTCCTGGAAGAAACTCTGTGACCGCCAATGGGCCAGGACAATCAGGTCCATGACTTTACGATACTTAAGACCGTTCACCAGAGCACGCGATAGTTTTTCCAGCGGTCTTTTGATAGTTGAAATGTTGCTGAGATCACACAGACAAAGATCGAATGGGTAACCAGCCAGCAAGAAATCAGTGCTGTTGTGCATGCAATAGAAGAACAGGTCGGTGAGCATTTCCTTCATCGTC
Source organism: Pyrinomonadaceae bacterium (assembly GCA_035248565.1). Taxonomy (GTDB): domain Bacteria; phylum Acidobacteriota; class Blastocatellia; order Pyrinomonadales; family Pyrinomonadaceae; genus PSRF01. The sequence continues at coordinate 17,777 of DATFHH010000098.1, read as the reverse complement.
TGCTGATTGAAGCGAGTTCTGTTTTCCAGCGAGTTAAAGACACGCCTCAACATTTGGCGGTAAGGCCAGCTTCCCACAAAGGCCGTACCCTGTGAGGCGAGCATATACTTTGCGGTATCCTCGAGTTCGTAAGCAACCTCCAGCGAGCTTACAGAACAACTGTGAAGGCCAAGGAGATCGAAGCTGCCGCCACGGTCTTCCACGCGTTCTCTGAATTTTCGCAGTATGTGGCCAAGGTCACCCAGCTTTAGCGAGTGCTCGTCAGCGTTTTCGTCATAAAGAAAGACGTCATTTCCGACAACCACGCCATGTCCGAGAATGAAGAGCAGGTAGTGTTTCGCCGGATACTTTTCACTGCAAAACTTTAGAAAACTCCTTAGCGACCGCTTGGGCCCGATCTCCTGATCTCGTCCGTTGACAATTCCTCTGCCATTGGGCGGCTCGGGCGGGTTGTAGCCTTTGATGAATTTGCCGGTCGCCTTCCGGACGAATTCGCCGGTTCGAGTCTTTTCACCGTTCCAAAGCTTGTCCTCAATCAGGTTCAAGACGAAAGGACTATCCTCGTCGAATTCGGTTTTCGAGTCGCATTTCATCTTCAGCTTATTAATTAAATTGACGTCAAAGACATGTGTCGGCGTGCCCTCTGTGAAGGGATCAAACTGCACGATCACGTTGGCTTCTTTGTGGAAGCCGGCGGCTTTGATTGCCTTGAGCTGAGAGACAATGCTGATCGCGAGAGGATTGTCGCTCGCGAAGTAAAACATGAGTGTGCATTCTTTCATCGGAAAATCCTCCGGGCTTTGGTGTGTCTTCTGTTACTAATGACAAACCAGCGAGAAATATGTCTGGAAGGCGTGAGACGTCCGGTTCGACGTGGATAAAAGTCGAAAGAAGAGCGCTACTCTACTTAGGCCGAAATTTTGACGTAATCCTTTTCTGTGTTATAGCCTCTGTCGCAATTCAGTTTACATGATTGCGAGCCGTTCCCAGACGGTCGAAATCAACAGAATATCTGTGGCAATCAAGACAATCGCCCTCGGGTCGGATCGCGCCGCAAAGATCATGGCGGTGCGCGCGAGCGTCGCCCGCGTCGCCGCCGTCGATCCTGATTGGGCTAACGCCAACGTGGTTGCACGGCGCGTCGAGACCAGTGTTCCCGCCATGCCTCTCACCGATTGGCAACTGATGGAAGGTGCCCGCGAACGAGCTTTGGCAGCACGCGACGCTTTGCGAAGCCGTCGCCTCGAAGCCGATATTTATGTCGGACTTGAAGGTGGATTCCATTCGATTTCGATCGAAGGTGAGTGGCACACGTTTTTGCGCGGCTGGGCTTACGCCACCGACGGAGAGCGGAGTGCGTTTGGCGCAGCGCCGTCGATTTCAGTGCCTGCTTACATCGTGAAGAACGTCGTCGAAGGCCGGCGTGAATTAGGATCCGTCATCGACGACGTGGCCGGCGGACGTGACATACGCAGTAAGCAAGGCACCTGGGGTGTGTTGTCACGCGATTTAGTGACGCGTTCGATGAGTTTTGAGTTGGCGTTGATCGCGGCGTTCGCGCCTTTTTATAATCCCAAACTTTACAGTTAACAGATGGAATGGACGAACTAGTGGCTCAAGTGAATCATGACGAACCGTTACCCACCTCGCGTCCGAATGCGGGCTGGGTAGAAGTGATCGCCGGATCGATGTTTTCAGGAAAATCGGAGGAACTGATCCGCAGGCTGCGTCGAGCGAAGATCGCGCGACAAAAGGTCCAGGTCTTTAAGCCGGAACTGGATTCGCGCTTTTCAGAGAACCAGATTGTTTCGCATTCCGAGATGCGTCACGAGTCGGCGAATAGTCGGTCCGCGGCTGAGATACTGGCTAAAGTTGATCCTGATACCGAAGTGGTCGGTATCGATGAAGGACAGTTCTTCGATAACGACTTGGTTGACGTGGCCAATACGCTTGCACGACGTGGTGTGCGCGTCATTATCGCTGGTCTCGATCAGGATTACACCGGTAAACCGTGGGAGCCAATGCCGCAGCTTTTGGCTACCGCTGAGTACATCACCAAGACTCACGCGATTTGCATGAAATGCGGCCAACCCGCCAATTACTCACAACGCACGTTTGAATCGGAAGAACGTGTGGCGGTCGGCGCCGCAGACAAGTACGAAGCTCGCTGCCGCATGTGCTTCGTCCCTCACGCCGACGCCCCAACTATGCACGACTAACTGACGCGGGCATTACGACATCCACGGACATTGTTGTCCCTTTTTTCTTAAATTACATTGCCGCATGCAGTTTTCAAGGTTCAACTTGATCTGAAAGGCACGACTGCGGACGGCTCCGATAGTTATCTTGAGTTGTCGAGCCATGTCCTTGTGATGTTGGATCTTTTCGTGTCCTTCGTACAAGTAATAATCCAAGATCAGATCTTGTTTATTGGTGGGCAAGAGCTGTAGACAATGCTTTAGACAATTGAACTCCTCACTTTTTTCAGGTTTAGGGTCCACGCGAACATCGATTAACTGGCAGGCGATTTCCCTTCGCCGACTACTCTCTCGGACAACGTTTCTGGCGACGCCGTGAAAATAGTAGGCAGGCTCTCCGATGTAATCTTGCTTAATGTCAGTGAGCCGTTCGATTACTCGATTGATAGTTTCATCAGCAAGGTCTTCAGCGTCGTTGAAGCCCTTTGAAACGAATATCTTAATCAGCCCGGAGCGAATCGTCTCATACTTGCGTCCCGCGAGTTCACGATCGGCGTTCAGCCATGCGAGTAACGAATCGAATTGTTCCCGAGTGATTGTCACGACTCAACCCTAAGATTTAAGAATGCTGAGAGCGGCTACAACTGAGCCGTGCTGATTTATGTCAGTAGTTGCATCGTTAACTATTTCCGCATTCCCGTCCGGGAAATGGCGGCCACTGGCGAGAGCTGTCAGCGCATTTTTCACCTTTTCATCGAGCGCGTCTCGAGATTGCAACGCTGTCTCTCTGGCTTGTTGGGCTGCCTCCGCTCGTTTGGTTTGGCGTTCGATTTCACTCTTGAGGGTGTGTTCGCTTTGTTGTGCGGGTAGTCTGCCGAAGTAGTATCCCAGAACAACAAAGAGAACTGGTTCGAGCCGAGAGACGACTGATGGGTCCGGCAACGGCCTCAACTTCCCTGCCAATGCCAAACCGTACAAACTTACAAATGCGGTCGTCAGCAAAACCATCACCCATTCCTTTAGGATGTCCGCTACTGTTACCATTCCCACCCGTTCATATTTTTGTTCGCTCACCGTGAAAGTTGCTCCTGTTGAGAATTTCATTGCAAGAAAGCGGCTGGCGCTATATAAAAGGGGCACATTCAGACGCGAGTTGCTGAGTTCCAGGTCACCACTCGTGGCATGAGGTTCTTACCCAGCCGGTTTAGTCTTCACTAAATAACGCACTGGATCAGTTCAAGAGCTATCACCGGAACTCGTACACGTGGTGTGGATTGCTTCCGAGTTGTTGAACCTACCCCCGAGGATTAATGACTACCACCTCTTCGTCCGAAATCACCGGTTTACTGGTTAACTGGAGTAACGGCGACCAAACTGCCCTGGAGAAACTGCTGCCGTTGGTCGAGCAAGAGTTGCACCGCCTGGCCCATAACTACATGCGTCGTGAGAATCGCGACCATACCTTGCAGACCACAGCTTTGGTAAACGAGGCCTACCTTAAACTCGTCGATCAAAAAAAGACTCATTGGCAGAACCGCGCTCATTTCTTCGCTATTGCCGCCAGGATTATGCGCCGCATTCTTTCGAACTATGCGCGGGACCAACATCGTAAGAAACGCGGTGGAAACGCAGTTCAAGTTTCCCTGTCTGAAGTTTCGGTTATGTGTCTCGAAAGGCCGGAAGAACTAATTGCCCTCGATGAGGCTTTGGACCGTCTGGCGGCTATCGATGAGCGCAAGAGTCAGGTGGTGGAACTGAGATACTTCGGTGGTTTGGATGTAGATGAGACGGCGGAGGTGTTGAAGGTTTCTCCGATTACCGTGATGCGTGATTGGCGTTTTGCGAGGGCGTGGTTGCGACGAGAAATTGAGAATGGCTGATACCGATTTGAATCAAATCGAGAGTGTGTTTCACGTTGCATTAGCTCTGCCGGCTGAAGAACGCGAAACTTACCTGGCGCAGGTGTGTGCCGGAAATGAATCACTATATGCGGAAGTCTGTTCTCTCATCGCAGCTTCGAACTGTAACGACAACTTCATGAAAGAACCTGCGTTAAATCTCGGGTTCAGTGTTCTCTCACAGTCGACTCAGGAAGCAATGATCGGAAAAGTGATTGGCTCATATCGAGTTCTGTCACGACTGGGCAAAGGTGGAATGGGCGAAGTTTATCTAGCGGACGACACGAAGTTAGGTCGTAAGGTAGCGTTGAAGTTCCTCTCACCAGAACTCGTAAATGACAATTGGGCCAAGCGGCAACTTGTTAAAGAGGCTCAGGCTGTGGCCATGTTGGATCATCCCAATGTCTGTCCGGTTTATAGCATTGAAGAGAATGGAGAATACATCTTTATAGTGATGCAGTTCGTCGAGGGAGAAACCCTTGGCGACATGATATGCAAACACTCAATCAGCCGCGAGCAGATAATTCCACTTGCGCGTCAGATTGTTGGTGCTCTTGCTGAGGCACATACTCGCGGCATAATGCATCGTGACGTGAAGCCGCGCAATATCATGGTGACGCCGGGCGGCAACGCCAAAGTACTCGACTTCGGACTTGCCAAGTCGTTGCTTCCAAAGTCACTCGAAAATTTGGACGACAGTATAAGTAAGTTTTCTGAGATCGGTCTGGTCCCAGGAACTATCAGATATATGTCTCCGGAACAGTTATGCAATGAAAGGCTCGACTATCGAAGCGACATCTTCAGTGTAGGGACAGTCTTGTACGAGATGGTGAGCGGCACACATCCGTTCGATCGCAAAACTGGTCCGGAAGTAATCTCGGCAATTCTTACTTCAACTCCGAAGCCTTTGACTCAAAACGGATCCGCGTCACACAGTGGTCTTGAACCAATCGTTGAGCGTTGCCTTTCGAAAAACCGCGAAGAACGTTATCAATCGGCGAGTGAGTTACTGCTTGATTTGGACAAACTGGAAAAGGGAATCACACCGCTTCCAACATGGCGCTCTTATGTCAGCTTACGCGCGGGCGCGCTTTTCGCGCTGCTGCTAGTTGCGGTGGTGAGCGCCGCTATTCTTTACTCCACGCTTACTCGCAAGAAACACTCGATAGCCGTACTTCAAATCACTTGCGAGGGAATTCCGGAAGACAGTTGTCCAGGACCTGAAATCAGACAACAGTTGTTTAATCATCTTTCAAAGTGGTCGGACTTCATTGTAAAGCCGGCTAATGCAGTGCCGGGTGATGATGGTAAAAGTGTGCCGGCAATTGGTCATCAATTAGGCGTGGAGGCAATACTCTCGGGCAGGATCGTAAAGCGTGGCAATTCGTTGGTCCTGAAAACTCGACTTGAAAATGTTACCGGCGGGGCGCCGTTGACTCAAAACGAGTATATCCTTCCCTCACCAACCATGCCTCTGCTCGAGGAACTCTCGATCAGAGTACTTTTCTATCCTGACTCTCCAGCAACTGACGAGGAGAAAAAATCATACGCCCTTTTGGCTGCGGCTCAGAACAGAAATCCCGAGGCGCTGGAACTTTACATGCGCGGACTCCATTACTGGAATAAGAGAGATAAAGATAACATTCGCCATGCTATCGATTACTTTACTCAGGCAACTGACCGAGATCCGATGTACGCCCTAGCCTTTGCGGGGCTGGCTGAATGTTACGTCATGATGCCCACCGTTGCCTTTGGAATCATGAACACAAAGGATGCGATGGAAAAAGCAAAATATGCTGCGAATAAAGCGTTGATACTTGATCCCAATCTTGCCGAAGCTCACGTCTCATTAGGCGTCATACAGTTGAGATACGAATGGAAATGGCAGGCGTCGGAAAAGAGTTTTAAGCAGGCAATCGCCCTAAATCCTGATTTGGCTACTGCGCACTACTGGTACTCCATGTTGTTGCGTACGACCGGAAGGTTCGACGAAGCAATTAAAGAGAGCGAAAAGGCGAGGCAACTTGAGCCTCTTTCGTCAGGTTACATTACTAACCTGGGCAAGTCTTATTATTGCGCGCGCGACTTCGACCGCACCATCCAGTACTTCAAAACCGTTCTGTCTGAAGAACCAGACAATACCAGCGCGATGTATGTTCTTGCGCTGGCGTATTTTCAAAAGAATATGTACGCCGAAGCAATTGAATTGCTGGAAAAGTTGTCAGCCATAAATAAATGGTATGCCGCAGCTCCTCTTGGATACGCATACGCCAGGGTAGGACGAACCGCTGATGCGCGGTACATCCTCGAGGAGATGGAAGCACGCGCAAAGACTGAAAACCTCCCGGCCCAGGAGCGAGCGATTGTTTACATCGGACTTGGCGACAACGATTCTGCTTTCTATTGGTTGGAAAAATCCTACGAGGAACACTTCGGATCGATCATTTCGCTCACTGCAGACCCATTCTTCGACAGCATCAAATCAGATCCCCGCTTTGTTGTCCTGGCGCGCAAGATCAATCTGGTTCCCTAGCATAATCTCATGCAGACGTTGTGTGACCACCTCAGCCCTTGGCCTTTTACTCACGAGTGGACTCATTAGCTGATTAACAGTTTGTCGAAGTAGTTGCGGGATGCGTCTTCGTAGTTTTTCGACAGGGATCGGATTCTCTCTTAAGGGAAACCTTCCGGTTAGCAGGTAATATATGACGACTCCGAGCGCGTAGAGATCAATAGCCGGATCCGACTTACATTGCTCATTATCGAAATCGATAGGTAAGAAGTGCTCGGTACCCCAATCCAATGGCGTTCGATCTCCGATCCTGCATGCACCTTCAAAATCGACTGGCCTCAACGTGTCTGATTCGCCAAGAATGAGATTTGCAGGTTTGCAGTCACGCCATACCCAGCCCGCGGAATGAAGCATCGAGACAATTCGAGCGACTTGAAATGCGAGACGCAGCACGCGGGCGATTGGGAGTCGTCTTTGGCGTGTTCTTAACAGCTTCTCCAGACTCTGCCCTTGAATGTATTCGCTCACTAAATAAAAATTTTCGTCGAGCTCGAAGCAAGAATAGATCTGCGGTACTGCGATACCTCGGCGAAGTAAGGTGTTGAGAACACGCTTCTCGCGCTTTGCTCGCCAATAACCATCATGCCCGTCGAAAGTTACCTCGCCGTGTCTACGCCCCTCTTTCAAAATACAAGGTCGAGGTAACGATTGACTAAAGTCAGCAGCGAAGTAAACACCTCCTTTGCCTCGTTGGGTAAGTGCCTTGATGACGCGGAGTGTTTTCACTAATGGGTTGCTGATTGTGCTCGCTTGACTTGTTGGAAACGGATTTGTCACCCAATCTGGTCCAACTGATTCTCGTGAGTCAGGAAGCAAGTTGCCCTTGGGATCACTAATCGCCAATATTGGGGTTCCATCTTCGCCTTGAATGAATCGCGTCTTGAACGAGCCGTATCGATAGAACACTACACTGTCAGGACAATACCTCTCATCAAAAGGGACTGCGGGTGCTGCGAGGCCGAAGGTTAGCTCATGCAGTTCTTTCGCTAGTGTCACGCACGCGCGATCATTCGGCGGATAAACTGTGAACGTCTTTCCGATCTGCGGATATCCATAAAAGAGACCGGAGTTGAGTCTGCTCAGGACTTGAAGATTGCGAGGCGCCTTAAACAGGATCCCTTTGGCGTGTAGTAATGGACCAAGTCGCTCCAACATATCACTCGCTGTGAGAACCGTTGCTGCCAAATGTAGTTTCCAGCCTTGTTCGGGATCAGATATGGACAGCAAGCGACTGTATCTCCACAGCGATTGCTCTTCAGCGATCGGAAGATACTGCCCGCAAAGTTTGTCCCATCTCTCGGCTAAGATTTCGACACCCTGAGGAGCGATTCGCTTTTTGACAGATGTACCTGACATTCAAGTGACCTGGAGTGGTGGGACAGTTTGGATTGTAGCGCCTCCCGGAGTGCGCCAACTTCCGACGCAATGGCCAAAACGGCGCAAGGGCATGTTACGTTCAGCGAGACGCTACAATCCGATTCAGTCGTGCCGTCAATCAGAGTCCGACATCCAAGCCAACGGTTGCATTCCTGCCAAAGTTCGTGACAGTTTCTACAGTGCAGGTACCGTCAGCCGTTAGATACGCTCGTCTATCGTCAAACTCTGGGACACCTTTTGTTGTGTCTTCACCCCTGAGCCTGGCCAATTGCTTCGCGCTGATGCTGGCCGCATCACCAACCCTATTTGGATCGTCAACGAAGAGCAGCATATAATCCTTCCATTCGTCAGATCCCTGTCCCTTCCTGATTGCCTGAAGGGCTTTTCTTTGAACTTCCTCGGCTCGGGGACGTGCGCTTGCGTCTATCTCGTTCAACATCTCCTTCTTTATTTTCAAAATGTTATCTCGTATCGACATGATCTCTCCTCTCTTAGTAATCGTGGACGTTGGGAAAACGAAAGAGTTATGAATTCTTAAGGACTCCCGCCAGCCTGAATAGATCCGGTAGGTTGAACGTGCCGGGTACGAGTCCCAGATCTGGCTTCCAATCACTTCCGATGATTGAATCGGTGACATCACGCATCAAGCCGATCAACACCTCCGCCACAATCCGGCCGCCTATTGGTCCAAGCTTTTCATTGTTGGATTTAACCGCCTCGACGAGGATGTAAAAAATTAACGGAGTGTGTTTCAGGAATCCGGCGTCTTGTAATACTTGAAATTGTCTCGGCGTTGTGAATGTTTTGATTTCTTCCGGAACAAGTCGATCGACATTCAGTCGATCCGCAATTGACTGTCCGGTGGGGATACGCATCATGTACGCGCGCTTGAGGTCTTGCACGGCAAGGCGCCGTTCGCCGTCCACTATCAGACTCGATCCGTCGAGCAATTCGAAGAGCGGTTCCACCATTTGTGTGCGTAACACACGGGCCGGATTTGTAGCCGGATCAAGAAACTTCTCCCACTGGATGATGGCCCACTCAGGTAGCGTGGCAAATCCTTTCCCGAAGGTCGGTTTGAAGTCATGGCAGAGGACTAACAAGGTGAAGAGCTGTGCAAGGCGAGTTAAACCAAGACCGTCATTAACGTAGTAGCTCCTGCGAATCATGCTGTGCCCGAAACGAAAAGCACCCATGCTGAATTCAAGTGGTATGCCGTCTTTCGGGTTGTACAGTGGTTCACTCTGTGTTTTCTGAATCGTTTCGTCTGAGACGAGTTTTCTCAGGAAATCGTGGAGTATCATCCAGTGGTAATGTTTTTGAAGGATTTTCTTGGCCTCTTCGTACGAGCACTTTTTCTTCTCAACAATGGCATTGTGAGCACGTAAGAAGGCCACATGTAACTGCGACAGAATCAGATTCGAATCATTTCGCGGATCAGCTATCACGGCGCGACGGTCTTGCCTGTGATCGGCAGATATTGGGTATCGAACCAAATCGTTGTAATCGTCCTTATCCTTTGGCCGGTCCCCAGAGAGGCTGACCATTCCAAGGGCCAACTTATCCGGATTCTGCGGATCGCGCAGGGGCGACATCCCCGCGTCCATCCTGCCGTAGATGGAATCCAGCGCAAGCGGCTTTGCTCGCTTATTTCTGACCCTTTCAAAGATCATCTGATTTGACCAGGGCTTCAAATCGGGATCGGCGAGGAGTTCTGAATTGGTCATGCCGTGCGATTTTTTTATGTCGAGAAAAGCGGTGTCGTGATTGATGAATTGCCCGAAGTAAGTGTAGGCGGCGGGAATACTAGAATTAAACTTGGGATCATGGTCTTCGTCGCGCATCGCTGCACCGAGTTCGGATAGGTACTGAAGAGTTTCGGCGAATTGAGGAACAAGACACTGTTTGTCATTCGCGAGCTCCGGGAACATATAGGTGAACGGTGTGGTAACGATGGGTTTTTCGAATCCATTAAGACTATATTTTTTGCCGATCCAGGCAGGCGCCTTTTTTAGAGATTCGGTTGCGGGGTTGGTGCTGGACACGGGATCAATGTCGGGCATGGTGCTCTCCCTTCCAAAACCTTTGTAACTTTGTTCTTGACGTAGAACGCACCAAGCGCGTCTTAAAGACATCACTCGAATCTTTTGACTAATTGGGAATCGCCGAATTGTTCGTGACACACGAAACTCGCGTGGCAACGATTCCCGCTCGCGCGTCGTCTCAACGCAAGCTTAGCTATCATTGCCGTTCTTATTCCGATAGAGTTCGTCTCTCCGTTTACAAGGGCAACTAACTCGCGATCAAGAAGTGCTCCCCACACCAGAAACTGTCCGCTAAAGCCGTCTTCAGGAGTACGACAATGAAGCCAAAGCACCTAATCACAATCACGCTGTTCTCTCTCTTAATTGCTCTCTCCGCGGGAATTTTCCTCCACACCATGGCCCAGGAGGGGCCAAAGAATCTCTCTAACTACCGGCTCTCCGGACCTTACACCCACAAAAACCTGACAGTCTTTCTCGTGCACGGAAAAGATCGGACCACCAAAACATTTCTCACGCTCGAGGAAGCACTCGCTCAGAAAAAGGTAAGGGTTTATGAAACAAAGGATGTGAACGAACTGGCCATCAGGAATCTCTCGAACCAGGACATTTACGTTCAGTCAGGCGACATCGTCCGTGGTGGCGAGCAAGACCGAATGATTTCGACTGATTTCATCGTCCCACCGAAGTCGGGTCGGATGCCGATCGCCGCTTTCTGTGTCGAATCCGGTCGCTGGAACAAGAGAGGAGGCGAGCCGGCTGCAACATTCGAGAGTTCGTCAAACTCTGTTGCCACCAAAGAACTCAAACTCGCCGCCAAACGCGATAACTCTCAACAAGCAGTCTGGGAAAATGTGACGCTGGCCCAGAAAAAACTCTCCGAGAATGTCGGCGGCACTGTGAACAACAATGTATCAGTCTCCAGTCTTGAGCTGTCGTTAGCGGATGTGAAAGTCAAGGACTCAACCGCAGCCTATATCAACGTGCTCTCCGGCTTAGTGAGAAGCAAGCCTGACGTCATCGGCTACGTATTCGCCATCAACGGCGAGATCAACAGCGCCGATGTTTATGCTTCGCATGCTTTGTTTGCGAAACTCTGGCCCAAACTTTTGAAGGCATCGTCAGTGGAAGCAGTCGCGGAATTAAGGTCTGATCTTGCGCCAAAACCGGTTGCTGACGATCACGTTCGCAGCTTCTTGGCTGAATCAGAACAGGCAAACGCCGCCACAAAGGAAGTGACAACGCGCGTCAGACTCGTAACTCGCGAGGACGACAAGAACATCTTCTTTGAAACACAGGACCGCGCGCAGAAAGACGGCTGGGTACACAGGAACTACATTAGCAAGCAGTAAGAACAGGTCCTAGAAAAATTTGGCGAGCGACTATTCAACCTAGCGTCGCTCGCCATCTTTATTATGAGGCATGCACACAGCATGGAGGGGTGAGGGATTCAGTCGCGCGTGGGGTAATCATTTCCAAAGCGACCGCCCGAACCTCGAGTACTCAAGGCCCGCCAAATTGCGACGCTTCAATTGTTATGACTTTTAGGTGGGAAACATTTCCAAAATTTTTTGCAGGCGTGGCTAACGCTACATCCTACCGCACGTAACGATCGATTCGGAAGGAGTAGTTGTCGACAAACTCGTCCTGGCCGGAATCCAAAACACCGCTCAGTCTTACGTGATAATCACCAGGACTCAGTACCTCGCGGGTAATTGTGAGGGGAACAATGTTTTGATCGCCCTTTGCTTCCGGCTTCAGATCATCGCTGGTTTGAACCGTCTCGCTTTCACGTAACAACTGTGATCTGTACTTACGAAAAGCGGGCCGGGGCAACTCGAGTTCGAGTTTAAGATCGTAACCTTTAGGCGGAAAGTTGACGTGCGGAGTTGTGTCTGCAGACCGCAGCGAGCCCGGCGCAAGCGTTATGACCGTCACGCGCGAAGCAATTTGCTGGGTGGGTTGCTTCGGGTGTCTGGCTGCAAGCCACACAAGGAGGATTATTCCAAGTAAGGCTACGAGGGATGCTGAAAACGCGAACGCCGGGCGGTTGGCGAGTGGTCCTGAGTAGAATGGGAGAGACTTTTTTGCGGGAGCGCTTGTTTCGAATGGCTGAACTGCCGCCGCACTTGTTCCAGGAGACGCGAGCTGTGCGCGAGAGTCCATGTATCTCTTTAGCAGTTTGCGGAAGTGCAGATTTTCTTGTCGTTCAGCGGTGATCAGAAAATAATTTTCAAACTGCTTCTGTTCGGATCTTGATAATTCACCGGCCAGATACTGATCGATCAACTCTTCTTCAACGACCAGTAGCTCTTCATACACCTGCGGCTCACACAAGATCCTTTCTTCCAGTTCGATTCGCCGATCGGCTGCTAACGTGCCTAGCAGGTAATTTTGCATCTCGCGCTTATCAATGTTCGAGTTCAAAATTCGTTCTCCGGCGATTGTGCCGCTTCTAATCTTAATGACTGAAAAGTGGCGGGTATTTCATCTAAGTTTACGTTCGAGGCAATTCTCCACACACTCTTGCAAGGAAATGCGGATGCGAAACGCTCTAATTCGTAAAGCGTTGGGAGCAATCCCCAACTTCTCCGCCAATTGTTTTCGTTGTTCGATCTTTGCTCGCCCTTCAGCGTGATAATATTGCAGAAGCAGCTCACGGTCTTGGTCACTTAACTGCTCTATGCACTCTTCCAGGCAGCGATATTCCTGCTCCACGCGGTTCGAATCTACGACAGTCGCCGTTGGGGGCTGAGGCTGTTTTCTTCGCTGATGCTCCATGTAAACTTTGTTGGCCACACCGTAGAAGTAACGCTCACAGTCGCCAGTGAATTGGTTTCCGATGTCGCTCAGCTTATTCGTAACACGATTAATTGTTTCGTCGGCAAGATCTTCGGCTTCAATGCAGCCGCGACCAGCGAAGATTTTTATGAGGCGACGGCGAATCTCTTCATACTTAGCGCCGGCTCGTTCGCGATCCTGATCGAGCCAGGCAAGCAACGCATCAAAAGATTCCTGCGACAGGACCCAGTTTTTGTTCATCAGGTACTGACGTACACAAGTTGTACTGACTTTTGTTCAGACGGAGCTAGAGATTCAACCAGGCTTCCCTCGGAATCTGATGAAGTGGTTGGTCGGGAAATGCTTCTGGGCCACTGCCAGAGGATCCGCAGGGTTGTAAGGACTTTCCAAAACCAAATGAACAGGCAGAGAGTTAGCCTATATCGAGAGGTATGTCAACAATAAACTCATCGTGGGGTGTTTCGCCGCAAGCCTTGTGCCTTTTTGTGGCAATGACTTAGTGCGCGATCTTTGTCGAATAGAGAATTCCGTACATCTCATTCTTGTGCTTATCAAAAGCCTTCCCTTCGGTCGCCAGCATCAGATTGATGAGTTGTAACTGACCTAAATACTTTCGATAAGCCAACCATTGCAGCCTGCGACTATCATCAGGCTTCTCAGGGTTTGCTTCCCGGAACTGCACGCCTTTGAGACCGTCGATCTCTACCCATTTCACTTCATCAACTTCGCCGTTCTTCGCGCGGCTTGATGCCTGCTCGTACTCTGCCTGAATGCTTGATTCGGCTGGAAAGTTCGCGTCCATCGGCGAGATGCTGACGATCAATGACGCTGCGTCGTCGCCACCAGGCGATCGCCACACAAATGACTTCGATTCATTTGTCTGTTCGGTCCATTTAGGCGGGACGGTCCATGACATCCCCTGCCGGTCCCACTTGACTTCCTGTCCGCCGGCGATCGCGGCGGCTTGCTCCGCGGTTGGCTGACCATGCTCGGCAGTTTTGTCGCTCGACGTTGACGAAGATGATCCGGAAGAAGAGTGCGCTTTCTTTATTCTTTCAGACAGGTTGCACAGCGAAAGCGCAAATCCGATTAGCAGGACGGTTAGGATGGTTTTCATGTTGCGGACTTCTATTCCAGAACGGCCACTTAAGTCAATACTCTTTTTTTAGCCACGGATTTCACGGATGAAGACGGATTAAGAAGTGGTTGGGCTTGGACCGTCGTCGTGCTATCCTATGTCCCTTCCCTTCTTAAAACCCCCTGTTAATTAACGTCGCGCCCAGGCGCGAACCGTTCGGAGAATGCCAACATGAAAAACACCGACATACGGCCGGTTTTTGTTCTTGTCCTAGCTGTTTCACTGGTCCTGATCGTATCCAGCGCGTGCACTCGAAATGCAAATGTCAATGCCAACCTGAACACCAACATCAACACCAACGCCAATGTGAACGCTAACACCACTGGTGCAAACATCAATGCAGCCACGGCTCCTTCAACAATCGCCGCACGCGAGCCGGATAGTTACAAAGCGACGCTCGTCTTTACGGCCGAGACTGAAGGAGGAGAGAAGACGATCGGCATCCCAACACTGTCGGCCGAAGTGGCCAGAAACGGCGCCGACAGACGACTCTCTTTCAAACTCCCTGACGGATCGGATCTCGTTTATATCGAACACGGCGGCGTGCAGTACGGCATTGCGCCGGCGCGAAAGCAGTATGCCGAGCTAACACCGCAAGCAACAGGCTTTCAGATCCACAAGCTGACGACGCCGGGGCAACTGGTCGCTTATCTCGACCGGCTTCGCGGCATCGAATTCGTCGACGAAGAACCGATGAACGGCAGAACTGCGCTGAAGTATCGTTATGCACGGACAGCGCAGACCACAACGTCAGCAGGCGAGGTCAAGACTGAGTCATTTATTTATGTCGACAAAGATACTGGCCTGCCATTGCGAGCCGAACTTTTTAGTGAGGCGAGCGGTAATGTACAGGGCGTGAAAGGCGCTAAAGTGGTTGCTGAAATGCGCGACATTCAAACCAACCCTGATCCGACCTTGTTCGAGGTGCCGGCTGGTTTCAACAAAGTTCCGGAGGCGCAGGTGCGGGCGCAAGTTGATGCAGTGACAAACACGGTGGCGGCAGTGCTGAGAACGCTGTTGTCGAATATGAATACTGCACCACCCCCTCCACCGTCTCCATCGCCGACCATTTCACCAGCGAGCCCGAGTCCGGCGCAGTGAAGGTAAACAGATGAGATATGTGATCATTCTCCTGGTGGGAATTTTGCTCGGCGGCGGCGCCGCGATTTTCTTTCTCGGTACGCCGTCGGCAAAATCAGCTCCTGGAAAAGCCGTGCAGCCACCGGACAAGAGCGGGAATCCCCCGGCGACCGTCGTCATCGCTATGGAACAGAGTTTTGTTGACGCCGTGCTGTCGACGACGTTTTCAGGTTTAGGCACGCCGACATTTCAACTGGGTCAGGCACGCAGCGATGGTTTCGAACATGTTGAGCAAGCGCTTTTTCAAGGCTGCACAAATACGGTGACGCTCTTGCCGGAAGGCAGTGGCGTCAAAACGGGTGTGCAGTTTCGCAATGGCAGTGTTTACGCGCCGTTGGCGTTTACCGGGAGTTACAACCTCGCTGGTTGTTTGCAGTTCAAAGGCTGGGCGCAAACCAAGATCAATCTATCTTTCGATCAGCAGAAGCAGACTGTTTACGGAATTGTCGACGTCGAGGGCGTTAATCTCGAAGGTGTGAATCCGATTGCAAACACATTCGTCACTGTGTTTGTGCAGAACGCGATCAACCAACGCGTCAATCCGCTCGTGTTGTTGAGTGAGCCGCAGCTATCGTTAATGATTCCAGTGAAGGCGACCAATGGCGCAATTAAAGCGCGGGCGAAGGACGTGCGCGCGGAAGTCCTCGACGGCTCATTGAAGTTGTATTTGACTTACGAATTCAGCGGAGTTAAGGGCGCAGGAACCTAAACTAATCCGCGTTTATCTGCGTTATCCGCGGCTAATAATCTCTGCCGCTCGAAGTGGTCCGCAATCTCTTCCGCCGTCTTGCGTCCAACGAAAGGCGTCAACTCCGATATACCCGCCCGCGAGATCCGTTGAATCGAACCGAAGTGTCGCAACAGTCTTCCTTTGCGTTTGTCACCAACGCCCGGAATCGCAGTCAACTCGGAAGTGAAATCGCGCAACTCGCGACGCTTGCGGTGATAGGTAACCGCGAAGCGGTGAGTTTCATCGCGGATCATTTGCAGCAAGCGCAGTATGAGTGAATGCGAGTCGAGATAAATCGGCTCGTCTTCACGTCCTTTCATCAGCAGATATGCGACGTCATTATGTCGTTGCGGCGGTTTGACGATCCCCACCATCGGAATCGCCTCCAGTCCGAGCTCGCTCATTGCACTCGCAGCCGCTGATAATTGCGCTTTGCCACCGTCGATCATGATCAGATCGGGGAGCGGTTTTCTCTCTTCAAGCAGGCGACGGTATCTACGCGTTACCACTTCGCGCATCGATGCCACGTCGTTCACGCCTTCAACGCCTCTGATCCTGAACTTACGATACTCCGAGCGGTTCATCTTTCCGTTGTCACACACAACCATACCGGCCACGTTCTCAGCACCTTGAATGTGCGAGATGTCAAACGACTCGATGCGCGCGGGAAAGTGCGGCAGCTCCAGCGTTTCCTGTAACTCTTCGAGCACGAGCTTCATGTCGGGTTTAAGAATGCGAAACCGTTGTTCGAAAGCGAGCTTCGCATTCTTATCGACAAGATCGATCATGTCGCGCTTCTCGCCACGCTGCGGATCATAAATTTTTACGCGTCGGCCTTTTCGTTTCGTGAGCGCTTTCTCGAGCAACTCGCGATCGTGAAAATCCACCGGCACGTAAATCTCACGCGGCACGTAGTCTGACGCGTAATACTGGGCGAGCACGTCACTCAGAAACTCGGCCGGATCGAATTCATCTTCCGGCAAGTCTTCCCAGAAAAACTCGCGACGACCTACGATGTTTCCTTCGCGCATGGTGAAGAGTTGCAACGCGAGTCGCTGCCCTTCGCGATAGTAGCCAAAGATATCGACGTCGCTTTCTGAGGTCGTCGCCATCTTCTGCTGCTCGGAAAGCTTAATAACAGTCTTGCGCAGATCGCGATACTTTGCGGCCAGCTCGTAACGCAACGTTTCGGAAGCATCGAGCATGCGCTGCTCGAGTGCGTCGGCGAGTTCCTTGTTGCGACCTTCGAGCAGCAGTCTGACGTCGCGCACCGCTTCCTGGTATTGTTCCGGTGTGCATAGTCCCTTGACGCACGGACCAAGGCAGCGTTTGATGTGATACTCCAGACACGGTCGCGGAGCTTTGCCATCGATCTCGATATCGCATGTGCGTAGTTGAAACGTCCGGTTGATCAGATCGATCGTTCGCCGGGCCATACTTGCGGGTAGAAATGGACCAAAGTAGAGTGCGCCATCGTGCTGAATACGGCGCGTAATCACCACTTTTGGAAACGGCTCGTTAATCGTGAGCTTCAGATGTGGGTACGACTTATCATCCTGGAGTTTGATGTTGTAGCGCGGTTTGTGTTGTTTGACTAAAGAGGCCTCGAGAATCAATGCCTCGACTTCGTTGTCGGTAACGATAAACTCGACATCTGCGATCTGCCCGACGAGCGCATCGGTTTTTCGGTCAAACGGCCGCGCGCGAAAGTAAGAACGAACGCGGCTGCGGAGGTTCTTGGCCTTGCCGACGTAGATCACCTTACCCGCCGTATCCTTGTGCAGATAGACGCCCGGCGAGGGCGGAATTTCTTTGAGTCGTTCTTCGATAGCCACTTTAGTGTTATATAGCCACAAAGAGGCACAAAAAGCACATAAGAA
>DATFHH010000097.1:0-3045 GCA_035248565.1 Pyrinomonadaceae bacterium | reverse complement strand
CCATGCGATCGAGAAACTGGAGCGTGTCACTGCGCAGTTTTTCCTGACCGATGGCGACTGCTTCGTAACCATCTTTGCGTTCCTGATCGGTGTACTTCTCGCCCTCGCGAATAAGCCGGTGCGTCGCGGCAATCAGATCTTTCTGGCGGCGCGACAATGCGTTCTGATCCTGATCGTCACCTTGACCTTCGCCGCCACCTTGCTGTTGCGATTGCTTGTACTCCATCTCAAACGGCTTAACTTCGATGAAGTAGATGTCGCTGGTTGATTCGTTACTCGCATCGCGCGCCTTTGCGTAATACGAGATGAAGTCGCCGGGTTTGAGATTGTATTCCTCGAGGAAGAACGTGTAAGCGCCAGTCAGCGAGCGTGCTGATTCACGAGTCAGTTGCTGGAGATTGACCGCCTTTTCCTGTCCGCCATTAATCGAAAAGTGAAGGTCCATCGACACGACGCCGTAATCATCTTCTGCTCGCGCTTGCGTGAAGACTTCCTCGAGATTCGTTGCTTTCTTGTCGCGACCGGGTTTATCGAACGAGATTACCGGCGGTTCATCTGACAACACCGACACGTCGTATTCATTCGAGCCGCGATAGACCTCGCCATCGACGCTGACAAGCTCGACGTAGTAGCTCGTGTCGCTACTGACACTTATCTCGCCGACAAAGTCTGAGCCTTGTTGGCGCATGTCGGTCTTTCTGCCGTCGGCAAAAACGATGCGCGCTGCGCGCACTTTCCCGGACAATTTCGCAGTGATTGTTGCGACTGTTCCTTTGAGCGCGGCAATGTCGCCGCCGTCTTCAATTGATTTCGTAGGAAGATTGGTGAACGACGGAAAATTGAGCGTTAGATCGAGTTGTTTGACGAACGGCAGATCGACGACGTTGAGTTTGAAGACCTCCGAGCGAACGTTGTTTGATTCGACGAAGTATTCGAGCGAGTCCTGGATATTAAAGATCGAGAAACGAAAATCCGTTTTTGCTTTCGCTGGTTCCATGGTCTGGCCCTGAAAGTCGTCTTTCGATCCGAGCGGCCGCGCAAAGATGGTGACTTGTTGCGAGTCGAAGTTAACGAGCGTGGCGATGACGTCCTGGTCGGAACCTTTCGGCACGCGCGCAGTTCCCGGTCTCACCCTGATGCTCAGGGCATTTTTTGAAGCGGCGAGTGTTGTCGGCGTAATTAATTGCGTGACGCCTTCCGAGATCTCGCGTGGTCCCCATTTCAACACGCCTGCAAAGATCAGCAGACTCGCGAGCGCCGCGCCGCCATAAAGCAGGAGCCGGGAACGGCGAATCACGTTGCGCACGTCAAGCATTGCCGAGACGCTGTTTGCGTCCTGATGAAGACGATTGACGATCGCAGGGGAGACGCGATGATTTTCTTCCGAATACTCGACCGCGGTGACGAGTCGATCTTCAGTGCCGGGTGAGTGTTCTTCGATCAAACGTGCGAGACGCGCGTTGCTGATACGCTTGAGCAGAGGACGAAGAAGCGCGAAATAGATCGTTGCGAGGACCATGAGCAGTGCGCCGGCGCGCAAGACGATCAACGCGCTGCCGTTGTAGCGATAGCGGTGGGCCACCCAGCCGGTCAGCAAGAGAACAATGGCAACAACGCCAAGACTGATCGCCACGCCGCGCAACGCGAGCAACAGTTGCCGCCGCGAGCGCACCTTCCTCAGCAGTGCATTCAGTAAATTTGTTTCAGGGCTCATATCCGTGTTCATCCGCTTTATCCGCGTCATCCGCGGTACCCAATCATCTTTACCATCTTCGTCCTGTGGGCCAAGAAAGATTCAGCCAAGAGCAAGACGAGCGCGACTAACAACAACGACCACCAAACCCTCTGCCGTCCTTCAACCTCTTCCGCACTCAGATTACGATTCGTATCTCCGCCTTCCGCACTACCTGCGCCACCAGTCACGCCCACCACAAACTCAGCGAAATTCAACTTTGTGAAGTCGCCTTCCGCACCATCGATGTTCACTGCCGCAAAGTCTTGATAGTGACTGTTATAACGTAATCGATAAAATCCTGGCTCGCGCGCTGTGACCAACAGATCGCCATCGGGTGTGAGCCGTGTCTCGGACAATCTCGCGCCCGCGGGCGTGTCAATCGGCGGTGGCCCCTCTTTCTCTTTCGCGACCACGAATGTTTGACCCAATCCATACCACGAATTCTCTTCGCGTGCGCCGGCATAACGCACCATCTGATGAATAAACGGGAGATACAGCGGCGTCAGCGGCAGATCGTTCCAGCTTGGTCCCAATGACGACGTAAACAACAGGACACGCCCTTTGCCGGTGCGCGATTCGATCAGCGCCGGGCTTCCATCTTCAAATCTCGCCAATACCGCTGCATTCGGCCGCGGCTCTGAGCGGAAGTAACCGATCACATTTGCAGAAGCCAATCTTCCGCTCTCCTGAAACACTTCAAAGATCGGATGATCGAACTTCACATCGGTAATCGCAACGCTCTCGCCGGCCTTTGTCTGTACTGCTTCCCGCAATGTCGCCGGCGCGATTTGTTGCAGCGTCGCATTGAACGCGTCTGCCTGGGTTCGTGGTCCAACGCCGGCGATCATCTGTCCACCGCCTTCGACGAACCTCGTCAAAGCATCAGCAAGCTCGGGACTCGTCGGTCCGCTGTCGTTCAAAACGATCAGCGCGTAGTCGAAAACGCTGGCCGGATCCACCGAACCAGTGCTCTTGAGCGTGAAAGTAAACGGCAGATCCTCGTTTGTTATGAGCGCGCTTTGCAGGTGCAGGCTATCGCTGCGACCGCGCGAAGCACTCTCGACAATCAATGCCTTCGCGGGCGTTTGGCGCCGCAACGTGAAGTAGAACCGATTGTCGGGCGCAAAGTCATCACTGACAATATCGACTACGCAGCGATTAGCGCCCTGGTTCAGATTGAAGCCGGTAAACTCGACCACGCGCGACTCGCGGCCGTTCAGACTAATGTCGCGCTTCTCCACGGTCTGGTCGTTGATCTGAAAATCAACCTGGACGTGGTCGCGCGGCGTGTCGCTAAAGTTACTAATGTG
>DATFHH010000096.1:0-17795 GCA_035248565.1 Pyrinomonadaceae bacterium | reverse complement strand
TCTCCATCAATCGTGTGACCAAGGTCGTCAAAGGTGGTAAGAACCTTTCCTTTGCGGCGCTCGTAGTCGTTGGCGATGAAGGCGGTCACGTTGGTTTTGGCACCGGCAAGGCGCGTGAGGTTCCCCTGGCGATCAAAAAGGGAGTCGAGTCGGCGAAAAAGAACCTGATTCGCGTGCCGCTGATCAACAACACGCTGCCACACCAGTTGATTGGTGAATACGGCGCGGGTCGTGTGTTGGTAAAGCCGGCTTCCGAAGGCACTGGCGTTATCGCGGGGGGCGCGGTACGTGCGGTGATGCAGGCAGTCGGCGTGAAAGACGTTCGCACGAAGGTGTTAGGCTCAACCAATCCGCACAACGTGGTGCGCGCGACCTTTGACGCGTTGTTGCGGATGAAGGATCCGATGGAGCTGGCGCGCTTGCGTGGCAAGCAGGTTGAGGAGATGTAAGATATGCCACGGAAAGCGAAGACAAACGAAGAGGCACAAACGAAGATTCGCATTCAGTACTACCGCAGCTTCATTGCGTCGCCTAAAACGCATAAGACGATCGTGCGTAGTTTGGGTTTGCGAAAGCTCAACCAGATCGTTGAGCGGCCGGACAATGAGTCGATGCGCGGCGCGGTCGCGAAGGTGCCGCACTTGCTTCGGATCGTAGAGTAGGGCCGCGGATTAACGCGGATTTTTGACGGATTTTTTTGGGGTGAATATGGCTATCAGTTTGAATAGTCTCAGGCCGGCGAAGGGTTCGACTCACAAGAAGAAACGAGTCGGACGTGGACCAGGCTCGGGCTTGGGCAAGACCGCGGGTCGCGGCGAGAAGGGACAGAAATCTCGTTCGGGTTATACGCGCAAAGTCGGATTTGAAGGCGGCCAGATGCCGCTGCACCGGCGCTTACCCAAACGTGGTTTCACCAACATCTTCAAAAAGCAATGGCTGGAGATCAGTCTCAGCGCGCTGGACAAACACTTCGCCGCCGACGAAGAGATTACGCCCGAAGTTCTGCATGATCGTGGTCTGATCAAGAAGGCAAAGCACGACGTGGTGGTGCTGGGAAATGGTGAGATCTCTAAACCGCTGCGCATCTCAGCGCACCGGTTTACAAAGAGTGCTCGACAGAAGATCGAGCAGGCTGGCGGTGCAGTGGTGGAGATTACGGGTTAACCTGTAATCGCCGCCAGGAGGAAAGTAGTAATGGAAAAGTTTCTCGCCGCAGTTCGCAATATGTTCAATGTGCCGGATCTACGCCGGCGCATTTTCTTTACGCTGGGCCTACTCGCCGTTTACCGCTTGGGCGCGCACATCGGCGCTCCCGGAATCAACAAGGTGCGGCTCGATGAGGTCTGGCGCGACGTCGCCGGAACACTCCTCGGCGTCCTCGATCTTTTCTCCGGTGGAAACTTTCGCACGATTTCGATCTTTGCTTTAGGCGTTACGCCCTACATCACCTCGTCGATCATTCTCCAGCTCATGACCGTCGTCTCGCCGCAACTGAAGAAGTTGCAGGAAGAAGGCGAGATGGGACGGCAGAAGATCAATCAGTGGACGCGCTATCTGACTGTCGGTCTCGCTGCAATTCAAACCGGGTTTGTCGCACACTGGTTACAAGTCAATGGTGTCGGTGCCCCGGGTTGGGGATTTCGTCTCAGTACGATCCTGACGCTGACCACTGGAACGATATTCGTCATGTGGCTTGGCGAGCAGATTACTGAACGTGGTGTTGGTAACGGCATCTCGTTGCTGATCTTCGCGGGTATCGTGATCGGCTTGCCGCGTGGTGTGGTCCAGGTGTTCGAACGTGTTCGTGGCGGCGACACGATGGAGATCGTCGGCGTGTTTGGCATGCTGGTGGCCCTGATCCTGATTATTGCATTTATCGTCTTTGTCGAAGCGGCGCGGCGAAAGGTTCCCGTCAGTTATGCGAAACGGCACATCGGTCGACAAGTAGTCGGCGGTCAGCAAACGAATATGCCGTTGAAGATCAACATGGGTGGCGTGATCCCTGTGATCTTCGCTTCGTCAGTGCTGTCGATGCCGCAGAGCATGTTCGCAGCATTTCCGCCCGATCCAAACAATATGACTACCTTGTGGGCAAAGATTTGGAGTTTCTTCCAGATCTTCCACCCGGGCGATCCGTATTACGAGTTCATCTTTCTGTCGCTCATTGTCTTCTTCACGTTCTTTTACGTGTCGATCGTTTTCAACGTCGAAGAGGTGGCGGACAACCTTCGTAAACATGGTGGGTTCATGCCCGGCATTCGTCCCGGAAAAGCCACTTCCGAGTATCTCAATACAATTATGACGCGGCTGACTACGGTCGGCGCGGTTTACCTCGCTCTAGTTGCGTTTGTGCCGCAGTTCATGTTGAGTGGATACAAGGTGGCGAGATTGCCGTTTATCGGCAGCTGGCTCGACTCGTGGATCAGCACGACTCCGGGTCTGTCCTGGATCCCGACCGGCATGGGTTATCAATTCTACTTCGGCGGCACGTCGCTACTGATTCTGGTCGGCGTGGCAATGGACACAGTGGCGCAAGTTGAAGCGCAGCTCGTCATGCGCAACTACGAAGGCTTCCTCGGCACCGGCGGCCGTTTGCGCGGACGACGGGCCTGATCCGTATGGCGAAAATCATTGTGCTGATGGGTGCGCCTGGTGCCGGAAAGGGTACGCAGGCGCGCTTGCTTCAAGAGCGTTTGCATTTGCCTCAAATCTCCACTGGAGATATTTTTCGTGCACTCAAAACTGCGCATACCCCGCTGGCGCAGGAAGTCAGAGACATAATGGAACGCGGACAACTCGTTCCGGATGATTTGACAATTCGGCTGGTCAAGGAACGGACAGCGCAGGCCGACTGCAAGAACGGTTACATTCTCGACGGTTTCCCGCGCACACCGGCACAGGCAGTGAGTTTGGAGAAACTTGCGTCGGAGCAAGGAAACACGATTGTCGCAGTGCTCATCGACGTACCAGATGACATGCGCGAGAAGCGCATGACTGGCCGTCGCAATTGCCCTGTATGCGGTGAGATTTACAATATCTATTTTAAGCCGCCGAAGCACGACAACGTTTGTGACTTTCATCCGCAGGCGCAACTGGTGCATCGTGCTGACGATAATGTTGAGACGGTGAAAGCGAGGCTGGCGACGTATGAGGAACAAACGCGGCCGCTGATTGAGTATTACAGGAAGGCGGGTTTGTTGCGCACGGTTGATGGCGCTGGAAAGCCTGAGCAGATTTATCAGAACATTTTACCGCGGATAAACGCGGATTGAAGCAGATGATTATCGGGAAGTCGAGAAAGGAATTGGAGAAGATGCGCGCGGCAGGCCGGCTCGCCGGACTCGTCTTGCAAAAGCTGCGCAGCCTGGTCGAACCGGGCGTTACCACGATTGACATTGACGCGCACGCGGAAAAGATGATTCGTGATGCCGGCGCCTTGCCGACGTTCAAGGGCTACAACGGCTTTCCCTATTCGATCTGCGCTTCAATCAATGAACAGATCGTTCACGGTTTTCCTTCGAAGTACGAATTGAAAGAAGGCGACATCTTGTCGATCGATTGTGGCGCGACGCTGGAAGGTTTTGTTGGCGACACCGCGACGACAGTTCCAGTTGGGAAAATCGATGAGGAAAGGCTGCGCTTGATTCGCGTCACTGAAGAGTGTCTCGAACGAGCCATTCAGGAGTGTCGTGCGGGAAATCATCTCGGAGATATCGGTTGGGCAGTGCAAGAGCATGCGGAGGCGAATGGTTACTCGGTTGTTCGCGACTACGTCGG
This sequence comes from Pyrinomonadaceae bacterium, assembly GCA_035248565.1. Taxonomy (GTDB): domain Bacteria; phylum Acidobacteriota; class Blastocatellia; order Pyrinomonadales; family Pyrinomonadaceae; genus PSRF01. The sequence continues at coordinate 14,018 of DATFHH010000096.1, read as the reverse complement.
GCATGGGATCGGTCGCCGGATGCATGAGGATCCACAGATTCCGAACTATGGCAGGCCGGGGCTGGGACCAAAAATCAAGACTGGTTACGTGTTTGCGGTCGAGCCGATGGTGAACCAGGGGACGCATTTCACCAAGGTGCTGGCGGATGGCTGGACGGTGGTGACGCTCGACGGCAAGCCCAGCGCGCATGCAGAGCACACGATAGCGATTACGGAGGACGGGCCGGAGGTGCTCACGCTGGTTCCTTCAGCGCCTCCTTGGAGTGCGGCGGCTTGAGATCGCTTTGGCCGGTTGGCAAGCAAACGGTGTGCATGTTATTATTCGCAGTTTGTCGGCAGCGTCAAAATTTCATTCTGAGAGGATAATGGCGAAGGAAGAGGCGATAGAAGTTATGGCAAAGGTGCTGGAAACTTTGCCTAACGCAATGTTTCGGGTCGAGTTGGAAGACAGCCAGCATCAGGTGCTTGCGCACATTTCGGGGAAGATGCGCAAGCATTTTATTCGCATTCTTCCGGGTGATCGGGTGTTAGTTGAGCTGTCGCCATACGATCTCAATCGCGGTCGCATCACCTATCGCTATAAATAGATCGAGGTTTACGTAATGAAAGTCCGTGCGTCAGTAAAGAAGATGTGCGACAAGTGCAAGATCATCCACCGCAAAGGCGTGGTGCGAGTGATCTGCTCTAATCCCAAACACAAACAGAGACAAGGATAACGAGAAATACGATGGCACGTGTAGCAGGAGTTGATCTGCCGCCCAACAAGAGAGCTGAGGTTGGTCTCACTTACATCTACGGCATTGGCCGCTCGCGCTCGAATTCAGTGCTCAAGGAAGCGGGCGTCAATTTGGATACGCGCGTAAGAGATTTGAGTGAAGACGAGTTGAGCCGCATTCGTTCCATCCTGGAAACGCAGGGTGAGATCGAAGGTGATCTGCGCAAGCGCGTGCAGATGGATATCAAGCGTTTGATGGACATCGGTTGCTATCGTGGACTGCGACACCGCCGTTCGCTGCCAGTGCGTGGCCAGCGGACGCATACAAACGCGCGCACTCGCAAAGGTCCGCGCCGCGCGACGATCGCGAAGAAGAAGGCGCCAGGGAAGAAGTAAGCACATTGCCGATTGCCAATTGCCGATTTTGAATCGGAGATGACGGCGTTGATTAAATTGGCAATCGGCAATTGGAAATTGGAAATGATCTATGGCTAAAGCAGGCGGAAAGAAGAAAGTCTTTCGCAAGAAAGAGAAGAAGAACGTTCCCAACGGCATCGTGCATATTGCGGCGTCGTTCAATAACACGATGATCTCGATCACGGACCTCGAAGGGAACTTGATCGCGCAATCGTCTGCGGGCGCACGAGGCTTTCGCGGCTCGCGCAAGGGAACTCCCTTTGCCGCGCAGCAAGCGGCTTACGAAGCGGCGAAGAAGGCACACGAAGCCGGCATGCATCAGTGCGAGGTCCGCGTTAAAGGACCGGGCGGTGGCCGTGAGTCAGCGATTAGAGCAATCGCGAATGCAGGAATCAGAGTGACGACGATTCGCGATACGACGCCGATTCCGCACAATGGTTGCAGACCGCCGAAGCGTCGAAGAGTTTAGTCATTGCCGATTGCCAATTGCCGATTGCCGATTTGAAATACGTTTCGAATTTCTTCAAATCGGAAATTGGCAATTGGCAATCGGCAATACGAAATAACCCAAAGGATGAAGGGTCTGCGCCAATGCGCAACCTGTAAACTTTTCCGTCTAACAAGACTGGAGGCAATTAATTGGCTAGGTATAGAGATGCTGTGTGTCGCCTTTGCCGTCGCGAAGGCGCGAAACTGTTTTTGAAGGGCGATCGTTGTTACAAGCCCGCTTGTCCCATTGAAAAACGTGGTACGCAACCGCCGGGACAGCACGGTAATTCGCTGCGCCGCGGCAAGGCGCTGGTGGGCTACGGCCAACAGTTGCGCGAAAAGCAGAAGGTCAAGCGCATCTATTTCATTCTCGAAGGGCAGTTTCGCAACTACTTCGAACGCGCTGCCCGCATGAAAGGAATCACGGGCGAGAACCTTCTGTTCCTGCTCGAGCGGCGTTTGGACAATGCGGTTTACCGCGCCGGCTTTTCGACTTCACGCCGGCAGGCGCGACAGCTCGTGAATCACGGTCACATTCTGGTAAACGATCGCAAAGTAGATATTCCCTCTTATCAAGTGAAGCCCGGTGACACGATCAGTGTGAGAGAGGCGAGTCGCAAGAACTCTCACATCGAAGGTGCATGGCAAACTGCGTCCGGTCGCGGACGCCCGTCGTGGATTGCTGCCGACGGTGCGGACATGACCGCACGCGTGATCAACTCACCAGTGCGCGATGATATCGATCGCATGATTAACGAGCAGCTAATTGTCGAACTTTATAGCAAATAGTTGATCACCCGCGGCGACGCAGATCGCCGCCGGCTGGTCATTTGGATCTCTCAGGACTGAACGATATGGCTATGGATCAAAATAATCTTTGGACAGGATTTCAAATGCCGCGTCGCCTCGCGGCGGACGCAGAGACGCTGACGGAACGATATGGCCGCTTTTCAGCCCAGCCATTCGAACGAGGCTTCGGAACTACCGTAGGTAATTCGCTTCGTCGTGCGCTGCTCTCCTCAATCGAAGGCGCTGCTATCACCGCAGTCAAGATTGAAGGAGTCGAACACGAGTTCTCATCGATCAAAGGCGTGGTGGAAGACGCCACCGACGTGATTCTCAATCTCAAGCAGGTGCCGTTTAAGCTGCACAGCAACGAGCCGAAGACCTTGAGAATCAACAAAGAAGGCGCCGGAGAAGTCACGGCTGCCGACATCGAAACGGATGCTGACGTCGAGATCCTCGATCCGAGCGTTCACATCGCTACCGTCAGTGACGGCGGATCGCTGCGAGTCGAGATGCGACTGAAGCGTGGCCGTGGTTACGTTTCTGCCGACCGCAATTTTGACGAGGACCTCTCGCTTGGTTACATCCCGATCGATTCCGTACACACGCCGGTGAAGAAAGTTAATTACAACGTCGAAGCCGCGCGTCTCGGACAGAACACGGAGTTTGACAAGCTGACCATCGAGGTTTGGACCGACGGCTCCGTAAAGCCGGAAGACTCGATCGGATTGGCAGCGAAGTTGATTAAAGATCACATGTCGATCTTCATCAACTTTGAAGAGGACACCGACGACTTCGCCTACACGAAGATGGAGCGTCCGCCGCTGCCACGCAACGACCAGTTGGATCGGTCCGTCGATGAGTTGGAACTGTCGGTTCGTTCTTACAACTGTCTCAAGAATGCTGACATTCGGACGATTCGCGATCTGGTCCAACGCACCGAGCGCGAGATGCTGGCCACCAAGAATTTCGGCAAGAAGTCGCTCAACGAGATCAAGGAAATCCTGAACGGCATGGGACTCGACTTTGGTATGGAGTTTGACGAGCAGGGTAATCCGATTCCAGGCACCGGCGGCCGTGACGGCGCTGATCTTTCGGATTATGAAGGCGATGAGGAACAGTAGTCAGTCATGCGACACTTAAAGGCACATCGAAAACTTGGTCGGACCAGTGAACACCGGCATTCAATGCTGCGAAATCTGGCGACCTCTTTGATCAACTCGCGCGAAGAACGCATCGTCACCACTTTGCCGAAAGCTAAAGAGTTGCGACCGTTTGTAGAGCGCGCGATCACGTTGTCGCGTCGCGCGCGGAACTTTGTTGACGAAGGCTCCGACGATCGCGCTTTGCACCTGCGCCGGCAAGCTGCCGGGTTCTTTCACGCAGGCAACACGACCGTGAGTGAAATCACCGGCAAGCGAGGTCAGCTCAGACCTGAAAGGACCGCGGGCGTCGCGGCGTTGCGACGTTTGTTCAACGATCTCGGAGAGCGTTACAAGGATCGACCCGGTGGTTATACGCGCATCTTGAAACTGGGCCATCGAGATGGCGATCGCGCTGAGCTCGCGATCATCGAGTTGGTCGACAATCCACGCGAGGTTGAGGCTGCCGCGGCGGCGAAGAAACGTGCGAAGGCCGCCAGTTCGAAGAAGAAGGGATCCAAAAAAGCAGCCAAGAGCGAACCCACAGAGAACGCGGATAACACGGATTTATCTGAGTAATCTGCGGACAGTTTGAAAACACATGGCTGCACGCAAAGAACAGAGCGAGATGGCAGCGCGGGCGTCCGTTAAGTCCGTTAACATGGACGAGTTGCGCGAACTGGTTGCTCTGTTGCGTGATAATGGTCTGGCCGAGCTCGAACTCGAACGCGCTGATTTTCGCGTTCGTCTGCGTCGCGAAGCAATCGCCGCAGCCTCGCCGCCATTTACCGAAACGCAGCCAACGGTGGTCGTCAGTGCCCCGCAACCGGCGGCTCCTGCTCCTGCGCCATCACCGCCGTCGCATCCGGGCGCACATGCAACCACAGAGGCTTCGCAAGACCAGGACTTACATATCATCGCCTCACCAATCGTCGGCACGTTTTATCGTTCGCCATCTCCAAGCGCTGATCCATTTGTAAAGATCGGCAGCAACGTCGAGGCCGAGACAGTTGTTTGCATCATCGAAGCGATGAAGTTGATGAATGAGATTCAAGCGGAGACGTCGGGTGAAGTAGTAAAGATTTACGTTGAGAACGGGCAGCCGGTTGAATACGGGCAGCCGCTATTCGGAATCCGAGCTTAGCCACAACAAGGCACAAAACGCACAAGTCATTTTTTGTGCATTTTGTGTTTTTTTGTGGGCGACTCTTTTATGGCCTTTAATCCGCGCAAGTTCAAAAAGATCCTGATCGCTAATCGCGGCGAGATTGCCTGTCGCATCATTTGGACGTGCAAGGAGATGGGGATCAAGACTGTCGCGGTCCATAGCGACGTCGATCGAGATTCGCTGCACGTTCGTTTTGCTGACGAGGCTGCGTGTATTGGACCAGCGCCATCAGCGCAGAGTTATCTCAACATTCCGGCGATTATCAGTACCGCGGAGATCTTCAACGTCGACGCGATTCATCCGGGCTACGGCTTTCTCGCCGAATCCGCTTACTTCGCTGACATCTGCGATGCGTGCAATATCAAGTTCATTGGACCACCTGCCAATGTCATTCGATTGATGGGCGACAAGATCGAGGCTCGCCGCACCATGCACGAAGCCGGGTTACCGATAGTTCCGGGAAGTCCGGGCGGCATCACTTCGGAAGAAGAAGGTCGCAAACTCGCTCGTGAGATCGGTTACCCATTGATCGTGAAGGCCTCGGCTGGAGGCGGCGGTCGCGGCATGCGCATCGTTCGCTCCGAGGGCGAGTTGGGCAAAGCACTTGAGACCGCGTCGACTGAAGCTGCAGCCGCGTTCAACGATGGCAGTGTTTACATTGAGCGTTACATCGAGAAGCCGCGTCACATCGAGATTCAGGTGCTGGCTGACGAGTTTGGCGAGTGCATCCATCTTGGCGAACGTGAGTGCTCGATTCAACGCCGTCATCAGAAGTTAATGGAAGAGGCGCCATCGACTGTGCTGACTCCGGAGTTGCGCAAGAAGATGGGCGAGGCGGCGGTTGGGGCCTGTAAGAAGTTGGGCTACTCGAGCGCGGGCACGGTCGAGTTTCTGCTGGATACGCAGGGAAATTTCTATTTCATGGAGATGAACACGCGTATCCAGGTCGAGCATCCAGTGACTGAGATGGTCACGCTCGCGGATATTGTTCGCAATCAGATCCGCATTGCTGAAGGCGAGCCACTCGGCTACACGCAGGACGATCTGCTGATCGTGGGACACGCGATCGAGTGCCGGATCAATGCTGAGAATCCGGAGACGTTTGCGCCATCGCCGGGTGTGATTTCCGCGTTCAATCTACCGGGTGGGCCGGGTGTGCGCGTCGATACTTTTGTCTATTCCGGTTATCAGGTCACTCCGTTTTACGATTCGCTGATTGCGAAGGTGATCGTTCATGCTCGGACGCGTGAGCTGGCGATTGCGCGCATGAAGCGGGCGCTGGAAGTGATGGTGATCGAAGGGATCAAAACGACGATTCCATTGCACCAGAAAATCATGGACGACCCGCGCTTCCGGGCTGGGGATATTGGGACGGATTTCATGGAGTATTTCTTGGCGCGTAACGGCAAGAAGGCCGCCGCACCTTAAAGCCATCCACAGATTACACAGATTCTATAATTAATCGGCGTAATCTGTGGATGGTATGCGGGCTCTGGTTGCCGTTTGAGCGCCCGGTGCCCTATAATGTGCGACTTTTCGTGAGGTAAAGACAGATGTCACACGCAGTTATCAGGGCCGGTGGAAAGCAGTTTCTGGTCAAAGAAGGGCAAACGATTCGTGTGCCTTCCATGAGGGCAGATGTCCAAAGCTCGATCGAGCTCGACACGTTGTTGAGCTCTGGATCTGAAGGCGCGAAAGTTTCGGCAACCGTGGTTAGCCACGGTCGAGATCAGAAGATCGTCGTCTTCAAAAAGAAGCGCCGCAAACAATACAAACGCACGCGCGGTCACCGGCAAAACTATACGACACTGAAGATTGATTCGATTGGGTAGGTAGAGACAATGGCACACAAAAAAGGTGTTGGTTCATCGCGAAATGGCCGCGACTCGCATGCGCAACGATTGGGGCTGAAGAAGTTTGGCGGCGAGCAAGTGCTTGGCGGCAACATCATCGCGCGGCAGCGCGGCACAAAATGGAAACCCGGCAACAACGTGGGCCGCGGCAAGGACGATACGTTATTTGCATTAATCGATGGTGTAGTTAAGTTTGAAGACAAAGGTCGAAGCGGCAAGTTCGTCAGCGTTTATCCTGTCGAGCAAACTGCTGCCTAAACAAGACACTCTGCAAGTTCGCGACGCCTGAGCAGCAGCTAATGCGCGCCCAGGCGTCGCTTTCAATTTAGGATGTTTATTGATCGCGCCAAGATTCACGTGCAGGGTGGTGACGGAGGTAACGGCGTTACTGCTTTCCGGCGCGAAAAGTTTGTGCCGCGTGGCGGTCCATCCGGCGGCGATGGTGGCCGTGGCGGCGATGTAGTTCTTGTCGCAGATGCTTCGCTCAACACGCTGCTGCATATGCGCTACAACCCGACTCACGTGGCTGAACGTGGTTTGCATGGCGAAGGGTCGAATCGGTCCGGCCGGGAGGGCGCTGATTTGATAGTTCGCGTTCCAGTCGGAACACAGATCTTTGACGCTAATACCGGAGAGCTTTTGCACGACCTCAGTCACGAGGGCGATCGCTGGCTGGCCGCGCGTGGCGGCCGCGGCGGATTTGGCAACGCACACTTCACCACTTCGACAAATCGCGCTCCTCGTTACCATCAAAGCGGAGGCAGGGGCGAGGAAGTGGATCTGCAACTCGAATTGAAGTTGCTTGCCGATGTCGGTTTGGTCGGTTTTCCAAACGCCGGTAAGTCAACGTTCATTTCAAGTGTTTCAGCAGCGCGTCCGAAGATTGCCGACTATCCGTTTACGACGTTGGAACCACATCTGGGTGTTGTCGATGTTGGAGACTTTCGCACTTTCGTCATTGCCGACATACCCGGACTGATTGAAGGCGCACATACCGGTGCGGGTTTGGGCGATCGATTTCTCCGACACATCGAGCGCACTAAGTTGCTACTTCATCTGGTCGACGTTTCTTCTACTTCTGGACGTGATGCGGTTAGTGATTATGAAACGGTCAATCACGAGCTGGCTTCATACAACCAGGATCTGGCGCGGAGACCTCAGTTCGTTGTAGCAACCAAGGTCGATGCTCTTGATGAGCCGCAGCGTTTGGAGTCGCTGAAAGTGAAAGCGCGCGAAGACGGGAAGCCGTTCTTTGCGATCTCTTCGGCGACAGGCGAGGGCGTTCGTGATCTCGTGAATGCAGTCTCCGCGAAGTTGGAAGAGTTGAGCGCGGAGAGCAATCGCACGGACACGGTGGAGCTGGCTTTGTAAAAGATGTGCGCGAAAAAGCGGATAGCCTTGTATGGCGGGACATTTGATCCGGTTCATGTGGGCCATGTCGAGGTCGCGCGCAAAGTTTCACAGCTATTTGAACTCGAGAAATTGATCTTTGTTCCGGCGCAGATGGCGCCGCATAAGATTGGCCGGCGTGTAACAGAGCCGATACATCGATATGCGATGCTGGTGCTGGCGACGCAGGACGACCCGGGGTTGGTGATTTCGACGTTCGAGCTCGATGCGCCGGATCGGCGCTACACCGTAGAAACGATCGAACATTTTCAACGTGAGTTGGATGATTCGGCTGAGCTCTTTTTCATCATGGGTGCGGATTCGTGGTCGGAGATTACGACGTGGCATGAATGGGAACGTTTGTTGACGATGACGAACCACATCGTCGTGACGCGACCTGGGTATGAAGTGGCGACGGCGCACGTCGGCTCGTTGAGTGAACGGATCGTGGATTTGCGAACCTCCTTGGAGTGCGGCGGCCTGGCGCCGCTTTCACCTCGATCAAGCGTGATCGATGACAAAGCGGCGCCAGGCCGCCGCACTCCAAGGAGGGGCATATTTCTTACGGATGTCGTTATGCAAGACATCTCAGCCACGAATATCCGGCGGCTCGCGAGTGAAGGGCGGACCGAAGAGTTAGTCAAAGTGGTGCCTGGTCCAGTGCTTGATTACATAAAGAAATACCGAATTTATCGAGAAGTGAATGAAACAGAACTCAACAGTTAAGGAACAGTCTTTAAAGCCGCAACCGGCAGTGCGCTCAAAGGCCCAGCCTGCGAGTGAAAAACTCGACGAGCGTGTGCTGGCGGCGCTTCATGCGGCCGCCGAGAAGAAGGCCATCGAGCCCGTCGTTTTGGACCTGCGTGAGATTGCCAGCTTCACCGATTACTTCGTGATCGTGAGTGGCGCAAACGAGCGACAGGTGCAGGCGATCTCCGATGAGATCTACGAGAGCCTGAAGAAAGCCGGTCACGCTGCTGCGCGAGTCGAGGGCTACAAGACGGCTGAATGGATCCTGTTGGACTACGGCGATTTCGTGGTGCACGTGTTCGAACAAAAGGCGCGGAAGTTTTACGACCTCGAGCGTCTCTGGCGTGAATCGAAGCGAGTTGAGTTGCCGGCGGAATTCACCACGGCAAACGGTAGTTCTTTGAGAAGAGAATCGTGATAGAACTGTTTGCGCGCTCTCCTGGAATGCGCGAGGCTGTCGGTCTCGCGGAGCGCGTGAGTTCAACCGATGCGAATGTGTTGATTACGGGCGAGTCGGGAGTCGGTAAGGATCTGCTTGCATCGTTTATTCACTCAAGGTCCCGGCGCGCGACACAGCCGTTGGTAAAGATCGACTGCGCGACACTTCCGGGCGAGTTGCTCGAAGCTGAGCTCTTCGGCTACGAGCGAGGTGCGTTCACCGGTGCTGTCGAAGCCAAAGCGGGACGGCTCGAAGCAGCACAGAAGGGCACGATCGTGCTCGACGAGATCGCGCATCTTTCAACTGACGCGCAGGCGAAACTGTTGCGTGTGATTGAAACACGCCAATTCGAGAGACTCGGCGGGCGCAAGACGATCAAGCTCGACGCTCGATTGTTGGCTTTGACTAATGTGGATCTCGATGCAGCAGTCAAAGCTGGTCGTTTCAGAGAAGATCTGTTCTATCGTTTGAACGTCATTCACATTCGAGTGCCGCCATTGCGTGAGCGCAGGGATGATCTTTCCAAACTGATCGAGCACTTTCTGAAGCACTACGCGGTTAAGCACGGACGGACTGTTCAGCGCGTGTCGCCGGAAGCGAAGGCGATACTCGAGACTTACGTCTATCCGGGTAATGCGCGTGAGCTCGCGAATATCGTCGAGCGCGCCGTGATCGTCGCCGAGGGAAAGCGGATTGAAGAGCAGGACTTGCCGGCAGGAGTGAAGGCCGCCGTGAGCGACCAGGAACGAAAGGCGAAGCCGCAAAGCCTGGCGCAACTGGAAGCTGCTTACATCGCCGAGACGCTTGCGGCGACTGGAGGGAACAAGAGCGAGTGCGCGCGCATACTCGGCATCAGCCGCAAGAACCTTTACGAAAAGCTCGCGCGCTACAAGCTTTAGGAACCATCCGCAGATTACGCAGATTAGGTGATGCGCATTCGAATCGTCTGGACAGGCAAGACTCGAGATGCCAGGTTGCGCGCGCTGATTGACGACTATGCTGGCCGGCTTTCTCACTTCGTGCGCTGTGAAGTGACTGAACTGCGGGACCTTGGCCGTAGTGACAAGACGGGCATCGATAAAGAGACGAAGCGCATCTCAGACGCGCTCCGGCCCGCCTCAGTCACGGTGCTGTTGGACGAGGACGGGGCGGAGTGGACGTCTCAGCAATTGGCTGCTCAGGTTCAGAGTTGGGAGAGCAGCGGAATCAAGGAGGTTGCGTTTGTAATCGGCGGCCCTGACGGTTTCACTCGCGACTTCAAGTCGAAGGTAGATAGGCGCTGGTCTTTGTCAAAGTTGACTCTTACGCACGAGATGGCACGCGTGCTGTTATTTGAACAGTTGTATCGAGCGTACACGATTATTCATGGTTTGCCGTATCAGAAGTGACTCGCGCAAGAACCATGTAAATATCAACTAGGGGGTGGATTAATAAAAATATAATGGATAAGAGGCGAACCAAAATTTTCCGAGACAAGTTGTTGGATCGGCGCGAGGGTTTGGTCGGTCAGGTGCAGGCCGCCGAGCTTTATAGTCGCGAGCGTGATGCAGAAGCGACGCAGGATCCAGCGGACATGGCCGCCAACGCTTATACGAAAGAGCTGCTGGTTTCCATGTCTGACAATGATCGTCAGTTGTTGAACCTCATTGACGAAGCGCTCGAGCGGATCGAAACGTCGGAATATGGCAAGTGTGTTCACTGTGGTGAAGCGTTGTCGGAAAAACGCCTCGAAGCTGTTCCCTGGGCGAGACATTGTGTTCGTTGCCAGGATCTTCAAGAGCGTGGATTGTTGAGCGACGAAGAAGACTAACGCACGCGTTTCAGCTTAAAAAATTTGCGGCCTCCTCGAAATCGGGGAGGCCGCCCGTTTTTAGCCACAAAAAGGCACATAAGATATAAAATTTCTCATGTTCCAAGACGCCTTGTTGACGTTGGCTTATCCGCAAGTGTGTGCGATGTGTGGTCGAAGTGTGGAGCAGCGGAGGTTTGGTGTTGTGTGTGAAGCGTGTTGGGGTGCAACGTTGATCTTCAACGGAGAAGAGACGTTGTGTTTGAAGTGTGGTGCGCCGGACTTGCGCGCAGAACCGGCGTGCCAGCGTTGTGATGCGCATTCGTTTACCGCAGCGCGTGCGGCTGGGCTTTACGAAGGAGCGTTGCGCGAGACAGTGCTTCAACTTAAGCGACGACCCTATCTCCCGAACCATGTTGAAATGATTCTAGTCTCGGCGGCGCAGCGCGACCCGTTGCATGAGAGCACCAGGATCGTGCCCGTGCCGCTACACACCGAACGCCTGCGCGCGCGAGGTTTCAATCAGGCGTCAATAATTGCGCAGATGTTGGCGAAGTCGCTGCTACTGCCGTTGGATGAAGTGAGTCTCGTGCGCGTGTCTGGTTCTGAAAAACATAGAGCCGGCTTGGATGCCAAAGGCCGGCACGACACGGTTGCCGGTGCGTTTGTTGTGCCCCACCGGGCATTGGTGGCGAACGAGAATGTCCTACTGGTTGACGACGTTTTCACCACCGGCGCCACCGTTTCTGCCTGTGCTGAGGCGTTGATTTCAGCCGGAGCCGCAAAGGTGCTTGTTTTGACCCTGGCGAGGGCCACCCCTCCAATAAATACCCGAAATTCACCGGTTAACCGAAACAGTTTTTGACACTCTCTTCCGCGCTCGCGTAATATCAGCCTTGATATGAACGGACGGGTTTTAGTCCTGAATACTTCTTTTGAGCCCATCAACGTGTGCACCGAGAGGCGCGCAGTGGTGATGATCTTTAAAGGAGTGGCGCGAGTGGAAGAGCACAATGGCCACATTCTGCACTCGCAAAAACTGGCGATCCATGCGCCTTCAGTGATCCGGCTCACGGAATATATCCACATTCCTTTTGAACGCCGCTCGCTCTCTCGGAAGAACATTCTGTTGCGCGATCACTCGACTTGCCAGTACTGCGGAACCCAGTATCCGCCTTCGGAGTTGACTCTCGATCACGTGCTTCCTCGCTCGCGTGGAGGGGAGTCGGCATGGGATAATCTGGTTGCTTGCTGCAAGCGTTGCAATCATCGCAAGGGCAACCGGACTCCTGAAGAATCCGGGATGCATCTGCTGCGCAGGCCGCGCGGATTCTCGCTGCACGTAAACAGGCAAATCATGCGTTACCTGGGACGAGCAGACGAGACCTGGAGAAAGTATTTGTTCTACGAATCGGATACTCGAGAATAGCCGGCGCTCGGTGAGCCGGCTCTGCCCCTGAGAAAGAGGAAATTATGAATCAGACAATGTTGGCGATCGGGCTCGGAACGCCGGAGCTTATAGTCATCGTACTCGTGATCTTTTTGCTATTTGGTGCGACCAGACTACCGCAACTCGCGAAGGCCCTGGGTCAAAGCAAGAGAGCATTCCGCGAGGGAATCGAAGAGGGAGAAAGAGACGGGCGTAAGGATCTTAAAGAATAAAGTCATATAGGTTCGTATAGGACCTATATGACCTATCAGTGGCTATGAGCTTTCTGTCCCACGATTAAAGTCGCTTTCACAGAGAGTGCAAACTCCGCCTCATGCCTCTCTTCGTTAATTAATCGCGAGATCTCCCTAAACAACCTAGCCCTCCGATCCTCAGGTACGAGGGCCAGCCAGTCGCGCATCAAAAATTCCGCTACCAGCGGCGCGCTCAAAAACTGCTCGCCTGAATCGAAGTCAAACTCTTCGATCCGCATCCACGACTCGACGTCTCTGAGACCTTCATCCTCTGCTAGCTGTTCGACATCGGAAATCGTGGGTAGTTCGGTAATCAACTGTTCGACATCTGATTCATGATCGATCAATCCAGTGTTGTGCAGTGCTTCCCAATAGATCGAAAAGAACTCGCCGAAACTTGAGGCGGTGGGTAGCGCAAGTGCAATGGTTGCACTCGGAGCCGCCACGCGCACCATTTCGGATAACATTTGGCGCACTCTTTGCCGCGACACGAGTGATGCGTTGCCGATTACGAGATCGAATTGATTGTCGCGCAAATCGAGACGGTCGAGTTGTGCAGTGTCGAAACCTGTCTGTTCATTGGTCGCAGCTGCTTTGGCCCGCGCGAGTGCGAGGCACTCCGGGTTTTCGTCAACACAAAGAAGTTCGAGCTTGTTACCGGCGCGCTCTTGTAGGGCCATAGCATGGGCGCCGGTTCCTGCTTCGACATAGAGCGCCTTGCCTTCATTTGGAATCTTTACATGCTCGTCGATCAATTCAGCGAAACGTTCGCCCCAGTCGGGAGCGATAAACAGGTCCTGCAGAAAAGCTCGTTCCTTGTCGGACTTTCGGTTAGTCGTCACTCGTTAAATCCTCACCCTTGACTTGATCTTCAAAGAAATACTTTCTGCTGCGCAGCTCTTCCGGTAAACACTCCATCTCTTCCTTCGCCTCGGGATCGCTGTGAACGTACCGATAGTCCTTGCCGTAACCGATCTGTTTCATCAGCGGAGTAACTGCGTTTCTGAGATGAAGTGGCACTGGCACCCGGGCTGTCTCTTCCGCGTCGACAAGTGCCGCGTGATAAGCGTTCTTAACTGCGTTCGACTTGGGAGCGCGCGCGAGATAGATAGTTGCTTGTGACAACGGAAACAGCGCTTCCGGCAGACCGATCAAGTGAACGATGTCAGCCGCGGCTGCTGCCTGGACCATCGCTTGAGGATCGGCGAGTCCGATGTCCTCGGAAGCGAGAATGCACAAACGGCGCGCGATGTAGATCGGATCCGCGCCGCCCTGAATCATTCTCGCCAGCCAGTAGAGCGACGCGTCCACGTCTGAATTTCGCAACGACTTAATCAGCGCGGAAATCAGGTTGTAATACTCTTCACCACCTTTGTCGTAGGCGTAGTGAGCGCGACC
>DATFHH010000095.1:0-72134 GCA_035248565.1 Pyrinomonadaceae bacterium | reverse complement strand
TCACGGATTGCACAGTACATCAGACGGATCAGGTTTGATCTGCTTGTGATCGAAATCTAAGTCCCTGGGGCATAAGTCAATTTACTTTGCAGCTTCATGACCGGGCGCAAATCAACTGGACTCTTTGGCCATTGAAAATTGTTCGAGTGATTTTGGAGCAATAATCGTCTGACGCAACCCGAAACCAAAAGGCCGATCCAAACTGCGGATTCGGCCTTCAGCAGTTTGTGCTTATAGGCCGTCGCGAATTGAAAAAACGATTCGCTTGAAATAAGAAGCGACCAGCGAGGGTCGGATGGGCAATTTGCTATTGCATGTCATGCTGACTTTTGCCACAGTCTTATCCGTTTGTTTGTAAGTTCTTGTCTTTTTCGTCTCGTTTTTTATATTTAACTTGACAGCAAGCTGCGCGTGACTATGATGTGGCCTTTCACCGTGGCCACCCCTCCCTGGTCACATTTCCAAACGCTAATTTCGTCGCACCCTATCTGGGGATGTTCAAGAGGTTCATTGCACTCGCAATAGCGAGTCGTAAGATTGGCAGCGCTGCAAGTGATAAAGATCTCTCGCGACCGCGACGAAGCAAATCTCAACGTCTCTCTAAAGGAGTCCTCTAAAATGAAGAATCTCAGAACATATGTATTATCCGCTTTTGCGGTAATTGTCCTCTCGTTAACTCTCGCGAATGTGACGGCGATGGCTACTTGCACGACCGACGTTCAAGACGAGTATACCTGTTATCCGACTGGCGAAGACGCTAAGTACTGTTACTACGACTGCTACTGTAAAGTTGGAACAGCAGCTTGCGAAGCGGCGCTTGCGCGTAATGGATACGAGTCATATTGATCGTCAATGGGTGAAAGGCAATCCTCGCAGATAACCTTCTGCTAGTAGAGGCCAGCCGGCTGCCCCGAAGTAATTGAGCCGCCGGTTGGACGCGTGCGCGTGTGGATTGCCCTGTTGTGTAGCCGCCCTTCGACCATCTCAGTTGAAATCGGTCGGAGCTGGTTCACGGATGGTAAAGGCCGAACACCTTTACTTTTCGCTCGTACTCAACCTGATTGCGCTATTTAACGCAGTCGTCACAGAAAGGTAACTGCGATGCGTCTCACTCTAAGATTCCTTGCGCTTTTCATCTTGCTTGTCATTGCCACGCTTCCCAACTCGAGTTCTATGACAGCTCTGGCGGAAGAAGCCGGAAATCCCTGTTTGGACGGTTGTATCAGTGGCGAACAAAGCTGCACAGGTGGTTGCGGATACAATCAGAGCTGTGTCAATGCCTGTCGAGCGGAATACGACAAGTGCGCGAAGAAGTGCGCGTATCCCTTATCTGAATAGAACCGGTTCCCTACGGGCATGTTGGGCCGGGATTCCGGTTCAACGTGCCCAGGCATTAAAAAGGAAAAGCAGTGCGCACTACTAAGATCCGTTGTTTAGTAATTCTGATTTCGCTTGTTCTCTGTTGGCCGCGACCGTGGTGTCAGGCTCAGAAAAAAGTAACTCCTGGTGACTACGATTATTATGCTCTAGCGATCACGTCGATCTCGGAAATCACGCGGGACGCCGCGAAACTCCCGGACATAACTCAAAGAGTCAACGTGTTAATCGAGGCTGCGAGGATTTTGGGACCAGCCAACAAGGAAGAGGCGGTTCGCCAGCTTGACTTGATCTTGCGTGACTTAAAAGAGTGGGGGTCCACAGATTCCGCAAGTTGGCGTCAGCGAGACACAGCGGCAACCTTACGCAATGAAGCGCTGGCCGTTTATGCGACTCTGGATTCCGAAAAGGCACTTGTTCTCCAGAAAGAGACTCAATCTTTAGAGGAATCAAGCGCTACCAACTCGACAGCTTTAAGCTTCAAGAGTGGTTCGTGGCGTGCTTATTTCGGTGATCGAAGAACCGCGGCTGACCAAGCTGCGAAAGTTGCGCTTTCACTAATTGACTCCGAACCAGAGAAAGGCTTGCAGTTAGTAGTTCAAAGTGTTCACGGCGGAACTATCTCAGGCGTCATATTTGAGATTGTCGAAAAACTGATTCAGAACAGAAACCGCTCACTCCTTAACAGACTCGAAAACAAGATCGGTGAGACGTTAGCAGCGAATGTTTCGCTCGATCCCTCCAGTCTAGTGGTGGCCTCTACTGTCGGCCTGGTTGATAAGGATATGCCGCAAGCCGCAAAGAATGCGTTTGCGAGCTTTTTGATGCGCTCACTTCAGGCGTGGGCAATGGTGGTCAAAGAGCCGGGAGTTGATAAGTATTATGTTATCGACGGATATCGTGCCTTCTCAGGGAATATACGCTATCTCATTTCGCAGTATGCACCGGACCAGTTGCTTGAGTTTGATTTGCTCTTGGATGAGACGACTTCTTTAGTTCCTGAAAAAATGAGGTCGTTAGTACAGAGCCTTCCGGCGGAAACGTTCTCAGAACCTAAGCAGCGACTTGACGAAATCCTAAAGGATGCAATTGCGGATCGACGTGATCGAAGGCTCATTCGTCTTGTTTCTGAACTGCTGCGGAATCAGTCGGACGACTCGGAGAAGACTTTCGATTTGGCTGCGGAAGCGATTAGCGGTTTTAGCGACACGGACGTGAAATCGGCTTACACGGACCGGTTGACGATTGCTCGCGTGGATGGGCTGGTGAGACAGAAGAAGATTATTGAGGCTCAACAGCTTGCTGGCTCGCTGTCTTCCGAAGAAACGCGAGCTTGGGCCTTGCTTGCCGTGGCGACGGCTGCCAACCAAGAGGATAAGGTCTTAGGTTTTGAGTCGATAACTAAAGCGCTCAAAGCATTGGACGCAGCCTCGCCGAGTCCCTATAAAGCTGAATTGGCACTGCTGGCTACGTCGATGCTCGCAAAGCAGGACTCACGCAGGGCATTTGAAACGTTATCAGTAGCAGCAAGGTACGCTAATTTATCTGAGCCGAAAGTATCCTCAAAAACCAAGGCGCCGGTTGCCTTTGGGCTGGATGCCAAGATCGGAGAAGCGCATACGCGGCTGGGCGTAGTGCCGTCGAGTCTTAGCGAAATAAGAATCGTTCCAACTCTGTCGAGCCTTGCTGCAAGTGATTGGTTTCGTGCCGATCAAATAGTGAACAGTGTTCGTGAGCCATCACTGCGACTGCGGCTGAAACTTCAATTCGCAGGGGCTGTGCTTGCAGAGGAGTTGAAGTCCAAAAAGGGGCAAGCAGTTCGAAAAGCGTCTGCAAACAACTGACGTACTCTAGTTCTTCGCAAAATGGAAAGACCAAACAAATCGCTGCGGCGCGTTCTTGAAGTTTCAGCCAACTTGGGGATCGTTATTGTCGCACTCATTGTCGTCGGAAATTTCGTCGCATCGAAATGGGGAACTAAACGTGAGATCGACACGCTTACAACAGGGTCCAAAGTATCGCTCTCGGGTGTGAAGTGGGAGGATGGAACTACTCTTGTGCTGGCACTTCAAAGAGGGTGTAGATTCTGTGAGGAGAGTGCACCTTTCTATCGTCGCCTATGGCAACAAAGATCTGGATCTGAGCCGCGCATGATAGCCGTGGTGCCGGGTGAGAAAGCCCAGGTAGGTAAGTACCTTAACGAACTGGGGGTGGTGGTGGACGGCATCGTGAACGCGTCACTAGCCGATATCCACGTCTCCGCAACGCCCACATTGGTCCTTGTGGATCGCTCGGGCAGAGTAAGCAACGTTTGGGTCGGCAAGCTGGATAGTAATACAGAAAATGACGTAATTCAGCGAGCCTTTAATCCGCATTGATCTTCGCTTCAAGAGTTGCCAAGAACTGCGAAGAGGGTTGAGAGGTATGAAAGCGAAAAAGATTAGAAAGCTTCTCACGATTTGTTGTTTGTCGTTCTTTTCAATTCTGCTGCCCGTAGCCGGTATAAGCCAGCAATCCGTAAATCAAAAAATGCGGATCGATCGTCGGAGGATAATTCCGAACGCAATAGCTCCAGAGGTGTATGCCGATGCGCTATCTCTGAAGATCACCTTGATGAATTTACCTGGCGCGGCGATACCAGCCAGTCATTGGGAGGTTGAGTATAAAGTGTTCTTTGTTGCTGAACAGGATTTTGAAAAGAGTATGAAAGAGCTTAACAAGGCAGGGAAGGGTCGAGATCTTAGGCCGGAATATTTTCAGAGCAGAATACTCCTTGCCGAAGGAAAGTACAGCAAACGAAATTTACCTTCTCTCAAAGAACGAGCGTTTTTTCAAGAAGGCATTGTGTTTCGAGACAAGGTTCCGCACGAGCAGCAGACGTCATTTTGCAGCATCATGACGTTTTACTCGGTTAAGGTGTTTGATGCGAAACTGAAAAAAGACATTTATGGATCGGACGTGTTTATCGTGCCTCCGTTTGAAGCCGACGTAAATGATCGAAACGTCCTTTCACCACGGACTGATCTATTTCTTAATTTCTTTGTGGCAGAAGATGGATCGCTGTACCGGTCGAACACGAAGAGTGCGAGCGAGAGTACCGAGTGGAAGCCAAACTAAAAGGTTTCGAGCTTCAGAAATGTGAGTTGTTTTAGCAATGTCGAATCGTCTTACAGACTTATCCGAAGGCGACCGCCAATCCAAGCCTAATACGTTCACGCGTTCGAAATCAGTCATTTGGATCGCCAGTTTAGCTGTATTGTTCGTGGTCGTATTTTGCGTAGCATTTGTTGTGCTTTACACGCGCAACAAAGGCAATGCTGCACACGATCCGGTTAATTCTGGCAAGTCGCTTCCATCAGCAGACCTTATTGACGATTCCAAGCAATCGCTTGCTGACTCCGACTTAAAAAGCGGTAAGATCATCCTTGTATTCATCACCTCAGATTGTGATGCCTGCCGCAGAGAATCCGAATTCCTAAAAGGCGTTGTCGGCAGACGCACTGACATACGTTTCTACGGTGTAATTTCATTCGGCGACATGGAAGGTTCCTTAAGAGACGCGAAACCTAAGTTTCCGTTTAAGGTATTCTACGATCGGGGCTTTCGACTTGCTGGACAACTAGGGATCAAACGAGTCCCTGTCAAGATTTTTGTTGAAAACGGAATTATTAAGAAATCCTGGGGCGGCGCAACTATTGACGACAAGGCACAAGCGGATTTCGTCCGCTGGCTGAGTGAAGTATGACCATGAGCAAACGTAATCTTATGAAGACCAAATCGTGGTTGAGCGTCATCAGTATGGTCCTTCTTTGGCAAATCGTACCAGCTGGTTCTCTGTTGGCTCAGCAGCGCACGCGAGTCGAGTCGAAGAAACAAACGAAAGTGTTGCCGTCAGGAGAAGAGGAATTACAGAAAGGTATCAGAGAACAGCAGGTTGCAAGAATACTCGCGGTGCTAAGGGCAACCGCAGATGACGCAAAGAATTGGACGGACGCTGCGGCTGCCAGTAAGTTTCAAGCAGAGACGGCAGAGGTTATGTGGGTTGCTGATTCCGAGACGGCAAGAGGCTATCTCATCAGGGCGTGGGACAGAGCGAGCAGCGTTGAAGAGCCTAAGTCAGAGCGGTCGCGTTTTCGAAATCAATCCCTTCGAACAGAGGCGAGACGGGAAGTACTTCTTGTTGCACGGAAGCAAGCTCCCGAGCTGGCGAAGAAATGGCTTGACCAGATGGCCCAGGAGGAACAAGCGAGTACTGACCGGGGAGCATTTGATGACCGAACACCGCGCAGTACGGTATTACTTCAAATGGCCTTGCAGATTGTTCAAGATGACCCTGATGCTGCCGCTGCACTTTTGGTGGAAAGTCTACAGGATGGAATCTCTTTCGGTTTTCAACAGGTACTGATCAGGATTCAGGAAAAGAACGTCGAGCTCTCTCAGAATGTCTTTCGGTCAGCGCTTTCGCGGCTGAAGACAGCAGGTATGATTGATCCCAACGAACTACTCATTCTGTATGCCTATCTTTATACGCCTGGACGTGTTGTAGCCGCCAGCACAGATGCGAATTCCGGCCACATTCAATTGGCGGTGGGTAGAAACCGGCCGCAAATTGTCGCGGCTGCACAATTGAACCCTGGGCTAGCATTAGAGTTCTTACGGTTGGCAGCCAATCTGCTGCTAAATGCCCCCTTGCCAGCTACCACTCCAGACCCAATTCTTACTGCCCGTTCACAATTCAGCGCCATTAACACACTTATGGCACCAATCTCTGAGCGCTTGCCCGACTTGGCGGTCGCCTTGCAGACGCGAACGCAACAAATTTCAAGCGACGCTCGGTTCAGTACGGTTAATCAATTGGCACCAGCGAATACGCCGGTTTCGCTCCCTGGTGAAACTAGCGCGAATTATGCGGAA
Organism: Pyrinomonadaceae bacterium; assembly: GCA_035248565.1. GTDB lineage: Bacteria > Acidobacteriota > Blastocatellia > Pyrinomonadales > Pyrinomonadaceae > PSRF01. The sequence continues at coordinate 65,843 of DATFHH010000095.1, read as the reverse complement.
CGTCGAGTCGATTTGCTCGAAGAAGCAGCGCGAAATGAAAGCTACAGCCTTGGTCGGAATATTGCATACGCCAAAGCTGCGTTGGCTACTACTGTCGAGAATTATTCTCGAGGATGGGAGCTTGCCGGAAAAATTGAAGAGGGATCGCTGCGAGAAAACGTAAAAAATTGGCTGACGTATCGAGCCTCGCTGCACTTTTTAAGTCGTAACAATCTAGAGAAAGCGTACCAATTAGCAGCGAAAAACAGTGACCCTATCCAACGTGCAGCGAGCTTGGTCGTCGGCGCTCAGCGCCTCATCAAAGCGAAGGAGACCAGTCGCGCGAGTGAGTGGCTGATAGAGGCGCGTTCACTAATTCGAAAGGTCGATCCAGATGAAGATTCGGTCCACATTGCTTTCGGAATCGTAACGGCATTTGGAAACTTTGATAGGGTGATGGCGTTCGAGGTGTTTTCGGACGCTGTGACACAAATGGAGAAAACGATCTTTGGTCGAAGAGACGAGGACCGAGCCCCTTCGATAAGGCGTTTTTCCGGTCTCGAAACTCCAGCCGATCTAACATATGGTACTGAGGGGTTCAGTTTAAGACTCGCGATTGATGCGTTTGGTCCGGAACAGTTCGAAGATGTGCTAGGAATAGTTAACCGAATTACAGACAAAGAACTTCATGGCTTGGCGATTATGGAGCTATGCCGGAAATATCTGAAAGCTACTCAATAGATTTAAGTGGTTATCTTCTTTGTAAAAATGCGATCGACATCCAGCCCAGCAAAAGGCAGGATAAGTTCCTGGTCGATGACTCTCATTTACTTCTCAGAGAGTTCTTGTAATTTTCAGCAACCCAACCGAGCGGCGCATAATTTAGCGGTCTGTGCATATCGACTTGCAACGGCTCGTCCAGCTTGCCGCGATACTCGGGATTAGAAAGAAATTCTCTTATTTCGATGCAACCGAGGCAGGTTGCGGAATGTAGTCTCATGCCATCGGCATTAAGTTTCGTGTGCAGATGCGTTAACGCATCGCGAGCGATGACAAAGGAGTGTTTCCAATCCGTGTCACTCTGTATGTTATCGGCGCGATAGTTGGGACGCGCTAAAAAGTTTCTGATCTCGTCGCAGAACTCGCAATTTGAGTGCAGCTCCAAGCCTGCCTGTTCAAGCTGAAAGTATAAGTGAGTTAACGCTCGCAAAGCGGCAAAGAATGACCGTTCCCATGTCACTGGCATCGGGTTTCGCTGTACGGGTGCCATCTCGTCAGATTGCAATAACATCGCCCAAACACTTCGGTCGAAGAGTAGAACTGTTTATCAGGATATTGCGGGAAGTGTTTCCAGTGCTCGGCACCGTCTTTGAGGCGTGTTAGATGTACGTCCCAACCGTCCTGATCGTTTGTGCCAGCAGAACCGACTTGCCAGTCGTCGGCATGATCAAGCCGGAATTTGTTCGCGCGCTGCAAAACGGCGGCGAGGGCTTCGTTGTGAGTTATGGTGGTCCAGACGCGCACCCACGGACGATCAGAGCCTCTTAAGTGTTGGACGCAAGCACGAATGCCCTGCTCAGCAAAAAAGACATCTTGATCAGAAAACTCAGTGGCGAACGTAAGTATTACCAATGCGGCATCACAATCTTCCTCAAACCAGGGATCGCCGGCGAAAAGCCTGAAATCGGGAAAGAAGTCACGAAAGGTCTTGAAACGGTCAGGCGATAGGTGGTAACCGCCGTGACGAGGGGTTGAATAGAAACAAATACCGGGCGCGATCTCGCGTGTCGTGTCCGGCTGTCCCCAAGGTGTAAGACTGAGCATAAGAAGTGTTTCCTTTGTCTAAGGAATTGCGTGGTCCATTGTTGGAGAATTGATTCTTGATTTCGGCAATCACATGCAAGCGGGATTCGAGAGAGGGCATTTCTCTGGAGCCATCATTTAGCTGCTCTGACCCTTCGGAGTTGCGGATGATCTTTTCTAATGCACTCGAATACTTGTCAGGATTCATATCTAACTTGAGCATTGTTATGGTGCTCAAGGCGTCGCACATCAATTCTATGATTCGCAATTTTTGGTAATCACGAGCATTTCGTGCTTCGAGAAATTGCAAGGCGAAGTATTCATGTGAGAGTTCGTGAGCAATGATTCCCGAAAGCGCTTGATCGTCTTTAACAACTTTAAGAGCACGATTTGAAATCGCAATGAAAGCACCGGCCTTCGTCATGAGGACCGGATCGTGATTTTTGAAAAGAAGGTATTCGACAATTCCTGCGCGATGGTGAAATTCGAGTACCCTTTGAGTTTTTTGGTATAGCGCGTCGAGAAGGGCCGGATCGTTGATTTCCGTATGTTTATTTATTAAGTCGAAGCCGTATGCCTTCAGGATCTTCTTTTCGTCTGCGGTAAGAGCCTTTGGCCGTAGCCGGTCCATATATTGCACACAGTCATCGAGTGTCTTATCGCGGAACTGATTGAGAACGAATGTGGTCTCAGTAGATTCCTCCAATGCGGGCGTGTGTGCGTGTAGGAATCCAGTGAAGGATGAGAGAAGGCATACGACGATCACGGCGACAATCGGGCATCTGAACAGACTTGTAGATTTCATACACAGCTCAAGCGTTTCACCGTGTGGTGAATTTGTGTTTCGGAGTCCGCTAGGTTTTTGGGTTAGTTAATCGGCGGCACCGCGTCGTGGTTCTTCAGGGGATGACGCCTCCGTTTGTGAAGCTGTTCGCCGTTAGGTCCCAGGTTCCTACGTAATTACCTACGACAGCGTGGTCGATTACCAGTTCGCATAGGTTTGTATCTCGAGCTAGCTGATAGCGATTCATGTAGAAGGTGGTTGTGAACCTTACATAAGCTGGTGGTTGGCTGAGAATGTTGGTGCCGGTCCAGGTTAGAGTGGCGCCATCGTAACTCGGCCGATCGAATGTGAAGCTGTCGAGGATCGTTCCGTCAGCGGCAACGACAGATAAGGTCCAGGGGACTCCGTCGTCTCCTACGAATGTTTCCGTACCGAAACAACTGTTGCCGACTATTGCGGGACTGTACGGAAGAAATTGAATATTTACAGTGGCAGTCTGGCCCACGGACGCAGTAAGTGAGTAGTCTCCGGGAAAGCGGAATACAAAGGGATCGGGCGGATTGTTTGCGAAAATTGCGCCGGGAGAGCTGGTAACGAAAAATGGCAACGCAATGCGGAATGGTGTTGCGGTTGGAGGATTGGCGATCACGGTAGTCTGCGCTTGGGCTGTTGTGCCGCAGCCAGGGGTGGCAGTTAAGGTGTAAGTAGTCGTGGCTTGTGGTTGGGCAATATCAACAAACCCGCTTGGTCCAAATGTTCCTACATTAGTGATCGTGACTGCCAGCCCCGTTCCAGAGTTGTCGACGACATTCCAGGAAAGGCGAACAATCTGAGTCCCACCGATTGTGACGGAGTTGGGTGATGCAGTGAAATTACTGATTGTTGGTGCTGAGCACGCTATAGCTGTAATAGTTGTTTGAGCCGTGGAAGCGGCGCCGCAGCCATTAGTGACCGTCAGCGTGTATGTCATTGTGGACTGTGGCTGACTGATATCAACAAAGCCGTTGGCGATGGTGAAGGTGCCGATGCCTGGACTAATAGTGACAGTTACGCCTGTTCCCGAATTGTCTGTAATGGACCAAGCAAGCCGGATCATTTGATTACCGCCAATTTGAACGGTAGTTGGATTTGCAGTGAACGAATTTATTTGAGGAGCAGGGCAGGGAACGACCGTGATGGTAATGGTTTGTTCGACATTGCAAGCTCCGTTGGAACTGATGGCCGTAAGTCGATAGGTAGTCGTGGTATTGGGTGAGACGGTTAGGCTTCCAGTTGCGCTGACTGGACTTCCGTTGAGTAGCACTTGCGCAGCATTGGACGTGGACCACTGAAGAGTGCTGCTTCCACCTGCGACGATGTTACTCTGCGTTGCAGCAAAAGAATTGATTATGGGACAACTGGCTACTGTGACGGTAACTGACTGTGTTGCAGTTTGAGCTGCGCAGTCACTGCTGGTGACGCTGATCGTGTACGTGGTTGTTGAGATCGGTCGGACATCTAAAAAACGTTGACCCGGTGGAATTGTGTAGGTGTTGGTATCACCGCCGATCGAGGTTATTTGGACGCTCGCAATATTAGAAGATTCATTCCAGGTGAGACGCGATGTTTGGCCGGCGTCGATTAGGGCTGGCGAAGCCGAAAAATTATTGACGGTAGGAGGCTGCTTAGTGCGAACGTTTACGCTTGCGGTAGTGGGAAAGGGCGGCGAGGCAGAAGTACAAGATCCAGAGCGGGTGGCGGTAATGGTATAGGTGGAATCTGCGGTTGGAAAAACGACGAGTGAGCCTGTTCCATTCGGGTTGGTTGAGAACGTCTGCGGCGTGATTCCGGGTCCTGACACAGTTATGAAGTCGGAATCGGCAACATTCCAGCGAAGCGTTGAACTTTCTCCGCTGATCACACAGGAATCGGCGGTAAAGGATATGACGTTTGGACAGGATGGGGCGACGGGTACAGGTCGCACGGTTACTGCGGCTGTTCGTGTAACTGTTTGAGGTGAGCAGCCGTCGCTCGTGACGGTCAGAGTATACGTGTAGCCAGGGCTCTGATTTATGGCAGTTGGCTTGATGGCGAGCGATCCAGAGGCACTGACAGTTTGTGGACCAGACATGCCGGAACCAGCGACGGGTGAGGGCGTGATGGTGACGGTCGATCCAGTGGTAGTCCACTGAAGGGTGGTGGTGTCGCCCAACTCGATGTCTGACGGATTTGCAGCGAATGTAGCACTTGGTATCGGAGCGGTGTTGATAGTTACTTGACGTGTGAGAGTTTCAACGCCAGAGCAGCCGGTGCGAGTGACAGCGAGCGTGAAAGTTGTGTTTGAGTTCACGACGAAGCTGCGCGTGCCGCTTTGGGGAGAGACAGGAATTACGGAGCCAGTCGTGCTGTCTGCAATGGTGGCTGTCTCGCCGTTGGTATTGGCCCACGATAGGTTTACGGAAGACCCTGGGACGACACAGTAACTACTTGATTCAAACTGATCGATGGTGAATGGTTGTTTGACAGTTATTGAGATCGTGGCGGTGCTATTTCCGCCTGGACCGGTGGCAGTAAGCGTGTATGTCGAGTCGGTTGTGGGTGATACAACCAAACTGCCGGAAGTTATGGAAGTTCCGGAGTTGCCGGGGAAGGTTTGAACGAAGTCGCTACCGACGATTGAGATCATATTGGCGTATCGAAGTTGAAAGGTGACGGTGGAGGATTGACCTCGGTTTATACACGAGGGATTTGCGACAAATTGTATGATTTCAGGCGGCGAGTAATTAACGATAACTGTCGTTTCAGCAGAGACTGCGCGGCAACCAGACCCTTCAGCGTGAGCGCGATAAGTTGTGTTGTCTGAAGGCGAGACGCTGAAAGTTAATGATTGAGAACTATTGGTTTCTGTTAGGCCAGTTGTATCTGTGCCGGCTATGGTGGCGCCTGTCTGATCCGTGATCCAGACATGGTTTGCGTAGGAATAATTTACTGTAAGAGTCGAGGATGAGCCGAGCGGGATATTAGAAAGATTAGCAGAGAGTGAAACATTTGTATTGCATCCGGGCTGAGCGGGTCCAAGCATAATGGTGCCCGAAGGTCTTACACGGCCACGGGCATTCCCCTGTTCTCCGACCGCAGAGTCAATTTGGTATTCCAGAATGTATGCGGGCTCAGAGTTTGCGGCAGCTCCTACGAGCTGTTGCCTCAGCGATTCCTGAAACACAGCAACTCTCGCCTTGTCAGATCCATATCCGTGTTCGCGTGCGTAGTTTTCAGCTATCACCATCTTGCGTGCGGCCCAGGAATTTAAGTTTCCTAGTAGACTCGTGCAGTCACTTGCGTTGCGACTTGTGATGGAACCGTCTGCGTTAAGAACTGGTCGGCTGAGATCGGCAGTTATGTTCGGAGGATCAAATGCGGGCAATGGATAACCAGCGACGGCAATTTGTGCGCGAAGCGTCTCCGCATCAAATGCTGCTGGTATGTCCGTTATCAGTGACGCCTGAATAGTGGCGGCGCCGGAACGTGCTTGCCAGTATTGAGTTGCGTGAGTGTTGTTATCTTCAACGTCTCGGGCGCTAACAACACGAATTTTGGTCGCAGCAAAGGTTATGGCGAAGAGCGCCACGAGACACAAGAGTGCAACAACGAGGGCCGAACCACGTTCAGTTGGACGTTTAATTGCGAGAGATTTTGAGTGAATAGTGTTTCTCATTCTTTTGCCTCACATCTTGCTTAGGCGAATACTCCTGCTCGATTTTGCGACTGAAAATTCGTCGTGGCTGATGGAATGTGGTGGTGTTCGGTATTTTTTAGGTGACCAATCTTTTCTCTTAATTCATCGACGTTGTTCGAGCGGAGGGCGGCGGCTTCGAAAGTAACGGTTCCTTCAGCGACCAGGCGGGCCAGCGATTGATTCAGAATCATCATCCCATGCTGGTCCTGACCGGAGGACATAACGTTTTGGATAAGGTGAAGCTTGTCTTCGCGAATATTGTTCCTGATAGCTGAATTGGGAAGCATTAGTTCGATTGCCATGACGCGGCCAGAGCCGTCAGCTTTTGGTAATAGCTGCTGGCACATAACACCTTCGAGAACGTTACTTAGTTGAGTGCGAATTTGAGCTTGCTGATTAGCCGGAAAGACATCGATGATTCTCGTGATAGTGGACGATGCGGTATTGGTGTGAAGAGTGGCAAAGGTCAAATGACCGGTTTCAGCAATGTGGAGGGCGGACTCAATAGTTTCGAGGTCGCGCATTTCGCCAATGAGGACTATGTCTGGGGTCTGTCTTAATGATCCCCGTAGACCCGTCATGAAACTGGCAGTGTTTGTTCCTACCTCACGTTGGCTTACACAGCCTCTTTTGTGGCCGTGGAGAAATTCAATCGGATCTTCAAGAGTGAGAATGTGAACCTCACGCTCGCGATTTATCTTGTCTAGTAGAGACGCGAGGGTAGTCGATTTACCAGAACCGGTAGGTCCGGTGATGAGGATCAGGCCGTTCGGCCTATTGCAGAGGTCGACCAGTGCGGTGGGTAGATTTAGGTTCTCGACTGGAACAGCATCGAAAGGTATGGCCCGAAATACGGCGGTAATTCCGTTACGTTGATCGAATATGTTGACACGAAAGCGAGAAATACCCTGTACACCAATTGAGAGGTCTATTTCCTGGTGTTCTTTAAAGGCAACCTTCTGTTCATCAGTCATAACGCTGTAAGCGTAGTTTTTAGTGTCTTCGGCCGTCAGAATCGGATACTCGGAAATAGCCGAAAGAGCACCGTTGATGCGCATTCGCGGTGGAGTGTTAGTAGTTATAAGTAGGTCTGAGCCGTTTAGGTTTATTAGTAACTGGAGCAGCTCAGTCAGTTTCGGCGTTGGATCGCGAAAGTCGTGTGTTTGCATAGTGTGAATTAGCGAAAGTTATTGATTGGCTATGATTGGACCAGACACTGGCTGCGGATGCGTTGCCAATCGTTAGGGTCTATCCGGATAAACGCTTCAACGACTGCTGGATCGAACTGAATGCCACTGAATGTAAGTATTTCCTTGAGTGCATCTTGATAAGCCCGGCCACGTCGATAGATGCGATCCGAGGTAATGGCATCAAAAGTGTCGGCAACAGCGAAGATTCGTGCGCCGAGTGAGATTTGATCTTCTTTGAGACCATCGGGATAACCCTTGCCGTCCCACCGCTCATGATGTTGGCCTACGATGAGTGCGGCCGTTTCCGGCAGTCCCATTGAGCGAACCATTTCCTGACCCTTAACTGGATGAATTTTCATCTTGGTCCATTCGTCTTCGGTTAAGGGACCAGGTTTCTTAAGTACGGAATCAGGAACAGCAATCTTGCCGATGTCATGAAGCCGGGCGCCCAGCTCGAGAGAGATAAGATCGTAGCCGCACATTCCAAGCTCGTGGCCCAGACGAACGCTGAATGCGACCACGCGTTCTGCATGACCTTCGGTTTCCTTGTCTCGTGCATCAAGTGAGAGGGCGAAAGCTTTGGCGGCAGTATTCCAGTCATGTGCATCAGGTTGAATGCGGCGGGCGGTGGTTTGTTGTGTGATTGTGCGCGAGACGGCATCGATCAGATCCTGCTGATCAAAAGGCTTAATCAGGTAGTCTGCGGCTCCGGCTCGATGGGCTTCGACCGCTATCTGTATTTCAGCGGTCCCGGACATCACAATGACCCTAAGTGACGGCCAGATTTGAGCAGCGTGTTTCATGAGATCAATCCCGCTCATGCCGCTCATGAGAACGTCACTAATCATCAAGTCGAAAATGTAGTTAGGGTTTTTGAGGGTGATCAGTGCCTGACTTGCAGAGCGCGCAGTGAGGCACTGATAGCCCGCTGCATTCAGGGTGTCGCTCGCAGTGATGAGCAGGCTAGGATCATCGTCTACCAGGAGTAGTACGTGTTGTTTTACTTCACTCGAGCCTGGGATAACAGAGACATCTTTAGCTAGTTGTCGGGAGGTTGCGGTTATGCTCATTGCTTTTACCTTTTGGTTGATTGAACTTTGGGATTAACAGTTGGGAGTTACTGACGCTGGACTACATCGGTTTGCCGCAACGCAAGTGGTTCGATGGGATTGTTGCCTTCCTGATTCGGCTCGACGGGAAGAATTGCCAGTGTTATTCGGCGCAGTTTCTTAGCAGGGTCTAGAGTGGTAACGCGCCAGGCGCGGTAATAAATAACTGATGCGTTTGTTGGTAGAGTTTGATTCCAGCTAATGGTTAGGAAATCAGAGCCAGTCTCGGATGTGTAAGGGACTCTTACGATCCGATCGCAATTCGCTTGTGCGATGCACACGTTGGGATCGAGTTGTACTGCTTCACCTTCTGCGAAGGCGTCTTGACTACCCTTCCCGCTGAAGGGATTACTGTCTGGGAGGGAAGAATAGCTGAATGCTGCCAGCGCATTCATGGTGAGATGGGCTTGTTCGTCGGCTCGCCTCGCGCGTTCGACTAAAGCGAGATGCTCCACATGCACGCGAAAGAGTTGAGCACCTGACAAGAGGACGATCGTGAGAACAAGTAGACCGATGATTGTCTCCACAAGGGTGACTCCGCGTTGACTGCGGACTGTTAGCGATAATTGCTTTTTGCGGGTCATAGCTTTGATTCTTTCTATTTCTTATTCGCGAGATCCCCGACCAGAGAGAAGAGTGGCCAGTAGGCTGCGACGACGATCAAGCCGATTACTAATCCGGCTATGATCAAAGTCAGTGGTTCAACAGTTTTGGATAATCTGGCGGTTGATTCCTGAACACGTCGGTCAACAAGATGTGCGTAGTTGCCTAATTGTGTTGCTAGGCGGCCTGTCTGTTCCCCTGTGGCGACGGAAGCAGCAAATTCGTCCCCAAAGAGACGCGCGTAAGGAGCCATAGCAGTCGTTAGATCGAGTGCGCCGCTTCGAAATGATTCCCTTATTGCATCGAGGGTCTCGCGATATACAACGTTGAGTGCGGCAGCGGATGCCTCTCGCAGAAACTCGGTGGGTGTGAGGACCGGCGCGAGAATCGACATAAGATCGATTACGTGAGCTGCGTTGAACTCGCGAATGAGTTTACCGATTAGTGGCCAGTTGAGACTTTTTCGTTGAAACCAGTCTTTGCCGGCGTCAGTGCGCAACCATCGGATGAGCACGACAATCCCCGATATGACGACGGCCAACGACAGGATGCCATACAAGCTCACAAGGAAGTTGCTGAATGAAAGTAAAGCTTGTGTTAGCCAGGGAAGTGAGGAGCCAGATCTTGGATCAAGCAGCGCTTGATACATGTCGCCCATTCGAGGGAGGATGAAGTATGTCAATAGTAAAGTGATGATCGCTGCGAGAGACAACACTACTGAGGGATAGATGAGGGCACCCTTGACTTTTGCCATGTTCTCAGCAGTGAGTAATTGACGTTGACCATACTTTGTAAGCATGTCAGAAGGATCGCCTTTGGTGGTGCCGACGCGAATGATGTGGCGAAACGCTTCTGGAAAAACGTCAGGGCGAATGCTGAAAGCCTGATCGAGATTGACGGATTCCTTCCTTATTTCAGAGTAAACGTCGAGCAGTGCAACGCGTAGTAAGGGATTGTTGGTGGAACGAGCAATATCCTGAATAGCTTTCGGAATGGGATCTGAAGCTTTAGTTCGTTCAGCAAGCTGGATAGAAAAAGTACCGAGTTCCTCGCGGGTCAACCTTTTCTTTCGTCGCCGTAACGCTTCTCGGCGCGGGGTGATGACGTCAACGTCGATCCTGGCTCGGGTAAGAATGGCTTCCGCTTGCTCGGGGGTTGCAGCATATATGTAATGGTTTACAAGGGAAGCTCCGAATATGTTGGTGCCTTCATATCGGTAGCAGACTTGTTCAGCGTCGAGAAGATTAGGCTCTAATTGGAAGGTTTGGGTCGACATTAGTTGGTCCTTATTGATCAACAGGTGTGCAAGCCGCTTTGGTCCATGGGCCAGTCAGAGCACAGCGGCGCAGAGTTTGATCCTCGGAAATGTAAAAACTGTAGTTAGCGGGGTTGCCTGGGCCTGGAAGTACCTTAGCGCCGAAGGTGGTCGCAGAAGCGGCGCCCTCATCTGAAAAAGTCCAGCCTGTTACAATGGTGTCGCTGGTTGTAAGAAGTGCGGAGCCTCCGGCATTAGCTGCTTGCAATTCTGCGATGCTTCCATAACGGCGTTTGCCAATCAGTGTTTTGAAAGCGGTTTGTTGTTGCCCGATAGCAGCAAGTTTTTGCTTGGCGGTATTCTCGTAACCGGCGCGGCGAGATGCGATGAAACTTGGGATGGCGATCGCGGCGAGTATCGCGATGATTGCGACAACGATCAGAAGTTCCATCATGGAGAATCCGGCTGCAGCCGCGTGCTGAGTAGACTCAGCGCGGGCTTGTGGGGGGACTGTGAATTCGACGTCAATAACGTCTCCAAAGACAGTCTCAGATTCACTATTGGTATCTGTGGACGATGGGTTTGCGTTGCGTGCTGGTCCGTTGTCGTAATTAGTTTGCCAGGCGTGAGTCTCTTTCTCGGGGGCTGCGCGATGTGTGGACATTAAAAGATGCTGCACAGAATCGAATGAGATCATTCCGCGACACAGCTTGCGCGCGGCAGCTTCGGCGAGTGTCATCATTCCTTGCGTGCGTATGGCGTAATCGACGATCTCTTCACCTTCAGTTCCTTGACGAAGCATGCGGCTGATTTCCGGCGTGATCTCCAACATTTCAGCAATGCAAGTGCGGCCTTTGAGACCAACGTTGTGACAGGCAGGACATCCTTCAGCGTGAAAGAAAGGGGTTGTGCCCTGAGCGAAGGCAATTGCTTCTTTCAGATCAGGCCTATTTGGAAATACGATTTCGACCAGGCGTTCTGCGATCTCGCGACCGCGAGGATCAGGCTTGCGACAATTGCGGCAAAGCAACGGGACGAGCTCTTGTGAAACAACGAGGCGAATGAGGTCTGCTTGTTTATCGCGACCAATGTTGAGGAAGTCGAGGCGCGAAAAGGTCTGCGCCACGTTATTGGTATGAAGTGTGGTTAGCGTGAGGTGACCGGTCGCTGCACCCTGGAAGACGATCGCCGCTTCATCGGCCGCGCGGATCTCAAAGGGACTAAAAAAGTCGGGGTCCATACGCATTGCGTCCTTAAGGGCTTTGCCCCAGGCATCATCTGCGTCAATCGGAAGTTGAGTACGCCGCTCGTTCGGGAATTCAATCGGGTTGCCGATCTGAATGATGTGTTTGCGAAACTGATGAACATGCTCGAGTTTCCTCAGCATGGCTTCGAGAGTGTTGGATTTTCCAGATCCGGTGGCGCCGGTTACGAGGATCACTCCGTGGCGATGATCCAGCGCGCGTTGAAGTGTTCGCTGCTGGCTTGTTTCAATTCCAATTTGATCGAAGTTTCGAAAGACTGATCGATTGATGCGAATAATGATGGCGCGTCCGTAGTAACTACGGGTGCCGTGAAAGCGGAGCGTCATCCGTTCTCTCGTGCCGGCGTTTGTTCGAACAGTGATATTGATTTCTGCTCCCTTGCTTCGTTGCATGAGTTCATAGCCGTTCACGCCTGCCATGTCGCTGAAGGCGTTGGCTAAGTTTTCCATGCGAGCCGCAGGGATTTTGGGAATGAGAGTGGAAACAATGCCGTCCGTGCGAATGCTTATACGTCCGGCTCCGTTTCCGGGGATGACGTGTATATCGCTGGCGCGACGTTTAATTGCGGCGAGGATAATTTTCTCTGCGGTCGCACGGAGGCCGGTGCCAAGTCCGATTTCAACGTCTGGTTGGGTCAGGTCTGCGGCGAGAGTAGCCGTGCCCGCATGTGAATCAAGTGAGTGCCAGTCAATCGTTTCACGCGTTGAATCGTATAATCGGTCGAGGTCAGCGTCAGTTCTCGCTAATTCGTCGCCGCGATCTTCGTAGGCGATCTCCTGAAGCATGGTGAGACGTTGCGCGATAACGAGGCGAGGTCTTACCTTGCTGGATGGTATTCGGAGAGCACGAACCACATTACGCACGTTAACGGCGTTAAGCGGATCAGACATTCCGACAACATAGTTTCCGTCCTGATTACATTCGAGTAATACAGCTTGATTCTCAATTGCGACGTGTCGCGGAAGATGTTTTGCGAGTGCCTTTAGGATTTCGGGATCGTGGACGTCGCGAATGGGAATTAGTTTGTCGAAAGCTTGGCCCAGATCTGTTTCGATTTCAGATGTGGTGCCAATGCCAGCAAAAGGGCCGGGACGATCTGTTGTTGTATCCATTGATCGAATCTCCTTGGCGTTCCTTCATGCTTACTGGCGTTTTTGATACGGTGAGGGTTTTTGAGCGCGGGGTGGCGGAGGCGGTGTTGTGACCGCATCTGCGGGTGCCACGAAATTCGGCATTGAATTTTGAGGAATGACTTCGACGGTGATAGCGAAGTAAAGACGATCGCGATTCTCCTGGTTGGCGCGACGCTTGAATAGATTGCCAAGCAGAGGAATACCGCTCAGGCCAGGTACTTTGCTTACGGAATTCGCGACTTGATCAGCGGCAAGTCCGCCAATTACAACAGTCTCTCCGTCGCCTAATCGGAGGACAGTCTGGAGGCTTTGACGATTGACGCCCGGGACTCCGTTGAAAGTTCCGAGTGAGGTATCGACGCTGTTGTTTTCGAGCTGAATATTGAGTGTGACGTAGTTCGGTTTACCGGTTTCGTCTTCAGCGACTTGGGGCGTAATGCGGGCAATCCGTGAGGCTTCAATGAATTGAACCTGGCCGGATTGAAAGGGAGCACCACCGGCTATGGTTGTAGTGACTACGGGAATCTGTGTGCCAGCAACTAAATCAAAGGTGTCGCCATCTGCGACGATCCCGAACGGGCGTGATTGAATGTTGACCACACCCTTCTGTTGGGCCAATGTTAGCTGGTAGGCGAATTGAGCTGTTCCAAAGACACTGGTGACACCGAAAGTGGCAAGTGGATTAGCAGCGCCGAGGCCATTAGTTGGTGCGCGCATACCGCTTGCGAGTCCCGGAATGCCGCCAGGATTAAGTCCGCTTGGCTGTTGGTTATCGCTGCCACTTCCAGAGCCAGTATTGGAGTTAGGTAGGGTGGTGCCTCCTCCCAAATTTGTTCCGCGTGAATTGCCTACAACAATGGCCAGTTGGGAACCAATATCCCGGAGTTGATTTTCATTTGCGGTGTAGACGAGTGCGGAGATCTTAACTTGGTAGCCCGGTCGATCAACTCGAGCAATTAAATCTCGGATGTCCTGCATCTGCTCGGCGGTGGCAGCGACAAGCAATTGGTTGCGACCGGGAACGCGACGAGCTTCTCCACGAGGGTCACCACCGGCTTTCAGGATGTCGCGAATGGCGTCTTCAAGCGATTGAATGGTGGCGCCGGTGCTGGTTTGTGTTTGTCCGGCGAGGTTGGCGCGAGCACCAGCGGTTTGCTGTAGATATTTGAGCCTGAAGACTTCCCGAACAATGGGCGCGCTGCGGCGGCGGAGATCGCCCATTGATGCGATCTTGGTCCGTTTGGCGATTTGAACTATGCCTCCGTCGAGGCAAACCATATCGAGATCATTGAGATCGAGGAGGGTGCGAAGGATAGAGGTCCATGGTGCGTTGGTTATCGTGAGACGTACAGGTGTCTCCTGCACGTCATAATCGAGGACGATGTTTGCACTGTATGCTTCGTTAAGTCGGTTGACGAGCGTGAGCAGTGATAGTGGCCGATTTGATTCGTTTGTGATGGTGATGTTTTCACCATGGTTCGCTGGATCGCATAGAGTCTTGCGCGGCTCAGGTTGTAATTTTGCAGCGATTGGGCCAGTGGTTTCCTTACGGAGTACAGGTGTGGGATCTGGACTCGGGGCAGGGGCTTCGTTTGCCTGCGATTGTGCCGGAATTGACGTTTCATTTGTGGTATTCGTTTGCTCACCGAAGCTGGTTGGATCGTCGAGGTTAAAAATGGCAGTGGCTGTTGCTGTACGAAAGTTCAGTGTTGCGCGCGATCGTGTTTGGGAAGCGTGTGCGTAGTCGAGCTTGTTTGGGCGTCCGGTGCTTGTTGAAAACAGGTTAGGGATTATTGTCAGTGAAGGAGTAGCGGTTCCCCGAATTGGTGTGGATAGTTGGTCCCGGTGCGACTGGTCCGATGGCGCGTCGTCATTAGTTGCGTTTGGGTTCGTCTTTTGTATGTAGCGATCACGAACTGCGATTTGCAGATCTGAATAGTCGTCAGGCCGAGGGAGAGTGTTGGGCCTAGCCAGCGCCGGTGTGAAATTTTCAGCCGGCTTGGTTTCTGAAGTTGGCCGTGGTTGTATGTGTTGTGGCGGCCGCTCCGTGGATGGAGACGTTGTGGGTCTCGAAGAAAACTCTTCCTGACGATCCCATTGGATGAGTTTTGTTTGTCCGGTGGAGGTGCGAAACACGACACCCTGCCGATCTATTCCTGCCAAAATTCCGTCATAGAACTTGGCTCCGACATTTGCCGCAATCTGACGTTTTTCTGACTCTATGTAGAGCCATGCGGCTTGAGTTCCGGAGGTGGAGATTCGGCCGGCGGGACTTAGTTCTGAGATTAGGTAAGCCGTAGTGATCGATGGCGCAGGCAATCCGCTTGCGTTTGCATTTCTGACGGCTTGTTGCCACTGGATCAAACGAGCAACTTTGTCAGGTGTTGTCGGGAGTAATGATGGACTTGCTAATGCTGGCAAAGATGTAGCGCGCAAGGCATTTGCTTGGGTGCTGCGATCTGGTCCGATGCGATCTATGAGTGGATCGACGAACGCGGCAGTGATGGGAGTTAGTTCAGGGTGAAGGGCCGCCGAAAGCTTCTCCTCGGTGTCTTTTGGCAACTGCGGAATCGCCGCGATCGCGTCAGAGCGCGCTTGCGAGAGCTCAGCGTGTGTGGGTTGGTTCTCGAACTTCCGTCCGAAAAGGCGATTCGCGGCAACGGTCGCAACGGCTGTAAGCGCGAAGACTGCGGTTAGCAGGAAAATGGCAAAAAACGGGTTAGCAAGAGACAGTTTTAGCTTGTTCATGATGATTTCCTTGGGGGTCTATGTTTGAGTGGTCCTAGTTAGGAAGTTGTCCAGCGTGGGTTTGAAACTCGGCACGCAGCTCCGTGGGTATTGGTGGCAGTATGCCGGATGTGGGAGCGTCGTAGGTTACGAGCGTTAGGTTCACACTTTCCTGATTGTTCAATGATGTGATTGAGAGATCTCGAACATAAATGATGCGTGGGTACTTGGCGACATCACTTAGGAAACGTGCGACGTTTGCGTGAGTGCCCTGTATCTGAGCTGGCATGACGCGTTCGTTTAAAGTGATTTCAGGTTGTGATGATGTCTGGGGAGACTTAACTCCAATCGCGGTTGGGCCAGGGTTGGTTGTGGTCGCAGGATTAGTCGATTTGGCTCCGGGCTTGGAGGCATCGAACATCGTTACGCGGACGTGATTTGTTCGTGCCATCTGTTGGATGGCGTCGAGAACGTTTGAGACTTCAGCTTCACCGGGGAGTAGCTCACGTGCGGTGCTGTAATTATTAACCAGACGACGAAACTGATCGAGGAATTGAGGTTTTGTTTCCTGGACCATGCGGGCGATGGTGTTTTGCTTTCGCTTTTGAATCAGAGTCTGGTTGAGGGCGTCGTTAGCTGCCGTTTGAGCGGAAATAAACTGATAGAAAACAAGTGACGCGAGAGCCGCGGCGAGTAGCGTAGCGAAGATAAATAGCCGTGGGCAGCCGGCGTTGAGTATTGCCGTTCTCAGTTTAGCGGCGACATTGTTGGACCGTGCTTGCTTAGTACGCTTAGAGTTTCTTTGAAGCTTACTCATTGTTCTTTTCCTGGGACAAAGATGGAGTGGGCAAGGTCGATGGACTAATCGGAGAAGTCACATTCGATCCGGTTGCGTTGGTTGGGGAGTTGATTGTTGCGGAAACGGGTGTCGTTGGTTGGGTTGCTGTTTTGTTTGGAAGCGCGAGTGGCGCATAAGTTGAGGTGATCGTGAACTCGATCACACTCGATGAGGAAACTTGCTGGGTGGCTGGCGCGATCGCGACGCCGCCTGAATTATTTGCGACGTTGTTTCTCGTGAGTATTCCTGAGAAAAGTCCGTTGCTGAATTCAAGTGATTTAGCAAAAGAAGTAATTGCCTGTTCGTTTTTAGTTTTTCCTTTGATTTCAACGTTGGCGCCCTTAACGTTGATTTCTCGAATGGTCCAAGTTGGTTCGTCCGGCCAGCGCTCATTGAGATCCGTGAGTAGTTGGTGAGTTGCCGGTTGTCTATTTCTCAAGGCGATCAAATTGTCGAGCAGCGCTTGGAATGCGGCAAAGTTAGCTTTTGACGATTCGTAGTCGTTGTTTGCCTGAGCGAGCCTTTGGGTAGTTGCAGTCTCTTCGTCTAAGTGGGCCTGCAGGCGCAATGCTTCGACGTAATTGTCAATAAACAGTGCGACTAAGAGCGCGAGAGCAGCCACGAACGGCAGAAGAATGGAAACAAGCGCGAAGCGGAAGCGTGCAGCCGTTTGCGAAGCGGTTGCGAGTTGACGCTCGGTTTCAATCTGAATGAGTCGCGCTTCAGGTCCAATGGCGAGGTCGCATGGTGGGACGGCGGCGTGATCGAGTAATGCCCCAATAGCAAGGGCGGTTGGCTGATCGAGTGGAATGGAGTTGTTGTCGATATACAGGGGTTGAATAGGAACGGAATTGAATTCGATTGAGTCGTTGAGAAGCGACAACATCGAGTCTCCGTACGAGTCCGCAGCAGAGAGGACAACAGCCGTTACCTTGGGAAGTCTTAGTTTCGCTAAACTGGCGGACGTTATGAATTTTGCTAAGGTATCCCGCGTGTGAATGCACTTGATTTCGGTGCTTGCGCCAGGTTCAAAATCCTCTTCTGTCTCGTAAACGAGTCCTGACTGCTCACACCACAATCCGATCGTGTAATCGTTCTCGCCGAGGACCAGAATGGCCGTGGTCCCTGTTGGCATATCGACTTGCGTGGCGCGCCACAGGCGGGTAATTACTCGTGTTCTGGTTTCGACTCGCAGAGTCCTGTCGCCAGTTGTGAAGTGTTCGGGTTGTTGATCCTGGAGCCACTTTTCCGTGCGTTGAATAGTTTGATCGAGAGCCGATGCCTCTACCTGAGTCGCGATGATTCGGCCATCGGGAGTGCGTGTAAAATTGAGTTGATGGGTTGTGTCGCCGTTTGTTTTTTCAAGAATTGCTTTCAGGATTGCCTCTTCGGAGGCATCGACACCAATGGCAATAGGTAAGGCGTCAGTATGCGCGTTTGCTCTGGTGAGAGTAGTTCTGAGGTCGGCGCTGAGTAAGTTGACGGCCCGGCGTTCGCCAATCACAGCTTTGTGGATGTCAAAACCACCTGAGCTTGCGTATTCCGCAATGATGATTTGTCCATTGCGATCGTCGAACGCAAGGCCGCAGGGCGAAGAGGGTTGTAGTGGGTGGTTGCGTTTAAGCATCATGGACTCCTGATTCAGTTGAGCTGATTAGAGGCAAGGTTCATCGCACGGGGTCTTGATTCGAATTCGATTGTTCCGCGCGATTCAGTCGAAGCGGTGTTATTGGTTTCCGCGCCTTCGGCAGCGAGAGTTATATCGACTCGGAAAATGTTGGCGGTTGAGTTGAATTCGACGTACCGAGAGAAAGTGGCTTGGCGAACGTTGAATGCAAGTGTTGAAGGGCGGTCGCCTTCGATTCTGACGAACCGAGAATCGGTGCTCGTAGTGTAAGAAACTGGTGGTTGTAGTTTGGTGACGGTCGAGCCGCTTGGATACTTGTGAGCATGGTCGGCATCACTGGAGTACAGGCGTGCCCAGGCGGGATTTGTCTGGCGGACTCGTTCGATTGAGAGCGTGAGTTGGTCAGCATTACTAACTGCTGAAGTGACGTGACAAAGGCTTGAAGTTGCGCCTCCTGGGGTTGCCGGATCAAGACTGCCCCAATCTATGACCAATAGATAATCACCTGTATTGAAGCGTCCTCGTTGTGGTGGTCTGACGAGTATCTCTGAGGCTGAACTGTCGAGATCACTTAATGTGATCACAGTGTCAGTGGTGCCATCTCCAGAGAGAATCGTGATACCGGAGCCGCCGTTAGTTATTGTTACTGGAGCTGTAAGTTGGGTGCCAAGATCGAATGGCAGCGGGGCAAACTCTGTTGAATTACCTAACAGTGCGACTAGGGGCGCGCCGGTGATCGTGACACCTGTGAACGATTGATCTTGTGCGTAGATGTTTAAGCCAAACGCAATTGGGTAAGAAGTGACGGGAACGCCATTGGTCCATAGGAGAGTCGGGATATCATTTCGTTGCCGATACAGTTTAGCGATCCGCTTAGACGGACCATTTTCGATCTTGAAAGTGTAAGAGTCACCTAACAGATGGGGGGAGATGGTTTCATTTTGAGGGTGGCCGGACGTAGCTGCGACCTCGGCTCCATTAACATAAACGCCCATCCAAACTCCTACATCGGGAGCACCAAAGCCGATGATGATCGCGAAAGTGTCTCCGTTGGGCGATGTGATGTAAGCAGTTGCGCCTGTAGCGGTAGGAGTAAAAGAAAATGCACCTGATCCGTTCGCAATTGCATGAGTCATTGCAGCGCCATGGTCCCATCCAGTAGATGCTTTCTTTGTGATCGTTCCGTTGGACCATGTGTAATCTTCGCCAGAGCTTGGTGTCGCAAATATGGTTCCCGCTAGCGCGGGTGAAGGACGGGTGAGATTGTGTCCTGCGTTATCTAGATCTGTACGCAAGAGAGATTGGGCAGCGCCGCGCGATTCCTCCATGGCGCTAACTTCTGTGAATGACGCTGCGGAGCGGGCGAATTTAGTAATTAAACCGAAGGCCGCGAGTACAGCGACTACTGTCACTGCCATAGATATGAGCAACTCAAGTAGACTGAATCCCCAGATGTGTTTGTCTGTAGCTCGCATGTTCGTTAAAAAGTTTTGACGCTGATATTTATTGATCCGCAGGGTGACGAGAAGCTGATGCTGCCATTGTTATTCATGGCAGTTACTGTGAATTGGGCTGACTGTTGACCTGTTACCTCCTGAGCCGAAGGTGAAACCGTTATCCGCGCTGCACCGGAGGCGGCTGCCAGAATTGTGCCGGTGTTCGTGTAGGACGAGAGCGTCACGGTGACAATTGCGGAACCATTGGCAGGAAGGGAGAGTGGATTAGGACTAACTCCGATCGAGCATGGAGTAGCAGTCGGACTCGGAATCGGTGTTGAAGTTGGTGTGTCTGTGACGACCCTGTTCGAAAATCCGGTCCAGCGATCGGATATCTCGTCATACTGCCAAAGCTCGAGGAGTCCGGCACGATGTACGGCAATGGCGCGTCCTGCACTTCCGTTTGTTAGGTAAATCGTTGGGAAAGGACTCTCTGCGTTGGGGTTAGTGTTTGAAGATGCAGCCGGAAGCGAGGAAGAGTCTAGTCGGCCATCCGATGTGAAACTAAAGGACGTAGTTGGAACGCCCAACGGTATCAAAGGTAATGGGGAGAGCTGCGAAGCGGAGTTGGCAATGCGCCATCCGGTAGGTATCTGAAGTTGGCGTCCCTGGTAGACGAAATTCCATGTTCCTTCCGCGCCCGGAGTGCTCGGGGATTGGAAAGCTGTTCGGGCAGCTTCACCGTCGACGACGAGCGCGGCAGTTGTCTGAAGGTTGCCAAAGTCAATGCCGATGGGAGGCTGTCGGAAGTTTTCAAGTGCGGTGGCTTCTGTTAAGGCGTTGATTCTGATCGCCGAGGCGCGACGTTCGCGGATACGGGATGCAACATCAGCCTGAAAGCGCGTGGCTTGGTCACGATTAGCAAAGGATGCGAGAGCAATCGCAGCAACTATGCTCACGATTGCGCAAACGATTAGAAGCTCGATAAGCGAGAAACCAGCAGCGCGGTTGGAGACAATAATTTTTAAAGCCGGCAATGACGGTTTCATAGTTAGAGTTTAGAAAAAGTGAAAGGTCGCAGAGCCGCACGATTGCAAAAGACCTTGCTTATTACTTCTTGGCGCGTAAGCGCATCAAACTCGACGAAGGACGAACTTATATTTTCATCTCTTCGTTTTTGGGCGTGTGGTGTTTGGCGTTTTGGGCCTTGGACCACATGCGAAAGTTTGCAGTGCACCTCGTGTGCCGTTTGCGTTTTCAACTATTGACGGGTGTTATTTGGCAGCCTTAAGAGCGAAGTGGCGGAAAAACTGACAGTGGTTTGAAGAAGAGGTGTCGGAAAATCCGCCAATGTGTTTTTTGACAGTAGAGGTTTAGTGAAGAAATACGTGTGTCTGGTCTTGGACTTTGATTTGCTGAGGAGGAACGCGGTGAGATTTCCGAATGTTGAAGAGGCGTCATGTCATCATTTGATTATTCGAGCGTTTGGCTTTGCCGACTTTTGGTTTTAATACTTACGCTGTGTCTGGGATCAGAGGTGGTTTTAGGTCAGAGATTTCGTATTAGCGATGGTGACGTTGATTTTTTAGAGCGGGGTGAAGAAGAAGGCGGGCGCCCTCGAGCAACTGAGAATATTACGAATCATGTAAGCAAGCGGAGATCGTTAGGGCAGTTGAAGGTTGATAGAAGACCTGAAGCGGTGGCGGTACGGCAGGCAATATATAAGGAGGCAGCGCGTTATAATATCGATCCTAATCTTGTTGTTGCCATTGTCTGGCAGGAATCGCGTTTTAGGTCAGATGCAGTTTCTGAAAAGAACGCGCGAGGACTTATGCAGCTTATGCCAGAGACAGCGGCCAAGTTCAATGTTCGAGCTCCTCACGATCGACAGGAATCGATCCGAGGGGGTGTGGCGTATCTCGTGTGGTTGCTGGATAGGTTTAATGGGAATGTGGCGTTGGCGCTCGCAGCGTACAATGCGGGGCCAGGATCAGTTGAGGCTTATCTTTACGGTAGGAGGGCGATTCTGAGTAACGGGAAAGTGATTAATCGTAGGGGAATTCGGAATAATGGAATCCCTCCTTATGCTGAAACGGTTAACTACGTGCGCAACATCGCGCTACGTTACCGGCTGCTGCGGATGAGTACGGACGAGGTAGCTCAATAACTGAGGAGACGAAGAGATTTATGACAAGCGCTGGTGTGGGTGCTGCGGTTTCACTTGAGGGTCTCATCGACGACTACCCTGCAGATCTGCCAGTACTCGTCGTTGACGACGAAGTAGACGTTCGCTCAGTTATTAGCAGGTGCTTGCGCCGGCTAAATCTAAAGGTAGTTGAATCGGACACATTGGGTCATGCTCGCGATCGATTTGACTCAGGGGAAAACTTCTCGATGGTTTTTTTGGATCGGTGTTTACCGGATGGAGACGGTGTAACCTTTTCAACTGAAATCCTGAGCCAGCGACCCGCGTTACCTGTGATCATCGTGACCGGCCAGGGAAACTTTGCAAATGCAGAAGAAGCCCTTGCCGGTGGTGCTTTTGCGTACCTTCCGAAACCATGTCGCATAAGTGAAATAAGAGATGTTGTGTTTCGAAGGTATCCGATTTTGTCTGACTCATTCCGTAAGGGCGAGGGGGCGGGTCCGGTGATCGATGGTTCATTAGGATCTGATGAGGTATTAGTGGCCCATAGTCCGCAGATGATCAGGATTGCTCTGGAGCTTCGGAAGTTAGCGAATCAGACAGGAAGCGTGCTTGTGACAGGGCCATCGGGAACTGGCAAGGAAGTAATTGCTCGCAAGATACATGAGATGAGTGAGCGGGCGAAAGAAGCGTTCGTCCCGGTCAATTGTAGCGCCGTACCCGCGGAACTGATCGAATCCAGCCTCTTTGGTCATGAGAAGGGATCGTTTACGGGGGCTAGTAGTGACCACAAAGGTTTTTTCGAAGTGGCTCAGCGTGGGACCATTTTTCTTGACGAGATTACAGAAACGAGCGGTGCGTTTCAGGCGAAGTTATTGCGCGTCTTGCAGGAGCATCGAATAACGCGCGTGGGATCTAGTCAGGAGATCGAACTTGATGTGCGAGTAGTTGCGTCCAGTAATCGTGATCTTGCGGCAGAAGTTGCCGGTGGTCGATTCAGAGAAGATCTATTCTATCGCTTGAATCGTTCGGTAATCGCTTTACCTGGTTTAAAGGATCGGCCAGAGGACATTGAACCGTTAGCGATTTACTTCGCCCACCGTACGGTGAGGAAGACCGGACGTCCAGTGGTCTTTTCTAACGGAGTAATCAAGGCGCTTCGGTGTTATGGCTGGCCGGGAAATGTACGAGAACTCAATTCAGTGATCGATTCGGCTGTTCAAGGTTGCAATCGGATGGTGTTAATCAGCGATTTGCCGAACGCTCTGAGGATAGATTTGAAGGCGGATGAAGCTGTGGTTGGTGGTTCAGAGCCTCTGCGAACATTGCGCGAAGCGGGCGATGAATATTGCTTAGAGGTTTTGAGGCGGTGCGGAGGAAACAGGACGCGAGCGGCTGAAATCCTGGACATACATCGCAGTACCATCAATGAGCTGGTGAAAAAGAAAGGTTGGAAAAGGCGAATTGCTTCCGATTCGAAAAAGACGCATTAAGCTTTTCGACGCCGTTTTGTTGCCGAGTTCGCCTTCGAACTGATTGATCTCGGTGGAGGGTCGTTCCGCAGGTTGTGATGTGGTGAGAGCATTCGTTCTATTGTGGCCGTGAGACGGTGTGGTGGCTCGAATGGTTTGTGGACGAAGTTGAAACCGTCCGGTGTTTTTCCGGTGGAGTCCAAATCAATTGGGTATCCGCTCGTAAGGAGTATTTGGGCGGACGGAAATTCCTGCTGGATTGTTTTTGATAAAGCACGGCCATCGATAGCTGGGAGACCGAGGTCGGCGATTAGCAAGTCTGGTTTATGTTGTCGGTATAGGTTCAAAGCGTCATTGCCATCGGCCGTGAATACCGTTCGATAACCGGCTCGTGAAAGATACCTTTCGATAGTTCGCTGTACATCGGTATCATCCTCAGCGACAAGAATGAGAGATGATTTAGCCTCTGGCAGTTCGTGTGAAGGGTTCTGTGCGGGCGAAGAGGCAAATCGTGACTCGGGGAATGAAGACGATGGAGCGATGGGAGGAATGTAGATATCGTAACGTGTTCCCTTGCCGGTCCAGCTCTCCACGTCAATATAGCCGTCATAACGTTTAACGATCGAATAGACTATTGGTAGGCCCAAAAGACTAGCCGAATCAAATAAGTCACCTGATGGAAAGTCGAATATTCCGGCAGTCTGTTTTGAATCCATTCCAACGCTTGAATCTGTGATGCTTAAGCGTGAGTAAGTTCCTGGACGTGCGCCTCGGTGTGTGCTTATGAATTCTGCGTCCAGAGTGGCATGTTCAGTTTGGATTATGATGCGACCGCCAGATGGCATAGCGTTTTTGCAGTTAAGCAAAATGCTGAGGAGAATTTGCTCAATTCGAAGTCGATCCATGTAGACTCGAGGAAG
Source organism: Pyrinomonadaceae bacterium (assembly GCA_035248565.1). Lineage (GTDB taxonomy): Bacteria > Acidobacteriota > Blastocatellia > Pyrinomonadales > Pyrinomonadaceae > PSRF01. The sequence goes on along the minus strand of DATFHH010000095.1, from coordinate 41,841 downwards.
CTCGTCGGAGGGAAGGAAGTCAATTTGTATTTTTGGACCAAGCAAGCTTCTGGCAATACTAAGAGTTTCGTTAATTGCACTATTGAGATCCAGAGTATTTGTCTTGTGAGGTGATTGGCGTGCGTATTCACGCAGAGTTGTGATGAATTGCGCCATCTCCTGGGACTTCCGAATTACATCGTCAAGTTCAGGTAGGCTATTAGCCTGTAACGAACGAATGACTTCCGGTGTTGGTGAGGTCAATAACTCGTCAAGCTGTTCCTTAATTAGTTCGGCGTTTCCAATGATGCTTGTAAGAGAGTTGCTCAGATCGTGTGCGATCCTCATCGTTAACTGACCTATTAATTGTAAATAGATGCTTGGGCTCGTTTGATCGGGAGGTTGAGCGGACGCCACGGCTCTTAGAATTACCAGAGCTGTGGGCCGAGGTGTGAGTTCGCGGAAGTAGGTGAAATTAGCCAGGGGGATGAACGTTGCCGAAAGCTTAATGTCATGGACCGTGGCCGGAAGGCTCAGAAGCTCTGAGTTAGGGAATTTGATGCGAGTGGATTTTGCGTGTTGGGGATGTTTGAGAGAAAGAATCGTTTCGATCGGTTGTTCCAGAAGTGCGGACTCGGGCAAGCCGATGGTTGTTTGGGCCGCGTTATTTGCGAGGATGATCCGATGGGAACGATCAATTAGAAAGACTGGTTCAATAAGTAGATCTGTTGCAGATCGAAATGTTGTCGTCGCAGGGTGCAGGCCGAAGATATGATCGTTTGCTCTCGTTGCCATAATTTTGTTGGCGTCCGCAAGTTTCGGATATTCATCGGCACATAGTTAACGGATGAGCGTAAGACCACGGTGAAAAGACAGCTCAACCGCGAGCCTAGTGAACGACATTTTGGTCAGTAAAGATTTGCCGAACAGTGTGTAGGAGATCGTTGGGTTCGAACGGTTTTTCCAGGAAATGTACTCCGTCGCGAAGAACGCCGTGATCAGTTATTACGTCTTTTGCATAACCAGAGATGTAGAGAACACGCACGCCGGCTTGAATATCTGAAATGAAAAGCGCGAGATCGCGACCGTTCATCTTTGGCATTAAGACGTCTGTAATTACCAGCTGTATGCGTTCATAATGTTGCTTGAATAGTTCAAGCGCATCTGCACCATTGATGGCTTCTATTATTGTATATCCGGCATTGGTGAGTTCTTCCCTCAGTACGTGGCGAAGTGATGTATCGTCTTCGGCGATTAAAATAGTCTGTGTACCATGTACTCCGACAACTGCATCGGATTTCATTTCGACAGTAGCGTCGGGAGAGTCATGTGTCGCAATCGGAAATTGGATGTGGAAAGTGGTACCGCGTCCTTCCTTGCTGTCTACCGAAATCGAACCACCCGATTGGTTAACCAGCCCGTAGACGGTGGACAATCCCAGCCCAGTTCCACCCTCGCCTTTTGTGCTGAAAAACGGCTCGAAAATGTGTTTCTGTAAGTCCGGGCTCATGCCTATACCTGTATCACTGATTGAGAGTTGAACGAGAGGATGGTGTCTGTTGATTGCTTGCTTTCGCGTGTGGTTCCTGTCGGGGTAAACGAGTGATGTCTCTATGGTAATTGTGCCGACATTTGGAATTGCATCTCGCGCATTAATTGCTAGGTTAATAACTATTTGTTCGAGTTGACTCCGATCGGCGATGATTTCAGGTAGGTCATCCGCGAGGTTGGGAACAATTGTAATGTGCTCGCCGATTGTACGAGTAAGCAATTGGTCCATGATTTGTGTTAGCACCGTATTGAGGTTTAGCCTCTCGGGCTGGAGCACCTGCTTGCGACCGAATGCAAGGAGCTGTTTGGTAAGATTAGCTACTCGCGTAGCTGATTGCTTCATTTCAAATACATATTTACGCAAAGGATTGGATTGTTCGAGACCGCGCAGAAGAGCATCGCAGAGACCATACATTGTCGTTACAAAGTTATTGAAGTCGTGGGCGACGCCTCCGGCAAGTTGTCCGATAGCCTCCATTTTTTGTCCCTGGCGAAGTTGTGTTTCTTGCTCGCGTTCGCGATTGAGTAAACGCACGTTTTCTATGGTATTGGCGGCAAGGTTTGCGGCCATTTGAACGGCAACTGTGTCTTCTTTTTGATAAGCATCCTTGACGATCGAGTGAATTTCAACCATGCCGATTGTGCGGCCCATGATTGTCATCGGAACAATCATGGACGAAGAAAGAGTTACTGCTTCTGTGCTGTGGAGTAATCGCGGAATCGAATGGTCTGGTGATGATGCTGAGATAGTAGTTTCCGCCGAGAGTATTGCGCGGCGTGTATCGGAATTATCCGTTATAGCGAATGGCTCCGCATTACTCAGGTCAATGCGTTGTCCTTCAAGCCAGAGGAAGTGTGGTGTAAGTTCTACTTGTTCATGATCGTAAAGTGCGATGCTTAAAGCATCGCAGCGAAGTGAAATCGTTGTGAATTCGAGGAGCGCGTTAAAAATTTGTTCCAAATGTCGAGCCGAAGCGAGAATCTCCGCAAGGTGAGCGATGCGTTCGAGTAAAGTCTTGTATTCAGTAATGGCACGTCGTTCTGCTTGCAATAACGATTCACTTACTTCGCGTAACCGTTCTTCCGCAGCTTTCCGGGCACTAATGTCACGGGCGATGCCCTGTACCTCTACGGGTTTGTCATTTTCATAAATCAGTTGCGAGTTAACTTCGAATTGGATCCAAGTCCCATCTTTCTTCTTAAGCGACAATTCGTAAATCGTGTTTGTTGCTTCTCCGTTTAACTTCTTCCGAAGCATATTATGAGCGAGTGCCACGTCTTCAGGACTTGCCAGAGAGCTGAATTCCAGGTCACCAATTTCATCCGGTGAGTAGCCGGTTATTTCTTGTCCTCGTAAATTAAGCGAAGTGTACCTTCCTTTTAAATCGTGAGTGTAAACAATGTCATTAGCATGATTGATCAGCTCAAAGTATCGCTGTTGTGAGCGGCGAAGCTCATCCTGCGTCCGCTTTCGTTCGACAAGTCTGGCGACCTTAGCAGCGAGTGTGAATTGTTGATAGGGAGTGTGCAGCAGATCGTCTTTGGTTGAATCAGTATTAAGGTCGGAATTCGCGATCGGGCTGATTACAAGTATGGGTGTATCAGCTAATTCCGGGGTGGACCTGATGCGTCGATGAACGTCGAAGGCAGTTTGTTCTTTGGAGGCGTCAATAATAATCAGATCGGGTTGCTGCTTGATGGCTAATCTGACGGCCGCATTTATGTTAGTTGCTTTTAGTACCGTGTATTCAGCCAGCGCCTCGCTTGATGTTAGCGCCTCGAGTTCGTCGGTACGATCATTTACGGCAAGAATGGTGTGGGAGGGGCCTTGTTTCATTGCTCTTGTCGGGAATGCTTTTTAGTTTTATGTAGTCGTTAGTTCATCATGTACCGATCTATAACCGGTCCACACACTTAAACGCCGGTCTAGTCTATGGGGAGTCTTTTTGTATGCGCCAGGGATGGCGCGAGCGAGCTACGCGACGAAATTCTAACAGGTTTTTGTTGATTAAAAATCGCTTTTATAGTCGAAGACGTTCGCAAGAAAACAGACAACGGGAACTAAATGGCGTGCCTAGTTAGTGATGTATAGGTTTGTGAATGCGGAAAAATTTTTGAAGGTGAGAAGTATTTGGGATGGTGTCTTCGATTTATTGTATATGCGGTAGTGGTGAAGATTGCAAAATTTGTTGCTGCACCAATTCGTTCTCGAAAGATTCAGTTGGACCACTCTGCTTGGACCGCTCTACCTGGACCAAATTAACGTTGTCACGCGTAAAGAATTTCCTTAATGCGAGTTGCTTACTCATTCTGCTTACCTGTAATGGAACACTAGCCGACCTGACTGCCGACTCATCACGCCCCAATTTTGTCATTCTAGGCGCGAAGATGAGTTTAATAAGAATTCACAAAATTCATCAAGTAACCCTTGGTTTGATAGTCGTTCCAAAAACAAAACTGCCCTTGTGGATTTACCTCTAATGAGCAGGCCATTACAAGACCGAGAACATTTTTCATGACAACCTCCCGATGATGATTATGTTTACCACTAAGGCTGAGATGCGTTCATTTCACACTTTTCATTGAATGCTGCAATTGTTCATAGTGACATGACAAATTCCAACCAACTGCTCACAAGAGACATCAGCAGGCTTTTTGGTTACATTTATCGTCAACTTCTCCGCACCTGAATCCCAACTGTAAGTTCCTGCATAGTTTGGACCCGATACTGAACCACTAGGCGCATCACCGATACTAAGACCATATCGGCGAGCCTCGTTCCTTATACAATTGAGCTTACGATTTGGAAGAAGCACACAAAGACTTGATTAACAATGAATGGAGAGCGTCATTTCGTGTATTTGCGGCCTCGCTTGTAACGGATGAACTTGACTGGCGCGCGAATCTTCACATCCCGGTTTATCCCTTTAATTTAGATAACCAGTTGCAGCAAATGTTAATTGGGGTTTATCAAAAATGAACTTAGTGATGGGGATTATTGATGTAAAGCTCATGGATTCTGGAGAGCCAGTCTGGCTCGGTCTAGGTTTCATGGACTGTTCTTTTACCATTTCGGCTGACGGCGGCTGTTCACATTATTGGACTTGCGACGGTCCTCCCCCTAATTTTGACTGCGATCCAAGACAGCCTGAGGGGTGCGGAACGGGCAAAAAATGCGTTGATAGGGGATGCGTGCCAAAGCAGCAGCCGGGACAAATCCCACCTCCGTCAGGCGGAGGTATTAAAGTTACTTGGAAAGCGACTGGCCCAGATGGTGGCAAAATAGGAATACAGAAAGTCGACCACATTACTGGAATATATGTGGGTAAGCCCATACATGTAATGATTCCGCCCAACCGGAGTGCGGAGCAAGTAGCTGGTGATTTCTGTACGTTCGCCAACTTTATGGGTATCTATTGCAAGGCTGAAGGAAAGGTAGCTTGGTTCTATAGCAAGCAGCTTGATATCTACTATACGTATACGCCTACCGATCTTAGTGAGCATGACGACATAGGTTTTTCATCGTAACAGAGTGTCAGCATAGATATTCCGCACTTTTGCATATAGGCTTCCTGATCAAAGAGGGAGCTGCATCGTCGTTATCGATGTTACGCCGGAATATCGACAGGCTGGATGCTTTAATCAAGCGCGTGCTGCAGGAAGAGGGAACTTGCAGCTTGACGACTCTCCGAGAGTTGAAAAACGCGAGTTCGATTATAGTCTCTGGTCGAGAGCATAATCCAGGATCTATATCGGATCGCCTGCGATGCACACACGACGCTTGTAAACAACTTCCCATCTGATATGGCGATCTTTAGCGATGCTCGCTTGTTGGTCTGGTCTTCCAGAATCTTCAACGCCATCAAATTTACGCCTGGTGAAGAGGTCATAGTTGCGGCGCAGTTCCGAGGTGCCGACGGCATCGTGCAATGTTGGGTTCAGGGTAACGGCGCCGGCATTGATTCTGAACGGATTGAGGAGATTTTCGAAATTAGAGACGGATCAAAAGAATCGACACTTTGGACGGTCTTCCCTGCGTTGCGGTTGAGTAACGCTGCGATGCCGCTAGAAATTTGACAGTGCGCCAAGTTCGTCTTTCGGCGCTTTTGCAAACGTTGATTGGTAAGGCATAATCCGCCCGGCCTAATCGCCCTGTAACCCGACTCCTTTCCCCAAGAAGATTCGCCTCATTAGTAATTTTCAACGAATGGTGACGGCTTTGCTAAACTTTCCGCTCGCCGCACATGCGGTAAGGCTCGCGTGTCGTTGCTCCAGGATAAGAACTGCTTTTCAAGGCAATAAGGGACAGCAGTTCGCTCTTATCCTGAACATCTGTTAACATTTTGTTCAGTACGTTAGGTTAGAGCGTCTCCGAGAACAAAAAGTTTCAGCAACTCGCTGGAGATCCCCGAACTACAGAAAGGGCCGACTATGAAATCCCCCAAAGGCCGTATACTCTGCACGGAAGATGATCCGGACACGCGCGATCTGATTATTTTGGTACTAAAGGCCGCGGGCTATGACGTGTGTTGCACAGAAAATCCAGAAGAAACGGTTAAACTCGCCGAAACACAAAAGTTCGATCTTTACCTCATGGACAACTGGCTTCCTGACATTCAAGGGCCTAAGCTGACAGCAAGAATTCGGGAATTTGATTCTAGAACTCCCATTCTGTTTTATTCCGCAGCCGCATATGATACTGATAAGGAAAGCGCTCGTCGTGCAGGAGCGCAGGCTTACCTCGTCAAGCCGGTTGAAAATGATAAGCTAGTTCAAGAGGTGGCACGACTCATCCGCGAATCAACGGTGGAGGATCTTACGCCGACTCGCTCCAAACGAACTGAGTGAATCTCGAGTAGTTGCCCTGCGAGTCCGGTGGAACAAGACTGTCTCTAAATCCTCGCTTATGTTTTTTCGCAGCGACTAACCTTGCCAGACTTTTCTTACCAAGACTTTTGCCAGATTTTTGAAGTCGATGTGCCGCAGCCTAAATTGTTTTACCTGGAAGCAATCCGTGGCACATGTTCGTATCACAGTGCAGTTGCGATGCGGTACCAAATTGCGTGTTGCCCGGCAAATAGTGTCGTCACTCGCGGCCCACGTTGTTAACCAACAATAGGTTATCGGAAAATGAACCTCAGATCTACAATCGTGAGACTTCGACGCTCTAGTTTCGCTTGTGCAGCGATTATAATCTTCACTGTAATTGGCCGCGCACAAACTGCAACGCAACAGATAAGCGCGTTCGATTACATTCCGCTGGAAGCAGGAGCAAGGCATACATACGTTGCAGTGTTCCAAAGACGTGACGCTGTTTACCCGTCGAGAGACGTTTACTCGATTGTCACTAAATCCGTGAAGAGAGATGGAAATGACGTCTTCTATTTCGTGGAGGAAGGACAAGAAGAGAAGACGGTGCAAATGCTCGACGTTAACATGGTGGGCCTAGGCGCCTATTCAAAACAATCCGACGGTATCTCTGAAGCCAACCGCGAAAACGCGCGCTGGTTGCCGTTTTGCAAACAGAGCATGGGTTGAGCGAACGTCGGGCCTGTGCCGCGGTCGGTCTACAACGATGGAGACAGCGCAGATCAACGAGGTGCTTTAGGTGCTGTGCGATAATCTCTACGTTGTTATTCAATCAATGTACGAGTTAGGAGTTGACCCAAACTTTTCGATAGCAGCATAAGATTCTGGTAATCCAGAAGGATAGGAGAACCTCACCATGCAGTACTTTTCGACCGCCTTGGCATTCGTAGCCGTCCTTGCAGGTATCACTGGGCACTCTTGGGATGATGCGTTGAACAGACCGACCAAGTTCGGGTGGGCAGTAGTTATTATTGCCGCCTTAACCATGGTGTTATCAGTCGTTATTGCCTATCGTGACCGGAAGAAGATTGCTTGGCAGGACTCACAGCGAACGACAATTAGAAGAATTGCCGAGGGTGATTTGCGAGAGGCCCTCGATTACTTTCTTTTTCCATTTGAGAGACTGTGGCGTGCCGCGATCGGTGCCGAGCCTTTTTGCGACAATGCTCGCAGGGACCTTCAATTCGATAGCGACCGCTTCTATCGCGAACCAGACTACCTCGTGGCGAAGCTTCGAGAACCAGCGTTTCGCGAGACATGGTCTGATTTTGATCTTCGTCGCGTTTACCCATCCTTAGACAACTCCACGTGGGGCCAGTTCCTATTTGAATCGACGGATCGGGCCTATGGAATGTTCGAATCGACCATCACAAAGTACAGCGCGTACCTTGATGCAGAAGTGCTGCTCCAAGTTCATGCCCTTCAGTCGGACGATTTCTTTCACATGAGTCTAAAGCTATTGCCAGATCTCCTCGAGGCGAACGAGCACGTGGCACGGTACTCGTTGGACATGGCATTCAATAACTTTGATGAGTCGCCATTTCTTCGGTTTATAGAAAAGGTGGAGACCCTTACGCGACGTCTACCTCCGCCAAGAGCGCGCTAGAAGCATGACCGCCGTCTTTATGAATAATGCGTTTTCCAGATGAAGGTGTAAGTTGCGGGAGGCTTACAAAGGCATCTTGGCGTCATACTCGCCGAGTAAGGGAGCATCAGTATGCCTGGTGAAACGTGAGAATGGCAGTGCGTTAGAAAGTTCTTCGCGGAATTTAAGGTTTAGATTTTCAGGACTTACCTACGATGGTCCACTCAATGCTTGAAACGGCTCGACGAAGATTTAAGGTAGGGCATCACTTCTCGTTTAATTAACCTTGACTGCCGTTTAACCTTCATAATAATCTGCGCTCGCTTTAGCTCAGTTCCTCCTAAGGAGCACCCCGTGAAGCGAGTTACATTAGTAGTCCTCATTCTGTTTATTTCGGCCCAAGCTCAAACGTCTTTCGACGGTTGTGCGCCTGAGGGTAAGCGTAAGAATGGTAATGTCCCGGCACGGGAAGCGGCAATGAATCGGATGAAAAACAGAGATGGCATCACTGGTAGCATTGATCATTCAATTACGATTGACACTCTAATGAAGGCCAGCGAGGAAACAGACATCGACCAGGAACGACCAATCCAGATTACCGGTTTTGTCGCTGATGTTATCGACGGAACTCCAAACGAAACCTGTAATTGCGCGAGGAGCGATATCGCCGACATTCATATTGATGTTGTAGCTAAAAAAGCGGACCGCAATAAGAAAGTCAAATATGTAATCGTCGAAATTTCTCCCCGATTCCAAGAAAAGCTTGGCGATATGAAGACAGTGAAGAAAGCGATTACGGGCAAATGGGTGCAGTTTACTGGCTGGCCTACTTATGACTACAAGCACCGGAGCAACTCTAGGAACATCAAAGCTATGGGCAATATCTGGAGAGCCACAGCTTGGGAGGTTCATCCCGTGACTTCATTTAAGGTTGTGCCGGGACCGTAGCCAACCGGTAATTATATATATACTTATACCTATTAAAAGTTTGTGTTGGTGTCTTGCTGCGCAAGACGACGCCAAACGCTGGGAACGGAGGCGCCTCGAATTTCTCGAGTGCTTAATGCCTATACTTAATACCGTGGAATTGCTTCGTCAGGACGGCATGTCGACAGACTGATTCAGCGAACACGCACCAAGCTCTCTCGACTTACTTGCGATTGGGGATGGCGTGAGCCGCAGTAAGATTCACCTTATGGGCGATCGATTCGACCTCAAAGAGATCGTTGAATGCTACCAACGCCTTTTAGGCGACTGCGCTGGTGAGTCGCCTCTAGAAATTGATGATCTTCAGACCATCTTACAAACTGGCAACTACTTTACTTTGCCTGTTCGGGGTTCATCTGCACGCGAAAGGCTTAATGAGAGGCTCCAACATCTTCGGACTGAGATCGAGTTAAGACATCCTTCTCCCAACGATGATGAATTAGATTTGGCTCTCTCCAAATTGCTGACGCAACGACTCGAAGCACTACGGAGCAATGATTCGAAGCGTGCTGAGGTGAGACATAGGCAAAGGCGTGCAAGCTTTGATAAACCCGACGGCGTTTCGGATGATGTGTGGGGTTTTTTGGTGCGATTCTTGACCGCACTTGAAGCCCGACCTGAGCCATGTTTCAGACGTTTTCATGCTCATCTTTTCGGTTCATGTGCACGCTCGCACGCTCGGGCGGGTAGCGACTTGGATGTTGCTATAGTTTCGGCTGAATTTAATGGCATGTCTTGGGAGAGGCGGATCGCTCTTCTCAAGCGTGGGACACCTCGACTGGAATGCCTCATTAATGCCGTGGGATTAACACCAGAAGAACTGGAGTCGTTTGACTATCCGACTATTATTCGATCCATACGTAATGAAGGCAAAAAGATTTGGTAGACACGGAGCCTATGCATGACCTACTCAACACTCAACAGCAGAGCGATTGTGATTCCAGAACTCGATACCACCATACACATAGACACCATTGAGCTTCCCGCAGACCTCACGGAACAAGTCACTATGATTGAGAGTGGTGAGTTTGAATATGACCAAGAATTACTGGAGGAAAGCTTAGCTTCGCATTGCCAAGAAATCTTCGGCTTGTCTTGGGTAGATGTACTAACGGCGTCTAGATGGAAAGCCTATACCGCCAAGATGTCAGCGACAATGACCTCCCCTACTTTCAAAGACCAGATGTCACAGGTTTACGGTGGAGGAAATGTTGAAGAGAAACAAAAAATTGAAAACTGGATAGAGACGAACGCCGATAGACTCATGTATTTGGAAAGGAGTTTCGGAGACGTTACAAACTTCGTATCCGGCCTTAATCGAGGGTTATTATCGCCGTATAGAAGCGCCAGACATGAGAATGAACTGCCAATATTTTCCGACTATCAAATGGATAGGACGATTATCCAATCTATCTATGGAGATTTACGAGCGATAGATGCAAATGAGTTAGAGTTGGCGCACTGGCGTGATGTGAGTAAGATTCTCACACGTCCCATTTCTCCTTCCGCTAAAGTCGCGTTTGATAACTTGGCACAATACGAGATCCCGATCGCCGGTTCGCCGAAGCTCAAACCGATGAACCTCGGAGAAATACTAGAGCCTCGAACTCAAAAAGCGGGCGTGCGGCCTGCCGAGTTTGCTACCGTTCGGAGGGTACTTTACGGAGCAGCATATCTAATCTCAACAAACACTGCCATCAGCGCAGCCGCCACAATTTCTAAAGGAGAGCTTCCTAGTATTGTTTTTGTGTTGGGTGGTTTAGGAACGGCACTTGTGTTCGTAGGCGTGGGAGAGATTGGGTTATCAGCGATCAGGTCTAGTAGAATCCGAATCGAAAAATACTTAGCGGGCCAGTCTAGGAAAACTCGGAAAGCGCCAAAGCATAAACAAACTAACTAATATCCAAACCTGCACTTTTGATCAAATAATCTGATACTGCTAAACGACTGGCTCAAGCTCCTCATGCCCTGGAAGGAACCTGTAGGTCGCAACGAGCAAGTCAGCGTAGGAGATTGACGCTGCTGCGGCTGCCGTGTATATTCCCGCCGATTCGAAACTTGCGGCTGGTTTCTCAGATCCCACGTACCAGAATTTGTCCGTTCTCACCAGCCCCGGCTCTCATAAATCCACAATGCCAGGAGGTTCCTCGTGATCAATTCTCGTTCTGCTACTCTTACCTTTTCAATAGTGCTGATAGCAATCGTTCTCCTGGTTACCGTCTCATCGGCTGAATCGTCTCGATCCGTTCATTTAGCGGAACCGAAGTCTGCGTTGCAAAAATCTTCACTGACAGCGTCGCTCTTTTTCGACGGTTCAAACGACTCTCGATTTGTAAGTAGCAATTTCCGAGAGCCCGTAGTTGACTCTCAAGGACGCTTGCTCGTAGTGGCAGATACGGGAAACATCTCATGCAGTTTTGGGTTTTGCGGCTATCGGTTGTACTCGATTAATCCCGATGGCACTATTGGCTGGCAAGCGCCGGCTGGTGGTGGTTTCTTAAGCAGTGACTCGTTTGCTCTACGGTCAGTATTCATAGCACCTAACGACCGGGCTTATGTCCTGGACCGTGGCAGTGTTTTTGCTTTCGAATCCACGGGAGCGCCTGTCTCGGGCTGGCCGGTCCAGCTTCCGTATGTCTTCACTGGCTCTGAGCAACCGGTGAGCGTCGATCCAACAAGTGGAGTTCTCTACACGCGAACCGGTGTGAGCGTTTCGTTCACGGGTTTCCCGCTCTCAGTTGTCGCACTCAATTTGGACGGAAGTCAGAAGTGGCGAAAGGACTATGCCGACGGCAATGGTGGAGGTGATGACATTGTTATTCAAGGTCCGAACGGGAACATTTACACGTTTGTTCGAGGTTTGGGATTGGTGAACCTTGACCGTAATACTGGTACTCAATTATGCAGTTCGAATGTCAACACGTACTTTGGGAGTCTAGTGGGTGGCACGAGTGGAGTATTCACGTCCATAAATTCTGATTTGACCCGCACAGATGCAAACTGCAATTCTCCGGTAGTCTTCACTGCTCCCGGGCCTGAGCTTTTTTTATATCGATACGCAAATAATAGAGTCTTTGGTTACAACTTCCTGCCGGGTTCATTTGATCTCCACGATATTCGATTGGTAGCGGTAAGCGCAGATGGATCATTCCTGTGGCGTAATGATCAAATTCTTCCCAATGTTGGCGGAAACATCAATCCAATTCGAGCAATATTTAATGGCATCGTCTACGCGCTCGGGCGGGATCTTAATGACGACCTGAAAGCAAAACTGTTTCTGATCGATGAGAACACGGGTGAAATAATCAATTCTATTGAAACCGCGGCACTTTCCCCGAATCCGGGAGTCTCTGTGGCGCCGAATGGGATGATTTATCTTACCGATCTGACCTCAACTAAGATTTACAAAGTGACGTCAAGTCCCGAAGAGATCGTGTCCTATCAAGAGTCCAAGTATAGATACCAAATTCTTTCTCAAGGCATGGCGCCGCCCAATGGGTTTGAGCAGGCGAATTTTGATGACTCCTCATGGCCCACAGGCTCGGCAGCATTCGGCAGTTCAAGAGGACTTTGTCCGATTAGCACTACGATAGCCACGCCGTGGACACCGAATACTGATCTTCTTGTGCGACGGTTCATTTCGGTGCCGGATGGAGCAAGTAATCTTAAGGTGATGATTGCGGTAGATAACGATATTCAAGGCGTGTTTTTCAATGGGGTTCAGATTCTTGGCCCAACGCAGCATGAGAATTGCCCGAATCAAGATGACTTTCAAATAGAAGTTCCACAAAGCTTGGTCCATTCAGGCCAGAATCTTGTGGTTTACCATCTGCACGATCGAGGTGACGAGACGTTTTTCGATACACGAATAACAGGTACATTGTCCTCACCGACACCGACGCCGACCCCTACACCGACTCCAACATCCGAGCACGTACCAGTCATCTTCATTCCTGGAATGATGGGTAGTGAAATCGGGTATGACGAAGGCGAATCCTTCAAGGAGCTTTGGCCGGTGCTATTCGAGTCGACGGACAAGGTCGTACAGATGCGGAAGATGCCGGATGGAAGCGAAGCAGAACATGGAAACAAGAGAGCGAGAGATGTGGTTCGAAAAGTTTCCATCGCAGGCTTTGGACCAGATATTTACGATTCATTTATACGGCGGGTGCGTGATGAAGAGACGAACATCGGAGCTGGATTGTTCATCTTTCCTTATGATTGGCGAGACTCCATCAGGAATAGTGCGTATAAGCGCGACCGATTCGCTGGACTTGCTCAAAATCTGAAAAATGAAATTGAAGACGTATTGTGCGTTACCGGTGCAACTCGGGTCGACATTGTCGCTCATAGTCTGGGAGGATTGGTTGCACTTGAGTATATTCGTAATTGCGTTGAGAGCGGTGAATGTGCTCAGCCTGCTTCTGGGTGTCCCCAGTTGTCTCACGGGCATCACATTCGAAACCTAATTACCGTCGGAACTCCATTCCTGGGGTTACCGGAGGCGTATCGGGGTCTGCGTTATGGAAGAGGCGTTGTTCCGGCAATCAACGCAGATAATAGTAAGCGTGTTGCTCACAACTTACCGGGAGCTTACCAGTTGCTTCCTAGCAGGGCATATTTCGGCGCTGTAACTCCTTACGGTCAGGCACGATATATCTTAGATTCTGCAGACAATGACGGCGATGGCAACATACGACCTTTAACCTACGAAGAGATTCGGCATTTCTTAGAGAATGCTATAGAGCGTTTTAAGGTTCTCCCTGGTGCAGATTATGAGAATGCATTGAGACCTACTTTGAATAACATTCTTGTGGGTGATGCGGAATCCCTTCACACTCCTCTTGACGAGTTCGCCCGCAATGGCATCCCTTCAGATATTTCCGTTTACACGATTACGGGCTGGGGACGCGCCACAAATCGACTCTATGAGGATCGAGTTCGATATGAGAATAACTCGATTGCTGCTCAAGCATCTCCGTATCTCTACACCATTGAGGATGCTTCAGGTGACGAGACGGTACCACTTTGGAGCGCCTCGTTTCCGCCGGCCAGGCAAAAGTACTTTATTGATCTGTCCAATAGAGTTGAGCACTTTAGGATGATGAGCGATCCATGCATCCAGGATTTAGTTCTCAACCTACTTGAGAACCATTCGCCCGTGATCAGCAGCAGTTGCACGCATGGCGGTGATACGGACGTTAAAACACTTGCACCGTCCCGGGATGAGGTCTCGCCGCAAAGATGGTTTGTACAGCGCCTTTCACCAATAAACTTGCACTTGGATGATAGTCAAGGAAACCATACGGGGCCGCTTGCAGGCGGTGGTTTTGAAAAGGGAGTACCACAATCATCGTACAAACCAGAAGAAGATGATGGCGTCGAGGGACTAGGTTTTGTCGTAAAGAGTGGTTTGACTTTACGCCTTATCGCAACGGGCGAAGGCACGTTTGATCTAAAGATTTACGAAACAACAAGTGACGAGACACTCCGCACGATTATCTACCGAAAAGTTCCGGTGATGGCGAACTCAAAAGGGTTTATTGTTCCGGTCTGGGGAGAACCTTTGCCCGTGCTGTTTCTTGATCAAAATGGAGATGGAACGGTCGACAGAAAAATCTTGCCGCTACAAATCTTTAATGGCGCCGATCCACAGGAAATTTTGATTGATGTTAAGCCGGGATCAAATGAAAACCCAATTAACTTAAGGTCGTCGGGTGTGGTGACGGTGGCTGTTTTAGGAACCTCCGATTTTGATGTATTGGATCTCAATCCCCTAAGCATTCGGTTTGGACCAGGGCAAGCGCTGCCAACAGATCGACGACCACACTATGAGGATGTCAACGGTGATGGGAAGGCAGACCTCTTGCTTCATTTTACCGTCCAAGACTCGGGCATACGAAACACTGATCTAGCCGTTTGTTTGGTCGGAAGTACGAAAAGGAATGTCCTTATACAGGGCTGCGATTCGATCAGAGTTATTCCGTAATTTTAGGCGGATGTCAGTCGACTCGAGATTCGATGGCTGCGGTAGGTACGTGCCAGCACGGATCACAAAGCGGTTGGGTGGCGGCGTTTCAGTCAATGTGTAAGCTCGAATTAAAAAAACTCGGAGAAATACCATTCTCCGTCTTTAAAGTCTGGCCAGACGAGAGGATTCGAGCAGACAGACTTTTCTCACCGTATTTAACAAGTGGTTAAAAATCGTCGGGCACTTTCTAGTATGTGCCTTCAACGAAGTCCAAGCAGTTTTGCCTTGGCCGCTAATCGGATAGAGGCGTCATGGTTTGAAAGTATTCTTGCGTTTCTCTTCTTCTCTTTTTTTCAGTTCGTCTTCACGTTGCCGAGCTGCACCTTCGGCGTTGGTGTCGCGCAATTCAAGAATGGAAGCAAATGACGAGCTCGCGTGAATAGTGAAACCGACGCAAGTCAAGAGGGGACCTGTTTTCCACTGAGTTGCCAAACCCAATGCAGTCGCTGACGCCGCCACAAACTCATCATTGGTTTGCCATCGGATATCGTTCTTATACTCAACTCGAATTGCAATTAGTTGTTGTTCAATGAATTCTAGGTGGAGTTTGCTCACACCTTCAAAATCCGGAAAAAACCTAGAATCAGCAAGAACCTCGTTCCAGTTCTCGGTTAACTTGTGGCCAGCGGCCGGTGTCTGAGCCGTTAGTGCGTAGTATGTGCTGAAGATAACGTCAAGGAGACTACGAGTTGTCTTAGGTGCGGCGTTCGCATTAGATAGGATTTCGGAAGTGTGCACGCTTCGGAAACGGGCAAGAACGTCAGTAAGACTCTGCCCTAATCTAAAGCCGCGAAGGGCGGGCGCCTGAGCTACTGTCAAATCGCAATTCGAAGGCGGTGTTAATGATTGCGGAGCAGGGTGTGGTGTTCTTGCGAGGAACTTTTCGAACATCTCCAAGTGGTTTGCTGTCAGAACGAATGAATCTCGGCCTATCAAGAAAGAAGCGGATCGCGCTGTTTTGATCTTTTCGAGAATTGTATGAAGTTCCGAAGCGCGTATCGACGCTTGCATAGTAGTGATGACTTGGTTGTCGGAATTGTCGCGCCGAATGAAACTTAGCTTTCCGCTAGCTTCCAAATTGCTCAGGCCAGTGAATATCGCAAAATCGCGCGGCTCACCGACGTCGAATTTCGCAACAAAGTATCGATAGCTGAAGAGTAGCTTTATTAATGGATCAATGGCGGCCTCACTGGAGGTGGAGGAACTGCCTGCGTACGTGGTAACAAGAGTCATTGTAACGCGAAGCGGATTGACAGCACCTTGGCTGGCATCGTCGTAAAGTAGAACCTCATTGCTGGAGATGAGTGTGGTATTGATTGATTCGTCGTACACCGAAGTAATGCCGTCTGCCGTGTGAATGTGTTGAGTAGGTGATGGAGGAGATACGGGCCGTTTCTGGCTCGATGTGCGTCGCGTTTGAGGTAAGACTAATGGGCAGATGAGCAGGATCAGTAAAATGATCGTGGGAGGTTTCATGAGGCGCTCTTTTTCCTTAAGTTGAGTTCACTCGACTGTAGAGATGATAAGGAATTGTAACCGAAAATTGCGCTTAGGCGCGACTGACTGAGTAAGGTGATTGACATCTACCAAGTGACTGATGTTAACTCTCAAAAGCGATCGATTTATTACCTCACGGAACTCTCCTAAGACGCTTTCAGTAAACTGACATTTGTGGAGATATGGACCAGCTAGGAAAAGAGCGCATTTTGAGCGCAAGTAAAAAGGAGCTGAAACGATAAGTCCTTTAGCGATGCAACATACGGGTGAGTGCTCTATAACTGAGCCAAGCGGGCAGCCTTATAAAATGGCACTTCAGTGAGCTGGAGCCAAACTGTACCCCTATTTATACCCCTCAGTCAATGTAGTTTTACCCCAGTCAATGTAGGTAGAAAGCATGTGGTAACTGAATAGAAATGCCCTCTCGTAGCCGAAATTAATCCATACCGTTGCACTTGGGAATTAGCTCCGTCATAATCGCGCACGATGAGCAAGTCGATCAGAACAATCTACCGAAACGGACAAATCGAACTGCCCCCCGAGGTACAACTCCCGGACAACACCTACGTGACGGTTATCCTTCCTGACGACCTTCCAGAAGATTCCGCATCTGATCCAGCTTTTAGCATTCCCGATCTGGCCCAGGATATCGGACCCGAAGATCTCTCCCGTAACTTGGAACATTACCTTTACGGCCATCCCAAACAATGAACTTATCCTCCACGAACCTCATCTATGTGGATGCTGCTGGTTGGATCGCATTAGTTAATCGGCGAGATACCCTACACCCGGAAGCCGTGCGGATTTACAAACAGCTGCTTGAGGAGCAGTGTCAATTCATTACCGCATCAGTCGTACTTCTGGAGGTTGGAAACTGGTTGTCGCCAGCTCCTTTGCGTGGGTTAGCGATCGATCTCCTGCACCGCATAGAGCAATCACGCCGGATAGAAGTGGTACATGTAACCCCCGAGCTCTATGCAAAAGGTTGGGAATTGTACAGCAATCGATTAGACAAGGACTGGGGCGTGATTGACTGTATCAGCTTTGTGATAATGCAAGAGCGCAACATTACTGAAGCCCTCACGAGCGACCACCACTTCGAGCAAGCAGGTTTCAAGATCTTACTGTAATTTCGGCCAGTACTCTTTCCTCTTAACCACTCCCAAGACTGTGTCGATAAGTAGGACCACACATATCTCAGTCTGGTGATGGAGCTGAAACTAAATCGGACGCGTTGTTGTGCTGATGGGAGATCCCGTACCACATTCTCGGCAACTTGAAGCCGCAACCGCGCTTTCTCAAAAATGTTTCGATCTGTTCCTCGCCCCTGTGAGTGGTTTTTACGGGACGATAGATGAGAAAGCACCCGCACAACCAACCGTTAGACTCTCTGACGCTATAGTTTTTGACGCAGCATCTGCCGGATGAAGTTCTTGGTCTGATTAACAATTACATTCTGCACAAAATCGGGGATTCCAACGTTGTTACTCGGCTTAAGCGATCCATCGGCGGAATTGATGATGGGCTTTGGACCAGGCTAACGAATCTTGCGCCAGGGGGCAGGCTGTGGTCTCTGTTACGAGTATGGCTCGTCCGCTGCTTGCTGTCATGTTCGTCAGTTAGTTTTCCGGCATTCAGCGCGTTGATCGTTTTTCACGATTCGCGCAATACCATGAGGGTCTTCGGATGTCCTGCAACGTCGCAAAGCGACCAATCGTGATAAAAACCACCTTTTTCGTGCGTCCACAGGCCCGCCGCGCGGCCTAAAAAGCGATCCACTATTCAAGATCGTAGCGTTTTGTCCTGGCGCGTCGAGTGATAACACGCTAGCTACCCGGGTGTTATCACGCTATTGATCACATGCGAACTTCCGTAATCTTCTTTATCGGCGATAGGAATTAGTTGACATGGGTAAGAGTTGAAAAAAAGGATGCGACGTCCAATTGCGATTAAGCAACCTTTCCACTGACAGGTAAACCTTTGCAATGATTCTTATTACGTTCAGAAAGCCATTCACCAGGAGGAAATATGAAGAACATGAAAGTACAGTTAATTAGCATCGTGTCCGCACTTGCCATTGCGGCTGTCTCTATTGCGGCTGCTCCATTCACGACGTACGAACCTGCAGTGACCAACGTCGTGATGTCACAACCTGCAACTGTAGCCGCTGTGACAGACCCGCAAATTGCCGCAATCGTTGTTGCGGCTAACTCCGTCGACATCAAGGCTGGCGAACTCGCCCAGTCGAAGACAACGAATCCTAAGATCAAGCAATTCGCGGATACCATGGTCAGAGATCATACTGCGGTGAATAAGGCCGCGGTGGATCTAGTAACAAAACTTGGAGTCACGCCGGAAGAGAACGAAACGAGTCGCAGTCTTACTTCAAATGGCGAACAGACACGAGAGCGAATAGGCGGTCTGAGCGGTAAGGAGTTCGACACCGCTTACATCGACAATGAGGTGACTTACCACGCGACCGTGATTAAGGCACTTGATGACACCTTAATTCCAAATGCTAAGAATGCGGAACTTAAGGCGCTGCTCATCAAAGTGCGGCCGTCATTCGTCACTCATTTGCACCATGCTGAACAGCTTAAGGCTTCGTTGGCCGGAACAAAGTCGCATAAAAAATAGCGCCAAGCAATCTCATGACAGGGGAAAGGTCTACTAATGTCTAAGAATCAGTCGCATCAGTATCAATCATTCGCGCGCGTTTTGTTGATCTATGGCATGGCACTGTTCATCGCGGGAGCCCTGGGTCTGCAAAGCACGGCCGCTAAACCGCGCACGCATACAGTCGCCATTCGCGGGATGAACTACGTTCCACCGAGTTTGACAGTCAATGTTGGGGATACAGTTGTGTGGAAAAACGAGGACACGGTTCCCCACACCGCAACCGACAGAGGCAAGAGCTTCGACTCGGGCAGCATCGTCTCGGGTGCATCGTGGAGCTATGTGGTCAAGAAGAAGGGCACATATTCCTATTACTGTACTTTCCATCCAACTATGAACGGTAAGCTGATCGTGCGCTAAGCCGAGATGTTCCCGGCATTCGGTGGGCCAAAGAGAGGTTAAAGATGCAGGTGTTTACTAATCGAAAGATAGACACCCCGAACTCAATAGACTACACCACTGTGCCAGCTGGAATAGTGATCCGAGGCCATCTTTGGACAGGGCAGTCCACGGTATCCACGGTTGTTTGTCCGAAGTGCGGCCGCGTGGGCGTTGCGTCTCTGCTAGCTAACGGCAAGCAAATCATCGTGCACTCCGGTAGCGAAGTGGATGGTGCGCTCTTGGGGGTTGACTACTGCGAACTTGGGTTCGATGGACCAGGCACAAACTTAAAGGAAGCAGCAAGAGACACCGCAATGTTACTAAGCATTAATGGGCTTCAGGGCTATCACATTCACGCAATAGATGGCCTTATCGGACAGGTGGAGCAGTTCTATTTCGATGACGAAGCGTGGACCGTCCGATATCTGGTGGTTGATACGGGCCACTGGCTGACGGGCAGGCGAGTGTTGATTTCACCCATCGTCATCAGTGAAATTGACCAAAAGACGAAGGCTTTTAACGCCGGGCTCACGCAAGAACAAATAAAAAACAGTCCGGACATTGACACGCATCGGCCTGTCTCACGCCAGCATGAGGCGGAATATTTTAACTACTACGGCTGGCCTTACTACTGGGATGGCGGTGGTTTATGGGGCAGTCGTTATTATCCCAATGCCGTGACTATGGCCAACTCACTACCGGCTAAGAACGTGGTTGAGGCACCATCGAAGCCGTCTGACGAACAGGTCGATTCGCACTTGCGCAGTACCGGAGCAGTAACGAACTACCACATCGAGGCGGCTGATGGCGAGATCGGTCATGTGGAGGATTTCATTATCGACGGCCACACATGGACCATTCGCTACCTCGTCGTTAACACGCACAATTGGTGGCCCGGCAAGAGGATCTTAGTTCCGCCTCAGTGGATCAATCGCTTGAGCTGGGAAGAATCAAAGATCTATGTCGACCTGGACCGCGAATCCATTAAGAGCGCACCGCGATACGAATCATCCTCTCTGATTACACGCGAGTTTGAAGAGGGGCTGTATGGTCATTACGGACGTCCCGGGTATTGGAATATGGACCCGATAGAGCAGAACAGCCACGGGGAAAGTCAGAACGGTTGACATGCAAGCGCAAATAAAACTTGGCCGCGTGTTCGGAGTGCAAATAGGACTTCATTATAGTTGGCTGATTATTGCACTGCTGGTCATGCTCTCGCTTGCCGGGCAATTTCATAGCACGAACCCACAGTGGAGCGAGGGCACGATCTGGGCGACGGCGATCATCACCGGCGTGCTGTTCTTTGTCGCAATTATTCTGCACGAACTATCGCACGCAGCCGTAGCTAACGCTCGTGGCTTGCCGGTGCGCTCGATCACTTTGTTTGCGCTTGGCGGTGTGGCGCAGATTGAGAAAGATGCGGCTGATGCGAAGACGGAATTCTGGATGGCAATAGTAGGACCGATTGCGAGTGTCATCATTGGAGTGCTCTGTTTGTTGCTGGCATGGGCGCTTGGCTGGGCTCCATTGGGGACACCCGCGACACCGGCGGTAGCGATGCTGATGTGGTTGGGAGTGATCAACATTGGGTTGGCTATATTCAATCTGATTCCAGGATATCCGCTCGACGGCGGGCGAGTGCTGCGCGCCATTATTTGGTGGTCCACAGGCGACGTCACTCGCTCGACCCGCATCGCTTCGTTAGTGGGGCAGTTTGTCGCGTTTACGTTCATTGTCTTTGGCATCTTTCGCTTTTTTGGGGGCGCCGGTTTTGGCGGACTGTGGATAGCTTTCATTGGCTGGTTCCTGCTTGATGCGGCGCGGGCGAGCTACGGGCAGTTAGTGCTTACCGAAAGCCTTCGTGGTCTGCGCGCCCGCGATCTGATGACCAACAACTGTCCAGTGGTGAGCGGTCGTGACAATCTACATACCCTGGTCGAAGAGCATTTACTGCGCACTGGAAACCGCTGTTTCATCGTTGAAGAGCACGGACGCATCGCCGGCTTGATCACAGCGCACGAGATTAAAGCAATAGCACGCAACCGTTGGCCATACACGACGGTTGATGAGGTCATGCGACCGGTGGAGAAACTCCATACTGTCAAACCAGAAGCAAGCGCTGCGGAAGCGCTGGAGATCATGGCGCGCGATGACGTGAATCAGTTGCCGGTAATCCGGAACGGACATCTCGAAGGCATGATCTCGCGCAGCCACATCTTGCAAGTGCTGCAAACGCGTGCCGAGTTGCACGCGTGAATGATGGAGAGCTCGCGTTTCGACGATCGCGTGGCTTGCTCCAATGAACAAGTCACAAGATCCGGTAACGATGATTACGAGCGGCGAAGAAGGACTTTAGTTAAGCAAGGGAGAGAGAAAGAGAACGAGCATGAAAACAACATATAAGGCAAAGCAGTTCAATCTGAGCGGTCTGACGGGTATCTCTGACAAAACGTTGGAGATGCATTTCAAACTGTATGAGGGCTATGTGAAAGCGACGAATGACTTGAACGAAAGGATCTCGGTGTTTCTGGCCGATGGCAAGGTAGATCAAGATGAGATGCCGGCGTACTCGGAACTGACACGCCGTTTGGGGTTTGAATACAACGGCATGGTCCTGCACGAGTATTACTTCGGCAATATGATGAAGGCCGGGACCGGCGAGCCGGATAAGTCGTCTACTTTCCGCAAGGCAGCGGAGCAGAGTTTCGGCAGTTACGACATCTGGCGAGCAGACTTCGTAGGCATTGGCAAAATGCGCGGCGTAGGCTGGGCCATTTGCTACCAAGATCCGATCAACGGTCGACTGTCCAATCACTGGATTACATTGCATCAGATCGGTAACGTCGCCGGCTTCACGCCGGTGCTCGTGATGGACGTGTGGGAGCACGCTTTTCTACTAGACTACAAACCCGCGGAGCGCCCGAAATACATCGAAGCCTTTTTCTCCAACATTGACTGGAAGGCCGTCGACAAGCGCTTGCAAAAAAGTACGGCCGCGGCGCGCTAAGAGAGAACACATTTTTCAGGCAATCGGAAGTAAGGAGTACATATGAGCAGCGCCGCAACATGGCCAATCTTTATGGCCAAATTGAAGAGTCGGGAAGAAGTCGCGCAGGGTACGATGGCGTTTCACTTCGAGAAGCCGGTCGGCTGGACATTCAAAGCAGGCCAATTTATCGACATCACTCTGCTCGATCCGGCGGAGACAGACGCGGAAGGCAATACACGAGGCTTTTCGATAGCTAGTGCGCCTCAGGAGGAAACTCTGATGGTGGCGACCCGCATGCGTGATACGGCTTTCAAGCGAGTGTTAAAGACCATGCCTCTGGGAACCGCGGCAAAGATCGAAGGTCCCTTTGGCAATCTGACGCTCCATAACAATGCCACACGTCCGGCCGTGCTGCTGGCGGGTGGTATTGGCATCACTCCTTTCCGGAGCATTTTGTTTCGAGCAGCAAAGGAGAAGCTTTCTCACCGGATTTTCCTTTTCTATTCGAACCGGCGCCCAGAGGATGCGCCATTCCTTGAAGCGCTTCAGGCATTGGAAAAAGAGAATTCAAATTACAAGCTGATCGCCACCATGACCGGAATGATGGACTCTCATAAGGAATGGCACGGTGAGACCGGCCTAATTAACCAGGAATTGCTCGCAAGGTATTTGCAGAACGCAGTATCGCCGATCTACTACATTGCTGGGCCGGCGGGGATGGTCAAGGGTCTTCACACGATGCTCAATGAGGCTGGAGTAGATGACGACGACATCCGCACAGAAGAGTTTGTTGGCTATTAGGTGCGGGAAGGGAAGAAAGAAATGAAACCCACACAAGAGCTGCGCAACATGGGCCAGAGCCTCTGGCTTGATAACATCACGCGAGGGCTCCTCACGAGCGGAACGTTGCGACGCTATCGCGACGACTTCTCAATCACCGGACTTACTTCAAATCCGTCCATCTTCGATCACGCGATCAAGAACTCAAATTCTTATGACGAGGCCATCGGTCAGAAACGGAATGAGGGCAAGTCAGCTGAGGAGCTCTTCTTCGAGCTTGCACTCGAAGATTTGCGGCAGGCCTCCGACCTGTTTCGACCGATCTATGATGCAACCGGCGGCATCGACGGCTGGGTGTCTTTAGAGGTGTCGCCGTTGCTGGCGTACGATGCAGATAGCTCCGTCAAAGAGGCTATTCAGCTCAATGCCCGAGCGCAACGACCCAACCTTTTCATTAAAATTCCCGGGACCAGCGAAGGGATAGTAGCGATTGAGGAGGCCACGTTTGCGGGCGTACCAATAAACGTTACGCTCCTGTTTTCTCGCGAGCAGTACATTGCTGCTGCGGAGGCATACCTTCGCGGGATCGAGCGGAGGATCGCCGCGGGTCTCGATCCAAAGGTTCGCTCCCTGGCATCAGTATTCATCAGCCGCTGGGATAAAGCGGTGATGGCGAAGGCGCCAAAGGAACTTCAGAATCGGTTGGGCATTGCGATCGCAAAGCGTACCTACAAGGCGTATCGGGAGTTGCTCGCTTCCGCACGCTGGCAGAAACTTGCGAGTGCCGGCGCTCAATCACAGCGTCTGCTCTTGGCCAGTACGGGCACCAAAGATCCATCCGCCTCAGACGTTCTTTACATCGAGGCGCTCGCAGCGCCCGACACGATAAATACGATTCCAGACAAGACGTTGCTGGCGTTCGCCGATCATGGCAGACCAGGTAATGCCATGCCGTTCGACGGCGGTGATGCCGAAGATGTAATCGCGAAGTTTAACGCGGCTGGCATCGACGATGAGCAATTGGCTGCGGACCTCCTGCGTGAAGGGACTGAGTCGTTCGTCAAATCCTGGCACGACCTCATCGACTGCGTCGCGTCGAAGAGTGTCACGCTCAAAGCTGCCGGCTGAGAAACGCATGACCACAACCAGAGGAACTAGCATGAATGTGATAGGGCGTTTCAAGAACGAGCACAAGAATATTGTGACCCTGATTTCTGAACTGTGGCATGAGGTCAGGGAGGTTGAGTGTACCGAGCAAGGTGTCGTTGACTGCGAACGCATGCGGATATTTGTAAAACTCAGAGATGCGATTACTCAATACTCCGATATCGAAGAGCGATTCTTCTTTCCGGCTTTGGAAGAGTTCGTAGAGATTCGGGCTCTGATTAAGGACGCTTATAGAGCGCACAAGCGAATTAGTGAGCTCGTGGAAAAGATGGAGAAACTCAGGTTGGCCAAACAATGCGATCGTTGGGACGAAGATCTGACGCAACTGATCCACAGCCTTCGGCGCCATTTTGATTGGGAAGAACACGCATTGTTCCCAAGGGCAATTAGAGTTCTCGGCGAACCGCGGCTGGAGAGGATGCTCTTCGAAATACAAGCAGCGAGTAGCGGGCAGTCCGAAACAGGCAGTACGGTTTTCTTCCGCAAGAGATTGGGCATCGGTCTTTGAGTATGGACCATGTTAGAGGAACAGTTTCCACAACACGATGCATGTAATAGCGATGCTGTAACCAGAAAGTCCAGAGAGGGAGTACATGCCATGACGGCAGTGAGCGGCGTGGTTTTCCTCGTTGATGTCGACAATACGTTGCTTGACAATGACAGGGCCCAGAACGATTACCTCGTGCATATTAGAGAGCATTTTGGTGGTCATGCTGCCGAGCGCTATTGGTCTATCTTTCAGCAGTTGACTCTGGAATTGGGCTATGCCGACTACCTGGGCGCGCTGCAGCGTTACCGTGTTGAGGATTTGCATGATCCGCATTTACTATTGATGTCTTCATTCCTGCTGGACTATCCGTTCCACGATTGTCTTTACCCCCAATCACTCGATGTGCTTAAACGGCTCAGGACTTTTGGACCCACTGTCGTCTTTTCTGATGGTGATGTCGTCTTTCAGCCACGCAAGGTGGAGCGCTCCGGTATCGGTGACGCGGTCGACGGTCGCGTTTTGATCTACATTCATAAAGAAGAGGAACTAAATGACGTCGAACGGTTCCATCCCGCAAACCATTACGTTCTGATTGATGACAAGCGGCGCATTCTAGCAGCGGTCAAGCAGATTTGGGGTTCGCGCGTTACTACAATCCAGCCGCTTCAGGGTCACTATGCGAACGATCCAGATCTGCAGGCAGCGCACCAGCCGGCGGACATTACCGTTTCGCATATTGGCGATCTGCTCAACTACGATTTCTCGGTCTTGAGCGAGGCAGCCAGGAGATGACAAATCCAAGCTCGCCTGGGACTTATTGACGAAGCCTTAGAATGCAGGAGGCGAGGTTATGATCACTGGATACGATAAGCCACTTTATGTCCTTCCTTTCGATCACCGCAGTTCTTATATCAAGGGGTTGTTCCACTGGCAGCAGCCGCTCACGGCCGAGCAAACTGCGGAGGCCGCGGCAAGCAAGCACCTAATCTATCAAGGCTTCAAAAAGGCAGTCGCTGAGGGAGTTCCACGGGAAAGTGCGGCCATTCTCGTCGACGAGGAATTTGGGGCAGCCATCCTGCGTGACGCTGCAAGTCGCGGACACATTACTTGCATGTCTATTGAGAAGAGCGGGCAGGAAGAGTTCGAATTCGCGTATGGCGAGGATTTTGGTCGACACCTCGAGGAGTTTAATCCGACATTCGGCAAAGTGCTCGTGCGCTACAACCCGGAGGGCGATTCAGAGTTGAACAAGCGACAGACAGCTCGTCTACGGCGGCTCTCTGAATATCTCGCCAGGACCAGGCGTTTGTTTATGTTCGAGCTCCTGGTACCGCCGCAGAAGGCGCAGCTCGAAAGAATTGGGGGGCAGGCAGCTTATGACCATGAGCTGCGGCCGAAGTTGATGATCGAAACGATCCGAGCGCTACAAGAGGCAGGGGTCGAGCCGGACGTCTGGAAGATTGAAGGACTGGATCTGCGCGAGGACTGCGAGAAGATTGTCGAAGTAGCCCAACGTGACGGGCGCACAAAAATAGGATGCATCATCCTTGGACGTGGGTCGGATGAGCAGTCTGTGCTGAGGTGGCTCAAGACTGCAGCCAACGTGCCGGGCTTCATCGGCTTTGCTGTGGGCAGGACGACGTGGTGGGACGCAATGGCGGCGTGGCGGGCAAAAGTGATTTCCTCAGACGCAGCCATTGCTCAAATCGCCCAGCGCTTCTCCCGGTGGGCGGAGGTCTTTAAACAAACGCCTGCGTTTATTCGACAGAAATCATGAGAGCCGTCTGCGAGAAATCAACGAAGGCTCTGGTGCGCCTCGCTGTCGATCTCGGAGGATGGAGCAATCCGCAAGCAGGGCATTTTCGGGAGTGGTCATGATCTCATTCGACGCGGCTCACAAAGCAGTTCATTATCCACCAGACCGTCGATTCCGGATTTGGATCAGGCCTTCGTTTATCGTGGGAGCAGTCATCCTCATACTCATTCCATTTCTCCTCGCCTGGATACAGGCTGCTATCTTCGGATTGCCGTACATTCCGCCCGTGCCGCAATTTGACGAAGCCTCTGCCACTGCGCCACACGGGTTTCCGGTCTGGATTCGCTACGCCCATTTCTTTAATTTTTTCTTCGTGATGATGCTCGCCCGCAGTGGTTTTTCAATTCTCATGGACCATCCGCGTCTTTATTTTAACGACCACTGCACCCCGGACAGCGAGTGGATTCGATTCACGCCCTTGCGAGTCCCGAAGGATCGGGTATGGACGGCGAAGGACGATGCGCGTTACATCTCACCGCTCTTTGCACTGCCGGGCTATCGCCATACGGTAGGAGTGGCGCGCTCATGGCACTTTATAGACGTTTATGGATTCGTTATTACCGGGGTAATTTTTGTCACGTTGCTGTTCGTAACCGAGCAGTGGAGAAGAATTGTACCAACATCCTGGACGGTGTTAACGCAAGCCTGGAGCACATTCGTCACTTATGCCAACTTTCATTTACCACCGGAGCCGAATGGCTTTTACGGATATAACGCACTGCAACAGTTGGCCTACTTCGCAGTCGTCTTAATTTTCGGACCGCTTTCGATTTTGACTGGCATCGCGATGGCGCCCGCATTGACGAACCGCTTTCCGCTTTATCTACGATTATTCGGCGGCAGACAGTCAGCCCGCTCAATCCACTTTATTTTGCTGCTCGGCTATATCGCGTTCTTGATTGTGCACGTCACGCTGGTAGCCATGACCGGATTTGCACGAAACATGAATCACATCGTATTGGGAACCGATGATCAGCGGTCGCTCGGAATGATTCTCGGGTTTGTCGGTATTGGGATCGTGATTCTGTCCTGGGTGGTGGCGCACTACATTTCCTGGAACTTCCCACGACTATTACAACACGTCCAAAAAGCAGTCTCTCAGCCGCTGCGCCTCGCTACCTTGAATCGATTTTCACCGAGCGAGCGATATACAAAGGAGCAGATCTCTCCTTACTTCTGGCCTAATGGCAAGAGGCCCACTCGCGAAGATTGGAAGCAGATGGCGGCTGATAACTTCCGCACCTATAAGCTCAAGCTCGATGGCCTGGTCGACAGACCGGTGGAGTTATCACTATCGGACTTGGCGGCGCTTGGCAAAGCTGAACACATTACCATGCACCACTGCATTCAAGGTTGGTCAGGCATTGCGCAATGGGGAGGCGTGCCACTGAAAACACTTGTCGACCTGGTCAAACCCAAGTCGGGGGCAAAGACAGTGGCGTTCTACTCCTTTGGCGAAGGTCTTTATGGTGGCGTGTATTACAACACACAGAGTCTGGACAA
Source organism: Pyrinomonadaceae bacterium (assembly GCA_035248565.1). GTDB lineage: Bacteria > Acidobacteriota > Blastocatellia > Pyrinomonadales > Pyrinomonadaceae > PSRF01. The sequence continues at coordinate 13,537 of DATFHH010000095.1, read as the reverse complement.
TGTCCTTAAGGCAGAATGCGTGCTCGCTTATGAAATGAACGGTAGCCACTGGGTGAGGAGTATGGGGCTCCCCTACGTCTGAGAGTGGAGAACCAGCTCGGATACAAGATGGTCAAGTGGATTGAGCGTATCGAATTCATCGAATCTGAAAAGCAGATTGGAAAAGGAGAGGGCGGTACGAATGAGGATGACGAGTACTTCGATCTGCTACCGAATATCTGATTCCTTATTACCGATCGCATTGGGGGGTCCGCGCCTCCCGAATAAGCATTCTTTCTGAAGCTTCAAAGTGGCCGGTCTGAACAGAGAGCGTGACATCACCTGCGCTTCACAGGTGTTTTCACGGTATCACCTTGACCTTCTTTGCTCTAACTTGTCCTACAAGGATGAAACATCTGGAATAACCACGTATGGAAGGGGAAGGTCATGAATCTTAGCGCAATTATGGTGGCCATAGTCGGAATCTTGTTCTTTTTTGGAGGGACGGCGTGGCTTGAAATACATTCGAGAAAAAGAAGGGTGCTAGCCCGGTCAGCACGCGCTCGACACAATCCCAACAATCTATAATGCAGGCTAACTGCAGACGGCAAACAGTGGAATTTCGCTAAGGTGAATGATCGTGCTTGATCATAGAAGATCGTAGCCCAGATTAAATCTTAAATGGTGCGATACGTGAAAGAGTAAGAATACAGAAGGTCAAGAGGTTATGACTACGGAAGCAACGATTTACATCACAACTCAGGATCAAGAGCGGATTACAAAGTTGATTGAATTCACCAGAGAGCGCAACAACGGTTCCAGCCGGGAGAATGTGATCGAATGGGAAGTGCCGTCAGGCCTGCGCAGACTGAAAGTGGAAGAAGTACTCTATCAGCCGGAATCGGCCGGCCACTATAACTTATGAGGCGCGTTTTAGATATGCGATAATTTGGTCTATACAACCGAGACACAACGCAAAGCAAAACTGAACAGTGGAGTAAGTGGCCTGCCTAATAGCAACGGCGGTGAGGAACAAAGCAGAAGAAAGATCATCGAAAGGTGCGATTGCCGCCTGAGATTGACATAACACAACCCGCAAACTGATTTGGGGATAGCAGATGGAATCTGAGAAACCAATCCGGTGGGGAGAGACGGAGCTTGCCCTGTTTTCATTTCTTCGTTCCCCTCTCTGCTTTAACTCCGGACTCCGCGTCTTCCTTGTATCGCTTGGTCTTCTGCTCACCGTTGGATGCTCATCGCCAAGAGCTTATGCGCAGATGGGAGTGCCAAAAGGTGGGTCACCTTTGTACAACTCCCGGCCTTACAGTCCCACCGCGCCGACTGGGTTACCAACAGCACTGGATGACGTCGGAATAGATCAAAGGCTAAATGAACAGCTTCCTCTCGATCTTATGTTTCGCAATGAGAATGATCAGACCGTAAGACTGAGCGATTATTTCGGCAAGAAGCCGGTCGTGCTTGCCCTTGTCTATTATGAGTGCCCAATGCTGTGTAACCAGGTGCTTAACGGAATGGTGACTGCTTTCAGAGTCATGTCTTTCGCTCCCGGTCAGGAATTCGAGGTGGTTACGGTAAGTTTTGATCCGCGCGAAACGCCCGGGTTAGCCGCAGCGAAGAAAAAGACTTACGTCGATTACTTGCCGGAAGCAAAGCGCTCCGGCGCCGCAGCCGGGTGGCATTTTCTTACTGGGAATCCGGAAAACATTAAGCGACTTACAGAAGCAGTCGGTTTTCGGTACCACTTTGATGAAGCGACGAACCAGTTTGCCCACGCCAGCGCGATTTATGTGACGACGCCGCAAGGCAGGCTCGCGCGGTATTTCTATGGAATCGAATATGCGCCGAGGGATCTTCGCCTTGGCTTGATTGAGGCGTCCGAAAACAAAATTGGGTCGCCGGTAGACCAATTGCTCTTGTACTGCTACCACTACGATCCTGCTACCGGCAGATACGGCTTCGTTGTCTTGAATATGGTGCGGTTGGGAGGAATCATCACTCTAATAGCACTCGCGGCACTCTTGCTCGGGCTGCGAGGCCGCAATAGGAGACGTCTTTCGCTAGCAGAAAGGGGATAACGTTTAGGTTCTTTTCCGTCGCGCCCTTGTCCCTCGTAAACGAGTGAGTTTTCCACTAGAGAAATAAAGCAATGGAAACATTCGATCTACCCACCCCCGCAAAGGTTAACTACCTCAACGCGGAGTATGGTCTCAAGTCCTGGCTACTTACAAGGGATCACAAGCGCATCGCATTGCTTTATCTCGGGTCAATCAGCTTTTTCTTCCTCATCGGCGGTATCTACGCCATGCTCATCCGACTGGAATTATTGACTCCTCAAGGTGATCTGCTGCAATCGACCACATATAACAAGGTGTTCACGCAGCACGGCATCATTATGGTTTTCTTCTTCCTGATCCCATCGATACCGGCCACGCTGGGCAACTTTCTCGTGCCTATGATGATTGGCGCAAAGGACCTGGCGTTCCCCAGGATAAATCTTTTGAGCTGGTATCTCTACATGCTGGGCGGCGCTATCACGATCTATGCATTACTCGCGGGCGGCGTGGATACCGGCTGGACGTTCTACGCTCCTTACAGCACCACCTTCTCCAACTCCTATGTAGTAGCGACAGGCATCGGAATCTTTGTGAGCGGATTCTCTTCGATTCTGACGGGTCTCAATTTCATTGTCACAGTGCACATAATGCGCGCTCCTGGCATGACGTGGTTTCGCATGCCACTATTTATCTGGTCCATGTACGCCACCAGTCTCGTCATGGTTTTGGGTACCCCGGTGATTGCGATCACAATTCTTCTGCTGGCGTTTGAACGGCTGGCTCACGTCGGGATTTTCGATCCCGCTATCGGCGGAGACCCGGTCCTCTTTCAGCACCTGTTCTGGTTTTATTCGCACCCGGCTGTCTACATCATGGTGTTGCCCAGTATGGGAGTCGTTAGCGAATTGATCGCGAACTTTTCTCGCAAGAACATCTTCGGATATGGGTTCGTTGCGTTCTCCAGTCTGGCGATTGCCGTTTTCGGATTTCTTGTGTGGGGCCATCATCTGTTTGTGTCCAGCCAGTCAGTCTACGCAGGCATGATTTTCTCATTCCTAAGTTATGCCGTGGCAATTCCTTCCGCGATAAAGGTGTTCAATTGGACGGCCACTCTTTACAAAGGGTCAATCTCTCTTGAGACGCCAATGCTTTATGCGTTTGGCTTTATCGGACTGTTTACAGTCGGCGGAATGACCGGACTGTTTCTCGCCGCTCTTGGTGTCAACGTACACGTCACCGACACCTATTTCATCGTGGCCCACTTCCATTACATCATGGTCGGTGGCGCTATGTTTGGTTACCTGGGTGGTTTGCATTACTGGTGGCCGAAAATTAGTGGTCGTATATATCCCGATGGCTGGGGCAGACTATCCGCCCTCTTAATATTTGTGGGTTTCAATTTGACGTTCTTCCCCCAATTTGTAGCGGGATACCTGGGAATGCCGCGTCGGTATCACGCCTATCCGCCAGAGTTCCAGGTGTTCAATGTCCTCTCCACCGCCGGGGCGTCAATCCTCGCTGTTGGTTATTTGATCCCGGCAGTCTATCTCACCTGGTCCATGCGTTACGGCAGGCGGGCCGAGGCTAACCCCTGGAACCTCCCGGGACTCGAATGGCGAACCGCGTCGCCGCCGCCAACTGAAAATTTCGAATCAACACCGGTCGTAACGTGGGAAGCCTATGAATTCGCTCCAGCGGAAGAAACGGAAATCGTAGGCAAATTAACTAATGTGCCAGCAAGTTGAAGCCTAAACCTTTCCGAAATATCAATGCTTAATCCCGAACCCTATAGTTCAGGTGCTAACACCTGTACGTCTCAAGTGTTATCACTCTTTCAGCTACCTGCGCGGATCTCTAAGCTGATGATATCGCGATCGTTGCACGCGATTGAGCTTGCGGCGACTCGAGTATCTTTGGGGTAAGGTACTCAATCGGAGCGATGCTCTCGCGTCAACGATCGGTGTCAAGGTAAAAGGGCTACGATTTGGTTGGGTAACCGGGTCTTTACCGGGGAGAACAGAGAGGAGCCAACATAATGTCTACACGCATCGGAAGCGCAATTTGGGAAGGGACTTTAAAAGATGGTAGTGGAACAATGAAATTGGGAAGCGGTGCCTTTGAAGAATCCTATTCTTTTGCTTCACGTTTTGAAAACGGGATGGGAACTAATCCTGAGGAGCTAATTGGAGCGGCAGAGGCAGGTTGCTTTTCTATGGCCTTGTCTCTTGGATTGTCCAAAGCTGGCTATTCCCCTAAGCGTATTAGCACGATCGCCAAGGTCCACATCGAAAATGTAGGTGATGGCTTTAAGATCACTTCGATAGACCTCGCCACAGAAGCGCAAGTCCCCGGAATTGACGAAAAGACATTCGCTGAACAAGCGGAGGCGACCAAAAAGAATTGCCCCGTCTCCCAGGCACTGGCGGGCACCCAGATCAACCTGCAAGCTAAGTTGGTCCAGGCCGCGAGTTGAGCTTCGGTGGTGCTTAGCAGAAAATCGCTTCTAAGAGGCTGCCGGACCGATACACGGATGGCGTTGAATATAAAAGGGGCGCGCGAACTGAAGGACAAACAATGGCAGATGCGACGCAAGCGCGAGAGTTCAATCCAGGCGACTTGATGCCCTTATTCAGTCTGCCGGGCGTGAATGTGTCTGGTAACATCGGACCCTGGGATTACAAGCAGCACAAGAATCTCGTCTTGATCTTTCTTCAAGACGGTTCTGCGCGCCTTGCCTCAGTTTACTGCGAGAGTTAGCGCAGAACTATGAAGCGTATCGAGATTTGAATGCCGAGGTACTGACTGTTATGTTCTCCGATCTGCAAGCAGTGCGCGAGCTTCAGAATGAACTCCACCTGCCCTTCCCACTTCTTTCCGATCCGGATGGCGCGGTGTTCGACTTGTATGAAGAAGGGAGCGAAGGTGCTCGACCGGTGTTCGGCGTCTTTATTGCCGATCGTTGGGGCGCTTTGTTTTCGAAGACGGTAGCGAGCGACACGGACCGGCTACCAAGCGACGCAGAGATCCGCGACTGGTTATCCTTCATTGAGATTCAGTGTCCTGAGTGCTTCCCTCCCGAATAGTCGCGAGAGAAGAGTGTAAGAAAGGTTGGGATTGGTCCAAATACTGCACCGAGACAAGGTGCCAGAGGATTCTATTTACCGCTTGATATTAAAGACCGAAACACCTTAGGTTGGTTGGTGGCGGTGTAGGTCGCAGCGCCTTTGGCGAACGTCCTCGAGCTCTGACCGTCACTTGAGCTTTAGCCTTTAGCACGACGGTAGCCAAAATATTCGACTATTTGCGACCAAGACTTCTTAAAATGGAGATTGAGGAACAACTGATGATGTCAGTAGAGTCACGATCCCGCCGGACTACGCGGCTTTGGAGCTCCACAGTCGGTAAGAAGATCGTGATAGCGTTGACAGGCGCCATTGGAGTCGGCTATCTCGTGGCGCATGTCCTCGGTAACCTATTGGTGTTTGAAGGAGCGGAAAGGATTAACGCTTACGCGACGCTTTTGAAATCTAACACAGCTCTTTTATGGACCGTCCGTTCGATTCTGATTGCTGCTGTGACTCTGCACATCGTTGCTGCTTACCAGTTGGCGCGTACCAGCCAGAAAAGTCGACCGATTGGTTACAAACGCTGGCGCGCAATAGCATCAGATTTCGCGTCGCGGACGATGCGCTGGACTGGCCCACTAGTCGGAATTTTCATTGTTTACCATCTGCTTCATCTGACGACCGGCACCGTTCATCCTGATTTCAACGAACGAAATGTGTACCACAACGTTATCAGCGGCTTTCAAGTATGGTATGTATCGGCCATCTACATAGTGGCCATGTTGGCGCTCTCGCTCCACCTTTATCACGGCGCCTGGAGCATGTTTCAATCCGTCGGCGTCAATAGCCCTAAGTACAATCGCCTGATTCGCCTGCTGGCAACGTTCTTAACTGTAGTCGTGGTTGGAGGATTCATCTCGATTCCAGTGGCGGTTTTGCTCGGTTTGATTTCCTAGTGATCACTGATGAACCTGGATTCTAAATTACCGGCTGGCCCAATCGAACAAGCGTGGGATCGACGCCGCTTCGAGATGAGATTGGTCAATCCATCCAACAAGCGGAAGCATACAATCATTATGGTGGGTTCAGGTCTTGCGGGCGCTTCGGCCGCAGCTTCCCTCGCAGAGTTGGGCTACAACGTTCTCTGCTTCTGCTACCACGACAGCCCACGTCGGGCCCATAGCATTGCCGCCCAAGGGGGCATTAATGCCGCGAAGAACTATCGTAATGATGGTGACAGTATCTATCGCCTTTTTTACGACACGGTGAAAGGCGGCGATTTTCGTTCGCGGGAAGCGAACGTCTATCGTCTGGCCCAGCTTAGCGTAAACATAATTGACCAATGCGTAGCGCAAGGTGTGCCGTTTGCGCGCGAGTACAGCGGACTTTTGGACAATCGCTCCTTTGGTGGCGCCCAAGTCTCGCGAACCTTTTACGCGCGCGGTCAAACGGGACAGCAGCTCTTACTGGGGGCGTATCAGGCCCTCGAACGCCAGATCGATGCCGGCAAGGTCAAGATGTATTCACGCACGGAGATGCTTGATCTGGTCGTCGTCGATGGCCGCGCCCGAGGCATTGTGGCGCGCAACCTCGTGTCCGGCGAGATCAATTCCTACGTAGCCGATGTCGTAGTGCTGGCGACTGGCGGTTATGGCAATGTGTTCTATCTTTCGACGAATGCAAAAAACAGCAATGCGACTGCCATCTGGCGCAGTTATAAACGTGGTGCTGCGTTCGCAAATCCGTGTTTCACGCAAATCCACCCGACGTGCATTCCGGTCAGTGGTCACTACCAATCAAAACTCACTTTGATGAGTGAGTCGCTCCGCAACGACGGCCGCATTTGGGTTCCAATGGAGAAGAGAGATCCTCGTTCGCCAAATCAAATTCCGGTTACTGAGCGTGATTACTATCTTGAGCGTCGCTATCCCAGTTTTGGGAATCTTGTGCCCCGCGATGTGGCGTCGCGCGCGGCTAAGGAAATCTGCGACGAAGGCCGTGGCGTAGGTGAACACGGTCTTAGCGTCTATCTCGATTTCAAAGAAGCTATCGGGCGCTTGGGGACTGAAGTGATCAGCGAGAAATACGGGAACCTCTTTGAGATGTACGAGAGGATAACGGCTGAGAATCCCTACGAAGTGCCAATGCGAATCTACCCGGCCGTGCACTATACGATGGGCGGTTTATGGGTTGACTACAATTTGATGAGTACGATCCCGGGCCTGTTCGTAATCGGTGAAGCCAATTTTTCCGATCACGGAGCCAACCGGCTTGGCGCGAGTGCGTTGATGCAGGGACTCGCGGATGGTTACTTCATCATTCCTTATACGGTCAGTGACTATCTGGCGACCACGAAGCTCGATCAGCTCTCAACAGAGGATCACAGCTTTCAACAGATCGAAGCCGAGATTGCAACACGCGTGAAGCACCTGCTTGGAATCAATGGTAAGCGAACTGTCGATTCGATCCATCAGGAGCTGGGAAAACTGATGTGGGATCATTGCGGCCTGGTCCGCAACGAGCAAGGGCTCCGGTCTGCCCTAACAAAGATCCCTGAAATCCGCGACGAGTTTTGGCACAACCTTAGAATTCTCGGCAGCGATGATCAACTCAATCAGGCCCTTGAGAAAGCAGGGCGCGTCGCCGACTTTCTCGAGTTAGCAGAGCTGATGTGCCTCGACGCACTTGAGCGAAAAGAATCCTGCGGCTGTCATTTTCGCGAAGAGTTCCAGACACCCGACGGCGAAGCTCAACGTGACGATAAACACTTTTGCAACGTTTTCGCATGGGAGTATGCCGGCAATCAGAACGAACCTCTATTACACAAAGAGTGGCTGAAGTTCGAGTACGTGCCGCTGACGCAACGGAGCTACAAGTAATGCACCTGACGCTTTACGTCTGGCGACAACAGAATGCGACCGCGAAAGGAAAGATGGTTCGTTATGAAGCGCACGACATCAATCCGGATATGTCTTTCCTCGAGATGCTGGATGTCGTCAACGGGAGGTTAATCGAGAACGGCGAAGAACCGATTGCTTTTGATCATGACTGCCGCGAGGGCATCTGCGGATCGTGTGGCATGATGATCAACGGGATGGCCCACGGACCGCGTCGGGCGACGGCCGCTTGCCAGCTACACATGCGCCACTTTAAGGACGGCGACATTATTCATGTCGAACCCTGGCGCTCAAGAGTCTTTCCGGTGCTTAAAGATCTGATTGTAGATCGCAGCGCCTTCGATCGAATCATCCAGGCAGGCGGTTATGTTTCAGTTTCTACAGGGAGCGCACCGGAAGCTAACACTATTCCGATTCCAAAACAGGCTGCGGATCTGGCGATGGATGCGGCGGCGTGCATCGGTTGTGGAGCCTGCGTCGCAGCTTGTCCAAACGGTTCGGCCTCCCTTTTCACGAGTGCGAAAGTCTCGCAGCTGGCATTGTTCCCGCAGGGCCAACCTGAACGGGAACAGCGCGTGATGAAAATGGTCGAGTCGATGGACCGTGAAGGATTTGGTAACTGTACGATGCACCGTGAATGCGAAGCGGTGTGCCCGAAATCAATTAGCGTGAACTTCATCGCGCGTATGAATCGGGAATACTTGCGCTCTATTCTCAGATAGCTGAGGTCGGTTCGCGTCGTGTCGGGAGTCTTTTATCGAGCCAGCACTCTGTGGCGCACCTCAATGTGCAGCACTATTCAATGAATCAAGATATGGAACTTTGGAATCGAGCGTTGCAGAAATGGCGTGACCAACCGCGGGTGGTCTTAGGCGGTCTGGCAGTATTGTTGGCAACGGTTGAAGTGCTGTTGGACTGGACTACCTGGATTCAGCTCAACATCTCTCTCGTTTATGGCCTTCCATTGATCCTCGCCGCAGCAGCGCGAAGCCGGCGGTTGCTGTGGGCTTTGACAAGCTTTCTTATAGGGATCACCTTTATCGTTTACTCAATGCAGATCCCGCCGGGGCTTTTCTCACTCAGCGAGCCATTCTTCGTAAATCGTGTCTTAAGCTCGGCGGCGATGCTCCTGACGGCTGGACTCGGTCATATCTGGATAAAAGCAACAGAACAGTTGGATGCGCAGGGACGAACTCTGAAAGAGCAAAACGAGGCACTTAAAGCGGCCAACATAGAATTGGTCCACCACCAGGAGCTAATTGCAAATCAGAATGACGAATTAGAACGGCGTCGCCGTGAGGCTGAGGAAGTTAGCAGTCGCAAATCACGATTGTTAGCTTCGGTGTCGCACGATATTCGCCAACCCATCAATATCATCAACCTGACGGCCGAGGTCATGCTGGGCTTAACTGAAAATCCAGCGTTGGCGGTTTTGGTCCAGCGACTCAGATCGAATGCTCAGTCGATGACCGAACTCATCTCCGATCTGCTCGATATGGCGCAGATCGACTCCGGCCGCATTCACCTGAACGAGACCGTATTTGTTCTCAATGACCTCATAGCCGGCCAGTGCAGTGAGTTGCGAGTGTTGGCGGAAGCCAAGGGTCTGCAATTGGAAGCCGAGCTGCTCGACCAGCCCACGGAACTAAGAACAGACCGGTCCAAGCTCTCGCGCGTACTCTCTAATCTCATCGGCAACGCGGTCAAATTCACCGAAAAGGGCAGAGTAACGGTAAGTGCGACCCGGTCGCCTGATGGAGACGCTTTGATCAGCGTTCGCGACAGTGGGATCGGTATTGCACCCGAGCAGCTTGATCGGATTTTTGATGAGTTCGCGCAAATGCATAAACCGCAGCGCGAGCGCACCGGTTGGGGACTCGGGCTGGCCATCTGTCGCCGACTCGTCGATGTATTAGGAGGGGCAATTACAGTGCACAGCGTACCCGGCCAAGGAAGCGTCTTCACGCTAACGATACCATCGCGGTGCGTTGTGGAGGTCTGCGACGAACACCCTTTTCATCAAGAATCAAAAGCAGCACAGCATGCTCACGCTAGCACCAGTCGTTGAAAACTTTGCTCGCCTCGCTATTCGAAGATTATTAGCGATCGATGGAGCCTCAATAGTAATATTTGGTCTGCGCGACGGCGTACCCTCAGTTGCCCCGCAAAGACCGGTGCGAGCTCCGGGTGGTTTTGTCCAGATTGGTTTTCCGCTTTCACGCATCTTTGACACTGATTCAAAGGACGGAACGCCGGGTTGGACCGCTTATGTCTATTACGGAGACTGCTTACAATATTCGATCGGAGTTTGCAGCAATTCTTCATTTTAGTTGATAGCGATCGAGAGCACCCTTAACATTGAGCAGAACAAGCTTATTATGAAATACGAATTTCTGGTCGAGACCTACGAAACCGAACGGATCAAAGTGGTCAGCGTCTGGAGTGAGTTCGCGGATCAGGATCTTCACGTGCGCCCGCACCAGAGCGATCCCCGTGGCCGCAGCGTGCACGAGCAAATGGTCCATCAGTGTGTGAGTGAGGATCTCTGGTTCCGCAATATGCTTGGGATCGACGTGGGCGCACCACCCCTACCGCGCGAGGAAACTCGTTTGGAATTCATGAAGCGTTATGCAGAGGATAGCGGCAAACGACTTGATGCCTTGCGTGAGAAGCGCGAACTCTGGTGGGAGGAAGAGGCCCAATTCTTTGATGTGCGCCGCACACGGGCTTGGGTCATGACGCGTCGCTTAACCCATACTTCACACCATCGCGGGCAACTCATGGCGATGCTCCGCATGCTGGGCCATGAGTTGCACAGTAACTATGGGCCAACTGCCGATACCGGAGGGTTGATGCAAGATCATGCGCCCACCATCTATGCCTACTCGAGCTTGAGTGCTCTCTTGAAAGGTGAGGCCGAAGGCGGCGCCAAAACGGTCTTGCCTGGAGCCTCCGGCAAGTCAGTTACGGAGCGGCCTGGATGAGTAGATCCCACAACAGCGTAGTCATCGCAGAAGGATGTGAAATTCCAGGCGAAAGTAATGAAAACGAACGTCCGTGAAGATCGTTCGTCGCCCTCCTGATTTGCAGTGTCCCAGACCCTTCGTATGTTCCCAAACTTAAGCCGGAAATTCAGTGCCGAATAGTCTGTTAACACTCAACTTGACAAATGTTAACAGTTCATACGCGTTCGTTTATCCGTCCGAGCTTCCCAATGAAAGGACGGTGAAAACACCTGCCAGGCGCGCGTGATAACACGGTTTCGTGGTGTTTGAATCCACCTTAGGCTGGTAATCGTAATTGCTGAGGCCATTGAGCAATGAATTCAACTGGAAGGCATTTACAACTTTAGAGGCGAGGAAGAAAGAAATGTCGAGCGCGATTGGAATCGAAAAGGCAATAACACTAAATGAAGACGCACAAGTTGCTGAAGCACTGTCACGAGTGTTGGCTGACACATTCACGCTGTATTTAAAGACGCACAATTTCCACTGGAACGTCATTGGACCAAATTTCCATACACTGCACCTTATGTTCGAGGAGCAGTACAACGAACTCTGGCTGGCAGGCGATGCCATCGCCGAACGGATCCGTGCCCTCGGATGCATTGCGCCCGGCTCGTACCGCGAATTCTCGAAGCTCAGCTACCTTCAAGAGACTGAGACTGTACCGAGTGCTAAGGAGATGATCGCTGAATTGCTTAGAGATCATCGAACGTGCGCACGCACTGCCCGTTGGGCACTTTCGGTTTCGCGCACGGCTGTTGACGCACCGACCGAAGACTTGCTGACACAGCGTGTGATGGCCCACGAGAAGGCTGCGTGGATGCTCAGAAGCATTCTCGCCGAAGACAAACCGGCGATGGCCCCCAACTTGAAGCTGCGTGAACACTAAGAGATGAGTTGGAAAGAAGAATGACCGTTAGCCCGCAAGCACCGCAGATGAGTGCACCATCAAAAACAAAAGGGGGTTGGTTCAATCAGACATCAAGACAAAATGAAAATACAGAAACGACGTCGTAGAAAGCTCTTTTGGGTATTTGCAGCGCTTGCGGTTTGTGCGTTGTTATTCGAGGAACAAGTAGCTGTCCTCTACGTGCTTTCGACCCTGACGATATGCGGACTCATGATTATGGTAGCCTTTTCGAATTTGGAAGCCAGAGATGCGGAGATGCAGACCGCCGCCATTAGAGAAGCCGCTTACGACATGAGCAAAAACTCCAGGGATTTGAGTAGAGGCAAAAGAAGAGCCGCGTAACGACCGATGGCCCGAGCGAAGACAAATCCGAATTACACCTTTATCGGCACGATGACGAAGATGGAAAAATCAGGCACGAAGGGATGCCGAAACTGGGTACATCAGCAAAGCCATGCTTGAGAAGTATGTCGGTAATCTAGCGCTTTCGATCTATTACCTGGCCGGCCCTGCTTCAATGGTCACCGCCTGAGTCAAACGCTGAACGAAGCAGGGGTCGATGATGACAACATTCGAACAGAGGAATTTTCAGGCTACTGAGGCGGGCGTAAAGGGGAGAGATGAACATCAAGATAAAACGAGCGTATGAGCAACCGCACAAGGATGATGGGTTGCGTATCCTCGTGGACAGGCTCTGGCCGCGCGGTCTAACTAAGGAAAAGGCGAGCGTTGATCTATGGCTGAAAGAGATCGCTCCGAGCACGGAACTGCGAAAGTGGTTTGCGCATGATCCGGACAAGTGGAAAAGTTTCCGCGGACGGTATGAAACTGAGATTCGTCATCACCATGATCTGATAAAAGTGCTGAAGGAAAAAGCGACGGAAGGAACAATCACCCTAATCTATGGAGCTCGAGATGAAAAGCACAATGAGGCATTGGTTCTGAAACAGTTCCTGGAAAGGAACCAATAGAATCTTACGAACCTGGTCAGTCATAGGGCTCCTCGTCGTACTCTTGAGGAACAGCTTAGGCAACCGCATCGCTGACGATTGTTTGTGCCTCATCCAAAATGCGCCTAACGTGATCCGTTCCCCGAAAGCTTTCCACATATATCTTGTAGATGTCCTCAGTACCGGATGGACGCACCGCGAGCCATCCGCTCTCTGCCACCACCTTCAGCCCGCCGAGGGGTGCCCCATTACCTGGCGCATGCGTCAGGATGGTCTGAATTTGTTCACCCGCAAGCTCTTTCAAGCGAACCTGCTGCGGAGAAAGTTTCATTAGAATCTCTTTTTCTTGCACTGTGGCCGGAGCCTCGGTGCGCGTGTATACCGACTCTCCGAACTCGCTTGTTAGCTCCTGATAAATCTGGCCGGGATCGCGGTCCATACGAGCAGTGATCTCCGCCGCAAGCAGGGCCGGAACAATTCCATCTTTATCCGTAGTCCAGACGGTGCCATCGAGGCGCAGGAAAGATGCACCCGCGCTCTCCTCTCCAGCAAAACCGAGCGTGCCGTCGAGCAAGCCATCCACGAACCATTTGAAGCCGACCGGAACTTCGTAGAGCTTGTGGCCCAGTTTCGCTGCGACACGATCGATCATCTGA
>DATFHH010000094.1:0-6975 GCA_035248565.1 Pyrinomonadaceae bacterium | reverse complement strand
GTGGGGCGGCATGTCGGTCTCGAACCGACGACCTCCAGATCCACAATCTGGCGCTCTAACCTACTGAGCTAATGCCGCCACATACTGTTTTCGGTGTAGTGCCCCCGGCAGGACTCGAACCTGCGGCCCTCTGCTTAGCTTCCAGCATCAGGCTTTCCCTGACCGCCCGTCAAAGCTGGGGTTGCTGGCTGGACTATATCTTGGACGTCGCAGTCCCGACCCGTATAGTCTCTGAGGATCCCACTCGCAAACGTCGCGAAAGGTTTCCTGCGGATTACCCAATCCTCACGGTTTGTTACTTGGACCACAACGATCGAAGTACCTGAGGCTCTCAGGGCGTCCCCGCATACAGGGTCGTCCACTCAATGGGTTCCGTTCGCATTCCCCATCAAGGCTCCAACAAGGCAGATGCTCTATCCACTGAGCTACAGGGGCAGATTTTCAAACAGCGTGGCATGTTAACACGTCGAACATTGATGTCAACCGCACCTGCTTGCACCAAATACGCCGAAGGCGTTGGCTAATTTCAGCCTAGGGTTGGAGCGTAGCGATAACCCTAGGTAATGAAACAAAAGAATTATTAACGCTGAAAGCGTTGGGCATGTGCGCGGCGAACCCTTGCAGGGTTTATAAATTTTTCTGATTAGCACCTAGGGTTGTCACTGGCGCTCCAACCCTAGGCTGAAATTAGCCAACGCCTTCGGCGTTCAAAACGCACATAAAAAGAGATCGCCCAAGGCGGGCGATCTCTTTCGAAAACACGACCGACGAAGCTTAAGCAGCGCGCGTGTGTTCCTTGGTCTCGGCAAACACGCGACGACCGTTCAGCGCATCGTCAATGATTTCGCGGACGGCCGAAGTCTCCGGATTAACGTCCATTCGGTCGCACGCTTTCAAATGCCGGATGATACCCTCGGTTGCTATTTCGAGAGCGACGCCGTTAAGTTTCGAATAGCGCCGCGCCTGAATATGATCGATCTTCATAAGCCGCTCATTCAGCGGCAAGTGTGTATCAAAAGTCACGATTGCTCTCACTCCTCCACATCAAATCTGACGTTCAATGTATAAACTATAGATGCTCTAACAACCCTCCTGGATGCAGCCTCCACCCCAAGGCACAGCCCTGTTTTCAGGGATAAAACCCCAAAACAAAGGCTTGGCATATGAGCTTGCCGCAGGGGTGTTCAGCGAAACGCAAGATTATACTGGACGGATCCACTTACGTCCATCTTTTTCTTCGGCGGCGTTGTTAAATCGGTTTGCTCAGCGAGGTAGAGGGAATTGGCGCTATTTCGCGACAGACAAAGACGCCGCCCGATTGCCGGTAAGGTATTGGGGCGGCGCCGCTGCTGAAAAATAATAGTGCTGTCGGTTCACTTTTTGGGAAGCACGGTATCTTTCATCCCCTTGCCAACTCGGAACTTCAATGTCGTTTTCGCGGGAATCTGGATGGTTTCGCCGGTCGCCGGGTTCCGGCCTTCGCGGGCTTTTCGCTCGGATTTTACGAGCTTTCCGAATCCTGGGAGAACAAACTCACCGTTTGATTTCACTTCGCGCGCTGCGAGATTCGACAGCTCCTCAAAGAACTCTTTTACTTGGGCTCGCTTCATTCCTGTGGATTCAGAGAAGTGGTTGATTACTTCCGATTGAGTCATGCGCTTCTTGCCTGTCGCGGCTTTGGTCGCCATAGTCTGGTGTAACACCTCCAACGAGAACTAGATTGGAAAACAGTCGGACTCTCATATATCACACTCAAGCGGCAATGTCTTCAACAAAACCGCAATTTCACTAGGTTTTTTGAGGTATTGCTACGTCCTCCTCGCCTTGATCACCCTTCCGTCGGGCAGCGTCACGATAATCGCTGTCACCTTACCGCCAGCATCCCGTTCGAAGCTGACGAAGCCGCCTACTGGCTGCACGCTGAATTTGTCCGCCGTATTGGTATCCGGAACGAGCTCGACGCGGTCGCCGCCCGGCGCCAGTGCAAACAACTTTTCACCTTCCTGCCTGACAACCAAAACGCCCATCGTGCCGCCATCATAACTGCCAACAAACGCAACAAATTTGTTATTAGCCGGTGCTGGTGGCGGCGTTGGACGCGGTTTCGGTGGAACCGGTGGAAATTCCGAACCCGCTTCGGGCAGTGAAGAAACAGATGGTCCGATCGATGGAGCCTCACGTTGCTCGCCCGGATGAACCGGGAATGGCGGGCGTTTCGGAACAAAGACGGGATTCTTGGAGATTTGCGCGAGCGCAACCTCGACCGCCTTTTCAAGCTGCGGATCTCGCCCGGCGATTACATCGGCAGGAGTGATTTCGACGTCGAAATCAGGGGCAACGCCGACATTCTCGATTCCCCAGGTAGTTCCGCTCGGATCGTACGCGGCACGATTCGGAAGACGGACCTGTCCTCCGTCAATGAACGGAGGCGTAAAGTAGTAAGGACCGATCCCTCCGCCGAACGTGCGTTTGCCGACGATTGGTCCAACCTTCGCCAGCTTGAACATAAACGCACTGGTTTCAGCCGCCGAACCGTTCAGTTCGTTAATGATCATTACTTTGGCGGGCGGCGCAGGGTTAACCGGCGTGGCGATGTCGTCGCCGCCTCGAAACATGTAATAGTAAAGCGGCTTGCGCTGCATCCATTCGATCAGATAATCCGGCGTGATGCCGCCGCCATTGAAACGCTGATCCACGATGACTCCTTGTTTGTCAGCGTATCCGGTCAAGCCGCGAATCGCGTTCATGATGCCCTGACCGTCGTAGTTCTCGATAAAAATGTAGCCGAGGCGTCCGCCGGAAAGCTTTTCGACGAGCTTGCGGTTTTCTTCAGCCCAGTTTGCACGGCGCAAACGGTTTTCACCGAGCGCGGGAAAGACTGTGTACGTTCGCGCATTTGCGCCGTCCGCGTTTGCGGAGACAGTGATCTTTGTCGGACGACCGACCTTGTTCTCGAAGTAACTCAGCACATTCTTTTCTGCTTCAACTGGCTGACTGTCGACCTGGAGCAGATAATCGCCATCGCGAACATCGACTCCTGGTTGATCGAGCGGAGCAGTAAATGAGCCGTTGGGCGACGAGTAAGACGTCGAGCGATAGATCTTTTTGAAACGGTATTTCCCGTTAGCGATCTCATAGTCGGCGCCGAGTAGGCCGATGCGATTGCCGCTTCCCGCGGGCGGCCCGGAGTCGCCGCCTCCGACGTTGAGATGGCTGACGGATATGGAACCCAGCATCTGTTGCATCAGTCGGTTAAGATCGCTGCGGCGAACAATCGTCGGCAGGTACGCACCATATTCGTATTCAAGCGCTTTGAGATCCTGACCGTGATGATTCGGGTCATAAAACCAATCGCGCATGATCCGCATTGATTCGTGAAAAATCTGACGCCACTCCTCAGCCGGAATAACGCGAACTTCTATCTTGCTGAAATCCTGTCTGCCTTCGTCTGGTTTTGCGGGAGCTTCAGCTGAAGTGAGAAAGAAGTCGCGGCCTTTGCGATAGAGAATCTTTTTGCCATCAGTGGTTATATCGACCGCACTGATCTGGTCCACGATCTTTTGCATCTGACCGCCCTTCGCGAGATCAAACGAATAGACTGCCTGCGACTGTGTTTGCCCGCTGAAGTCGCCTGGCGCAGCCGACCACTCGCTAATCGCCATGATCAACTTTCCAGGATCTCCAGCGGTGAGTTGCGAGTAATCACGC
Organism: Pyrinomonadaceae bacterium; assembly: GCA_035248565.1. Lineage (GTDB taxonomy): Bacteria > Acidobacteriota > Blastocatellia > Pyrinomonadales > Pyrinomonadaceae > PSRF01. Next base: position 3,267 of record DATFHH010000094.1, on the reverse strand, counting down.
GGCGGCAGCGGCAGATTTATAAAGCGCGATTGAAGACCTTCAAAATCGATCTTCACCTGCGGCGCTATTTCGCTGATCTTTGCCTCAGGATTGGGTTGTCCATTGGGCAAGAGCAGGGAAAGTTGATCCTTTGACAAGACCACAGCGTGAACTCGCCGGACCACGAGCGGAGCGGCGAATACTCCATTCAGAACACCCCAGTTAAATTCACTTGTGCCCGCATTGGGACTCGAAACAAAGTAAAGATATTTACCGTCTCGATCGAAAACCGGCAGTTGCGTGTGCGTGATTCCATCAGTCACTTGAAATGCCTTCTTCTGCGCGATGTCGTAAATGAAGACCGTGCCGGCGCGGTTCTTCAAGCGTTTCGAATACGCGAGAAAACGCGAATCAGGTGAGAAGTTTGGCGTCCACGAGTCTTCCGCAGAATAAGAAGAAGTATCAACCCTGAGCGCGCTTTCCGTGGCAACGTCGACGAGCCAAAGATTTAGTCGTCTGTCAGGAAAGCTGAGTTTTTGCGAGTCAGGTGACCACACCAGGCCCCAATAAAATGAAGGCCGTTGTTCAATCCGGATCTTCTTTACTGAATCATTTTCGAGAGAGCGAATGTGAAGCGCGTACTCGCCGGATTCGTCTGAAACATAAGCGACCGATTTGCTGTCCGGCGAAATTACGGGATAGCGTTCAGCAGTGCCCGGCGTGTTCGTAAGGTTTTTATAAGAACCGTTCGCTGAATCAAAAATGAGCACTTCGCCTCGCACACCGAAAGCGACGCGATCGCCGGTCGGCGAAGGAAGGATTTGCTCGAGAGAGCGCATCGCGCTTGCAGTGCGCGGCGCGAGCTCTGACGTATCAGGCGTCACTGAAATATTGATCACCTGATCTTTGTTGGTATTCAGATCTAGTAGGTGTATTCGTCCTGCTTGTACATAGACAGCAGCATCACTGGTTGCCGACGCAGTGCGAACACCCTGGTCCAGGTAGTTTGTCAGTTGCCGCGTCTTTTTGGATTTCGTGTCGTAAACGTAGAGATTGAAAATTCCCGTACGATCGGAAACGAAATAGATTTTGTCCTGCACCCAGACTGGATTTCTATCGTTGTGTGTTCCGTCTGAGAGTTTCTCAAGAGTTCCGGTTTTCAGATCGGCTATCCATAAAGGCGCGGCGTATCCACCGCGGTAGTAGCGCCAGTCGCCCGCACCGGATCGAGGGTTGTAGACAATGCGGCTGCCGTCTGGCGAGATCGAACCGGAATAGCTTTGGTGCAGCGGTAGCGCGGTCGCAAGTGCGAGACGATCGGCGGAGGTTTTATAAAGACGCGTTAAGTTTTCTTCGTCTCGCGTGGTTTCGAAGATGATTTCTTTTCCATCCGGCGTCCATCCGGTTACGAAATCATCCTCAGGCATCATCGTTACGCGTGTCGGCTCACCGGATCCGTCGGCTTGAGCGATAAAGATGTCCCAGTCATTGCCGTTACTTCGCGAAAATGCGATCCGCTTGCCGTCAGGTGAGAAGACAGGGCTAGTTTCTTCATTCGGCGTGTTGGTAAGGCGCTTCGCTGTTCCGCCACTTCGCTCGACCAGCCAGATCTTGCCGGCGTATGTGAATGCAATGTGCGACTGATTGATAGAGACGCGCCCGATTAACAGCGGTCTATCGGCAGCGTTTTGCGCGATGGCGCTAACACAAACCAGAAGACACATTGCAACGATTTTGAAGATTCGGAACATGAATACACCTCGGTCTGTTTTTGACTATGCGAGCGATGAGTGTTGCGTTTAGAAGCAGCGCAACTATTGATGTTACTGGTCGGGCCAAGAGGATCCGAACCTCCGACCTCTCGTCCCCAATCACAGGTTCGGCAAAGAACTACGTTTCTGTCTTTTCGAAAGTTGCAGCCACGGGGAGTTTGTTAGGGTTTGCGGTTCTCTCCATTCATTATCATCGCATTATCCAGCTGCGCTGAACTGTATCACTCAAAAGGGTTCAACGTTTTCACGCCTGTTTTTTGAAAGTCGCGAGTGTTACGTGTGGCGACGATCAGGTCATGTTGAAGAGCAGTTGCAGCAATCATTCCATCAAGCAGTGGCACGGTCTCTCCTTTTCGTTGCAACTCCACAACTAGAGCTGCCCATCGTTGGCTTATCGTTGCGTCCCAAGGAATGCAATCGATCGTTTCAACCACAGTTTCGTACCATCGCTCGAGCCGATCACGCTTGCGTCCGCGCGGTAGAGCAAGAATGCCGATTCGCAGTTCGCCAATAATTATCGAGTCGACGATAAGATTGGATTCGTTTGCATTGAGCCACGTGACAACCCTGCTGTCGGCCGCCTGTTTCGTCGGCTCACTAAGCACGTTCGCATCAACGAGGTAGATCATCCGAGCTTAGGTAGCTTAATGTCGTCAGTGGTTTCGGTGCGCTCTAGTGGTTGGAACCAATCCTTCACGGGACAGGAAAGTAACAGTTTTACAAGCCCTTTATTTCGCGGTTTGGTCGTTCGCTTGAGGAGGTATTCACCACGATCTATGCGTTCGATCTCAAACTCCTGTCCGGATTTAATGTCATCCTCACGCCGAATTTCAGCCGGAAGGATGATCTGACCCTTTGTCGACACGGTAGTTCTCATGACGGGTAAGATAACGTCTTACTAGGGTCCAGTCAATAAACAGACAAGGCCCACAAACTGGCCACAAATGAAATACGGCCGCCCAATGATGGCAGCCGTAAACTATTGACTTTAGTGGTCGGGGCGAGAGGATTCTAACCTCCGACCTCTTGGTCCAAATCACCGGTCCGGCAGAGACTCAAGTTGATGCCTCTCGACTAAAATTTCCATCTTCAACGAACACGTCTGGTTCAGTAAAATTGTTTTCACCGCCATCATTGCAGCAACTTAACCGAATAGGCTGAGAACTGCGAATCTGCGGTGACAATGGTAAGCTTTTCTTCAATACTTTGGGCAATTAGCAAACGATCGAATGGATCTTTGTGGTGAAAGGGCAAGGCATCCAGTGCCAAAACATGCGTCAATGTCACAGGCGAAACCGTTAGGTCATTTGTCTTGTTGTGTCTTGCAAACCCGATTGAGGGCGTCGAAAAGGAGTGTTGTTTCATCCTTTCGCCAGTCTTTCCCCGTCGTCCCTCCCTGTTGAACTTACCCGCTGGAGATCTGGCATCGGCGTGCGGCGCAACTTTGCCCTTTGAATAATTCCGCGTCGAGAGGACGAGATAACAATGAAACGCACTTTTTCCTGGACTTCAAGGA
>DATFHH010000093.1:0-15250 GCA_035248565.1 Pyrinomonadaceae bacterium | reverse complement strand
GGCATTCTCCTCTTCGAAGCCGCGCGTCAACGCTCATCCGCAGTTTGATCCACAGAATTCAGTCGCGAGAAACGCTACCGAATCCGCGTTCGATCCACGCGACGATCATGTAGATACCCTCTGGTCGTGAAAGGGCGTCACCTCACGCTAAAACTTCCATCGAGATCGACGGTTTCCACTTTGGGTTTACATGCAAATATTCAGCATTGACTTCTGCTGTATGCGGGACTATCGTTAGTGCCGCTAACCTGAAAAGGATTAAGTTCTCTGAGCGACTGCTGTCCTCGCACCACTCGCCCAATCCAACCCGAGTTGTCGAGCCTACCGCAGCGTATTTGTTCTCATTGAACGATTCGATCATCAGCAACTGAAGCGTTGTTGAACGTCTCCAGCTTCAGGAGTTGAATGGATTCAACCGAGTTGTTCCGCCATGTAGAAGAACAACCAGCCTGAATCCAAACCCGGATGATCCTCCAACCCTCAAGATCTTCGGGCGATGCATCCACGAAAAGGAGTCAGGGTTACTTCCAATTTGTCACTTCCCACTTCAGCGTCCCAGCGCAGAGATCCGTCTCTGCCCAGACCTGAATGCAACAGGAGAAACCAATGGCTACACTCGACGATAGTGCTCTTGACCGTTTACGTGAGTTGAACATTCTCCGAGATCACGCCAAAGACCTGCGCGAACGCGGTCTCAAGGCGCTGGCCAGAATTCCAGTGGCCTTGACGCTCGAGAAATACGAGAAGCTTCAGAAGGACTGTGACCTTTCAAGCGATGAATGGGTCTGTGGTCCTCATCCTATCGATCTTGCGTTACTGGTGCGGGCGCTGAATCGCAGAGATATGGATGAAGATGAGCTGGAGCCAACCAACCAGCTTTCGGAAACGCTTGCCGCGGCGATTACCCGTCGCTTTAGCGATGACGCAACTGATGCGGTCCCAGTGCTCACCGCAGCAAGGTCACTGCACGCGCTGGTTAGTAGACCGCAAACAGTTTTTAGCACCGCGACGATGCTCTGTTACTACCGGATCATCCGCGAGTTGTACTTTGCTGCATTTCCTAACTGGATCATAGGCGCGGCGCGAGCGGGTGAAGGTGGCAGAGTCTCCGCTTTTGTCACCGGCGAATGCGTGAGAGCGATTCTGGCTTTCCGAGACGCCATCCGGGACAGCATTATATTTTTCAGAACGACAAAGAAGCTACGGAAAGAACTCGAACGCCTCAAAGTTCTTCCGGACGTCGATGCTTACCTCAAAATCAATTGCAACAACGGCAAATCACCGTGGCCGGCTTGTTTAGAGATCGAATCACAACGAGTCATCCTCGATTGGTATGCAGCGAATAATCTGAGACGCAACGTCATTGCGCTGAATCTCTCCAATCCACCTACGAACAACAATCGCACAGGCTCTAAACGAAATGGGGATTCATCAAAGGCGGCTTTCAAGAAGAATGCGTCACTTCAGGATGAAAAAACATCCAAGCCAGTCGAGCATTCGTTGATTCCTACTCTTTTCCCACTCGCAGGCGCCGAAGAGGTAGAGCGCGAAACGGTTGAGAAAGCTCTCAAAGAACTGCCCCACCTCCTGAGAGTCGCAGTGGAACGCGCGCGGAAAAACATCGCTCGGGCTAAAGATCTCATCGAGCAATTTAGGGCGCAGGAGGCAGGCTTGCTGCAAGCTTCCGACATCAGGGACCTGGACGTTTTTGCAAACAAACTCGAGACAGAGCCGAAACAATACAAACATTACGCCGAGGCTCTCAGCGATAAGACTAAGGCGAACCTCAAGACTTATTTGCAGCGTCACTCTAGGCAAGTTCAATCGAACGGCTCTGGAAACAATGGAGGTGTAGTCGTCAACGAGCTGGACTTAAAAGAGGCGATCGCAAAAGAGTTAAACGAAAAATTCAAGAAAGAGCTGGTCGCTAGTTCCGACGCCTGGCAAGAACTCAAAAGGAGAGTGCAAAAAAGTCCAGACCCTCAAAAGAGGTTTTCGAAAGACATTGAATGGCAGATTGAGCGGCATCTGGCTGTCATCAAGTTGAGCGTGAAGGGACAACGTCTTCCCGTGCACGAATCCAGCGAGTTGATTCAACTCAACCGCCTTTTACTCGAGGAGGCTTTTGCAGACAAGACCATCGGTGCCTTTAATCGCATGGACCGAAGGCACTTTGATGCTACAGCGAGCGCGCATGATCTGGCGTTCAGAATCATCAAGGAAGCCCTCGACGAATCCATAGCGGCGGGTGCGGAAATGGACGAGCTCGGAGAAGAACCGGATCTGGCGCACGTTCTTGATCGTTACAACGACCAGTATCTGCGCATTTACGAAAGAATCCAACGCGTTACAGAACCTGCAAAACATTACATTCAGGATGTTCTGAACAGAGAATTGGCCCAGGCAGCCAACTCCGCGAAGTTCGACGCCGGTGAACTACTCTTCGCCGCGGCATGTTTTGGTGCGCTTACCGGATGGAAACAGAATGAGCAACTGGCCGAAGCCCGCCGTCTTTTGTCACAGCTACTGCCGGAGGACGGTAGGCTGCTAACGAGCCGGCCATTTCAATCGACTCCAAAAGGACAGCGGCTAATTCCAATAGCATTCGAGATGACTCGATGTCTCGCTCAATTGTTGCAGAAGGATTTCTCGGAGGACCTGGATCCGAAGCTCGTGAGAAAGATTCTACATGCTTTTGACGAGCATCCTGTCACTCTGTCGCGCGGTCAAGGTAGTGCAATTGGCTGGAACTTCCGTGGTGCGCCGGAAAGTCAGAAACCGTCGGTATGGGTTACGGCGATCGCCGTATTCGCGCTCGGGCGGACCATCAAGATGCTTAACGAACGCATCAATGCGATGGTGCTCAAGCACTTCAACGTGGAATGGCCCAATATGGAGGCCGAGTCTCTCGCCACATTGAAGACGCCGGTGATGAATAAGCTGGATCTCAACGGGCTTTTGTATACCGACTATGAACTTCAGTCGTGTTTCAATCCTTCGGAGAGTTACAAAGACAAGTATGAAGAAGATCCTGCGCGAGTAGATGGTTTTTCTGTAGCTATCCGTTTACAGCAGATGCGGGCTCACCTCACGCGAGCGGTGCTGCCTGACTTTTACTCAAAAAAGAAAACCTACTCCGCAATCCTTTACGGTCCTCCCGGCACGGGCAAAACCACGCTCGCCGAAGCTTTGGCCACTACGGCGAAGGTCCCGCTGGTCAGGCTTTCGCCAAGCGACCTGATGGTCCAGGGCACTGACGTTATCGAAAGCAGAGCACGAGCAATCTTCGATTCACTGTCGATGCTGACGAGAGCTGTTATCTTCCTTGACGAGTTTGAACCAGTCGTGAGAACGCGAGATAAGACTCGGGAGATGGAGGCGAATGCGCCTCCCGACCCGCCCGAGTTCAGGTTTCTCGTGACCGGCATGCTGCCGAAACTAATAAAACTGAACAAGACGTCGGAAATCCAGTCCGTAGTCTACTGCCTGGCTACAAATTATCTGAGTCAAGTGGATAAGGCGGCAAAGAGAGTCGGGCGTTTCGACTTACAGATACCGATCTACCATCCCGATCCGATGTCGCGTCTTGGCGTGTTTCTGTACCGGCTAATCGCGATTTTGCAAAGCGAAGAGATGGAGAGGAAGCGTCCCTGGCGCGAGCATCTCCAGGAGATAAAAGAAGACCCGGAGTTTTGGCGTCGAATTCATGAGGTGATCGTTAAGACAATGGAGGTTTCAGCTCAGAGCCTAGCCACGGTCTTCTTCTCAGCAAAAGCGGCTAACAGCTTCTTTCGTTATATCTTCAACGAGGCGCCACCTCCATTGCCAACAGCAGAAAAGGGTGCCGTAGAACTCAAGACCACGGTCGAGAGAGATATTGAAGATCAGCGAGGCAAGTTTGAGGAGGCTTGGAAGACGCGTTTGGTGCCGACCGCCCCGACGCCAATCACACCGCATAGTAGAGCACCTAAGACAGCAAGCATTGATAGTGGCGCGCGAGTTTGAATGGCCGATCCGACAGGCCACCTGAATTTGCTGGACTAAGTTAGAAGCCGTTGCGATTGACCCGTGTTCAGGGACGCATTCAGATTTGCTGCCACTTGAAGGCTCTAAATTTCGCAAGCTGCTCGAAGTCTTGAGGGTTCTTAGTTAGCAGTCATGTGAGTGGTGCTTCGTTTCGGCGCAATTTCATTTATTGACCGACAAGAATTCATTTAATGACCGACAAATTTCATTCAATGACCCAACCCACATCCTCTTCCTCCTCCTCCCGTAGTTAGGCGGCCGCCCCTGTGGGTTCGGGCATAAAGTGAAATCGGCCTATGAGTGGAATCAATAACTTACGAGGACGATTCCGTCATTAAATGAAGTTCTTTTCCGGCATAAAGTGAAATTTTCCTACAGTTTTCGGTCATAACTTGAAATTTTCGCTCACCGAAGGTGCGTCTCAACAAGGTTAATGTTTATGTCGTCGCAACAATAACAAGTGGCCTAGTTCTCCTCGACAGTTAATCCACGCTTCTTTTTCGTTTAAAGGTAGCTCACCTGAAACGATATTCTGCTTTCCTTCGAGCGAGCAAAAGCGGCATTGCGCGGCGAATTGGATCTGATCCGCTGACAAGTGGATTGGATATCTTTTCGCACTATCTTCCATCTCGGTCCTAATAAGACCCTTACCACCGGGTGGAATCGTCCCTCCACCGAAGTTCGTGAGAAGAGTTCCGTTACACGCCATGACGGCCCCTTGGAATGGACTCGTTTTACCTTCTTTAGAAACATAAATGAAGGATGGCAAATCCTCCGTAAGCGGAGTCACAACCATACTCCCTCTCCCAGACATTATTGAGGCCTTGGTAAGGAGATGGATTATCATCCCTTTTCCTACTCGCCCAGCTCGACTATCTTTACCGGCAGCCACAGATTGAATGGTTGTGCTTAATAAATCCACCATTGCTCGTGAACTTCCGTCGTTTATAGCTTGCTCTAAACCACGTTCGAGCCCCCTTTGCTCATCGGGAGTTAAAGCCTGTCCGGCTATAAAAACAGCGAGCAATTTGTCGCGCTCAAGGAATTGGTAACGAACAGTCATCATGTCGTCAGCAGTAGGCTTCCAACTCCACGAATCGTCCATGAAATTTGAGCCGACGCAGATAAAAGGTAAAGGCGGCTGGGTCCCTTTATAAGTAGCCCAACCTGTTGCCACGATTGCAAGTCGCTTATCCGGTTTATTAATCGTTCGCAAATAATCTTCTGTTTCCGTCGCTACGCGATTCATTGCGCTCTCAGCGCCTAGTTCATCCTTCATATGCATACCAATCCACTCTGCAGTGGGCTGATCTTTTTTCATAAAGGCTAGTCCCGTGTAAGCGACAGCTACGCGACCACAATAGAAGACGGCTTTGTTGGTATCATCGTCGTAGAGTGACCCGTCAGGATAAGTCAAACGACGGTCGGCAGCTTGAACGATATAATTATGTGAAAGGGCAGTGAGAATTAACGTCATATATATCTAACGTATTCTACATACCATCCAACTCGAATCAATCTGCTACCCGCCCCATATATTTCCTGCACGACGAAGTTTTTTATTTGGCGAGTTTCATTTGATGACCGACAAATTTCACTTTATGACCTGCAAATTTCATTTTAATGACCGAACCCACACCCCCTGTGGGTTCGGTCATAAAGTGAAATTGGTCTATTACTGGAATCAACAACTTAGCCGGACGATTCGGTCATTAAGTGAAATTCTTGTCGGGCATAACGTGAGAATTTCCTACAGATTTCGGTCATAACTTGAAATTTTCTCAACGAGAGGACACTTCTTAGAAATGTTGGGCCTCTTCTTGCCACTGCCCTACGTCCTAAACAAGTTGGGAAGATTACGCTTAAGAGTTGCCTTCTTCGTAAGCGCGGAAGATTGAGTCGACAAGTCGGCTACAGCTTGAGGTGATTCGTGCTAAGACCTTGATTTGTTCCCGGCAAGTTAAAACTGAACATTCATGAGGATAGTTAAGTGTGTGATCGACTTCGCCCCAAAGCTCTTCGGCCAATGTTCGCACTTGGATTTCGCAAGTAGCCCTCGTAACACTATTTGATTCGACAACGTAATGAACGCTGGTGTACATGCTGGGGCTTTTGACGGTACGAATTCCACATTTTTGAAAGAAAGCGCGGGTTTCGTCATCCCACGTTCGCGCCTTGGGAGTTTCATACAAAGGCAACCTATATTGCTCGAAGACTGCCCGGAGTTCACGATCAATCGGGACTATTTGCTCACTATAGAGATGAAGGATTCGAAATCCAGCGAGATCATTGATTCGGTACAGTAGATTCTTCTCCGAAATTGTAAATCGACGGTTCTTCGTCTTAGCCTCACCTAGTTTCCGAATAAGTTTGTCCTTGAGGTGTTCAGGATCCTTTAAGCGCGACTTTGTTGAGTGTACATGAGTCATCAAATCTCGTGAGCCCAAGATTGCTTCACTAACCTGATTCAACATGACCTGAATAAAAGCCTGATTCTCTTGATAGTGAACTACAAGGCGTTTGATAAGGTTCCGCTCAGCTTTCGTCAATTTGGTGTTCGCCTTCATTTGGTAAGGGGTTTAATACGAGCAAGTATTTTATTAGCGAAGTCTTCGAAGGCTGAACGCGCCTCATCCTTCAAATATACTGTGCCACCATTGACGTCAGCCATCGCCAACCCTTGCTCCTGAGCCAAGTTCGCCAACGTGGCAAAGTCTTTGATTTGACCGAGCTTGAATAGGCTGAGGGAGCCCGGCGCAAGATCCTCGTGAATTTCCTTAAGTACCGCCGCGACATCACTATAACTGTGCCGCTCCAACTGGCGAGCATATTCACGGTAGGTCGTCGAGATCTCGCCGCCATACATCCTGAATCGTTGGAGAACGTACCCGAGATAGATTGGCCAGCCAGCAATTACAGGAACATCGATGGGTGCCAACTGGGAAATTACTCCCCAATCCTGAATCCAACTAGCAACGGAATGCCCAAGAGTCTTAAGAGCTCTCGTGGAGAAATAGTCGCACGCGCCTGGAACTATGAAAAAATCACAATCAAGCAGTATTGCTCTGTTTAGTGGACCGATGTTTGGTCCGACATCATAAAGAACAAAATCGGCGTCGACCGAAGCACTGCAGGCATCAACAAGTTTCGAGAGCGCAGTAGTCTCTACAAATCCCCTAATTTTCCGTTGCAAGCAGTCAAGCCAAGCTTGCTGTAGATCTAGTTCGTATTGCGAAAGTCGAATATCACCCGGTACTAGATAAACACGTTTCGATCGCTCAAAAGGGATAATGTTTTTTATTTCTTTGCCGGCTTCGATTAGCGGGCGTAGAGCGGACCATATAGTCGTCCCTCCGGGTGTTTCAGATTCATCAAGCCAGCTGTCAACTACATCAGCTGCGACGAGATAAGATGTCAAGTTGCATTGCGGATCGGAATCAATCAACAGGACAGTATGTCCTAGATTGCGTAAGGCGAATGCTAGGTTAACGGTTAAGGTCGTTTTCCCGACACCGCCTTTGTGATTGAAAAGGGCAAGTCGCGGCTTCTTGCGAGGAACATGCCGCTTAGGCGTCATTAGCTTCTACTCCCTTGCGTGATTTTTTCGTCTTACCACGCCTCCGTGGTCTGAAATTGCGAACGGCCTCTCTCGCAGCCTCTCTATCTGGCAAGAGTTCAACGAATTTTTCGCCCAACGCAGTAATCTGCTTATTTCCTTTCGTTGCGGGCACCAAGTAACCGAGTTTTCTCGCATTGTCGACCGCAACTGCGGTGTTTGAAAATTTCGGCTGCGCGGCTTCGGTATTGAGTGTGCTGATCTCGAGTGTCTTAAAATGTGGCGTATCTCTGTAGTGCGTAAGATAATACGCTAGGCATGTTACCCGCTCGACATCAGTGGCGGGGTTCTTATCCCGAAGAAACTCTTTTGGCGATACTGTTCTATCGCGGGAAAAACTCTGGTCATATGGTGCTTCCGAAAATGGTAACGTTCCATTAGACGATTGCTGACCGCGCTCTGGTGCGATGCCAAGAAATGTCTGAACCGATTGAAGTACCCGTTTTTGTGCGTCGGAATCCAGTTTCTTGAGAACCCCGACTATTGTAGATAAAGCCTCAAAGTCGTCCACAGTAGGCCTCCATTTAGTATGCACCATACCAAAATCCATCCGCTTTAGTCTAATGATTGTTCTGCGCAGTAAAGACTGCGCGACGGTCGATCGCACTTTGGTTGATTCCATATCTGATCGCCGACTTAAGAAGGTGGTCGCGGAGTTGACGCAAGATTGTGGAGACCAGTAGATCCATATCGACCGTCCAGCATTTGAAGGATGAGATTTACAACGTTCGACACTATGGTTGTTGCCAGCAGCGGCGATAACGATTTATCAGTGAAGGCTGCCCCCATCCTCCGCAAAGGCCGAAGTAAGAAGAGAAAAAGCCGCTGCCGCAAAAAAAGAACGACCCTTGTGTTAGTCGTTCACGCACCCCGTGCTGAAGCCGACCGAAATCATGAGTTCATCCGCGCAGTTTCATTTAATGCCGGACAATTTCATTTTTATGCGGACGAATTTCACTTTATGACCGACAAAATTCATTTAATGACCGAACCCACACCCCCCGAAACAAGAGATTATTCCACTGGATTTGCTTGCTGAATGAGCATTCATTCAGTATTATGCGGAAACGTTAGAATAGCGGGGGTATTTGAGGAACAGGAGCGGCAGAGGAGATGATGCGGATTGAGATCGCGGCGGTGTTGGGAGCGGGGACGATGGGAGCGCAAATCGCCGCGCATCTCGCGAATGCCGGCGTGCCCACACTGTTGCTCGACATTCCGCCGCGTGAGCTGACGTCTGAAGAGCAGGCGAAAGGGCTGACACTCGAAAGTAAGCAGGTTCGCAATCGGATCGCGCGCAGCGGACTCGAAGCGGCGACAAAAGCAAAGCCGGCGGCGTTCTTCGTTCCCGAACTCGCCTCGCTCATCACGCCAGGAAACTTTGACAATGATCTCGCAAAGATCAAAGACTGCGATCTCATTATCGAAGCGGTCGTCGAAAATCTCGACATCAAACGTTCGCTATTCGAGCGTATCGAGCAACATCGCCGGCCAGGTTCGATCGTCGCTTCAAACACGAGTGGAATTCCGATTCATCAACTCGCCGAGGGCCGCTCGGACGATTTCAAACAGCACTTTCTCGGCGTTCACTTCTTCAATCCGCCTCGTTACCTGCATCTCGTCGAATTGATTCGCACTGAATGGACCAAGCCCGAGGTCTCCTGCTTCCTTTACGGCTTTCTCGATCAACGCCTCGGCAAAGGCGTAGTGCCCGCGAAAGATCGTCCGAACTTTATCGCCAATCGCATCGGCACTTTCGGCGCGCTCTTTACGATCAAAACAATGCTAGACGACGGCTACTCGATCGAAGAAGTTGATAAGATGACTGGTACAGCCGTCGGCCGTCCAAAGTCCGCAACCTTCCGCACCTTCGACCTCGTAGGACTCGACGTCTTCACGCACGTCATTAAGAATCTTTTCGAAGCCCTTCCGGAAGACGAAGAGCGCGACATGTTCATCGTCCCCGAAGTACTCGCCAAGATGGTCCAACGTGGACTGCTGGGCAACAAGACCAAAGCCGGTTTTTATAAAAAGCAAAAGGGCGACGGCGACAAGAGCGAGATCTGGACGCTCGAGACGGCGACGCTCGATTACCGTCCGTCCGAGAAAGTCAAACTTCCTTCGCTCGACATGGCGAAGAACATCGAGACAACGCCGGAAAGAATCAAGACGCTCACGTGGAGTAAGGATCGCGTCGGTGCATTTTTGTGGAAGACGCTTTCGCGCACGCTCGTCTATGCCGCCAAACGTATTCCTGAAATTGCCGACAATGTAGTGGAAGTCGATCGCGCGATGCGCTGGGGCTTCGGTTGGGAACTTGGACCATTCGAGGTTTGGGATGCGATCGGCGTCGAGAAATCTGTCGCACGGATGAAGGAAGAAGGAATGAACGTGCCGTCGAACGTGGAGGAGATGCTCGCTAGCGGCGCCACCTCGTTCTACAAAAAAGAAAACGGGCAACAGTTCTATTTCGACTTCGGCGCCGGCAAGTACATTCCACTGAACGATCCACTAGGCGTACTGATTCTCAAGTCGATTAAGGATCAAAAAGGCGTCATCAAGAAGAACGCGGGCGCGTCGCTGATCGACTTGGGCGACGGCGTCGCTTGTCTCGAGTTTCACTCGAAGATGAACGCGATCGGTGGCGACACACTTCAGATGTTGAAGTTTGCGCTGGGCGAAGTGGAGAAAAATTTCGCCGGGCTTGTCATCGGCAATCAAGGCGCAAACTTCTGCGTTGGCGCAAACATCATGTTGATGTTGATGGAGGCGCAGGAGGAAAACTGGGACGAGCTCGACATGATGGGGCGCGTTTTCCAAACTGCGACGATGAGTTTGCGCTACTCGCCGAAGCCGGTCGTGGTTGCTCCTTTCCAGATGGTCTTCGGCGGCGGTTGCGAGATGGTGTTGCACGCGGATCGCGTCAGAGCGGCGGCCGAGACTTACATCGGGCTGGTTGAGGTTGGCGTTGGAATAATTCCCGCGGGTGGTGGTACGAAAGAGATGCTCGTGCGCACGTTGGATTCGATTCCGAAAGACGTTGACGATGCCGATCCATTTCCGTTTGTGAAGCGCGCATTTGAGACGATCGCGCTTGCGAAGGTTGCCACGTCAGCCGAAGAAGCGAGATCGATGAGTTTCCTGTCGGCGGACGATACGATCTCGATGAATCCCGATCGCGTAATTGCGGACGCGAAGAAAGAAGTCTTAAGTTTGGCGGCGAGTGGATACGTTCAGCCGCAACCACGCAAAGATATTCTGGCGTTGGGAGCGCCTGCCTTGGCAACTTTGAAACTCGGCATTCACCAGATGAAGCGCGCCGGATATATTTCGGATCACGATGCTGAGATCGGAACGCAGTTGGCGCGAATCTTGACAGGTGGTGATTTGAATCACGCGACGCGCGTGTCGGAGCAGTATCTGTTGGATCTAGAGCGGGAGGCGTTTTTAAAGCTTATTGGTATGCGGAAGACGCAGGAACGCATGGCTCACATGTTGAAGACGGGCAAGCCGTTGAGGAATTAGGCCGCGGATGACGCGGATGAAGGCGGATTTAGTTATGAGAGATGCAGTGATTGTGTCGGCGGTGCGGACGGCGGTTGGGAAAGCGCCGAGAGGGACATTGCGCACGACCCGGCCGGATGAGATGGGCGCGACGGTGATCAAGGAAGCGGTAGCGCGTGTGCCCGGATTGGAAAGCTCTGAGATTGAAGATGTGATCATGGGGTGCGCGATGCCCGAGGCCGAACAAGGAATGAACGTCGCGCGCGCAGCGGCGATTCGCGCAGGTCTGCCGGTTGAAACGAGCGCGATGACGATTAATCGCTTTTGTTCGTCGGGCTTGCAGTCGATCGCGATGGCGGCGGATCGCATCAAAACTGGCGCCGCAGAAGTGATCGTCGCCGGCGGTCTGGAAAGCATGTCGATGATTCCGATGGGCGGCCACATCATTCGGCCCAATCCTTATCTTGTCGAACACTATCCCGATTTTTATCTCAGCATGGGATTGGCCACAGAGAACGTCGCGCGCAAATATGAAGTGACGCGCGACGAGCAGGATAAGTTTGCGTTGCGTTCACACATGCGCGCGGCAGCGGCATTGGACCAGGGCAAGTTCACTGATGAGACAGTTCCGTTGCATGTCACGCTCGAAGAGCTTGATGAAAACGGCAAGAAGCAGCGGCGTGAAGTCGTGTTTGAGAAAGACGAAGGTGTCAGGCGCGATACGTCGGCCGAGGGACTAGCAAAACTCAAACCGGCGTTTCACGTAAAGGGAACGATCACGGCCGGCAATGCTTCGCAGATGTCTGACGGCGCAGCCGCGGCGATTGTTATGTCTGACTCGCGAGCGCGTGCGCTCGGCGCGAAACCGTTGGCGCGCTTCGTCGCTTATGCGACTGCCGGTTGTCCACCTGAGGAGATGGGAATTGGACCGGTATTCGCGATTCCGAAGGTGTTGAAACTTGCCGGTCTAACTCTGGCCGACATCGACGTGATTGAATTGAACGAAGCGTTTGCGGCACAGTCGCTCGCGGTGATCAAGACGCTTGGACTTGATCCGGAAAAGGTCAATGTGAATGGTGGCGCGATCGCGTTGGGCCACCCGCTTGGTTGCACCGGCGCGAAACTCACCGCAAGTATTTTGCGAGAGCTGGAACGCCGGAATGGTCGATACGGAATGGTGACGATGTGTGTCGGAGGCGGTATGGGCGCCGCCGGGATTTTGGAACGATTGTAAAAAGCCATCCACAGATTACACAGATTATTAGAAAAAATCTGTGTAATCTGTGGATGGTTTGAAGGAGAAGCGAAATGTCAGCGGTAGCCGAAGAGAAAAAGATCATCAAAGGTGGCTCGTTCCTCATCGAGGAGCGCACAACTGACGAGATCTTTACGCCGGAAGACTTCACCGAAGAGCATCGCATGATTGCCGAGACTACGCGGCAGTTTGTTGACAACGAAGTGAGCCCGCGCATTGATGAGCTCGAGAAGCACGATTGGAAACTGTCGCGGGAACTCGTCCGCAAAGCGGCTGACCTCGGACTGATCGGCGCCAACATCCCCGAAGAATACGGCGGCCTCGGTTTGGACCAAACGAGTGGCGCGCTCATTGGTGAGAACATCGGCCGCTCCGCTTCTTTTGCGACGACACTCGGCGCTGAAAGTGGCATCGGTCTCTTGCCGATCGTTTATTTCGCCACCGACGCTGCGAAGCAGAAGTATTTACCAAAGATTGCAACGGGGGAATTAATTACTGCTTACGCGTTGACGGAAGCTGGTTCCGGCTCGGATGCGCTGGCCGCGAAAGCCACCGCACGTTTGAGTGAAGACGGCAAGGAATACATTCTCAACGGCGAGAAGATGTGGATCACCAACGGCGGCTTCGCCGACGTCTTCATCGTGTTTGCGAAAGTTGATGGCGACAAGTTCAGTGCGTTCATTGTCGAGCGCCAGCCTGGTCTAACTTCAGGCGCGGAAGAGCACAAGATGGGAATCAAGGGCTCGAGCACAACGGCGCTGGTCCTGTCTGACGTTCGCACTCCGGTCGAGAATCTGCTTGGTGAAGTCGGCAAAGGTCACAAGATCGCTTTCAACGTGCTGAACATCGGTCGCTTCAAACTCGGTGCGATGTGTATTGGCGGCATGAAGCTGGCCGTGCACGAGTCTGTGCGGTACGCAAACGAGCGTCACCAGTTTGGCAAATCGATCTCGTCCTTTGGCGCGATCAAAGCCAAACTTGCCGAACAGGCAATTCGCACGTGGGTAGGAGAGTCGATGATCTACCGCACGTTGGGCATGATCGAGACTAGAGTCAGCGCGGTCGATTCAAAGGACATGGATGCCCGCTTGCGCGCGATCGAAGAGTACGCGGCTGAATGTTCGATCATTAAGGTTGCCCTTTCTGAGTACTGCGATTATGTCGTTGATGAGATGGTCCAGATCTACGGCGGTTACGGTTATTCTGCGGATTATCCCGCAGAACGCGCCTATCGCGATTCGCGGATCAATCGGATCTTCGAAGGTACAAATGAAATCAATCGCATGTTGATTCCGGGTCGTTTGATGAAGAGCGCGCTCAGCGGCAACTTACCGCTACTGCCCGCCGCACAGGCGTTGATGGACGAAGTTTTGTCGCCGCAGATGAGCGGCTTTGATGACGACGACAGCCTGTTGGCAGTCGAGCAGAAACTCACAACCAACGCGAAGAAGGTGGCATTGATGACGCTCGGCACCGCGGCGCAAAAATACATGATGAAGCTCGCGAACCAGCAGGAGATACTGATGGGAATCGCCGACATCATCATGGATACTTACGCAATGGAGACCGCGATTCTCCGCGCGCTCAAGCTCGTTGCGAGGCAAGGCGAGAATGCAGCCGCGCGTTATCTGGATATGACGCGTGTGTTTTGTAACGACGCGGTGCAGCGAATCGAAACGAGGGCGAAGAACACGCTCGCGGGAATGGCTGAAGGCGATGAGCTACGGACGTTGCTGGCTGCGCTGCGACGGTTCACGAAGTTACAGCCGATAAACACGGTCGCCGCGCGACAGCGTATCGCGGATGATTTGATCGCCGCGAATAGGTGGATCTATTAAGCCGCGGATAACGCAGATAAATGCGGATCGTTCCGATATCTTTGCCGACGCCGTTTTATATTGGCCCTGTCAACGTCTACGTGATCGCTGAAGATCCGTTGACGATCATCGACACCGGACCCAAAACCAAAGAAACAATCGAAGCACTGCGCGCGGGTTTGCGTAAAGCGGGTTTTCTCGTCTCGGATCTTCGTCGCATCGTGCTCACTCACGCACACGAAGATCACTGTGGCCTCGCGAAGTCCCTCCGTGACGAAGCAAAGAATGCGGAAGTGTTTGTTCACAATTGGGAGACTGGTCATCGTCACAGTCGTCTCGAGTATGAGGAACATCGCGCGTTGCTGGTGCGCGCCGGTGTTCCTGACGAAGAGATCGAGCGAATGCGTGGGTTGTATGAACACATGCGAAAGTATGCCGATTCTTTTGGCGACGATGAGTACACCGCGCTGTGGGACGAGGCAGAACTCGAGTTTGAGTCGGGCAGCTTGCGTATTCTTCATACTCCGGGTCACACGCCAGGCTCCTGCTCCTTTTTGCGTGAAGCCGATCGAACGATCATCGCTGGCGATTGCGTGCTGAAGCGAATCACGCCGAACCCGGTGTTGTCGCCGGATCCGGTCAATCCATCGCGGCGCTTTCCGTCGTTGGCGGAGTACCTGGTAAGTCTCGCGCGCCTGCGATCTTTCTCGCCAACGCTCGTTTACGGCGGGCACGGCGAGCCGATTCGCGACTACGAAGAACTTTTTCATCGCTATTTCAGGGCGTTTCAGGATCGACAGGCGCAGGTAATTGGGTTTGTCGGAAAGAGCGGCGTCACCGCTTGGGACGTAGCGTTGAAGATGTTTCCGAACGCAGATGACGTTCATCGCTTCCTGTCGGTTTCTGAAGCAGTTGCGCATCTCGATCTCGCCCACACCGAAGGGAAGATCGCCTTCGAGTTAAACGGCCAAGCCGAAGTCTACAAGCCACTGAGTTGAGCGCCTCCTTGGAGTGCGGCGGCCTGGCGCCGCT
>DATFHH010000092.1:0-6640 GCA_035248565.1 Pyrinomonadaceae bacterium | reverse complement strand
AGATTTCGCAGATTCTGTGTAATCTGTGATGGATTAACTACCAAAGATGATTCAATACGCAGCAGTTCTAACACTTTTGGTCTCACTGTCGACTTTTGCGCAGGGGCTGGCGCCGAGCGTCAAGCCTGAGCCGAAGCCCGACAAGCGTTCGGCGCAGGAGCTGTTTGAAGACGCAAACGGATATCTCGGACGGAAGTATCAGGAGTTCAATAAACAGAAACTGCCTTACGATCCAAACCTCGAAGCAAAAACGAAAAAAGAGCAGAAAGATCTGGCAATACAAAACGCTGCGACGCTCCACGCTCGCTCGCATCTGACGAACGACGATCTCTACTACCTCGGCATGCTGTATCACCTCGCGGGCGACGCGGATGCAGCACTTTCAACGATGCGTCTGCTATTGAAAGACGATCCTGATGGTCAGAAAGCGCAAGCAGCGCGCAACGTCGTGGTGCTTTATGCGATCTCGAAAAACCTGATTCCGGAAGCAGTCTCGACCGTTGAGTCTTACGCACGTCACCAGCCACAGAATTCCGACGATCGTTATCGCATGGAGTTGCTGCTCACTGATGCTTACCTGCGCGCCAAAGATTACGCGTCGATGAACAGGCACGCGCAGCAAATGCTCGGTGCAGCGAGGTCGTTTGCGGAGACGAACAAAGGACAAGTAGTCCGACGTGACGAGATGTTGTTGAAGTCGGGCGTGTTGCTGGCCGATTCGTTTTTGAAATCAGGTCACAAAGATCTGGCAATTGGGACGTTAAGCGATCTGCGGCGGATGTCGGTCGCATTGCCTTCGGCGAACCTGTATAAAGAGATGACATTGCGATTAATGCGGCTCGACCCGTTGCTGAATGTCGACCAATTGTTCGAGAAGAATTTCGCGTCCTGGAAGACCGTGTTGCCGGAGCTCAGTGGAGACGAGTGGATCGAGCAGCAGCCAGTGAAACTTTCGGATCTGCGCGGCAAGGTCGTGTTGCTTGATTTCTGGGCGCCGTGGTGTGGGCCGTGTCGTTACACGCTGCCGAATCTCGCGCGTTGGCACAACGAATTCAAGAGCAAGGGACTCGTGATTCTGGGCGTGACCAAGTACTATGGACGCAGCGATCAGAAGCCAGTAACACCGGCGGAAGAGCTGGTTTACCTGCGCGAGTTCAAAAAGCGAAACCACTTACCGTATGGGTTTGTAGTTTCCGACTCGGACACAAATGACTTTAACTATGGCGTATTCTCGATCCCGACCTCATTTCTGATCGACCGCAAAGGCGAGGTGCGCTACATTTCGGCGGGCGCGAGTGAGGAAGAAGTTGCGTTGTTGGGTGAACTCATTAAGAAGTTGATTGACGAATAACGGGCCTCCTTGGAGTGCGGCGGCCTGACGCCGCTTTGTTATCGATGACGATTGATCGAGGCTAAAGCGGCGCCAAGTCGCCGCACTCCAAGGAGGCGCAAGCATCGGCGATCTAAAAATGGACGATCAAGGCATTACATTATTTCGTATCGGGATTTCATTTGCGGCGGGAATACTCTCGTTCCTCTCGCCGTGCGTTCTACCGCTAGTCCCCGGTTACATCTCACTAATCTCCGGTGTCAGCATCGATCGCCTGAAAGAAGGAACTAGCAGCCGGCGCGCAGTCATAATCAATTCATTAGCTTTCAATGCCGGCCTTTCGGTGATCTTCCTCGTGCTCGGCACGACCGCGGGACTAGTCGGTGCAGCAATCACGAGCAATCCGTGGGTCCGCATCATCGGCGGTCTCGTGATCATCGCGTTTGGTTTGCAATTAATCGGTCTGCTCAAGATCTCTGCTCTTTACAAAGACACACGCTTTTTCTCAGACGACAAACCGCGCGGCGTATTTGGCTCAGCCGCACTCGGCATCGCCTTCGCCGCTGGTTGGACACCGTGCATTGGTCCAATACTTGGTGGCATTATCGGCCTCGCCGCCACGAGCGGCGGCTGGCGCAGCGGCCTTGTGCTTTCGGCGTTTTACTCAGCCGGACTCGCCGTGCCGTTTCTTCTAACCGGGCTGGGAATCAATCAGTTTCTTAGTTTCTACAAAAATTTTCGCAAGCATCTGCACAAGGTTGAAGTCACTTCGGGCATCGTGCTGATTCTCGTCGGTGTGCTGGTGATGAGCGGGCAGTCAACGTTGCTTGCGACGTCGAAATTCATGTCGTGGCTTCCGAATTTCGAAGGCAAGTTGAAACTCAACGAGCAAACACCGCCGCCATCGTCCACAGCCGCAGCAAATTCAAACTTCGAGCTCGCGCCTGATGTCGAATTTCAAACACTCGCGGGCAAACCCTTTCATCTCAAAGAGCTTCAGGGCCAAGTGGTGCTACTGAATTTCTGGGCCACCTACTGCATTCCGTGTCGTGAAGAGATTCCGGCCTTGAATTCGTTGCAACACGAGCTTGAATCGCAGGGATTGAAAATCGTCGGCGCTTCGCTCGACGACACGGTTGCGGGCGTAAACACGTATCAGCAAGAGGTAGCGAAGTTTGAGTATCAAGTGTTGCTCGGCGGCAGCGATGCTAAGGTGAAGTTTCAGCAGTCAGTGTTGCCGACCACTTACCTGATCGATCGCCAGGGACGAATTCGTCAAAAAATCATTGGAGCTCGAGACAAAGCTGCGTGGGAGGCCGCGGTCAAACCGTTGCTCGCCGAAACGCCCGCGACCGCCAGCGTAGTCAATTAACGTGAAGCAATAACTGGAGCATTACCATGAAGAACTTTTTAATCCTCTCTATCCTTGCGCTGCTCGCTGCGCCTGCGATCGCACGCGCTCAGGCTGGGCACGAGTATTCGCCGCTCACTGAGACGACGGTGAATTACAAAAACTGGTCGCTGCCTGAGCTTAAGACAAATAAGCCTGAGGATCTGCGTAAGCTGATGGCCGGCAAGAAGCTCGTTATGATTGTTTACTTTGCGCCGTGGTGCGGAAACTGGCGCAACGAAGCCCCGATCGCAAAGAAGTTGTATGAGAAGTACAAAGGCCAGGGCTTTCAGGTGATTGGCGTCAGCGAGTATGCAACGCGCGATGAGGTGAGCAGCTACTTTGGCCCGGATGGACCATCATTCCCAATTGTCACTGAGTCGGAATCGCGAGAGGACAAGGAGAAGACGCTGCATTACGGATACCGGCAGCTCACCGGCGACAAACGCAACTGGGGCTCGCCGTGGAACATCTTTCTCGAACCCGCCAAGGTCAGCGCGAAGGGCGACGTGCTGATGGAAAAAGCGTGGGTCGTTAATGGTGAATTGATCGAAGATGAAGTGGACAAATTTATAGCTTCGAAGGTTGTTGCCACATCTGCTGGAGTGATCCAGCCCTGTAAGAATTAAATCCGTCTTCATCCGTCAAATCCGTGGCGAAAATCTGCCTTTAGAATGAAGATCCGCATCCTGTATCACGGCCACTGTTTCGACGGTGTCGCCTCTGCTGCGACATTCACGCGCTTCTACAAAGAACGCATTCATCCCGAAGCCGAGGTCAACTACACCGGGCTACTGCACCGGCCCGGCAATTTGTTTGACGTGACGATGTTCGACTCAGACGAGAACGCGATCGTCGATTTCAAATATGCGGCGTCCGAGAAACTGACGTGGTGGTTCGATCATCACGAGTCAGCGTTTCTCACTCCTGAAGACGAAGCCCACTTTCGTGCCGACACTTCCGGCCAAAAGTTTTTGGATGCCACGCGCAAGTCGTGCACTGAGTTGATCGCCGACATCGCTCACAAAAAGTTTGGCTTCAACGCCAAGCCGCTCGAGTCGTTGGTCCATTGGGCGCATGTGATCGACGGCGCGCTTTACGAGTCGCCTGCGCAGTGTGTGGAGTTGAAAGAGCCGGCGCTGCAGTTGATGCAAGTTATCGAGGCTGATCCTGACGACGCTTTTATCGAGTGCATCATTCGCGATCTGACCGTGCGATCACTCGAAGAAGTCGCCACCAGCGCGGAAGTGCAACGTCGTTTTCAGCCGATACTGAAGCAACATCTCGAAACGCTCGAAGCAATAAGAAGAAAAGCGAGCTGCGCGAACGGCGTGGTCCAGTTCGACTTGATTGACGAAGGTTACGAAGGCTTCAACAAGTTCATTCCTTACTACTTGTATCCTGAAACAACATATTCCGTTGCACTAACGCGGGGAACGCAACGCACGAAGATCTCGGTGGGTTCAAATCCGTGGGCGCCAGTGCCGCGCACGCACAACATCGCGAAGATCTGCGAACGCTACGGCGGCGGTGGTCATGCGGTTGTCGGTGCCGTTTCATTTAAGCCGGAGGAAGTAGAGAAAGCTCGGCAGGCGGCGCGAGAAATCGTTGCTGAATTAGTCACATCAACTAAGACCGAGTAGCGCCTCCTTGGAGTGCGGCGGCCTGACGCCGCTTTGTTATCGATCGCGCTTGATCAAGGCCAAAGCGGCGCCAAGCCGCCGCACTCCAAGGAGGCGCTGTGTGTCATGATTTACCGCCTCTCCCGCTGAGTTTCCTGCGTAATCAAACATTCTTTCATTGCCTTCCTCCTTGTGCTTCTCGCAGTCTGCATGACTCGCGGTGCGACACTGCCTCCGGGTTTTACCGAAACACAAATCTCAGGACTCTCGAATCCAACGGCGATGGACATTGCTCCAGACGGCCGGATCTTTGTTTGTCTTCAGGATGGCGGCTTGCGCGTGGTCAAGAGCGGTGTGTTACTTCCCACACCTTTTCTCACGCTGAATGTCGACCCGAACGGCGAGCGCGGATTGCTCGGCATCGCTTTCGATCCCAACTTCGCCAGTAATAATTTCCTGTATCTGTATTACATCGCTGCGTCATCTGCGGCTAAAATCTTGCTCCTTAAAAGTCCCGTTGAAAATCGTCTTGAATCCCGAGACGCTTGATCTTGCAATTGAGCGTCGTGACCTTCACGCCCAAAAGTTTTGCAGCTCGACGTTGATTGCCGCCAGTGCGCTGAAGTGCGTCGCGAATGAGCGCAATTTCGTACCGCTGCACCTCTTCCTGTAATCGCAGTTTATTATTGCTTTGCGGCTCCTGTTGTTTCGCGAGCGACTCCACTTCACGAAGCAGTGTTATCGCGGCTTCCCGCAAGCTATGAAGATTATGTATCGAGCTACTCATCATATTAATCCTTGTCCTGCGATGCGGCCAAGGTTCAAACTATCTTCGTTGCTGATGCGTCCGGCCCAGTAGACAGGATAGTTGCTGAACTCGTGAGTGCGACGAAGATTGTAGACTTCAGCGCGGGTGAAGAGATCGCGCTGCGTGTCAAAGAGGAGAAACAGGCCGAGCTCGCGCGTCTCATAACGCGGGTCAAACATCATCGACGTTCCATCCATCGAAATGTGGACACCGCCGGCAGTATCGACGATTTCGAAATCAACCGCGATACCAGGTCGCACCTCAAACTGGTAGCCCACCCAAAATCGACCCGCCGGCACATTCGCCTTCCCCTCTGTAATTGCACTCTCTATCTTGGCCTTCAGGTTCCCGCCCTCAACAGGCGTAAAATTTTTGGTCTGCCCGCAAACCGCGGCACATAACAAGAAGACAATCGTCAGGCTTCTAGCAATCATGATTCTGATCCGTGTTTATCCGCGTCATCCGCGGCTTACCTAAGAAGCTCCTCCAAAAACTTCAGCACTTCCGGATCCTTACTCCGGCTCAACCATCCGATCGCGCGCTTACGCCGCTCCATCGGCGCCTGCTGGTCCTTCGCGATCTCGATCAGCTTTCGAATCACACGCTGATCATTCATTCGGTTACCACCACTCGACGCGATGGCCGTTTGTCCTGATGGTATGCTGACATAAAACGTACTGCCGGATCCGAGTGAATTAAGGATTTGATCCTTCAGCTCCTCATTCTTCTCCGTGTCGTAAAGATTGAGCAGAAACTCAATCGCCTTGTCTCCACCACGTCGTGAAATCGCGCTGATTGCAGCTTTGCGAAGCTCGACGTTGTCTGATCCGCGTGCGATCTCAAAGAGCTTGTTGCCCGCACGTTCGCTCCTGCGATTCGCAAATCCCGAAATGACAGCCTTGCGAATCTCAAGACTCCGATCCGCGTCGTAGATACGGAAAAGAGCGTCGACCGCGGGTTCACCTGGACGGCTGGCGATACTCGAAATCGCCATCTTCCGCTGTGCGGTCATTTTGCCGCTAACGGCAATGTCACTAAGAACGGCGATGGCACGCTCACCCGTGTGTCTGCTCAGTGCGTAGAGGGAGGCTTCGACGATCTCGGGCTGCTGCGAGTTAAGTGCAAAGTCGCGTAGTGCGTCGACCACGCTGTCGTCGTTCGTTGCACCCAGAACGGAGATCGCGCGAGCGCGGAGTTTCAGGTCAGGTTCGTTGCGTGCAACGCCGAGAATCACTGGCGTAACTGCCTTGCCGCCGTTGCGACCGAGCAGCGTCAACGCCGCACTCTTACAACGCACGGTCTGTGTCGAGCCGGGCTTCAGCCAGTCAGTCGCAGCTACAATTCCACGTTGCGGATCGGTTTGAAATAGTGCCTGCAACACGACGATCTTGAATTCACAGGGATCGTCGTCGTCTGCTGGCCCGTTGGACCCTTCCTCGGTCCAGACGTAAGGCGCCGCGGTGATGCTTTTCGCCACGGCCGTGGCGGCA
>DATFHH010000091.1:0-20362 GCA_035248565.1 Pyrinomonadaceae bacterium | reverse complement strand
CACAGAGACTGCACGTTGCTTGGGTTTGTTGAGGTGAGTGTAGTCGGGATGGAGATAAACCAGACGTCCGCCGACGATGGTAGCAACCGCAGCTCCGGTCATCGAACGCCCGTGAAACGGTGTGTTTCGACTCTTCGACTTCGACTTCTGCACATCGAAGACCCATTCGAGCTGAGGATCGAGAATGGTGACATCAGCATGCGCGCCTTGCTTGAATGACCCGCGATCCATGCCCCCGAAGATTCGCGCAGGATTCGTCGAACACATCTGCACGACGCGCTCCAAGTCGATCAATCCGGCGTGAACAAGGTCGAACGCCAATCCAATCGCGGTTTCGAGACCGGTAATTCCAAACGGCGCCTGGTCGAACTCCAGTGCTTTCTCGTCTGCGTGATGCGGCGCGTGATCCGTGGCGATCGCGTCGATGGTGCCGTCTTTCATCGCTTCGAGAACGGCGTCGACGTGTTCCCTGCTCCTCAGCGGCGGGCTCATTTTTGTGTTCGTGTCGTATTCGGCGACCGCTTCGTCAGTGAGTGTCCAATGATGTGGCGTAACTTCGCACGTCACTGGCAGGCCTTCATTCTTTGCGCGTCTTACAGCTTCCAGCGCGCCGCGTGTTGAGACGTGTGCGATGTGGATCTTCGCTCTCGTGAGTTTCGCGAGTGCGCAATCGCGCACCACATCAACCTCTTCAGCAGCCGCAGGCATTCCGCGCAAACCGAGAATCAGCGACCAGCGACCTTCGTGCATCACACCGCCTGCGCTCAACGATTGGTCCTGACAATGATCGACAACGGTGAGATCGAAGCCGCGGGCGTATTCCATCGCCCGGCGCATCATTCCCGAACTCGGCACCGGCCGCCCGTCATCCGAAACGGCAACGATGCCCGCATTTTTCATCTCACCCATTTCCGCAAGCTCTTTACCGCCGCTTCCTTTGGTGACTGCGCCGATGGGAAAGACGTTGGCGAGTTTTGCTGCCTGACCCTGCTCGATGATGAACCGCGTAACGGCGGGGTTGTCGTTTACCGGATCCGTGTTCGGCATCGCGCAGATGCTGGTCCAACCTCCCGCGACTGCGGCTGCAGCTCCAGTGGCCACTGTTTCCTTGTACTCCTGACCCGGCTCGCGCAAGTGCGTGTGTAGATCGATGAAACCGGGCGCGACGATCAATCCAGTAGCATCGATTACGTGCGTTTGTTCCGGGACGGCTTCACCACGCTCGAGCAGACCAACAATTCGCCCATCTTCAATCAACAGACTTCGGCCGCCGGTGTTAACTTGCGTCGCCGGATCGATCAGGTAGCCATTTGCAATCAGCAGCTTCATTTGCGTTCTCGTTTTTGTTTTCGTGTCGGCGGATTTCTTTCAGCAGACTCACTTGGACCACCGCCTGCTAGCAGATAAAGAACGGCCATGCGCACGGCGACTCCGTTCGTCACTTGATCCAGAATCAACGAGCGGCTGCCATCGGCAATTTCAGACGAGATCTCGACGCCGCGATTCATCGGGCCCGGATGCATGACAATCGCGTCAGGCTTGGCGCGCTCAAGATGGCGTGGTTGCAAACCATAATGAACTGCATACTCGCGCATCGACGGAAAGAACGCAGCATCCTGACGCTCGCGTTGAATGCGCAGGATCATCACCACGTCCGCGCCGTCGATCGCGTCCTGGAAGTGGGGCTCGACGCGCAGTCCGTTATCGACGAGCTCGGCAAATTCGTCTGGAACGAGCGTACCTGGACCAGCAACACTGACGTTGGCGCCGAGTTTCGTCAGTAAGTAGATATTCGAACGCGCGACGCGCGAGTGCAGAATGTCGCCGATGATTGCAACTTTCAAACCCTCGATGCGGCCTTTGTATTCGCGAATGGTCAGTGCGTCGAGCAAAGCCTGTGTCGGATGTTCGTGGGCTCCGTCGCCGGCGTTGACGATTGGCGCGTTGGTCATGCGCGCGAGATGCTGCGGGGCGCCGGCCATCGAGTGCCGGATGACGATGCAGTCGGGCGCCATCGCTTCGAGGTTTCGCGCGGTGTCAAGCAGTGTTTCGCCTTTGGTAACGCTGGAGGTAGAAACGCTGACGTTGACTGCGTCGGCTGATAGACGTTTGGCGGCGATCTCGAAGGACGTTCTGGTGCGCGTTGATGGTTCGAAAAAGAGATTGATGACCGTGCGGCCTCGCAGTGCGGGGACTTTTTTGATCTGGCGTTTCGAGACTTCGCGAAAAGTTTCAGCAGTGTCGAGCAGGTGAGTGATCTCGCCTGCATTGAGTTCACGGATTCCGAGCAGGTGGCGGCGATTGAAAGTTTGCTGCATAGTTGGGCTGATATAAAAAAAGCGGCCAATTGGCCGCTTCGTTACGCCGTCTCAGACGGTCGCTCGACGATTACCACTCCTTCTTCCTCGTCAAACTCCTGAAGCATCACTTTGATAATCTCACTCTTCTTGGTCGGCACTAGCTTGCCGATGTAGTCCGCCTGTATCGGCAACTCACGATGTTCCTTGCCGCGGTCGATAAGCACTGCCAACTGCACGCGTCGCGGGCGTCCAAAGTCAATCAACTGATCGAGCGCGGCGCGAATCGTGCGGCCGGTGTAAAGCACGTCGTCGATCAGTACAATGTTGCGGTTCTCGATGTCGCCGGGAAGATCGGTACGATTGACGACTGGCTTCGCGCCGACGGTCGAGAGATCGTCGCGATAAAGTGTGATGTCGAGTATGCCGACTGGCGGACGATAGCCTTCGAGGTCGGCGATCTTTGTCGCCATGCGCTCGGCCAACGGAACTCCGCGACGACGGATTCCGACGAGAAACAGATCGCCCGCGCCATGGTTTTCTTCCACGATCTCAGACGAAAGTCGAGCCAGCGCACGATTGATGCGCGGGCCATCCATGATGCGAGCCTTCTCGACGAATTCCATTTCAGCGGATACTAGCAAGAAGCGAAGTTTCCCGCAAAGGTGTAACAGGATTTTCTATCCACAGATTACGCAGATTGTTTTAATGAATCTGTGTAATCTGTGGATGATCTTGTGTATCATGTTCTAACTTGATGGTCTATCGTTCGCTGGTGCGTCCAATTCTCTTTCGTCTCCCACCTGAGACAGCTCACGAATTTGCATTGCATTCACTTTCGTTACTACCAGCGAGATTGCTTGCGAGGCGTGCTCGGTCGATTCCGATTACTCGTTTCGGTCTTTCGTTTCCGAATCCCGTCGGACTCGCGGCGGGTTTTGATAAGAACGGCGTCGCGTTGAAACCGTTAGCGGCGCTCGGGTTCGGATTTATCGAAGCGGGAACGGTCACGTATCATCCGCAACCCGGAAATCCACGACCGCGCCTGTTTCGTCTCCGTGAAGATCAGGCATTAATTAATCGCGCTGGGTTCAACAATGACGGCGCGGCTGCTTTCGTGCGGCGAGTTGAACAAGATCACCCCGATTGCATTCTCGGCGTGAGCATCGGCAAGAGCAAGATCACACCGTTGGCGGAGGCCACAGAGGATTACCTGGCGAGTTTCGAGCTTGTTCACAAAGTCGCTGACTACGTCGCGGTAAACGTCAGCTCGCCAAATACACCACAGTTACGCGAGCTACAACAGTCGCAACAACTCAGTTCTTTGCTCTCGGCTCTGCAAACGAGAAAGCGTGAGTTGCAAACACGAGTACCACTATTGGTTAAGCTCTCGCCCGATCTCGAGCGCCGCGATCTCGAAACCATCGTCGAAGTTATCGAGCGCTCTCAGGTTGACGGCATTATTGCGACGAATACAACTGTAAGTCGTGATAACTTGCTTACTGATGGGAAGCGCGTCGCAGCGTGTGGCGAAGGCGGGCTCAGTGGAAAGCCGCTGAAAAACAGATCGACACGTATGATTGCGGAATTGTATGAATTGACTGGAGGACGGATTCCGCTGATTGGCGTCGGCGGAATCTTCAACGCTGAGGATGCGTGGGAAAAGATCTGCGCTGGCGCGAGTCTGGTGCAGTTGTATACCGGCTTTATTTATCAGGGACCAAACATCGCCAACGAGATAAACGAAGGACTAGCGAAGATTCTGGCGCGCGAAGGCTTTGCCAGCCTTGAGGAGGCAGTCGGCTGCCATTATCCGCGTCATTCTAGGTAGAAAGGATCAATGACTAAAGACAAACTCATCATCGCACTCGACGTCGATACATCAAGCAAAGCACTCGATTTAGCAAACCAACTGAGAAGCGTCGCCGGCATGTTCAAGATTGGCTCGCAACTCTTCACCGCCGCCGGGCCGCGAATCGTGAAAGACGTCCTCGCCCTCGATGCAAAAGTATTTCTCGACCTGAAGTTTCACGACATTCCACATCAGGTGGCGGGCGCGGCGCGCTCCGCCGCGGAACTCGGCGTCTCGTTGTTCACGATTCACGCCAGCGGCGGCAGCGAGATGATGCGCCGCGCGGTCGAGGCTGTGGCCGCGGTCGGCAACAATCGTACAAAAGTGCTCGCGATCACTGTTCTCACCAGCATGGATGCAACGACACTCTCGCAAATCGGTATCACTGCGCCGCTCAGCGAGTCGGTGTTGCTACTGGCAAAACTTGCTGAAGCCGCGGGCGTTGACGGCGTCGTCGCGTCGCCACGCGAGATCGAATCCATCCGGCGTGCCGTCTCGAAGCCGGAGTTTTTAATCCTGACTCCGGGCATACGACCCGCAACGTCGGAAAGCGAAGATCAAAAGCGAATCGCAACACCCGCAGCCGCAATCGCAGCCGGCGCGAGTTACATCGTCGTGGGACGTCCAATAACCGGCGCCGCAGACCCGCTCGAAGCCGCACGTAAAATCATTGCGGAGATGGAGCCACAAAGAAGCACAACAAGCATATAGGATTTGGCGCCTCCTTGGAGTGCGGCGGCTTGACGCCGCTTAGGCCTCGAACGGGGCGTAATCGATAACAAAGCGGCGTCAAGCCGCCGCACTCCAAGGAGGTATTCGCCAATAACGTTTTGTGCTTGACGGAACTAAATACCTAATGCGGCGTGTAAAAAATGGCGCGAACTCTCTATTTGCCCAACTATCGATTTAAAACTATCATGCGACGGTGAATCTCAGCTTGAAACGCCCGCTCATTGCAACACTAATAATCCTCCTTTTCGCACTCACTTTTCGACTGTCGGCACAGGAAAAAGAGGCTGTCACTCCGCTCGCCTTCTCGCAGTCGCCGTACCAAATCGGTGAACGGCTCACGTACAACGTCGCGTTTTCAAATTTTCCCAGCGCGGCCCACGTGGAAGTCGAAGTCGTCTCGCGTGGAAACTTCTTCGGCCGTGACGCAATTCAATTGCGCGGGCACGTCGAAACAGACGGCGTCATCAACGTCGCTCTTTACGCAATAAATAACGACTACATTACGTACATCGATCCCAGCACCGGCTTGCCGTTTCGCTCGCAGGAGACCGCACGCGACGCGATCAGGAGTGCCGACTCAGTCGAGGATATGAATCAGCCGGCCGGTAACGAAGCAATACCGCCAAAGCAAAGAGGATTTCCCGGAACCTACGATTTCCTCTCAGGTTTTTACCGTGCACGCGCGCTGCCGCTGGCGCAGGGTGCGGTCTATAACGTTTCCTTACGCAGTGAAGCGACTGAATACCAGGCGGAGTTGAGAGTCATTGGCAAAGACGTCGTCAGAACAAACGTAGGCTCGTTTCCAACGATTGTTACTCAGGTCAGAGTTAACAGCTCGTCTATCAAGAACCTGAAAGTTTACTTCAGTGACGACGAGCGACACGTGCCGGTGCTGCTGACAGCGCGTCTCAGCGCCGGCGAATTGCGCGCGGAACTAGCGGGCTCAGCGATCGTCGCACCGCCGGCGGCAACACCCACGCCAACGCCGACAATCATTGCCGCACCCTTGCCCACGCCGACGCCACCTGCGACTCTCAGCCCGAACGTGCCATTTACAGTCGGCGAACAACTTAATTATCAGGTGTTCATCGGTACCAACAACGCGCCGATGGGTCTTGCGACTTTTCAGGTGCACGGACGCTCTCGTTATTTCGATCGCGACGGTGTGTTTCTCAGTGTCAATGCACAAACCACCGGCGCGGCTGCTCGCCTGTTTGTCGCAAGAGATCAAATCGAGACTTACATCGATCCAAAAGCATTATTGCCATATCGCACGGTGATGAGTCTGGCTGAAGGCGCGCGAAGATTGAATCAGACACTTACATGGAATCAGGACAACGGCGCAGCGACCAGCGATCGTGGAACGAAGATCGAGATTCCTGTCGGGACGCACGATTATCTTTCGTTCTTTTATCTGGTTCGCACGTTTAATCTGAATCCGCCCAAGAAGAGTGCGGTTGCGGTGCTGGTGGAAAACAATCCGAAGACGCTGTATGTCGACGCGATCAAACGCGAGCAGATTCAGTTGGGAGACAGGCCCGTGCCGGCTATTGCGCTGTCGATCACTACCGACGATCCGCAGCCTGACAGGTATCAGATACGAATGTGGGTCAGCGACGATCGACGGCGTCTACCATTACGATTCACCTGCATGACTGAATTAGGCGCGCTGCGCGCCGATCTCGTTATCCTTCCCACTGCCACTCAATAGTTCTTCGCCGCTTGATCCGTGAGCATCCGCGTCTTACGATCCGCGCAGATCCGTGGCCCTGAAATTGAAATCTATTTTCAACTAGTCTATACTCCCGCGTCATGCTCAATTCATTCATCATCGTCATGCGCGAAGGCTTTGAATCCTTCCTGCTCGTAGCCGTTATCCTCGCATATCTTCGTAAATCACAACAAAAATGGCTCAATACGCCGGTTTACATCGCGATTGCCGCCGCGTTGAGCGCCAGCGCCGGTCTGGCTTATGTGCTCAAAACCGGTGTCGAAGACTCGACGCTGCATAGCGTCTTCGGCTCTTTTATCGGCGGTTACGTCAGCCAGTTCTTTGCGAACGAGTCGTTGCGAGAAGCGATCCTCGGCGCGATCGCGGTGGTGATGGTTGGAACGCTGGTGATTCACATGTGGCGCACCGGTCCAAAGATTCAGCAACGCATGCGCGAACGGTTGAGTGCTGTTTCGTCGAATAGTTCGCGGCTCGCGGCAGTGTTGGGGGTCTTCCTTTTCACGTTTCTGATGATCACACGAGAGGGCATGGAAACAGCGTTGATGCTGATGCAAATAAAAGATCCAAACCTCATCAATGGCGCATTGCTCGGACTTGCGGCGGCCTTCGGTTTTGCGCTGTGCTGGGCGCGCTTTGGTCACTTAATTAACGTGCGGCGCTTCTTCCAGGTCACCGGAATCTTTCTGTTGCTCTTTATGCTTCAGGTCGGCGTCTACTCATTCCACGAGTTTGCCGAAGCAGGTCTGTTGCCGAATAGCGACGCGCTTCATGCGGCAACGGAAAAGTTTTCACCTGATGGTCTCTACGGCAAATGGTTTTCTCCGATTATGATCTCGATCTGCGCGTTGTGGCTTCTCGGAGCCTGGCTAATCGACCGCCGTAGAGCTAACAAGATGGAAAGCCATCCGTCTAATCCGCGTCATCCGCGGCTAACATCTTCGCCAACTCACGCTTCAGCAACTTCCCTGTCGGACCTTTCGGGATATCGTCAATAAAGCGAACTGTCTTTGGACACTTGTAGTCCGCGAGTCTCGCTTTACAAAAGTCAATCACTTCCTGCTCTGAAACACTCACTCCAGGCTTGAGCACAACTACCGCAGCGACATCTTCGCCATACAGTTTGTCGGGTACGCCAACAGCCGCAGCAGCGCCAATGCTCGGGTGCTGATAAAGCACTTCATCGATCTCGCGCGGATAAATGTTTTCACCGCCGCGGATGATCATGTCTGACTTGCGATCGACAATGTAGTAGAAGCCATCCGCATCGCGATAACCGATGTCACCCGTGTGAAACCAGCCGTTGCGAAACGCTGTGGCGTTGGCAGCGTCGTTTTTGTAGTAACCCTTCAGAATGTTTTCGCCGCGCAAAACGATCTCGCCCAGAGTCCCGTCGGGCACTTCGCGATCTTCCTCGTCGACCACTCTCATCTCGTTACCGATCGGCACTCCGCACGAACCGGGACGTCGACGCTGATCGGGCGGATTGAAAGTCGAGCGGCAGGTTGATTCCGATAGACCGTAGCCTTCGACGACGAGACAATTGAACGTCTCCTCAAAACGTTTTAAGACCTCAGCCGGCACCGGCGCTGAGCCACACATCGCAAACCGCAGCTGATCGGTTTTTAGACCAGCGGGAACTCCGTCAGGGTAAGTGCTCAACAAGATCGAGAGCATTGTCGCGACTGATCCAAACGAAGTGATCAGATAGTCAGAGATGATTTGCCAGAAACGCGAGACAGAAAACTTCGGAGTCACGACGGTTGAGCCGCCCGCGTAAAGCACCGACATCGTCGTCACGGAAACCGCGTTCATGTGAAACAGCGGCATCATCGTGAGCAGTCGATCGCTTTCGGTGAAGCCGAGCCAAGTGCTGATCTGCCGCGCGTTGGCGATCAGGTTACCGTGCGTCAGCAAGCAGCCCTTTGGTTTGCCGGTTGTGCCTGAGGTGTAAATGATGATCGCTTCGTCTTCTGACTCGATCCTAGGAAGAGGCGCCGGTTCGTTCGAGTGCTCAGGTGCTGCTTCGGCCTCGCTGTCGAATCGGATAATCGCTTTGAGACTCGGAACTTTGCTTCGAATCGATTCAATCACCGGCAGGAACTCGGAGTTTACGAGGAGCGCCTTGGCTTCAGAGTTCGAGATTACGTATGAGGTCTCCTGAGCTTTGAGCAGAGAGTTGATCGGGCCGGCGAGTGCGCCGAGCTGCCAACACGCAAAGTAGGCGATCACGTACTCCACGCTGTTCGGCAACAACAGGCTGACGACGTCGCCCTTCTGCACACCGTGCGCGCGGAGCATCGCGGCGGTACGCGCGACCGCATCGGCGAATTGTTTGTAAGTGAACTGTCGTTTGTCTGCTTCGGAGAAAAGAAACGCTTTGTCAGGGGCAGCTTTGACGCGCTGTACCAGAAGGTCCGGAATGTTCAGCATAGTATTATTAAGCCACAGATGGACGCGGATTAACACAGATTGATATATTCCACGCCTCTATGAATACTTATCGCAATTTTATCGGCGGCAAGTGGGTCGAGTCCGCCTCCACACGCACTGCGCAAAACATTAATCCAGCCAACAAGGACGACATTCTCGGTACGATTCGCCAGGCCACACGCGAAGAAGCGCGCTCCGCAGTCGAAGCTGCCGCGGACGCGTTTCGCGGTTGGCGCTCGACGCCTGCGCCCGCCCGTGGTCGCATCGTGGCAAAAGCCGCGCGCCTGTTGGAAGAGAACAAAGAAGAGTTGGCCCAACTTCTGACACACGAGGAAGGCAAGACGATCGCTGAATCGCGCGGCGAATTGCAACGCTCAATCAACGTGGCGGAATTCTGCGCCGGCGAGTCACGACGCATGACCGGCGAGACAATTCCCTCCGAGTTGCCGTTGAACTTTGCTTATACGATCAAACAACCGCTCGGCGTGGTTGCATGTGTGACGCCGTGGAATTTTCCGGTTGCGATCCCGATCTGGAAGATTGCGCCGGCGCTGGTCGCAGGCAATACAGTCGTTTTCAAACCGGCATCGATCACGCCTGCGACCGCAGTTCGCATCACTGAGATCTTTGAAGCAGCGGGAGTGCCGGCGGGAGTTCTGAACCTCGTGCTTGGATCAGGCTCAGAAGCCGGTGACGAAATCATCAATCATCGGGCAGTGAAAGCAATCTCGTTCACTGGCTCGAATGGTGTCGGCATTCGCCTTTACGAACAAGCGTCCCGTCGCGGCGCGAAAGTCCAATGCGAGATGGGCGGCAAGAATCCAGTTGTCATCATGGAAGACGCAGACATGGATCTCGCCGTCGAATCAACAGCGCAGGGCGCGTTTGGATCTTCAGGACAGCGATGCACCGCCACGAGTCGAGCCGTGGTCGTCGATCAGATCGCAGATGAGTTTGTCGAACGCATTGTTAAGCGAGCGGAGTCGATGCGTCTCGGCGCTGGAGCTGATCCAGCAACTGAGATGGGACCGAGCGTTGATGAGAACCAGTTCAACACCGTGCTCAAATACATCTCTGTCGGACGTGAGGATGGGGCGACGCTCGCTTGCGGCGGCTCGCGTGCCACTGGCAACGGGCTCGACAAGGGTTACTTCGTTCGTCCAACAGTCTTCGATCGCGTAACTCCTGACATGCGCATCGCGCGCGAGGAGATCTTTGGTCCAGTGTTGTCGGTGCTGCGAGTGAAAGATTTCGAGACTGCGCTGCAAGTGGCGAACGATTGCGAGTACGGTCTTTCGTCTTCGATCTTTACCAACGACGCCGCGCGAATCTTTCGTTTCGTCGACGAGATCGAAACCGGTATGACGCACATCAACTCTCCGACGACCGGCGGCGAAGCGCACATTCCATTTGGTGGCACAAAAGGCACAGGCATCGGCGACCGCGAACAAGGCTCAACCGCGCTCGATTTCTACACTGAGTTGAAGGTGGTCTACGTCGACTACACCGGCCGCAAGCGCGAAGGCAATCTTTATTGAGCCACAAAAAGGCACACAACACACAAAAAGAATTATGAGAACACTTATCAAAAATGGCCGCGTGGTTACCGCGGTTGATGATTACAGGGCTGATGTCTTGATTGAGGATGAGCGCGTCTCAGTCATTGGGGCGAAGCTGCAAATGGAAGCGGATCGTGTTATCGATGCCGCTGACAAGCTCGTCATTCCCGGTGGGATCGATCCACACACGCATATGGAACTGCCGTTCGGCGGCACTGAAGCCTCCGATGATTTTCACACCGGCACCGTCGCTGCCGCACACGGTGGCACGACGAGCATCATCGACTTCGCCGTTCAGTACAAAGGCCAATCGCTGATCGAAGGCATCGACAACTGGCACAAGAAAGCCGACGGCAACACCGTCATCGATTACGGTTTCCATCTCATCACCACCGAACTTGAAGACAAGCAGATCGAGGAACTCTACACCGCTATGGACGAAGGCGTGACGAGCTTCAAGATGTTCATGGCTTATCCAGGTGTGTTTCTTGTCGACGATGCAACTATCTTTCGCGCGATGTCTGCCGCGGGTCAGCGCGGTGGCCTGATCTGCATGCACGCGGAAAACGGAATCGTCATCAACGAGATCATCAAACGCGCGTTGGAGCAAGGCCGGACTGCACCGAAATATCACGCACTCACGCGACCCACCGTTGCCGAAGCCGAAGGCGTTCATCGTGCAATCGCAATCGCCGAGATGGCGGAGTCGCCGGTCTATATCGTTCATCTTTCGTGCGCCGACGCGCTCAATCAGGTGCGTCAAGCGCGCGATCGTGGTGTTCCGGCGTTCGCCGAAACGTGTCCGCAGTATCTCTTCCTTTCGATTGACAACTACGACGAGCCGGGATTCGACGGCGCGAAGTATGTCATGACGCCGCCGCTGCGTGAGAAGTCGAATCAGAACGAGCTGTGGAAAGGTTTGAAGATGGACGATCTTCAAGTGATCTCAACCGATCACTGTCCGTTCTGTATGAAAGAACAGAAAGAGCTCGGTCGCAATGATTTCACCAAGATCCCAAATGGCGCGCCTGGCGTCGAGAATCGTGTGCCGCTGATCTACAACGGCGGCGTGGTTGAGAATCGAATCAGTTTGAATCGGTTCGTCGAGTTGACGTCAACGGCGGCTGCGAAAATGTTTGGTCTCTTTCCGAAGAAAGGAACGATTGCTGTTGGTTCAGATGCTGACATCGTGATCTTCGATCCGGAGAAAGAGCAGACGCTGAGCGTGAAGACCAGCCACATGAATGTCGATTACAACGCGTATGAAGGAAAGAAGATCAAGGGCGTGATTGAGACGGTGCTTTCACGCGGCAGGGTTGTGGTGGATAAAGGCGAGTTCAAGGGCAAGGCGGGTGATGGACAATTTTTGAAGCGCGGCACTTGCGTCAATATTTAGCCGCGGATTCACGCGGATAAACGCGGATCAGAAATTCCCCAAACGGAGATTAACGACACTATGTTCTCAGCGATTCTTCTATGCGTTATTTTGTTTTTTCAAGGACAGGGACGACAAGGACAATTTCCCAGGGAGCCGCCAAGCCAGCAGCCAAGCCCAACACCTCCTGCAACTCAAGGGTCTAATCAACAAGGCAGGCCACAGCCATCACCGACGCCGGAAGAACCTCCCGTCGTCACTAAGCACGAAATCCATGTCGGGGGATCGACGATCAAATACACGGCGATCGCCGGAATGATGCCGATCAAGAATCGCGATGGTGAAGTTGAAGCACGTATGTTCTTCACCAGCTACACTCTCGATAGACCGGAAGGTGGTCCACGGCGTCCACTCACCTTCTCGTTCAATGGTGGTCCAGGTTCGGCCTCGGTCTGGCTTCACATGGGCGCGATCGGACCAAAGCGCGTGAAGATGAATGCCGACGGTACGATGCCCGCGCCACCGTTTGAACTCGTAGACAATGAAGCGACGTGGCTGACGAAGTCTGATCTGGTTTTTATCGATCCGGTCGGTACTGGCTACAGTCGAGCAGCACGTCCGGACCTCGGCACGAGGTTTTTTGGTCTGCAAGGCGACATTGAATCGGTTGGCGAGTTCATTCGTATGTACCTCACGCGCTACGAGCGTTGGACTTCGCCACTGTTTCTCGCAGGCGAGAGCTATGGCACCACACGCGCATCAGCGCTCGCCGGTTACTTGATCGATCGCGGCATCGCGTTCAATGGAATCATGCTGATCTCGACGATCATGAACTTCGAAACAACGGCGTTTGCTTCGGGAAATGATCTGCCGTATGCGCTTTACTTGCCGACATACAGCGCCACCGCGTGGTATCACAAGAAGTTGCCGCCAGATCTCCAGTCGAAGCCGGTCGCGCAGGTAGTCGCAGAAGTTGAAGCATTTGCTTCCGGTGAGTACATGCTTGCGCTTGAAAAAGGCGCGCGACTGACTCCGCAAGAGCGGCAGGATATGATCGCCAAGCTCGCACACTTCACCGGCTTGGATCCGAAGTTTCTCGACTACGCCAACTTGCGTGTCAACCTGAATCTATTTCGCAAGGAGCTGTTGCGCAGCGAGCGGCGTTCGATTGGCAGACTCGACGGACGTTTCAAAGGTTACGATTCAAACCTCGCCACTGACAGCACCGACTACGACGCGAGTGAGGCAGCTATTCGTCCACCTTACACAGCAACCTTCAACAACTACGTGCGTTCCGAACTCGGTTACAAAACCGATCTCGAATACTACATTCTCGGCGGTGGCATCGGACCGTGGAATTGGGGCACGAATAACAACTACGTCGACACCAGCACGGCGTTGCGCAACGCACTCGCCAAGAACCCGTTTCTCAAGGTCTTCGTCGCCATGGGTTACTATGATATGGCGACGCCGTATTACGCGGTCGAGTACACTCTGGGCCATATCAGCATCGACCCTTTGTTGTTGAAGAACTTCTCGACCAACTACTACGAAGCCGGCCACATGATGTACATCGACGAGAAGTCGCTCTCGAAGCTGCATGCTGACGTCGCGAAATTTATGGACGACTCGATGAGCCGCAGATAAACGCGGATGAACGCAGAAACGATCCAACATCCAGACGGACGTGTTGAGCTTCGACCCGAGGCTCTCGAGGAGATTCGTCAAAGCCCACTCTACAACGAGGATCTCGCGCCTGTTCCAGTTTCGCGGCGCAATTGGACCACCTACAACTACGCTGCGCTCTGGATCAGCATGGCCCACTGTATTCCCACGTACATGCTGTCGTCGGGACTGATCAGCGCGGGTATGAACTGGTGGCAGGCGTTGATCACCATTCTTCTCGGCAACACGATCGTCTTGATCCCGATTCTCTTGAACTCACATCCAGGCACGAAATACGGGATTCCTTTTCCAATCTTCGCGCGCGGGTCTTACGGCACGCTCGGCTCAAACGTTCCGGCACTGATGCGCGCGATCGTCGCCTGCGGGTGGTTCGGTATTCAAGCGTGGATCGGCGGCGAAGCGTTGAATACGTTCTTCAGGGCCATCATACCCGGATGGCAAACGTTGCTCGGCGGTCCAATCGGCGGCCACACAACAACCGAGTGGCTGTCGTTCGTTCTCTTCTGGGGCATCAACATCTACATCATCTATCGCGGCATGGACCTGCTCAGGAAAGTGGAAAACTGGGCGGCGCCTTTCGTGCTGATCATGACGGCGTTGCTGCTGGCCTGGGCTCTCTGGAGAGCAAATGGACTCGGTTACCTCCTCAATCAGCAAGGAAAGTTTCATACACTCAAAGAGTTCTGGCCCATCTTTATTCCTTCACTGACAGGCATGATCGGTTTTTGGGCCACGCTGTCGCTGAACATGCCCGACTTCACTCGCTTCGGTAAAAGCCAACGCGATCAAGTCGTGGGCCAAGTGGTCGCACTGCCGAGCACGATGACAGTCTTCGCAGCGATGGGCGTGATGATCACCTCGGCCGCAGTCATCATTTATCCGCACATGAAACCTGAAGAACTCTGGGACCCGATGAAACTCGTCGGACAGTTTCAGAGTGTCGCGGTGATTGCGATCTCGATGTTCACCGTCGTCGTCGCGACGCTGGCAGTCAACATCGCCGCTAACGTCGTTTCACCCGCAAACGACTTCGCCAACGCGTTTCCGAAGTGGATCTCGTTTCGCACCGGCGGACTGATCACGGGCATCATCGGCATCCTAATGCAGCCTTGGCGTCTGCTCGCGGATCCTTCAGGATACATTTTCGCGTGGCTGGTTGGTTACTCAGGAGGCTTGGGCTCAATCGCGGGCGTGCTGATCGCCGACTACTGGCTGGTGCGAAAGAAACGACTCGAGCTCGGCGATCTCTACCGGCAGGAAGGCGCGTACACCTACAAGGGCGGCTGGAACTGGCGCGCCATCGTCGCCACGTTAATCGGCTGCGGCCTCGCTTGGATCGGTCTCATCGTTCCCGCCTTGAGGCCTCTCTATGATTACGCCTGGTTCGTTGGCTTCGGCGCTGCCGCCCTCACCCACCTGCTGCTGATGAAAGGCGCTAGATAACTGACGCCGCTAAATGCTATAAAACATCATCAATGAGGCACCTCTTTGGAGTGCGGCGGCTTGCCGCCGCTTTGGCCAAAGCGGTGCCAAGGCACCGCACTCCAAGGAGACGCCCAAACATGCCACGCACGGTTAAATGTGGATTGATTCAATGTTCGAATGCTGCGCCGACCGATCTGCCGATCGAGGAGATCAAGCGGCTCAACATCGAGAAACATCTGACCTTTCTCGAACAAGCAGTCGAACAGGGCGTGCAGATCATTTGCATGCAAGAGGTATTTACAACGCCTTACTTTTGCGCCGAGCAACAGACGCGTTGGTACGAAGCCGTCGAACGAATTCCTGATGGTCCAACTGTGCACCTGATGCAGGAAGTCGCGAAAGAACACGGTATGGTGATCATCGTGCCGATCTACGAAGAAGAACTCACCGGTATCTACTACAACACCGCCGCCGTGATCGACGCCGACGGCAAATATCTCGGCAAGTATCGCAAGAACCACATCCCACACGTGAATCCCGGGTTCTGGGAGAAGTTCTACTTCCGCCCCGGCAATCTCGGGTATCCGTGCTTCGACACTGCCTTCGCTCGCATCGGCGTTTACATTTGCTACGACCGTCACTTTCCCGAAGGCGCGCGTGCACTCGGCTTGAACGGCGCAGAGATCGTATTCAATCCCTCAGCAACAGTCGCTGGACTGTCTGAGTATCTCTGGCGTTTGGAACAACCGGCACATGCGGTTGCGAACGGTTATTTCATCGGTGCGATCAATCGCACCGGCCACGAGCAACCGTGGGACATCGGTGAGTTTTACGGTCAGAGTTATTTCTGCGATCCGCGCGGGCAGTTTGTCGCGGAAGCACCACGGGATAAAGACGCGCTAGTCGTGGCGGACCTCGATCTCGATAAGATTCGCGAAGTACGTAACACCTGGCAGTTCTTCCGCGATCGCCGGCCCGATACATACGGGGCGCTCGTTGCAGATTAAAATCCATCCACAGATTACGCAGATTTGGAGCTGATTATGGACTTATCAATAACAGTCAACGGCATGAAGTTTCCCAACCCGTTCGTGCTCGGGTCGGGGCCGCCGGGAACGAATGCTCGCGTGCTGGCGAAGTCATTTGACGCCGGTTGGGGCGGCGCTGTTGCTAAGACTGTCAGTCTCGAATCCGCGAAGGTCGTCAACGTTGTTCCGCGTTACGGAAAACTCCGTTCGAGATCCACGGGTGAAGTGATCGGTTTCGAAAACATCGAACTGATCTCCGATCGACCAATCGACGTCTGGCTCGACGAGTTTCGCCAGGTCAAGAAAGAGTATCCAGACAACATTTTGATCGCGTCGATCATGGAGGAGTACGAAAAGAGTCGCTGGCAGGAATTGGTCCGCATGGTCCAGGACACCGGCGTCGATGGATTCGAGCTTAACTTCTCCTGTCCACACGGCATGACCGAACGAAAGATGGGATCGGAGATGGGTGAGCATCCGGACCTGACGGAAGAAGTCACGAGTTGGGTGACTGAAGTCGCGAAGA
The DNA here is from genome assembly GCA_035248565.1 of Pyrinomonadaceae bacterium. GTDB lineage: Bacteria > Acidobacteriota > Blastocatellia > Pyrinomonadales > Pyrinomonadaceae > PSRF01. The sequence goes on along the minus strand of DATFHH010000091.1, from coordinate 3,720 downwards.
TTCCGGTGTGGGCCAAGATGACACCTAATATCACAAACATCCGGGAGCCTGCGATGGCTGCGATAAGCGGCGGCGCGGTTGGTATTTCGGCAATCAACACGATCCTCTCCGTGATTGGTGTCGACCTCGATACTTTGCGACCGATGCCGACGGTTGAAGGTCACTGCGTGCCGGGCGGTTATTCGGCGCAGGCTGTAAGACCGATTGCTTTAAGAATGGTGAGCCAACTCGCGCTGGCGATTCCCGATGAAGTATCGATCAGTGGCATCGGCGGCATTGAAACTTCACACGACGCGCTCGAGTTCATGTTGCTCGGAGCTTCGACGGTCCAGATCTGCACCGGTGTGATGTTGCAGGGCGTGAAGATGGTCGAGGAGTTGAAGGCGGGTGTTGAGAAGTTCATGGTCGATAAAGGCTTCTCGTCGGTTCAGGAGATTGTCGGCAAGAGCCTTCCCTTTTTCTCGACGCACATGGAGCTGGTGCAGCGCATGAAAGCCGCGAAGCGCTCGAAGGCGGGCGAGGCCAGCCGCGATAACGAGTGGGCGCAAAAGGACATCACCGAGAAGACTGCTGAGTTAACGTCAAACTGAGCCACGGATAAACGCGGATTGGATCGGATTTTTATCCGCGTAATCAGTGGCTAAACTCGGCGAGTACTGGAGCGTGATCCGAGGGTTTCTCCCACGTCCGTGGAGTCATGTCGATCCAGGTGCGAGTATTTCGCGCCACCAGCGACTCAGTGATCCAAACGTGATCGATCCGCAGTCCCAAATTACGTCGAAAGGCCCCCGCGCGATAATCCCACCAGGTGAAGTGCCCACCAGTTTCAGTGTGCAAACGAAACGCATCGGTGAATCCCCAATCCTTGACGTGCTGCATGGCCGCGCGTTCCTGCTCGCTGAACATGATCCGTCCCTGCCATAACCGCACGTCGTGCACGTCGCGCTCCTCAGGCGCGACGTTGAAGTCACCGCACAACAACACCGGCGTCGTTGGATCGTAATTCGTATCAATGAACTGTCGCAGCCGCTCGATCCACGACAATTTGAAGGCGAATTTTTCCGAACCAACAGCCTGACCATTCGGAATGTAAACGTTGACGATATTGATGCCGTTGACCGTCGTTGTGATCAGTCTTGACTGCGCGGCTTCATCGTCGTCCGGATAACCGCGACGGCCAGTGTCGCACTGTTCGCGCGTCAGAATCGCGACACCGTTGTACGACTGCTGACCAAACAACTGACACTGGTAACCGCGTTCCTGAAAGATCAATGTAGGAAATTTATCATCGGTACACTTCGTCTCCTGCATGCAAAGAACGTCAGGCTTCACATCGTCGATCCAACGCAACACATGCGGCATGCGCGCCAGTATTGAATTCACATTCCACGTCGCGATCAGCATTTATCCGTTTTTAATCCGCGGCTGACATCAGCAGCCCGGCGATGAGCGCTCCCCTTCTCGCAATGTCTTCAATCTCGATATGCTCGTGGACGGCGTGCGCACCATCGCCATTGATACCCAACCCATCCAATACCGGAATCCCCATCGCAGCGATGAAGTTTCCATCAGACGCGCCGCCCACCTGCGCTTCACCGAGTTCGAAATCGAGCTGCGCCGCAATCGCACGGGCTTTTTCAAACAGCGCGACAACAGCAGCGGTGCGCTCCAGCGGGGGCCGGTTTATTCCGCCTGACACAAACACCTTCGTGCGCTCATCAATCGGCTTCAGGTTCGAAAGAATCCGCTCGATCTCTCGCGACTCAGCTTCGGTGGAAAAGCGAACGTCGATCTCGCCTTCTGCGTGTGCTGCAACAACATTCGATCGCGTGCCACCATGGACCACGCCCACGTTCAACGTGATTCCCGATCCCGATCGGTTGATCGCGTGGAGTTGTTCTGTTTGTCGCGCAAGCTCGAGTATGGCGCTCGCACCTTTTTCAGGTTCGAGTCCGGCATGCGCAGCGATTCCCTCGACTTTGATAGCGAAGATTCCTGTGCCCTTGCGACTCGTCTTAACGCGACCGCCCAGTGCCGGCGGCTCCATCACAAAAGCACAACGCGTGTTTCGCGCCTCCGCGAGCTGTTGCAGGAAAGGCCAGCCGGAGAGACTTCCGACCTCTTCGTCGCACGTCAGCGCCAGCGTGACGGCGCATTTCGGCGTTGCCTGCAACTCCGACAATGCTCGCAACACTTCAATCGCCAGCGCGCAGTTGGCCTTCATGTCGAAGATGCCTGGTCCATAGATCTTTCCGTCTTCACGCCGCCACGGACGTTCACTCACTGAACCACGCGCATGCACCGTGTCTGTGTGCCCAACCAATAGAATCTGTTCCGCATTGTGTTGACGCTCAAATGTTCGAATCACGACGTGCTGTCCAAATTCAGCAACGTCAACTCGCTCGATTGCGCCGGCACACTCGAGCTGTTCCGCCGCCTGGACCAACAAATCGACGACGGCGCGACTGCCGGCTACATCACCGGAAGGCGATTCCGTTTCGACAAGACTCCGGATGAACTCCTCGATCCGCGGCTGGCGCGATTGCAGCCGAGTAAAAACCTGACGTGCAACTTGGTCACTCATTTATCGTTTCTTTGCGAACTGTCAGCGCTTCGATCCGCGGCAGGTTTACAGTGAATCCGATGCCTGGCGACGTCGGCGCTGTGATTGTGCCACGCGAGCTGACTGTCACTGGCGGATCGATGACGTCTTCTTCCCAATAACGTGCACTGGCCGAAACATCGCCGGGCAAAGTAAATCCGGCGAGCGTGGACATGGCGATATTGTGCGCGCGTCCAATGCCTGATTCGAGCATGCCGCCGCACCAGATCGGAATTTCATTATCGCAGGCTGTCCGTTCGATTCTTTTTGCTTCTGCATGTCCGCCAACGCGGCCCAGTTTGACATTAATGATCTTGCACGATTCAAGCGCGATTGCGTGTGCCGCATCTTCCGGCGAACGGATCGACTCGTCCAGACAGACCGGTGTCTGGATCTGCCTTTGCAGAACGGCGTGATCGAAAATGTCGTCATGCGCGAGTGGCTGCTCGAGCATCATGAGATTGAACTGGTCCAACTGCTGAAACAGTGAAACATCGGCGAGTTTGTAAGCTGAATTGGCGTCAGCCATCAAACGGATTTCAGGAAATTCTTTCCGCACGCGCTTGATGATCTTCAGATCCCAATCGGGTTTGATCTTGATCTTGATGCGCTGATAACCGGCTGCAACCTCTTTGCTAATCTTTTCGAGCAATGCGTCGGGCGTGTCCTGAATTCCGATGGAGACTCCGGACGCGATCTCGGAACGGGTACCGCCCAGATGTTTCCACAACGGCACACCCGCCTTCTTCGCTTCGAGATCCCAACACGCGGTTTCGATTGCGGCTTTGGCCATCCGATGACCGCGCACCGCCTTCATCAAGGATAACGCGCGAGCGGCAGTCTCGATCTGCTGCCCGACGACCATCGGCGCGAGGAATTCATGCAACGTGGGCCACGCTGTTTCAGTCCACTCATCGCTGTAGAACGGTTCTTCGCCGGCAGTGCACTCGCCCCAACCTTCCGCGCCATCGTTATCGAGCAACCGCGCCAGGATGATGCGTCGTTCAGTTGTACGGCCGAAGCTTGTTTCGAAGAAGTGAACGAGAGGCAGGCGAATTTCACGCAGTTCGATTGAGTGAATAATCAAAGTAAGAAGGTGTTCCTCCGTGCAGGCATTA
>DATFHH010000090.1:0-12876 GCA_035248565.1 Pyrinomonadaceae bacterium | reverse complement strand
CTACATGCAGGCCCACGGTGCTGATGAGGAACTTTAGCGAAGAACGCACAGAAGGATCGTCGTCGACGACGAACACTACACCACTAGGCATAAGCAACTCCCCTAGGAACTGGCAACGTGAACGAAAACACCGCGCCGTTGGGAAAGTTAGGCTCAGCCCAGAGGTGGCCGCCATGACTTTCGATCAGTGAGCGGGTAATCGGCAACCCCATTCCCATACCGTTCGGTTTTGTAGTGAAGAAGGCAGTGAAGATGCGATCGCGATCAACACTAACGCCAGTACCAGAATCGCGTACTGCGACGAGTACATCACCGGACTTGTCAATTCCTGATTGCACGCAGAGTACGCGAGGGTGGTCCGTAACCGCCGTCATGGCTTCGATGCCGTTCATGATCAAGTTCAGCAAGACTTGCTGCAATTGAACGCGATCAGCAAACACGAGTGTTGAACTCTGTGGCAATTGGCGCTCGACCAAGATTTTATTCTTCTGAATTTCATGTGCAGCTAGATCCAGCACCTCCTGAATGACATCATTGATATTCAGCGGGCTCCTTTCCGCAGGCCTCTTTTTTATGAAGCCGCGAATCCGGGATATCACCGCACTCGCACGCGTGCCATCAGCAACAATTTCTTTAAGAACCTCGTGAAGAACGGCGGGATCAAGATTATGATTTGCAAGCAATCGCAGGCAGGCATTCCCATTATTCGTGATAGCGGTTAGAGGCTGATTAACCTCGTGGGCGATTGATGCTGTCAACTCACCCATGGCCGTTAGCCTGGAGACTCGAGCAAGCTCCACTTGAGTTGTGTACAGCGTTTGTTGGGTCTCTTGAAGGCTTTCTTGCGCGCGCTTTTGCTCGGTCAAATCGAGCACGAAAGCGACGCCTTCCTTCCCGTTAGCTCCGAAGAGCGCACCGCCAAGCAGTACTGGCACGCGGCCGCCATCTTTCCGGAAGTACTCCTTCTCGAACGCTTGAAAAATGCCGGTCGCCCTCAGCTCAGCCATAGCCCGTTCGTCGCTGCCCCGCCATTCGGCTGGCGTCAGGTCTATCCAGCGCACGCGACCGCAGGCGAGATCTTCGCGGCCGTACTGCACCATCCGGAGAAACGCATCATTGGCCTCGGTAATTGCACCTTCGAGGTTCCACATAACAATTCCCACAACGTTGGCGTCGACCAGGCGCCGGACCTTAGCTTCCAACCCTCTTGCTAGTTCACGGACTTCTGCCTCCGCTTTTTCGCGCTCGGCTATTTGAAATGTAAGGTCTTCTATGTGTACCTGCGCTTGATATGCTGAAGAGGCAAATTTCCCTAGAGACGCCATGACCCGGTCATCCTCTGCGTCAAACTTGCGACTATCATTGTGCATGATCGCCCAGATCGTCCCGACGGCTTGGCCAGCGACGTAAAATGGGACCAGCAGGCATTCTTCGGCTACAGGAACGACTGGCATCAAATAGGGATAACGCCGTTCGAAATGTCTGAACAGCAGGGTACGATTTTGATCGAGCACGTCTCCACAGGGGCCGAAGTTCCGCGGGGTACCGCCTCCGACATGGGGATTCCACATGCCGGCGATAGCGGGCCAATAAAACCTTTTGCCGCAGGCGTCCGGTTTCTTGCCATCCCTTGTCAACAAGCTAAGGCCGGCAGAGTCACATTGCGTGATATCCAGAATCGTTTCAGCCAGTGTCTCAAAAATAGTGCTTGGTGAATCAGCCAGGGCGCTCATCAGTGTTACGAGTGCGCGGCGCTCCTTTTCATAATCAGGAGGACGCGATGGGCGGCGCTGCAACTCCGGCGTGCAGAGGATCGACTCCAGGGAGGCCCCTCCTTCCGCAATTGAATCTTCCAATCGGATGTTCGCTCGTGACGTGGAACCTGAACTCATATTTCTACCCTCCGCAGCGGCGCGACTTCAAGGGTCTCAGGGGGTCTTCCTATCAGTCTCCGGCAGTGACACAGACAGTCATCATCCATCGGTCTGTTGCAACGCCAGGTGTACGACGGGACAAGCGGTCGGGCTAACGCGGCTTCGTTACTGCTGTACAACGCTCAGCAAGTTGACTTGATAGCATCAAAGCGATTCGCCGCCGACAAAGCTTCATTCGACATCCGTCGCAGGGGGTCGGCTGAGCCTAAGCTGAGAGCCTCTCTCTTTATGTATATGACCTAGTATCTGCCTATACCTTTACGTTCTCAACACAGATACTATTCGCCTGTGTGTTCATCTCGGAGACTCCGTAATCATATTTTTTTGTGTCACCTTTCCAGTGTTTTTAGTGCCGACCGAATGCTTTTGAGCAACTGCTCGTCACTAAAAGGCTTGTCAAGGAATGCAACAGCACCTGCATGCATCGCTTGTCGACGAGATTCGTTGTTCCGATAAGCGCTAATAAAAATGATTGGGATGGATGAACCTTCAGTAGCGAGATGGCTTTGTAGCCGTAAACCGTTCATGCCCTGCATCTGTACGTCTACCACAAGACAGGACGTGTCGTTAAGTTGGCCGGATTTCAAGAAGGTCTCGGCAGATTCAAAAACTACCGCGCGATAGCCAAAAGACTCGATGAGCAGTTTTGTTGTCTTGCGAACGGACGCATCATCATCAACCACGGAGATTGGTTTTGGAGTCATGGCGTATGTGGCGGTCATCATTCCTTCTTCATAAGCCATGACAATGCCTCCGGATGAAGATTAAATCTATTGGACGTAGGTTTAATTGAAGTATCGGAAAGGTGAATGCGAGTAGAGCTTTGGTTTACGAAGCGTTCGCGTTCACACTCTCAGGTATCTCATGAGTAAGCGGCGGTCCACGGCGTGGCTATCACTCGCTGGCGAAGTTCTCACATTGGGCTGCCCATAAGCGCGCAGAAGCCGAACCGGTCCGCAACCGTAAACAGGACGCACGTCAACGAGGAGCGTTGGCTTCCCCCACAGCCACAGTTGGCGGAGCACCTGTCTTCTTCACAAAGAAGACGAGAAGTGTTGCGGGTTGCGTCGTACTCGCGTTGCGACTCTCCACGTGTACATCCGTAGGTGATTCGTAAAAGACTTCGCCGGCGTGAACCGTCCGGGGTTTACCATCCATCAGTTGAGTAATCACGCTTCCCTCGAGCACATACGCAAAGACATCTGCATTATGTCGATGCGGCGGAACGATCTCGCCGGGAGATAGAACGACTCTTTCGATCAGGCCTTCTTTTCCAGGTACATCAGGAAGCTCTTTGGTCATCAGAGGTGTTTCTTTTGCGACCTGGGAATTTGCCCTGCTACCTGTGGGCACATTTGTAATGCCAAGCACGAACAATAGAAACAACAGGATCTTGCATGTGGTGTTCATTTCTTTTTCTTCCCCTCCTACTCCGCAACCTCACAATCGAGTGTCAGTCTGCAATCCTCAGCACGATCTTGCCGCGCTTGTGCGGCGCACCTCCAAGCATTTCGTGCGCAACGCGAGCTTCTTCCAGCGGGAGCACCGTTCCTACGTTCGTAACTAGTCTCCCGGTATCGAAAAGTTCTGTGATCTTGTTCAGCCGCGATGTAGTGACGTCCACGTAAAAGTACGCTGCTCGAATGCCATAACGTTTCTGTGTTGTCTCGGGAACAGGTGACACGACAGAGACGAGAATTCCACCTGGCTTCAGAAGATGAAGAGACCGCAGCTGCGCATCTCCTCCTACCATATCAAGGACAACGTCAAGCCCAGTCAACGATACCTCAGATTGCTCTCGTTTATAGTCCACAACTTTTTCGGCGCCGAGGCTTTGGACGTAGTCCAAATCGGCAAATCCAGCGCTCGCCACTACGTGAAGACCAGCCTGACTGGCCAGTTGTACGGCGTAGGCACCCACGTTGCCGGCGGCTCCAAGGATGAGGACGGTCTGCCCGGCAGTTACTTGGGCATATTCGAAGAGCATCTGCCAAGCCGTGATACTTACAATTGGAGCCGAGGCCGCCTCGACAAAATTCAAAGACTTTGGCTTATACGAGATCATTCTGGCCGAGGCCAGGGCATATTCTGCATATGCACCAGAGAATTGTTCGTTCGTTGCTCCGTATACTTCGTCGCCAAGTTTGAATCCTGAAACTTGCGCTCCGATTGCTTCTACGATTCCCGATAGCTCGGAACCGAGAATGAGAGGCAAGGGCTGGAGTTCAATCTTGCCCTCACGGATGAGGGCGTCCCAATTGCCGACTCCTGCCGCTTTTACGCGGACTAGCAGTTGCCCAGCCGTGGGCTGCGGCCAAGGCACATCATCGTTTGTGATCACGTTCGGTGGACCGAATCGTAGAATTCGTGCCACTTTCATCTGGTCCTCCTCTAGGCCGTGATGCCTTCGTGATCGGATCTCCCGCTCAGTTTCGTAATCGATTCAGAAGCTTGTCCAACGTGAATCGGTCAGGCTCCCAGAACGCCAGTAAGAAGGCTGCGGCGGCTGCCGAGAAGACCGAATAGTCGAATGGCGTCTTGATGCCAGGACCTGTGGCCATGCCTATAGCGAATAACAAAAGGAGAAGACCGGAGAAGACGGAGGCCATTCGTATTTTGAAGCCTGCCATAAGCAATATCCCAAAGAGTGTCTCCGCGACCGTAGCTGCCCACGCAAACGACACCGTCAATGAACTGGGAAAGAGTGACGTCACCGCGCCCGTGTACTCCACGAAACGAGCGAAATTTCCCCAGGATACGTTCCTTGCTCCATATGGCCCCCATAAGCCAAAACGATCAGCCACAGCGGATAGAAAGGAAGCTCCTAGCGCAAACCGTGCGAACAGACGGACAATCTCTGTCCCATTCTGTCTGAGTTGCGCGGCTTTTGACTTCATAGGTGGCCTCCGGCCGGACGAGCGCTTCGGGACCCTCGGCGCGGAGATCGTGGTTGAATCAATGAATTTTCTGAACTCGAACCTTTCGGATCGCCGCATTCCGGAAGTGTCCCACCAGCCCCACACCGGATCTAGTGATGAAATCGGTACCACTCATTCGACCGGAAGGAAACTGTCCGGAATCGGCGGCTCCCCGAGGGTCGCCCGAAGGACCGCCCAATGCATGGACTCGACACCGCCAATCCGTGCGAACAGCGTCCGCAAAGCCGGATCCTTGACCTTCGCCACGGCCTTCGTGTCGGCGATCGCCGCGCCGCGCTCCAACGATGCGGCGTAGCGCAAGACGTCGGCTTCGCTCGCCAGCTTAGGTGGCGGGTACTGTGCCGCGTACTCCTCCCATGTCTTCGCTGCGTTCGACCGCCCACCGAGCTGTTCGATCGCTCCTCTGATCGCTTGCGCATGCGCGCGGTGGTCGGCCTGGAACCCCCGGGCGACCACGGCGACTTTGTCGGAGAGCAGTTTGGTTTCCAGCGCAGCGTCGTAGGCCGCGATGGCGAAGTACTCACCCTGCAATCCCTGATTGAGAACATCCACGTCTTGCGTTTCGGTCGCTTCTTTCATCATGTCGATCCCCTTTTTCCCTAGAAATGCTTTTTATCTCGCCGTCGAAAATCCACGTCCCGACGGTTCTTTACGAGAGCCTCGCAGCAACAGCTCTTCTGTTCAGTTGAGAGAAAGCTGCGCAGCGATTACGCACGCCGTCAGAATGATTGCCGCCATTTACTTTCGCATCGCGGACCTCCTTTATTTCTTGCTTATTGTTCGGTCGAGAAACTCATGCATCAACGACCCAATCCGATCCACTTCTTCTTCCAACGCGAAATGGCCCGTGTCAAAAAGATGGAGCTCTGCACTGGGAATATCTCTTTTAAAGAGTTCAGCACCCTCCACCGTAAAGATTCCATCGTTTTTGCCCCAAGTGATCAGCATGGGCGGCTGTCGTTTACGGAAATACTCCTGCCAATCGGCATAGACATCCAGATTCCTTTTTGCGTTATAGAGGATTGAAAGTTGGATTTCCTTGTTCCCCGGTCGGTCCTGATAAGCCTGGTCGATCACCCAATTGTCAGGGCTGATCTTCGACCGATCGCTGACACCATGCAGATAATGCCACTTGGTTCCTTCAATGGTGAGAAGCCAGTCAAGCAGAACTTGAGCGTTCTTTTCGCTCCGATCTTCCCAATAATCAAATAACCCCTTTGCGAACTCCTTATTTAAGGCTTCATCATGCGCGTCTCCATTTTGGACGATCATAGCGGTCACTCGTTCGGGATGCATGACAGCTAACCGGAAGCCAACCGATGCACCTATGTCCGAGAGGAACACCGCATACGAAGAAAGATTCAGCTTTTCGGTGAACTCTTCGGTCACAGCCGCTAACCCTTCGAAGGAATAGTCGAAATCGTTGACCGACGGTGCTGAGCTTTCGCCATATCCCGGGAAGTCTGGGGCAACGACATGATATTTATCCGCAAGCATGGGAATCAGATTGCGGAACATATGAGAAGACGACGGAAAGCCGTGCAAGAGCAGAACGGTGGGAGCATCCCGGGGACCGGCTTCGCGATAGAAGATTTCCAGCCCCTCCACGTTAAGCGTGCGATAGAAAACGGTCGGCGTAATCGTGTTCGACATCTAAACTCTCCCTCGGCGCGTGAATTTCCCCTTCGTGGACGTTACGCAATCCCCGAGTCCTCACCGACGAACGCAGATCATCGTTTTTCCCTTGATCGGCTCGGGCGGGTTGAAGGCCGCGACGGCGTCGTCGAGGGCAGCCACGTAGCCGACGTTTGTCCGCAGCCGACCATCGCGGACCCGCTGGACGAGCTCACTCAATTGGGCGCGATCGGGTACGACGACGAAGTCGATCGTCAGGCCGCCATTGGGCCGCGCCTCGGTCGGGCCGGCAATGGTCACCAGCGTTCCTCCGGCGCGAATCACGCCCGCAGACCGCTTCGCGATGTCGCCACCGAGGACATCGAAAACCAGATCGACTCGGCCGACATCTTCCAGGGCGTCGTTATCGAGGTCGACGAACTCCTGTGCGCCGAAGTCGAGAGCCGTCTGACGGCCGGCAACGCGCCCGGTCCCGATGACGTAGGCGCCGGCCTCACGTGCGAGTTGGGTCGCCATCGAACCGACTACGCCGGCCGAACCGTGCACGAGGACGCTCTGCCCCACACGAAGGCGACCGTGCTCGAACAGCCCCTGCCAGGCGGTCAGGCCCGACATCACGAGGGCCGCGGCCACCGTGAAATCAACATCACCCGGTAGCGGAGCGAGGTTGCGTGCCTCGACGGCTACGTACTCCGCGAGCGTGCCGTTGCGAGTCCAGTCCGTGAGGCCGAACACCCGCTGTCCCACGGATAGCCCCGTCGTTCCATAGCTGAGGGCGGTGACCACTCCGGCCAGTTCGTGGCCGGGGATCGAAGGCGTCCGGTCACGGCCCAGGCGGTCTATCCAGGTCGAGGGCCACGACAGCTCATCCCGGGTGAATCCCGACGCATGAACCTGAACAACGACATCGCCGTAGTTCGCGCCCGAAAGGCTGGCGGACGACGCCCCTTGCGGCTCGGGCCGCTCCACCAGTTTCATCCCGGCTGTTCCCGCAGCCTTGTCCGTCACCACGATCGCCTTCATCGTCTCTCCCTATGTTGTTAAGTCCAGACAACGGGTACCGCTGTCGAATTTATCAAGGCCGCCGAAATGTCGCTCAGCGTCTTTCGACAAGAGCTAATATCCTTTTTTGTCACGAAGCAACGGATAGAATTGAATGTACGTCATGTCGGTCTTCGAGACGTTGGCGATATGACATCCCGCACATTCGCTGATGGGCCTTTCCTCAGAAGTCTCGTTATACGGCATCGGATGATGGCCGAATGTGTAGAAACCCCAGCCGTTGGAGTTGGCATACTTCTTACTGTCTTTTATTGATAAGTCGATACCGTTGTACTCGCCGTTGAAGTATCCACGTCCGGAAGGTTCGTTGCGAGAGCCGTCTGGAAAAGTCGGATCGAGGACCCGAGTCAGTTCTTTTACTATGACCGTTCCTTCTGGAAAGTCGCCCGTCTTCAGATATGCATCAACGTTTTTCTGCTCGATGTATACGTGATGATATTCGGGGAAGTTGGACCTGGTGCAGTTCTTTCCGGCCGCGTCGCAGTTAAACTTCCCATTATTGAGGCCCTCGGGAGTTAGGGGAGCGCCCACAAAAACCCACTTACGAAAGCCGGTTGGCACTTTCATCCTGCCCTGAGAATCAAACACTGCACTTGTCTGTGGCGTTTGAGCTTCAACTTGTTTAACGTTAGGACTCGACTGCGGTGTCTGAGCTTCCACTGGTCTCGTTTTAATTAGCAGTAAGCTGGCATAGACCATGCAAACAGCAGCGAGGCCGAATCCGAAGAGATAGCTTTTCGTCACATACTTCTTCATTACCAAAACCCCCTTTAATCAATTTCGAAATTACTTTGCATCAACTCGCCGCTGCTCACTTTGACGACGAGAGAACCGGATACCCTTGAACGTAGAGCCAATCTGTCATCTTTGCAGGGACATGACAGCCCAGGCAGTCCTTCTTGTAGTCAGTTGCAACCTGCTTGTCGGGTGCATCCGACTTGTAGAGAGCCCATCCCCATCCATCGCCCCACAGCGGATTGCCGGGATAGCGTCCTTTTTCGTCTTTGATCATGATGAACCACACCTTCGTCCCTTTGGCCCAATGTACTTCGCCAGTCGTCATTTGACCGTGATCACTTCCGAATACTTCTTTGACCAACACCGTTCCGTCAGCAAACTTTCCATTCTTACGGTAGTACTCGGCCGATCCCGGCGACGCGTAGGTGTAGTGCAAATCGACGGCGCCATTCGCATCAGCGACTGACCACATTCCCAGCGCTTGAAAACGATCTCGATAGTCTGCCGGCTTGCGAATAATCCCGGCCTTGTCGACCAGATCGAATCCGTTGGAGCCACTGTTGCTTTGTGATTGAACCGTGTAGCTGGCCAAAACGATGAGTGCGAGAATCAGAATTAGATAACGCTTCTTTATCGCAATGCTCCGAACGCGACGAATCTTGCGCAACCATAATCTCTGGTCCAGGTTGCGAAGTTGTGGTTCCAATTTCATCTCACTTCCAGCAGATGTGATTTTCTCCATGCTCGTTTCCCTCCTGCGTTCGACTTCGCAAACCGCGGGCCAGTATGGAAACACTGCTACGGCCTGATCGCGATGTGTTCTTGATGGCTGAATCCGTCTCAAGTGCACGTCAGGCAGTGTCGGACAGACGCCTTTGTGTCGCTATATCGACGTTATATCGACACAGACGATTACGGCGAGTGACGGCAAGGCGCCTTGAAGTGAAATAATAATTCCTGTTTTAGAAAGCATAATTCGACAGCTTGCGTTGACCTGCTCCGTTGGCTGGTGCTTTGCATGATTCAGGGCTGGTGCTGATCCGTGGGGAATCGGAATTGTTTCCTTGGATACTTCAGACGGAGGGGAGAATAGCGGATGGCGATCATCTCACGAGGTTTTTCGCGTCGAGGCAGTGCGGGAGATAAAAAGCTGCCGCCAGGGCAGTACGTCACCACTGACTTCCCGGTGTTGTCGGCAGGACCTACGCCGCATGTGTCTCTAGATCAGTGGGAATTCACGATAGGTGACGGTAGTAACTTGTTGCGGCGATGGGATTGGAAGTCGTTTCGCGACTTGCCTGCAGAGACCTTCACGGTGGATTTGCATTGCGTAACACGATGGTCCAAATTCGGCACAACCTGGGAAGGAGTTTCGCTCGATACACTACTTGCAGATATAAAGACAGATGCTTCCCATGCTCTAGTCCACTCGTACGGCGGTTACACGACAAATCTACCTCTCCCAGACCTGCAGAACATGCAAGCATGGATCGCGTTCAGATTTGAACACGAAGAACTTGCGCCCGAACACGGTGGTCCTGCGCGACTGTTGGTCCCGCATCTTTACTTGTGGAAGAGCGCCAAATGGGTGCATGGCATTACATTGATGCATCAGGATACACCTGGCTTTTGGGAACGCCTCGGCTACCACAATTATGGCGATCCGTGGCGGGAGCAGCGTTATTGGGGCGACTAATGTGGCACGTTGGAGAGGTGATTGCTCTACACGATGAAACGGCGACGGCACGCACGATTACTCTTGAAGTCGCAGATTGGCCCGCGCACGTCGCAGGCCAACACGTCGACGTGCGCTTGACTGCTCCCGATGGATACTCAGCAGTTAGGTCATACTCGATCGCCTCTGGCCCCAACTCTGAAGGGCGCGTTGACTTAACCGTCGAACGATTGCCTAACGGCGAAGTCTCCCCTTATCTCGCCCAGGAACTCACAGTGGGTGATCGTCTGGAGTTACGCGGTCCGATCGGCGGGTGGTTTGTATGGCGTACTCATCAAACTGAGCCAATTCAGTTAGTCGCAGGCGGTTCGGGAATCGTCCCACTCATGTCTATGATTCGTTCGCGCAAAGCAGCAGGCAGCGCAACGCCGTTTCGATTGTTATATTCAGTGCGGGAGCCAGCGGCAGTCTTCTACAGCGATGAACTGCGGGCGTTAACAGAGAACGAAGGTTTGAGTCTCACCTACGCTTACACGCGAGTCGCGCCGGCGGATTGGCCGCGACCGCCCGGCCGCATCGACACAACCCTGATCACGAACGCAACCTGGCCATCAAACCTCGGGCCGACTTGTTATGTTTGCGGCCCGACATCATTCGTTGAAATTGCTACAAGCTTGCTGATCGCATCAGGCCACAGCCCTGAAAGGATCAGGACGGAGCGCTTTGGTCCGACAGGAGATCAAAAATGAGTTCACATATCTATGATTACCTGGATGGTAACGCGGCCGCAGGGGAACTATCCAAAATATTCGCCGTAGATGTCACGGTCGCAGAGGGACAGTGTGCGCATTGTGGTACAACAAAACGCTTTGCCGAAGCTCATTTATACATGCAGTGTCCTGGAGTTGTGGCTCGATGCGCCGTTTGCGAGCAGATACTACTTCGTTTAGTAACGGTTCGAGATCGAGCGCTGCTTGATTTAAGCGGAATGACATACTTGAGTCTCGACACATCGCAATTCAAGCAGTAGAGCTTTCCACAAACGTCGAACGATCCAGCGTGCCATGTGCCTACTTCACTTCAGCAGGCCAACTCGCGCTGGCCGAAGCAGTTCGCCGTTAATGAAGTAACCGCGTCGATGTTCGGTATATACCGTTCCGGATCCTTCTCCATTACTATCAATCATGGTCATCGCCTCGTGAACTGTCGGATCGAATGGCTCGCCTTCACTGTCAAACGGTGTGACGGCATTCGCGTGAAGCACGTCGCTGAATCGCTGATGAATCAGCCTGAGACCGTTGACCACTGCATCCGGTGCTTCACCTAAATGCAACAGGGCGCGGTCGAAGTCATCCATTACGTCGAGAAGCGCGAGAAGCACTTCGCGTTTCCCGTTCTGTTCCGCAAGCGCATGTTCCTGACGCGTGCGCCGTCGGTAGTTATCAAATTCAGCCAACAGTCGGACACCGCGTTCGCGCTCGCTAGCCAATTCCTCATTCAGCCACACAGCATCGTATTCCATGGAGTCCTGACACTCCACTTCAGTGACTTCATAGAGTCCGTCATCAGACAATCTCGTTTCATGTATGTGTTTTAAGCTTTGCATATTACGTCCTCAGGTTTCACACACACCTTTCGCAATGCCCGTACCGCGACGCCCATGACCAATTGAGAATTCATGTTGCTGCTGAAGAGAAAAACTATTCATTCTCCCAGTGCTGCAGGGAGTACTCGTGTCGAAAATAGCGATGCTCTGACGTAATAGCGACCGCGCTACATGTTTGACACTTGCGGCATTGGGTGACGAAAGGCTGGCTTTGGGGAACACAACTCAGGTTATCGGTGTTGGCCCCGTTCTTGCGATGGTTGAACGGAAGAATGACGCAGACGAGACTGAGAGAGGGCGTATGAAAAAAGTAGATGAAATTCAACCACTCATTGAGGATGACCAACAAGCCTTTCATGAGCTTTATCAGAAATATCACGAACGAGTTTATTCGATATGCTTTCGAATGACGCAAAACGCTTCCGAATCTGAAGATCTAACTCAGGACGTCTTCATTCGGTTGTTCCGAACCGTTGGAAGCTTTCGCGGCGAATCAGCCTTCACAACCTGGCTCTACAGGTTGACCGTCAATCTCGTACTGATGCACTTCCGAAAGCACAAACGCCGGCTAGATCAAATTAGTGACAAAGGAGAGTTGCCGGCTTACATCGTCCCGGGCAGTCAGAATCCTAAACGAATGAGAATCGTGGACCGCATTCTGTTGTCTGCTCGTCTCTATTCGACGTGGCGCGCTAGAAAAATAGTGCGGTTGATAGGGGGAAACCTAATTTAATAGCTGGCCGACACACGGTGATTTGAGGTGCTCTTTCTATGCGTGTACTTTCGTGAAGCGATAGCAAGAGTCATAGTAGAATATGGCGGTTGTGAAACCCGTCTTTGTTAACTTGCGTGGGCGAGCCGCTCAAACGCAACGTTCGGCGGCTGAAAATTAGTGAGTCTAAGAGTCCGAAGTAGCGCAATGACAACAGTGCTTGCCGCGACGATTCTCTGTCTTTGCGGTGGGACGGCGCTCGCACAGTTGCCAACCAGCGAAGAGCTTGGTAACCGCGTCGACGGGATCGCGAAGCAGTTACTCTCGCGCCACGCCGCCGGAGTATCGTTCGCTGTGGCGCGAGATGGTCGTGTTATCCTCGCACGCGGCTACGGAATGGCGAACGTTGAGCACTCGGTTGCAGTGACGCCAGACACGGTCTTCCACATCGCCTCGATCTCCAAGAACATCTTAGCGGCGGTAGTCCTGCAACTGGTTGACGAAGGCAAGCTGCGGCTCGATGATGACGTGACGAAGTATGTGCCGGAGGCGCCGACGGGCGGACATCATGTCAC
>DATFHH010000089.1:0-10750 GCA_035248565.1 Pyrinomonadaceae bacterium | reverse complement strand
GTTACCGTTTCCAGATAACTGCGCGGATCTCGTGATTCTGCAAGGCGTCCTCGAACACGTCGAAGACGCGGCGAGTACACTCGCAGAGTCGTTTCGGGTACTGAAACCGGGTGGGCTGTTCTACACGGAAATGCCGTTTCTTCAGCCTTATCATGAATCTCCTATAGATCTGAGACGCAGCACAAAGAATGGATTGGCCACTTTATGCGAGCCGCTAATCGAGATTGAGTCGGGTATTCACATTGGTCCAGCAGCGACCTTTGCCTGGTTTCTACGTGAATTCTGGGCACGGCTACTCTCTGGCGGGCAACCAGCCGTTTACGCAAGAGTGTCTACTGTGATCGGCTGGATCGTGTTTCCGATCCGCTACGCCGACCATTTCCTTGAAAAGATTCCGCATTTGCACACTATTGCGAGCTCATGTTATTACCTCGGACGAAAAGCTCAGTCATGATTTCGCCGCAGGTCGCGACTCTTCCCCCGCAAATACCAAGTACCCGCACCAAAGTGCACATCGTTCATCTCATCGAGGCTCTTGGTCCAGGCGGTGCGGAGAGGCTTTTATACACCAATCTAAAACACTTCGACCCGGAACGAATCCGCAGCACGGTGATTACGGTCTATCCTCACGCCACGCATTGGTTGGAACCGATTACCGCTTTGGGAGTACCCGTTGTTCCTTTGAACTGCAACGATCCGCGTGAAATTCCCAAAGGAATTCGCAGACTGCGAACGTGGCTGCTTGCGAACCGACCCGATCTAATTCACAGTCACTTGTGGGCCGCAAACATCATCGGTCGCGTTGCCGGACGACTTACAGGTACACCAGTGATCAGCTCCATTCATAATCCCGATCACGAGCCGCAGGCATGGTCCGACGGTGCTAACGTCAGTGTTTTAAAACGACGAATAGTGCAGGAGCTCGATCGGTGGACAGCACACATCGGTAACGATCGATTAATTGCAGTCAGCGACTACGTGAGACACAGCGCGAACCGGCGCCTCGGCGTTTCTTTAGATTCAATCGAGCTTGTCTACAATCCTATCGATACCGATCTCTTGCAGACTGCACCTGCGATGAATCGCGCAGAACTCTTGCGCGCGTGTGGCTTGCCTGCAGACAGTTTTGTACTTCTGAACGTAGCACGTGTTTCGCCACAAAAGGGATTGCTCTACGCATTGCGATCATTGCCCGCGATACTTCAACGGTTCCCTTCAGCACAGCTTGTTTCTGTCGGAGCGACTACCGATCCGGCCTGGCTCGAACAGCTTCAGCACGAAGCGACGGCGCTCGGTGTGATGGACCATCTCCACCTTTTGGGCGGTAGAAGAGATGTGATTGATTTTCTACGAGCTTGTGACGTCTTTATCTTTCCTTCACTCTATGAAGGTTTGGGGATTGCACTGATTGAAGCGATGGCGGCGGCTTGCGCGTGCGTCGCAAGTTCGGCTGGGCCAATTCCGGAGGTGGTCCGCGATGGCGAGGACGGGATTCTCGTGCCGCCAGCGAATCCGGAAGCGATCGCCGCGGCTGTATGTCGTTTACTCGACGATGAATCGCTACGCTTGCGTTTGGGCACAGCCGCCAGCAAGGCAGCGCTGAGCAGGTTTCAGCCACAGCAGTCAGCCGATACTTTGACAGAGATTTACGAATCAGTGTTAACCACAAGAAAGCACAAACGAGAATAGATCAGTTAATGGCAACCGAAAACTCATCAGCCCAACCCGGCTCAGTCATCGAACACTTTGACAAGCTGTCGTCCAATCGTGATTGGTCGCGTCTTTATGCTTCCGCTGACGGCCGTAACTATCACTTTCACGTACGCCGCAACCGAGTGCTGGAACTTTTGCCTGAGAGACTCGGTCGCGTGCTGGACGTTGGTTGCGGGCCGGGAGTAATGACCGAAGTGGTCCTCGAGCGCGGCGGTGTTTTCGATGGCGTGGATCTTTCTCCCGAGATGGTACGTGAGGCAAAAGAGAAGTTTGGTCATCTGCCTAATGTGCACTTCGCCACGGGAAACATCGAAGGGATAGATGCTCCCGACAATTCATACGACCAACTAATCTGCATGGCAGTTATCGAGTACTTGAATACTCCCGATCGCGCTCTCGCTGAAATGCATCGCGTACTGAAGCCAGGTGGAATCGCCATTATTACGATGCCCAAACGTTGGCATGTCAGTCGTGTCACTGTTGCGGCCACGAAGCCTATGCGTGTGCTGGCGAAATTGTTGGGCGCAGCCACTGCCGATCGTCTGCCGCGTTTGCGGCTGCAACCACAAGAGTTGGACCAGGCGGCGCAGCGCGTGGGCCTGATTCCTGACGGTGGGTCTCAGTATCACTTCACGCCTTTTGCGTATCCGTTAACGCGCGTAGCGCCAGGTCTCTTCATGCGGCTGAACATGCCGTTCGAGAAATTTCACGCGCAAAGAGGGGCGTTCGTGTCGTTCTGGGCGCATGGATATGTCGGCCGCTACAAGAAGCGATGAAGAAAAGTTTCTTTTCACTTCTTCACAAACTCGGTATAACTCGGCTCGCGGCATGGTGGAACCGCAAACGCGTGATCATTCTTTGCTACCATGGCGTGACGGAACGGCTCAAACGCCACCCGACTGACCGTGCCGGCCTTCATGTTCGCGCCGATCGCTTTGAGGCACAATTGAACTACTTACGGCGGCACTATCAGGTGATATCACTGGCTGAGTTCCTCGCGGCGCGTGAGCACAATGTTCCGCTGCCCGATCGTTCGGTCGTGTTAACATTCGACGACGGCTACCGTAACTTCTTGACTAGCGCGCTACCACGACTCATCGCCCGCGACATGCCCGTTTCTGTTTTCTTGATCACGGATCGTGTGCAGCCGAAAGGTCGCTCGCACGCAAATGGGTGGTCCGAATCGGATGACGAGACATTCCTGTCGTGGGAGGAGATTAAAGAGCTACAACAGCACGGTGTAGAATTCGGCTCGCATACTTGTTCACATCAAAAACTATCTGAAATCGCGACGAGAGACGCCGAGCGGGAACTGCGTGTGTCACACCAAACAATTGCCGAGCATTTATCGCAAGCTACGATGCCGCTCGCTTTTCCTTACGGTGCGTACTCTGAAGCAGTGATCGCGATGACGCGCGAGCTTCCGTACACTTGCGCTTTGACAACCGAGGCGGGTCCGAATGCGCCTCTGACCGATTTGTTTCTCTTGCGGCGAGACCTGATCGGAGATGATGATGACGAGGCATTGTTCGCAGCACGTGTGTCGGGTCTAATCACTTTTTTCCACAGATTACGCAGATTTTTATCACGGGGATAATTCATGCAGAACATTCTTGTAACGGGCGGTGCGGGTTTCATCGGCTCTCATCTGGTTGACGCACTCGTCGAGCGCGGTCATCGCGTCAGAATTCTCGACGCTCTCGTGGAGCAGGTCCATCGCGATGGTCCGCAGTACATCAATCCAAAGGCTGAGTTTATCCAAGGTGACGTTTGCGATGCTGACGTTGTCAATCGCGCCCTCGAAGGAGTGGACGTTGTTTACCACAAGGCGGCCGAGGTCGGTGTGGGTCAATCGATGTATGAAATCACTCGCTACGTTCGCGCGAATGATTTGGGCACTGCAGTGTTGCTGGAAGCAATCGTGAAGCGACGGCCACAGATACGAAAACTGGTTGTCGCATCTTCGATGTCGATCTATGGTGAAGGCGCCTACTCGTGTCCCAATGGCTGTGCTGTGCAACCAAAGGTGAGAAAGTTATCACAACTCCTGGAGCGCGATTGGGACGTTGATTGCCCCCGATGCGGCGCGAAAGTCAAACCGGTTCCTACAAACGAAGACAAGCCACTCTTCCCGACATCGATTTATGCAATTTCAAAACAGGACCAGGAACAGTTTTGTCTGGTCGTCGGTCGCGCCTACGATATTCCCGTCGTTGGTCTGCGATATTTCAACGTCTATGGTCCACGTCAAGCACTTTCAAATCCCTACACCGGTGTGTGCGCGATTTTCTCGGGAAGATTGTTGAACGATCAGCAGCCGTTGATTTTTGAAGACGGCGAACAAACTCGAGACTTCGTGCACGTCAGTGACATTGTTCAGGCAAACCTGCTTGCGTTGGAAACAGACAGAGCCGATTACCAGGCGTTGAATATCGGCACGGGGTCGCCAGTTTCAATTTCCGAAATCGCTTCAATGCTTGCGCGCGGTTTGAACAAAGACATCCAACCGCAAGTTACAGGAAAATACCGCGAGGGCGACATCCGTCATTGCGTTGCAGATATCTCACGCGCTCGGACGCTACTCGGATACGAACCGAAAGTGAAACTGGCTGACGGCATTCCCGAGCTGCTCGATTGGGTGCGAAAACAGCAAGCAGCCGACACGCCAGAGGCCACCGCGGAACTGGAGCAACACCACTTAGTTCGATAGATGCACTATCACCTAATCGGCATTTGCGGCACCGCAATGGCTTCGCTCGCCGGCATGCTTCAGGCGCGCGGCCATTACGTGACCGGATCCGATCAGAACGTCTATCCACCGATGTCGACGATGCTCGAAAATCTCGGCATCGAGGTCCTGCTCGGATTCAAACGCGAACATATCACTCCGTCACCCGATTGCGTCATCGTTGGCAACGCGATCCCGCGGGGCAATCCTGAGGTCGAAGAAACACTCAACCGCAAACTTCTCTATCGCTCGCAAGCCGAAGTGGTGAAGGAAGAGTTCATCCGCGGACGACACTCGCTCGCCGTCGCAGGCACGCACGGCAAGACGACAACCACGAGCATCGCTGCGTGGGTGATGGACCAGGGCGGACTCGATCCGACTTTTCTCATCGGCGGGGTCGCACAAAACTTTGGCGCGAGCTTTCGCGTGACTGACAGCGATTACTTCATCATCGAAGCTGATGAATACGACACTGCTTACTTCGACAAAGGCCCGAAGTTCATGCACTACATGCCGGAGCTCGCCATCGTCAACAACATCGAATTCGATCATGCCGACATCTATCGCGATCTCGATGCGGTGAAATTGGCGTTTCGTCGTTTCATGAATCTCGTTCCCGAGAATGGAAGATTGATCGCTGGCTGGGACAGTCCAGACGTTCGTGCTGTGGTTGAGTCATTTGGACAGAGGCTCTTTACGCAACTGGAAACTTTCGGCATTGACAGAAGTGCGAAGTGGCAGGTCCGCAATGCTGAGTTCAACGAAGGCGTTTCGCGTTTTGACGTCTATTGCGAGGACCAACCATGGGGAGAATTTCAAACACCGCTGCTCGGAGAGTTCAATCTCCTGAATTGTCTGGCAGTGATCGTCGCGGCCGATGCGTGGGGCGTCGGCAAGGACAAGATTCAACGCGCGCTTGCCAGTTTTCAAAACGTAAAGCGGCGTGCGGAAGTGCGTGGAGAAGAACGCGGCGTAGTCGTGATCGACGATTTCGCTCATCACCCGACCGCTGTTCGCGAGACGTTGCGCGCCTTGCGTGCGAGGTACAAAGATCGTCGCTTGATTGCGATCTTCGAACCTCGCTCGTGGTCGTCGCGACTGGCTGTTTTCCAGGAAGACTACGCAAATGCATTCGCGGCGGCTGACTACGTGGTCATTGCGTCTGTTTTCGACAGTCAGAAAGTCACAGAAAAGGGACGCGCGCTCAATACCAAAGAATTAATTGAGGCGATTTTGCAACAAGGCAAACCCGCTCTCGCTCTGCCCGATGCCGATCAGATTGTGACTCACATTGTTCCCGAACTGCGCGCCGGAGATGTAGTGGCAATTATGTCGAACGGCGGCTTTGGCGGCATTCACGAAAAGATCTTGACAGCTCTGCGCTTAGATTAACTCCATCTACACTCACGCACACACTTTAACGAACTATTTGTAACCGTCTCGCAGTTTTCGTCCGCTAAAAGGGTCGTCCGGCTTAAGCCAGGAGGCCCCCCGTAGTGAAGAACTTTTCAATATTCGAGCAAGCACTCAAGTTCTCCGGCAATGGAGAAATTGAGAATCTGGGTGAAATCGGAAGTCTCTCCCGCAGCGATTTTTTCGCACGCGAGAGTTTTCTCTGCCACACTACAACAGCGTCGGTCGAGTACGGCTGCCTGATAATCGAAAACGCCATTCTGCTACGCACTAATCGTTCCGGAAGAGTTTACGCCGGCGTCGAAAAACTCTCCGCTTTGCAGCCGATCATCGATCGTTATATGCGCATCGCCGACGTTTCGGAGGCGGTATATCTTTTCGGACAGGACGACTGGCGCCCGCCGCGACATCCAAACGTCAGGTTGATCACACTCAACAAAGACTTCCGTCTCGCGCGTGAATGGTTTGTCATCACACACTCTTCATCACTCAGTTCGGCGGTTGTCGCTTTTGATGAGACGGGTGCAGACGCGCTGCCGGAACAGGTCAGGTATTGGGCGCTTAAGACGAGTAATGTGAATCTGGTTGGCGTTCTGGCCAACGCCATCGAAGGCGTGATCGATTGGTCGCTCGCCGCTTAAATAGAATCTGCGTATTCTGTGGATGGCCGTTCGACGAGTAACGGCAATGTAGCAGTCTGCTCTTGTCCGGTCGGAACCTTCGCTGTTTCAACTCTCGACGTCAAAACGCGGCGAATTCTTTTCGGAAGTAGTCTGCCGGCGATCAAAGCAGTCGCACCAATCAACTCTACGACATCACCACCACCGCGCCAGTGTTCTCTCACCACGCGAGCGTCAGTGACCGTCATCAGCCGCAAGAGCGTCAACGCGATCAGGTATGCATCGTCTACTTGTCCGATAAACGGCAGCATGTCGGGAATGAAGTCGAGCGGCATGAGGGCGTAGACGATCGCGCCTGCGACGAGCAGTCGCTCTTTTGCCGGCACTCGAGGGTCGACCATCAAACGAGCGGAGAGCAAAAGCAGGTTAGGTATGACGAGCAGGAGGTTCGTCATGCGACTGCGCAGGTCCGATCGTGACATGCTACGGATTATACAGATCCGTGCTGATCCGTGTAATCTGTGGCAACATTACCGTCCATGAACATTCTCGATCGAATCCGTCAGCGTGCTGCGTCACGACCGCAACACATCGTGCTGCCCGAAGGCGACGATCCGCGCACCGTCGTTGCTGCTGCTGAGGCCACGAATCAGCGTATTGCGCGTATTACTGTTTTGGGCGACGAAGAAAAGATACGAGCAAACGCCCGCGACAATCGTGTCGATCTCGGTAGCGTAGCCATCATCAATCACCGTCGCGCACCTGATTTCGAGAAGATGGTTTCGCTGTTCCACGAGTTAAGAAGAGCGAAAGGTTTGATGGCAGACGAGGCGCGCACACTCGTTTCGGATCCGTTGTACTACGGCAACTTGATGGTCCGATCAGGGCTCGCCGATGGTTCAGTTGCGGGCGCGACGAACACCACTTCGCATACGGTGCGTGCAGCGTTGCATTGCATCGGCGTCAGATCCGGATTTAAGTTGGTGTCGAGTTTCTTCGTTATGGCGCTGCGCAACAGCGAGTTTGGACATGATGGCGTGATGATCTTCGCTGACTGTGGCGTTGTAATCGAACCGAGCTCAGTTGAACTTGCGGAAATTGCTTTAGCCGCTGCCGATTCGTGCAGAGCATTGCTCGGCGCTGAACCGCGGGTTGCGCTGCTCTCTTTCTCGACAAAAGGAAGCGCAAAGCACAGGCTGGTCGACAAAGTTGTTGAAGCAACGCGAACGGTTAAAGCACGCGCACCTGAGTTGCAGGTTGACGGTGAACTCCAGGGCGACGCGGCGCTGATCCCGGCAGTGGCACAATCGAAGGCGCCAGGTTCGCCCGTGGCTGGACGCGCAAACGTGCTGATCTTTCCCGATCTGCAATCCGGAAATATCGCGTACAAGTTAACGGAACGACTGGCGGGCGCGACCGCGATTGGACCAATTCTTCAGGGTCTGGATAAACCGGCAAACGATCTATCACGCGGCTGCACGGCGCGAGACATCGTCGACGCCATCGCGATCACCGCCGTGCAAGCCCAGGCGCGTAAACAAGCAGTCTGATTTTGTGACTTTTGTGTCTTTTGTGGCAACTTACTTATTGCGAGAGCATCAAACAGGGCAACTCCATAAGATGTGGCTGCTGAAACGCACAACTAGGGTTCTGGTGATCGCAGCATTTTTTGCTCTGACTGCGACTCAGATCTTGAGTCAGCAACCATCACCAACCCCCCTCGAAAAAGATCAGGAACCGGTCAGAGTATTCACCGAAGAAGTTCGCTTGCCAGTCATCGCTCTCGATGCTTACGGACATTACGATCCGACACTCGAGCTTGACGACGTTCTCGTGCTCGAAGACGGTGTCATTCAACAACTCCGCAGCGTGAGACACATTCCCGCGAACGTGCTGTTTCTGCTTGATACCGGTGGCGATTCAACCGGTCTGGGTGGCCTGTCAAAAAGTACAAGTCTCACTCGTGACGTCGCGTCACGATTAGTAACAAGACTTCAAGACGGTACGTCGATCGCGGTTATGCAATCGGGAAATTCTGCCGAGATGTTGCAACCATGGACCACCGACAAGTCCGCCGTACTTCGCACATTGAAAAACAAACTTCTCTCCACCAAGCGCTCGCGCATCTCTGAAGCGATTGTGAGCGCGAGCGTGCAACTCAGCGAACGTCCTGAAGGCAGTCGTCACGTCGTTATGATCACAGATGGCGTGGATACACCTGGCGGAAAAGTCGATCGCGCGGAAGCTATTCGTAAACTAATCGCTGCGCGCGCTACAGTTCACGTCATCAGCTACACGGAGTTTGTCAAACAGAAGACTGACAAGAACTCTTCGCCGGTTGTTGCTGGTCAACGTCCGCCTAGTTCAGATCCGATTACTGCGACAGATCCGACTCTTCCGCCGGGAACAACACGTTCGCCATCGTATGGCATCGGCATACGCTTCGATCCGGCGATGACTCGCAGGCGCAAAGCGTACGAGGCTGAGCTGAAGAAGAGTGAACAGGTTTTGCAGAACGTCGCCGATGAGACAGGTGGCAGGATGCTGTTGCCGCTTAACAGTCAGGAAATGCTTGCTGAGGCAAATGAAGTTGCTCGCGCAATCACCGCTGAGTACGTTGTCACTTATCGTCCGAAGCGTCCGCTCGCCGAAGCACAGCCAGGTGAATACCGGCGTATCGAAGTTGCTTCACGCCGCCCGGGCCTGAGCCTTCAATCCCGCCGCGGCTACATCGTCCCTACACTTCAGAATTAGCCACAAAAAGCACAAACTAAGCCACAAAAAATATTGTGCCTTTTTGTATCTCTTGTGCCTCTTCGTGGCGAAGCACCTGTCGCACGTCAAACTGATCGTTCTTCGGCATCAGCGACTGGCGGTGCAATTCTTCCCAATCTTCCTTCGGCACGCGATGAAAAGCTTCAACAACTTTCGGATCGAACTGCCTACCAGCCCAGTCGTCTAATTCTTTCGCTGCCGCTTCATATGGTTTGCCGCGACGATACACGCGATCGCTCGTGATCGCGTCGAATGCATCCGCGACGGCAAAGATGCGCGCGCAGATATCGATCTCTCCGGCCCGCAGTCCGAGCGGATAACCGCTGCCATCCCACTGTTCATGATGCTGCGCGACAACGCGCGCGGCGCCTTGCAGAAACTCGATGCCACGCAAGATCTGTTGTCCGTGAACTGGATGCTCCCGCATGCGCACCCATTCTTCTTCAGTGAGCTTGGCCGGCTTGCGTAAGATTGAATCGGGGACGCCAATCTTGCCGATGTCGTGCAACAGTGAACCAAACTCCAGCGACTTCATCTCTTCACCGCTCAGTCCATACTCGCGTCCGAGTCGCAAACTATAAGTGACCACCCGTTCTGAGTGTCCGTGAGTTTCGGAGTCTCTCGTTTCCAGTGCAGCCGTCAATGCTTTGAGTGTTGAGCGGTACGCGCCTTCGAGAGAATTCAACGCGCGATCGAGCTCCGCAGTTCGTTGTTCAACTAACTCTTCGAGATGATTTTCATAACGCTGCTTGGCGACAACCAGCTCGTGGTGTTCGAGCGCGCGTTTGACCACGGCTTCTACCTGTCGCAGATCAAATGGCTTCATCAAGTAATCGAACGCACCAAGACGCAGCGCTCCGATCGCACTCTCGACAGTCTGCATGCCGCTGATCATCACGACCACGGTATCGGGTGAGAGTTCCTTGATGTGCGGGATCATTTCCAGACCACTCATGCCCGGCATGGTGATGTCGCTGATGACCAAGTGGAATTCGCTTTCGCGCAAACGCGAGAGTGCCTCCTCGGCGGACCCGGCTTTTAGGCATTCATAATGATCGCTCAGCAGGTCGGCAAGGATTTCGGTTATCTCGACTTCATCGTCGACTATCAATATGCGGGGCGACACAGTTGTCGGCATTTGGCTTCTCCTGACGAGGGGACACTGGTGGCAAGTAAAGATAGTAGAGCTTATTTACTTGTGAGGCGGCTCGAGGGTTAGGGGTATGCGCACCCCTACCAACGCTGGCTCAAGCATTCTAACTGTTTTTTCGCAATTGTGGCAAACATGTTTTTACGCTGGGGCTAAAATGCTGGCAGGCAGGTACTTAGCCGCGGCTGACGCAGATGGGGACGGGTTTCGTTGGCGAGTGTTGCGCTCGATGAGAAAGCGCCTTATGATGTGCATCCTTCGCGCCGGAGTGGCGAAATTGGTATACGCACCAGACTCAAAATCTGGCGAGGTTCACTCCTCATGTCGGTTCGAGTCCGACCTCCGGCACCA